>JAPLSO010000048.1 GCA_026398595.1 Spirochaetota bacterium | reverse complement strand
GCCCATCGTCCTCGTATCTATGTCCGATACGGCCGAGACCAAGCTGGCTTCGATAGCCTTGGCCGCCATCGTCTCGGGAAGCTCTGTATGAGGGCTGCTTCTTTCAACAGAGCCGCGGCGATCTATTCCGCGAAAGGGGTTAGGCAATGAAAAGGCTATTGACGGGCAACGAGGCTATAGCCAGGGGCGTTTTCGAGGCTGGCGTGAGTTTCGGCAGCGCTTATCCCGGAACGCCCAGCACCGAGATCTTCGAAAACCTCGCTTCCTACAAGGGCAGCCTCTACTGCGAGTGGGCGCCCAACGAGAAAGTCGCGGTAGAGGTCGCCTATGGAGCTTCGATAGCCGGCCTGCGTTCCATCTCGGCCATGAAGCACGTCGGTCTCAATGTAGCCGCCGACCCCATCTTTTCGGCCACCTACCAGGGCGTCGGCGCTGGCTTCGTCGTCGTGTCGGCCGACGATCCGGACATGCACTCCTCCCAGAACGAGCAGGACAATAGGCTCTATGCTAAATTTGCCAAGATGGCCTTGGTCGAACCCTCGGACAGCCAGGAATGCCTCGATTTCATCAAGGAAGCCTACAGGATCTCGGAAAAATTCGACACTCTTGTCCTCTTCCGCGTGACGACCCGGGTTTCCCATTCCAAGAGTCTTGTGGAGGAGGGGGAGAGGATCGAAGCTTCGCCCCGTGAGTATGTCAAGAATGTCGAAAAGTTCGTTTCGACTCCCGAGCATGCCAAAATAAACCACGGCAGGCTCGAGGCGAAGATGAAGGAACTCGCGGCCTACGCCGAGACGAGTCCCCTCAACAGGCTCGAACTCAAGGGCTCGAAAATCGGGGTGATCTCTGCTGCGATTTCCTACCAGTACGCCCGGGAGGTCTTCCCCGAGGATACATCCTTCCTCAAGCTTGGCTTCACCTACCCCCTGCCCATGGGTCTCATCCGCGATTTCGCCTTGAAGGTCGAAAAGCTCTACGTGATCGAGGAACTCGAGCCTTTCATGGAGGAGCAGATCAAGATGGCCGGCATCCCCTGCGTCGGCAAGAGCTTGGTTCCCTCGATAAGGGAACTTGATCCCGCCATCCTCGCCAAGGCTCTTTTCGGGGTCGAACCCGAGACGGCCGAGCCTGAGATGAAACCCACGAACCGCCCGCCGGCCCTCTGCCCAGGCTGCCCCCACAGGGGCTTCTTCTACGCCCTCTCCAAGGGACGCGACTACGTCATCGCGGGCGACATAGGCTGCTACAGTCTGGGTTACCATTCCCCCCTCAACGCCATGGACACCTGTCTTTGCATGGGAGGCGGCTTCTCGGTGGGCATGGGCATGGCCAAGGCTTTCGAGATCTCGGGCCGTTCGGACAAGAAAGTCTTCGGCCTCGTGGGCGATTCCACGTTCTTCCATTCAGGCATGACAGGCGCAACCGAGATCATCTACAACTCAGGCAGGATGATCCCCTGTGTTCTCGATAACAGGATAACGGGGATGACGGGCCACCAGGACAACCCGGGCACGGGCGAGACCCTGCTGGGGCTGCCGGCTCCGCAGATCGACATCGCCAGGGTCTTAAGCGCCCTTGGCTTCGATCCGGTCTTCACGGTCGACCCCCTCGACCTGAAGGCGGTCGAGGTAGCCCTGAACGCTGCCCAGGCGAGCGCAAAGCCGGCTGCCATTGTCGCCAGAAGCCCCTGCGTCCTTGTCAAGAAACTCGCGCGGCCGCGAAAGCCCTACGCCGTCGATCCAGCGAAATGCCGCTCCTGCAAGCGCTGCCTCAAGGTGGGCTGTCCGGCCTTTAGTTTCGACAGAATCTCCTCGATAGATCCCGCCCTCTGCGCGGGCTGTTCGATCTGCGCCCAGGTCTGTCCTTTCGGCGCCATTTCGCAGGTTGGAGGACCCTGACCATGGACGAAGTGAAGAGCATTCTTCTGGCGGGAGTGGGAGGGCAGGGTACGATCCTCGTCTCCAAGGTCCTTACTCAGGGCCTATGCGACGCTGGCTTCGACGTCAAGATGAGCGAAGTCCACGGCATGGCCCAGCGGGGCGGGAGCGTCTCCACCCAGGTACGCTGGGGCACAAAGGTGCATTCGCCTATCATAGGTAGAGGCGGCGCCGACATCCTCGTCGCCTTCGAAGAGCTCGAGGCGCTCCGCTACGCTCCCTTTCTCAAGCCTTCAGGAACCCTCGTCATCAACAGGTACGAAATCCTTCCCCTGCCGGTGTCCTCGGGCTACGAGACCTATCCCCAGGGCATCGTGGAAGCGCTCCAGGCCAAGTTCCGGACGATCGTCGTCGACGCGGCTTCGATCGCGGGCAGGATAGGCAACGCCAAGACGATGAACGTCGTTCTTCTCGGCGCCATGGTTGGAGCCTTTGGAATGGGCGGTATCGACTGGGAGAGAGCCCTCCGCGCCCAGATACCAGAAAATGCAATGGAGGCCAACCTCGCCGCCTTCAGGGTGGGGAGGGAAGCGGCGATACATCCATCCTGAGCTCGTCGTCCGCCCCGCTCACCTTGCCCCCTTTCGGGGGATTCGCTATAGTCGAATCATGGCTTCGACGATCCTCTGGTACGATCTGGAAACTTTCGGTCTCGATCCCCGCCACGACAGGATAGCCCAGTTCGCCTGCGTGAGGACGAACGAGGAGCTCGAGGAGGTGGACGAACCGCTCAACCTCTACTGCAAGCCCTCCTTCGATTACCTGCCCTCGCCCGAGTCCTGCAAGGTCCATGGCATCTCGCCCCAAACCGCCTACGAACTCGGCCTCGGCGAGTACGATTTCGCTCTCCGGCTACTTTCCGAGTTTTCGAGGCCGGGGACGACAGCCGCCGGCTACAACTCCATACAGTTCGACGAAGAGTTCATCCGGAACCTTCTCTACCGCAATCTCTTCGACCCCTACGAGCGGGAATACGCCCACGGCAACTCGCGCTGGGACATCGTCAACCTGGGCAGAGCCGCCCATGACTTGCGTCCGGAAGGGATAGTCTGGCCGATGGACGGGGAGGGCAAGCCCCTCTTCAAGCTTGAGGCCCTGGCCAAGGCGAACGGCCTTGAACACGATTCGGCCCATGACGCCCTAAGCGACATACGGGCTTCCATTGCCTTCGCCCGGCTCATTAAAAGCAAACAGGGGAAACTCTATGCCTGGTATTACGCCCACAGGAAGCGCGAGAGCCTTAAGCCCCTCATCGATCTGCCGGCGGGCAAGATGCTCCTCCACACTGCCTCGGAGTACACGTCGCCCGCCGGCTGCACGACCATCGTCGCACCCGTGGGCATGGACGCGGTGAACCGGAGCCAGTTGATCGCCATCGACCTCCGATTCGACCCGGCCGAACTCCAGTCACTCACGGTCGAGGAGATACGCCAGCGCGTCTTCGTCAAGGCGGAGGAGAGGACGAAGCCGCGCGTTCCCCTCACACGGATACGGCTCAACCACTGCCCCTTCATCGCCCCGGTTTCGACGCTCAGCCGCGAGTCGGGAGAAAGACTCGGACTGAACAAGGAACTCTGCGGACAAAGACTCGCCTTCATAAAAAGAAATCCGGGTCTGGCCCAGAAACTCGCGGCCGTCTTCGAAGAAGCCCTGCCTCCTCCTCCTTCCGACGACCCTGAACTCTGCCTGTACTCGGGCGGTTTTTTCCCCGACCGTGACAGGGAGAAGCTCTCCCGCTTCCACGAAAAGACAGCCGCGGCACGGGGAAACAGCGCGGCCCTCGCCGAAGTCAAGGAATCCTTCAAAAAAGCCAAATTCCTGGACGACAGGATTCCCCGCCTCCTCGGAAGGCTTTTTGCCCGGAATTTTCCTGAAACCTTGAGTCCCTCGGAGCGTTTGAGCTGGAGGGAGAACTGCGTCAGGCGGATTCAGCTTCCGGCCGCCGAGGGGAGCGCCGAACTTGGCGACTACAATCTGCTTGTCGAGCGCGAGATGACTGACCCCGACATGCCAGCCCCCCAGCGGGCCATCGTCCATGCCCTCCTCGACTGGAAGGCCCAGCTCGAGGCCATGCTCCTCGATAGGGGAGACTGAGTCGGTCGCCTAAGCCAAATCGCGCTATAGTTATAATGGGGTTTTTCGCCCCAGGTGGTGTCAGATGAGAATTTACCTTCGCGCGGGGGCCTGGGCCCTCATGTTCCTGATCTTCCTTCCTCTGCGGGCCCAGGGCCAGACCGAGATGACGGCTATGTCCGTCCAGGTGGCCATGAGCCAGATACGCAAGGCTCCTTCGGTGGCGGCGCCCATCATAGAATCGGTGGCCTACCGACAGAAACTCTTCGTGTTTGGGACGATGGACGGATGGACGAAAGTGAGAGTGCCCGGTTCGTCGCGCTACGGCTACATTTTCGCCTCGGCGCTGACCGCCAAGACAATACCGGTGACCGTCCCCGGAGCAGCCGTTCAGGGTGTTTCGGAGACCGAGATTTCCCTCGCGGGCAAGGGCTTCGACCAGAGCCTGGAGGATCAGTACCGCCAGAAGACCCATGTCGATTTCGTCTGGGTGGACAAGATGGAAAAACTCGCCTACACGCCCGAAGCCTGCCTCCGCTTCCTCGAAGGGAGCGACGACAGGTGAGGAAGGCTAGGAGCGCCTGGTTCCTCGCGGCCGCCGCGGCCCTGACCGCGACGGTTCTCCTATCCTCTTGCCTCACCCTCGCCCAAAGCATGGACCTCCTTGCCACGCGAAGCCTCGACCAGGGGCTCCTGACCGACTACCAGGCGGCCATGTTGAAGCGGGCCGCGGCGGCAGCCGTCGAAGCCGAGAACCGCCTGAGCCCCGAAGACGATTACTACGTCGGAAGGGCCGTCGCGGCGTCGATCTTCCAGAGTTACCCTCCCTATGACAGGCCGGAGCTCAACGCCTACCTCAACAAGCTTGGGCAGGGCCTCGCGCTTTATTCCATCCGGCCCGAGATCTATTCGGGCTACCGCTTCTTCGCCCTCGATAGTCCTGAGGTCAACGCCTTCGCGACGCCGGGGGGGCATATCCTCGTGACGCGCGGTCTTGTGAGCCTCGCGAGAGACGAGGACGAGCTTGCCGCCGTCCTTGCCCACGAGATTGCCCACGTGGCTCTAGGCCACGGCCTTGCCTCGGTCCACGGCGCCCGTTTCGCCCGCATAGCTTCGGAGTATGCCTTGAACGCCGGTCTCTCCGAAGGTGGCGAAGCCGCCCTCTTCACCTCTACCTTTGGTGACGCCATAGCCGACCTCGCCAAGATACTCATCGTCTCGGGCTATTCCCAGACCTTCGAATTTCAGGCGGACTGGGAAGCCTACCTTGTCCTGAAGGCATCGGGTCGGGATACCGAAGCCCTTTCCCGGCTCATCGCCAGGATCCCCTCGAAGGAGTCGACGGGGGCATCGGGGGCGGCGGGCTTCGCCCTGACCCACCCAGCGCCGGCTACCCGCCTTGAGGCCATCGGCGCCTCGGTGAAGGAGGCCAAGGGTCAGGAACTCTTCGGCAGGGTCCTTCCATCCACCAAGGTAGCTGAAGCGGCAAGCGGGGTTCGGGGGGGCCCTGACCAGGAGGCGGACGCGGCGAGGGCTAAGGCGCTCCGCTTTGAGGCCATGAGGGTCTATTTTTGAAACCCGTCAAGGCCGGGGGAAACGTCGAAGCGGCACTTTCACTCCGGAATCGTTTCCTGTTCGCCCTCGGCTCAGGCATCCTTTTCGCCCTGCTTTTAGGCATCTCAGGCCTGGCCCAAAAGCTCGACCTGGCCCTCTACGACTCCGCGGCGCGTGTCGGCGCCTCGCGTAGCACCACGTTGATGCTTTCGGCGCGGAAGGACAAGAGACCCTCGGCTGGGAGCGTCGAACTCGTCTATGTTGATCAGTACAGTTTGACCTGGGTGGAGAAGAACCTCGGCTATTCCTGGCCGTGGCCCAGAGAGATCTACGGCATCATGGCTTCCTTCCTCGCCGGGGCCAAAGCCCAGTCCTATGACATTCTCTTCACGGAAGCCTCGCCCTACGGACCCGAGGATGACCGGCGATGTGCCGAAGCCATGGACAAGGCGGGCAACGTCGTTGTCGCCGAGGCTCTTGATCCGTCCGGAAGGGAGAGGCTTGCTCCTCTTCCCCTGAAACGGACGCGGTACGGGTCGGTGAAGGGTCTGGTGGACCGTGATGGCGTCCTGCGGCGCTACCGGCCTTTCTCGGAAAGCGGCATGGGCCAGGGCTCTTCCCTGGGTCTCGCCGCCCTCGAATCGGGCGGGGATGCTCCCGACCTGGCCTCGCTTCCGAAGGAACTCTACCTTGAGTTCAGGGGCAAATCCCCTAGCTTCCCCGCGCGCAACGCCGCCGAGATCATCTCCGCGGCGCTGGGCGGATCGGGCGGCCTCTCTCCCCGGGATTTCAGCGGAAAGTATATCTTCATCGGGTTCTCCGCCCCCGGTCTCCTGGACCGGCAGGCTGTACCCACGGATCAGGCCATGCCAGGCGCCGAGATCCACGCGACCTTCGCGGCTGACAGCTTGGATAGTACGCTGGCGCGCGCTCTTTCTCCCGTTGCCGTCGACCTGATAGCTCTCATCTTCATCCTTGCCGCTGTCGCGGTCTCCGTTCTCGTGGGGAAACCCGCCCCACTGGCTGCCGCCGCCTTCTTCTTCGTCCTGGCACCAACAGGACTTAGCTGGGTTTTTCTGGCCCAGGGCCTGGTAGCGCCCGTGGGTGCGGGGCTGGGTGGCGGCATCTTCGCCTACGTCACGGGCATCGTTCTCTCCTACGTCGCCGAGGGCAGGAAGCGGGCTTTCCTAAGGCGAAGTTTCTCCCAGTATCTTTCCCCCACGGTCATCGATCAGCTGGTGAGAAACCCGAATCGCCTCAGTCTGGGCGGCGAAGAACGGGTTATGACGCTCTTCTTCTCCGATGTCAGGGGTTTTTCGTCGATCTCGGAGTCGATGAGCCCTGACCGCCTGGCTGAATTCATGAATCTCTACCTATCCACCATCACCCAGGCCATCCTCGACGAGGGTGGAACCGTGGACAAGTACATAGGCGACGCCGTGGTCGCTTTCTGGAACGCTCCCCTGGAACAGCCCGACCATGCGGCTCGAGCGGTCCGAGCGGCCCTGGCCTGCGGTCCCGCCATCGAGGCGGCGAAGGAGGCCTTCACCGCCCTTGGCGCCGGGCTTCCCTTCACCCGCATCGGGCTGCATACGGGCAAGGCAGCCGTAGGCAACATGGGCTCTCCCTCGCGCTTCAACTACACGGCTCTGGGCGACGTGGTCAACACGGCGAGCAGGCTGGAGGAGGCCAACAAGGTGGTCGGGGGTTCCGTGCTCGTGTCGTCCGCCACGGTGGAGGCTTGCGCTGGCCCTCTTGATCCCGTCGGGGACAGGGCGGCCTCAGGCCGGCTGGAATTCCGACGTCTGGGTCGCGTCATCGTCGATGGAAGGAAGGGTCCCGTCGAAGTGTGGGAGCCGCGTAACGCTGGAGGGACCTTCTCGTCCGTACTCCCCTGGGAAGGCGAAAAGTCCTGTCTTATAAAGACAAGGCCGGCGGACGGCGTTCAGCTCTGATCAAGATTACCTAGAAATGGCTTCCGGCGCCGGCCGCTACCCCAAGGGCGAAGAGGAAGGGCCCGGCCGCCGCAACGAGCCAATCGGCCATACTCCATTTCAGAGTTTCAATTGTACGTGAACTCGAGTAGGCCCGCGCTTCGAGGGCGCCAGCCGCGCGAAGCCCGCCCTTCACGGCGACAAAGACGATCGTGGCGATCATGGCCAGCTCCCTGCCCAGATTCTTTCTGCCCAAACCATAGCAGCGTAGGGCGGCCGCCTCCTTCACGCGGATCACGTCGTCGAAGACCCGTGGCAGAAAGAGCAGGGTCAAAGTGACGAGGAGCCCTGGGTCGAAGAGGATCGATCGGCCTTCTTTCCCCGGCGCCAACTTCCTTATAACCTGGGTCAGCGAATCACCCAGCCGGGAGACGCGTGTGCTAACGTAGAAAATGCGGGCATAGAGGTAGACAACCGCAAGGCGGACGGCATAGATGACCGAGGGGCCCAAGGTTTCGACGGCGAATATCCTCTCGTCGTCTGGCGCAAGGCCTCGGAAGAGGGCGGCCGCCGTTGAAATTCCAAGAATAAAGAGAAAGGCGGCTTTCGATTCACGGATGGAGATCCTCGAAAACGCATGGAGGGCAAGGCCGCCGGCCAGAAGCAGAACCAGCGCAGGAGGGCCAAAGGCCATGGAGGCCGCGGTCGAACAGAGGAGGAAGAGGGCTTTCGGCCCGGCAGAGAGGTGGGAAAGGGGGTTCGAAGCCTCCCGGTACGCGAAGGGATTCGTCATCTCTCTATGGTTTCAGGAGACCAGATTCGGCGGATTTCATAGGGGCAGGCGAGGCCGTGGGCGGGGAAGAATCCGGGATCGGGGTCTTGGGGATCTCCATCGTAGATCTTGAGCCCTCCCTCGAGGACGACGAGTCTGTCGGCCAGGTGCAGGATCTTTTCAAGCTCGTGCGTGACGACGACGAGGGTCTTTCCCCCCGCCTTGAGGTCGAGGCAGAGGGCTGCGAGGTCGAGGGCGGACTCGTAGTCCAGGTTGGCGAAGGGTTCGTCCAGGATGAGGCACTCCGACCCCATGGCGAGGACGCCGGCTATGGCGAGACGGCGTTTTTCCCCTCCCGAGAGAGTTTCAGGCCTCCGCGCGGCCGCATTCCCTAACCTTACCTCGTCGAGGGCTTCGTTCACGCGCTTGTGTATTTCAACCGGGGGAAAACCGAGGTTGGCAGGTCCGAAGGCGACGTCCTCCTCTACGGTTTGGCCGAGAATCTGGCAGTCTGTATCCTGGAAAACATAGCCTACGGATCGCCTCAGCGCCCGCAAGTCCCTGCCTAGAGGCTCGCCCTTGAACAACACTTTTCCCGAACTAGGGAGTGAGAGCCCGACAAGGTGGCGGGCAAGAAGCGTCTTGCCCGAGCCGTTCCTGCCTGCGATGAGGAGAAAATCGCCCTTCCCGACCGTCAGATCGATGCCTCCGAGTCCTTCGGTCCCATCCGCAAAGATGTGCCGCAGGGCTTCGGTCTTCAGAAGCTCAGTCATTGGCCGAGGTATTGAGGGCGTCCATGCCTGCCCTGATCCTGGGGACGAGAAAGGCGGCAAGCAGGATCTTTGCCAGATCGCCGGGCAGGAAGGGGATCAGGCCTGATGCAAGGGCCTTGCCCCAGGGAAGGCCGACGGAGAGCTTGATCCAGGTTATGCCGAAACAATAGACGATGGTCATCCCCGCGAAGCCGGCGAAAATTAGGGAGAGAAAGGTACGCTTTCCGCGGTCGGCGATGAGCCCGATGACAAAGGAGGCGGGAAGGTAGCCGACGAGGTAGCCTCCCGTCGGGCCGAGAAACTTGGCGATGCCACCGGTTCCTCCCGAGAAGACAGGCATGCCGACAAGGCCGAAGATGAGGTAGATGACGACGGAGAGAAAGCCCCACCCCGGGCCGAGGACAGCGGCTGCCATGATGATGAACAGATTCTGGAGGACTATGGGCACGGGCGTACCCGGCAGGGGCAGAGCTATATAGGCCCCGATCGAGATGAGGGCGGCGAAAAGGCAGGAAAGCACGGCCTTCGTCAACTCGCTGGCATTGGTCTCCATGATTCGCGAAGCTACCATTGATCGAGAAAAGTAGTCAAGAACGGCGACCCGGGCCTCGGTTGCCCAGGGGCCGGTGCCGTGTTAGGCTTTACGCGCCATGCCGCCTGGAAACCTGCGCAGTGTCTTCATTTATTCTTCGGCCCCCGGGGCGGAAGCTTCGCCGCCCTTGGGAGCGGGCTGCGTCGCCGCGTCCCTCTTGAAAATGGGTCTCGCCGCCAAGGACGAGATCCTTCTCCTCGACGCCGGCAAGGCAAGGTCCGACGATACGGTTCTCGAAGCCCTGACGGCCTTCAAGCCCGATCTCGTGGGTTTTTCGCTCTATCTGTGGAACTCAAGACGCCTTCTGCGCATCGCTTCCAGGTTGAGGAAAATCCAGCCTGGACTCCTCATCATCGCCGGTGGGCCCGATGCCGAAGGACTGGCCTATGCGGCTCAGCCTCCTTTATATTTCGATGCCATCTTTCTGGGCGAAGCCGAACGTTCTTTCCCAGCCTGGCTTGACTCCACACTTTTAGGGGGCGGGAAAGGTCAAGATAGCTCCATCCCTGCTGTCCTGCGCGGCCCCGTTTCCGACGCGGTCGATTTGCCCTCGCCCTGGATCGAGGGTATCATCCGGCCCGTGGCGGGCGGCACTGTCGCCTGGGAACTCGCGAGAGGCTGCCCCTACCGTTGCGCCTATTGTTACGAGGGGAGGGGCCTTGCCGGCATACGCCCCCTGCCTCTAAAGCGGGTAGAGGCCGAACTCGAGATCCTCAAGAAAGCCAAGGCAGCGGAGGTCTTCGTCCTCGATCCCACCTTCAACGCCGAAAGCGGAAAATCTTTGTCCATCCTCGCTTTATTGGCTGAACGCGGCGGGGAGATACACTGGAATTTCGAGATCCGGGCCGAACTCGTGGACAGGGCTCAAGCGAAGGCTTTCGCTCGCCTATCCTGCTCTCTGCAGATCGGCCTCCAGAGCGCCGATCCAAAAGTCCTCGCTACCATAGGACGGAGCCTGGACAGGAAGCAATTCGCCTCGAAGGTGAGGATCCTCGACGAAGCGAACCTCATCTACGGCTTCGATCTCATCTATGGTCTTCCAGGGGATACTCTCGGCGGGTTCAAGGAGAGCCTCGACTTTGCCCTCTTTCTCGCGCCTAACCATCTCGACATCTTCCCCCTCGCCGTCCTGCCGGGGACGACCCTCTTCGAGAAAAGAAAAGAACTCCTCCTCGATTGTCAGACCGACCCCCCCTATCTCCTCAGGAGCAATCCCGGCTTTTCCAAGACCGACATGGCTGCGGCAAAAGCTCTCTCCGCGTCGACCGGACTTTTCTATTCCAAGGGGAGAGCCGTGCCTTGGTTCAGGGCTGTCGTAAAGCCGCTGGGCATGAGTCCCTCAACCTTCCTCGGCGAGCTGGATCTGTTGGGAGTGGAAACAGAGCCCAATCATAGGCGGATAGAGGCCATCCAGTGCGCCCATATCGAAAGGATGTACAGGGCATGGGATATCGAAAAGCTCCTTCCGGCCGCCCTCGATCTCGTCAGGTACTATGGGGCATGGTCCAGAGCCTTTGCGGAAGGCGAACAATCATGCTTCGAACTCAGCTATCCCCTCGACCTCGTCGAGAGTCCTCTGATGCTGGACTTAAAGGCTGTCGTTCGGGGCAGCAGGCCCAAGCCGAGGCTGATCGAGATCCGACCCGGACGCGGCGGTCCGAGGGCTCGCCAACTGACGCGCCAGCCCTGAGGCCCGCCTGAGCCGACAGACCCGACAAGAGTCGTTAATTCCCTCATCCCCATTCGTCGGGGTTGAGCTAGTCTGTATGCTTCGACGACAGGCCGAATTTCTCTTCCTCAATGTTGCCTTTAGGTTCGACATGGACAATGACGTCGTAGATGTCGGGCAGACTGACCTTGATCGCCTTCTCCACGGACACTGCTATCAGGTGGGAGCGCCGGACGCTCATCTCGGGCTCAACCTCGATGTCGAGGTCGACGACGTAGAAGGAGCCGAGCCTTCTCAGACGGACTCTGTGCGGGTTGCCCGCCTCGGGTATCTTGGCTATGGCGCTGAAGAGTTCCTCGTAGATCCCTCTGTCCTTCGTACCATCCATCAGTTCGGTGTTGGCCTCGAGGAAGATGCCGACGGCGTTCCTCAGAATCCAGAGCGAGACAAGGGCGGCGAAGATCTTGTCCAGGACGGGCACGCCGGTGAGGAAGGTCAGTATGAGGCCGAGTAGGACGGCGGCTGAGGTGACAACGTCCCCTCGCATGTTCTTGCCGTTGGCGATGAGCATGGACGAACCGCTCTTCTTGCCGAAATGGAACTGGCTCCAGGCGAGGAAGAGTTTGCCGCCGATGGACAGGAGGGTCACCCAGAGTGCCAGGGCCGAAGGCAGGGCCGGGGCCCGACTTCCAAAGATGCCCTTGAGGGCGCTTATGAAGATTTGGCCGCCCGCGAAGAAGATGACGAGGGAGATGAGGGCTGTCGAGACTGTTTCCGCCCTGCCGTGTCCGTAGGGATGTTCGGGGTCTCCCGGTTTGGAGGATATCTTGGCGGCGAAGAGGGTGAGGGCGGCGATGAGAACGTCGGTCGCCGAGTCGAGGCCGTCCGAGAGGACGGAAAGGCTTCCTGATATCATTCCTACAATGATTTTCGCGGCGGCAAGGATGGTGTTGCCGCATAGGGCTATCCAGGAGGCTTTCTGGATGGTGGTGGTTCTTTCCGATGCTGCATTCATGCGAATCTCGCCTCGAGGATGCCGTCGGCAACCCTCAGACCCGAAGCCCAGGCCGCGGTGATGCCCCTTGAAGTGCCGGCTCCATCGCCCGCGAGATAGAGGCCCTCGGCCGACCGGAAATGTCCGTCGATATAGGCCGGCCTGTTGGCATACAGTTTGATCTCCGGGTAGTACATGATGGTGGATGGGTGGAGGAGGCCCGGGACGATCGAGTCGAGGAGTTTCATCCCGTTCCAGAGCGCGTTCAATATCTTGGCCGGGGCTGAAAGGCCTATATCGCCCGGAGTACATGAGGGGAGGGTGGGCTCGAAGTCGTAAAGATCGCCCAAAAAAGACTCAGAGAATGAGCGCTTGCCCAGCTTGAAGTCCCCGATCCGCTGCATGATAGGTCTGCCCCCGCCCAGAAGTGCCGCCTGCATGCCCAGCATGCGGGCAAAGGCCTGTCCCGAGGCGAGGGGGGCCGTCAGGGTCACGGTCTTGAGGAGAGCAAAATTGACCAGACCGTTCGCCGGCCGGGAAGTCGACCAGGCGTGGCCGTTGACGGAATACCAGTATCCGGTTTCGGGCTCGCCGTAGCGCTCCTGCACGACATAGGCCGATCGCGAGTTGGTGCAGAAGGTCCGCGTCTTCTTGGGGAAAAGGAACTTTGGGTCGTAGTAGTCCTTGACGATGGGGTAGCGCTCTTCTTTTGTCTCGACGCGCACGCCTATGTCCACCACGTTGTCGCGGTAGGGAATGTCCGCTCCGTTCATAATCCCCTGGAGGAAGGCAAAGCCTCCCCGTCCGGGGGCAAGGACGAGATCCCTGTACTGGATTTCGCGCTTATCCGTAATCAGTATCTTTTTTTTGGCGTCGAGGCTCAACATCTTCTCGCCGAGGACCAGTTCGGCTCCCAGGCCCTTGAGCTTCGCCGTGAGCCTTCCAATAAGCTCCAGGCCTCCGTCCGTCCCCAGGTGGGACTGGCGGATCGAGAGGAGGGATACGCCCAGTTTCTCGGCCCTCTTTGAGTACAAGTCCAGGTTCCTTTTTTCCAGTATGACCGGGGACAGGAATGCTTCGACGCGCCCGAGGTAGGCTTCGGCCTGGTCTTTGGTCCAGCAGGCTTCAGGAAAGCCGATGGGCCATGAAAAATTCATCTTGCAGTCGTTGCGCAACCCCCCCGAGGAGACTTCATTCTTGTCCAGGAGGAGGAGGGAGGGTTCGGGCCGGCCGACCTTGGCCAGGCCGATCTTGGCCAGGTCAGCCCCAAGAAGGCCGAAGGCGGCGCCTAGACCCGCCGGACCCGAACCCACCACGACAATATCGTAGTAGTTGTTCATCGCTTAGCCAGGTACTTCCTTATATCGAGGGCGACGGCGGCGATGATGATCAAACCTTTGATAATCTGCTGCCAGTAGGGGTTCATGTTGATGAAGGTGAGGCCGTAGGAGATGATGCTGAAGATGAGGACGCCGATGATCATGCCGGGAACCGTGCCTATGCCGCCCGAGGTGGAGACGCCGCCGACGACGCAGGCCGCTATGGCGTCCAGCTCGTAACCGTTGCCGTAGTTGTTGGTCGCCCCGCCTGTTCTGGCAGCCTCGAGCGTGCCAGCCAGGCCGTAGAGGGCTCCAGCGATGCTGTAGACGACGATGAGGTTCTTGGGCACAGGCACACCGGAGACCTTGGCCGCGTCGGTGTTGCCGCCGATAGCGTAGATGTTCTTTCCGAAACGGGTCTTGTTGTGCAGGACCCATATCACAGCCGCCACGACGAGGGCAATGATGACGATGTATGGAATGGAGTAGGTGCCGTCGAAGCCTACATAGCCCGAGCCCAAGGTCGTCAGATCCTTGCGGAGTCCGCCGATCGGCTGGGCGCCGTAGGGCGGCCTGTCGAAGTATATGGAGGTGATGCCGTAGGTCGCGACCATGGTGCCGAGGGTCGTTATGAAGGGGGGCACTTTGAGGTAAGCGACAATGACTCCGTTCAGCATGCCGAGAACGGCGCAGGCCGCTATCGCAATAAGAATAGGGATCCAGATAGGCAGTTCGGGCATGTTGGGGTACATGCGCCGCGGATAGGTCACAAACTGGAGGAGGGAGGCTGATACGACAGCCGCAAGGCCGACCTGCCTGCCGGCTGACAGGTCTGTGCCTCCCGTGATCAGGATGCCGCCGATGCCCATGGCTATGATGATCCTCGTTGCCGACATCGACAGAATGTTCCGCAAGTTCTGTATGGAGAGGAAGTCCGGGGAGTTAATGGTTATCCCGATGATGAGGGCCAGGAATACGAGGTAGATGGCATACTTGAGGGAGAAATCCTTGATCGCTTTCTGGCGTGTGAGAGATCTGTACTGGAAATCTTCCATGCTCTTTTTCTCTGTCATAGCTGTCTCCTCACATGAACTGCGTGGCGAGCCGCATGATGGTTTCCTGGTCGGCCGATTTCCCGTCCAGAATGCCCGTCAGTCTTCCCTCGCACATCACCATGATCCTGTCTGACATGCCGATGAGTTCAGGCATCTCCGAGGAGATCATGAGTATGGATTTGCCCTTCGCGGCGAGGTCCGCGATGATTGTGTAGATTTCGTATTTCGCGCCGACATCGATGCCGCGCGTTGGTTCGTCGAGGATGAGGATATCTGGTTCCGTGAGCAGCCAGCGCGCAAACAGCACTTTCTGCTGGTTTCCGCCCGAAAGGTCCTTCATCCTGGTCTTGGGCGAGGGCGTCTTGACGCTGAGCTGTTCTATGCTCTTCCTCACATCCTTATCAGCCCGCTTTTCATCGAGGAGACCTAGTTTTCCGACGTACCTGGGCAGGTTGGCCAAAATCGTGTTGTCCAGGACGGAGAGCATGGGAACGATGCCAGTCACACGCCTCTCTTCCGTGAGGAGGGCCATGCGCTTGGAGATGGCGCTTGATGCCGAGCTGATCACGACTGGCTTGCCATTGAGCTCGATGGAACCCGACTCGAGAGGACGAAGTCCGAAGATGGATTCGACGAGTTCGGTGCGCTTGGCGCCCACAAGGCCGCCGATGCCGAGGATCTCGCCCCGATGCAGTTCGAAGGAAACGTCCTGGAAGGATTTGCTCTCGGCCGAATAGAGATGCTCGATCTTGAGGACTACTTCGCCAGGGACGTTCGACTTGGGCGGGAAGCGGTGCGTGAGGTCGCGGCCCACCATCTTGGAGATGATAAGGTCCATCGTGAGATCCTTCGAGAGATAGGTTCCCACGTGGCGGCCGTCCCGCATGATCGAAACCTCGTCCGATATCTCGAGGATCTCTTCCATTTTATGGGAAATATAAATAATCGCGACACCCTTGGCCCTGAGTTCCCTGATGATCCTGAAGAGCTGGGCTACCTCGATCTGCGTCAGGGAGGAAGTGGGCTCGTCCATGATGATGACTCGGGAATTGTAGGATATGGCCTTGGCGATCTCGAGGGACTGGATCTTGGACACCGAGAGATTGCGTACCCAGACCTTGGGGTCGATCTCCAGTCGCATGGATTTGAAAATATCCACCGTATCCTTGAGCATCTTCTTCTGGTCGACGAACTTGAAGGGGCCGATCTGCTTGACGGGTACCCTGCCGAGCCAGAGGTTTTCCATGACAGGCCTGAACGGGACGGGAAGAAGCTCCTGATGGATCATCGAGATTCCCGCGTCCAAGGCCTGACGGGAACCGGTAAAATGCATCGGCTTGCCGTCTAAAAGGATATCGCCTTCGTCGGGGACGTAGATCCCGAAGAGGCACTTCATGAGGGTGGATTTACCGGCCCCGTTCTCTCCCATCAGGGCGTGGACGGTGCCCGGCTTTACCTTCACGCTGACGTCGTCCAAGGCTTTGACTCCCGGGAAGCTCTTGGAGATGTTATGCATTTCAAGGACGTATTCCAAGTCGCTCATTCGCGACCTCCCTCGACGCTGAACAGATGCAGGTTAAAATTGACCAGATAAAGAATATCATGTCAAAAAGAAAACGGGCAACCAGATTCAACTCCGGTTGCCCGTCTCCGGTACGCCAATTCCGGACTGAGTCCGGAATTGGCGAGTCACCGAACTTTTGTCATTTGAACTGCGTGTAGTTTTCCTTCGTGACCTTCTGGTAGGGAACCCAGACGTACTTGCCGTCGGTGATTTCCCATCCGGCCTTGGTAACGTCGGTGCCCTTGGCGAGGGCGTAGGCCAGGTCGAAGGTGGCCTTGCCCTGGTTCTTCGCGTCGTTCAGGACAGTTCCGAGGAGGGTGCCCTCTTCGACGGCCTGGAGAGCGGGGGCGGTGGCGTCAACGCCGACGACCACGATCTGCTTCTTGCCGGTGAAGTATCCATCGGCCTTGAGGGCTTCGATGACGCCGAGGGCCATGTCGTCGTTGTTGCAGAACACAACTTCGATCTTGTCCTTGAATTTGGCGAGGAAGGCTTTCATCTTCTCGAAGGCCTTGGGGCGATCCCAGTAAGCGGTGTCTTCGGCGAGCTTGTCCACTTCGATGCCGGCATCGGTTACAGCCTTGATGGAGAACTGGGTGCGGAGCTCGGCGTCCTGGTGTCCCGGCTCGCCCTTGAGCATGATGTACTGGATTTTACCGTCCTTGTTCTTGTCGGCGGCGGGGTTGGCCTTCCAGTAGTCGACAACGATCGAGCCCTGCATGGTTCCGGACTGCTCGGCCTTGGCGCCGACGTAGTAGACCTTATCCCAGGACTTCATGTCTTCGGGCAGGGGCTCGCGGTTGAAGAACACGACGGGGGTCTTCTTGGCCTTGGCCTTGGCGATGATGGCAGCGGCAGCGGTGCGGTCGACGGGGTTGATGGCGATAGACTTCATCTTCTTTGAGAGGAAGGCATCGACCTGGTCGTTCTGGGTGGGCTGGGCGTTCTGGCTGTCCACGACTTCGACTTCGGCCTTGTCCTTCGCGTTTTCGGTAATTGCGTTACGGACATAGGACATGAAGGTGTCGTCGAATTTATAGATCGCGACACCAATCTTGGGCTTTCCGCTCGCAGCGCCGCCGCAGCTGGCGAGGAGAATTGCAAATACTGCGAGAACGACAAGAAGCTTTTTCATCTTCTTCCTCCTATTCACTTTGTGCGTTGTACAACGCACAAAGCGAAGTCTATCGGTTGACGTTCCTATTGTCCAGATATCGGTCACGGGAATAGTGCGTTTTTTATTGATCAGCCATGTTGTCATATCAAGGTCTCAGCATCTGGAGATATGGATATGCCAGACGAGGCGCACAACGTTCCGCATACAGCCCACGAGCATGACGAAGAGCAGGAAGGTTGTCGCGCCCGGCTCGATGACGAGGAGGTCATGGTATTCCAGGTTGGTGCCGACAACGAAGCCGACGAGCAAGGGTGTAGCGACGATGATAGCCACCCTTCCGATCAATCCCAGGATAGTCCGTGTCAGGATAGCGCCGAGATAGAAATCCCCCTTGCCGGTTTCCTTTTTGTCGCGCAGGGCTTTGGCCCAGGAGAGGGCGGTCAGGGTCTGGAAAAAGATGCTGAGGAGGTAAACCAATATAGCTATGCCCAATAAGACGAGGATCCTCCCCAGGGGCGGAAGCCTGGGAGTTGAGCCGGTGAAGAGTATATTTTCGGCGGCCTGGGTCAACAGCGGCAAGACGATGTTGGACTGGATCGCTCCGCCCTGAGAGCAGAGGATGGCTATACCAGCCTTGTCATCGGGCCAGAGAACAATCCTGGAACAGAAACCTTCGACCGAGCCGCCCTGGTATACCATCTTCCGATTGCCCGGTTTGGGAATACGCCATCCAAAACCCGTATCCCCTTTAGGCAGGAGGGGCTCATGGAGGGAAGCCACGGAAAGTCTGAGGGCCCCAGCGGTATCCGACCTCATGGTGGTCGGACCAGTGATGCAGGCCAGGAACTTCCCGAGGTCCCCGGCTGTCGTGACGATGCCGTCGGCGGGGGCTGCGATGGAAGGCACTCTGGCTTCGTAGGGAAAAGAAAGCCCAAAGAAAAGGCCAGAACCAACGGCGACACCCTGGAGGGAGTCGGGCCGGGATGTTGTGCCGTGCATGCCTAGGGGGATGAGTATCCTCGACTGAAGAATCTCGTCAAAGCTGGATCCCGCAGCCTGCTCCATCACGGAACCCAGAATCCTGTAGACCAGCCTGCTCCTCGGAATTCTGCCCTTTTCCAGACGCGATTGGATGAGAAGACCCGGGTCGAGTTCCCCTGCCTCGAGACCCAGGGTTTTTGCCCTATAGTCCCTGAAGGCCGGCTGGTCAATCTTGGTAGAATATGAGGCAAGCTGTCGCAGCGTGAGGCCGGCCTCGGCGGTTGGCGGCGCGGCAATGACATTCTGCCCTGCGTCCGGACCAAACCCGGGATCGGCCAGGACCAGCCGGCGGGGCAGGTAGTAGGAAAGATCTTTGTCGAGGTCGATTTCCCCGGTCAGAGCGAGGGATGAGAGGAGGGCGCCCGAAATTACCTCCGAACTGGGGCCGAGATACATAGGCGTGTCCTTGTCCAGCGCCTGTTTCAAGCCGTCCGTGCCGAAAGTCCGTTGGTAGATCAGTTTGCCGGATTTGACGATGGTGACCGAAAAACCCGTGTTGGCCTGGCGCTGCCGCTCATGCGTAAAGAGATCGTCATATTTGGAATAGCGCTCAGGGCTGAGGTCGGGAAGGTAGATGACGACAGCGGCTGCCGCGAGTGTGACGATATAGGGAATCAGTTTACGGAACCAGCGCATCGCCGAGAGTATAGCAAAACTTGAGGCTTGGTGCCAGCCAAGGGCCTTGGAGAATGCAAAGGGGCCCGTAAAGGGCCCCTTTGCTGCGATTCTCAATAAGCGGTTTACAGTGAGTACAGCAGATCTTCGTAGTTCGGCATCGGCCAATCGGCTTTGGGCATCAGTTTCTCGAGTTCGTCGCAAACGAGACGCAAGTTGTCCATTCTGGGGACGACGGCATCGCGGTAGGACTGGGCGCCGGCGAGGGGATCCTCCACCCGCTGAGCATCGCTCAAGGCGATTTCCAGCCTGTCCGCCTCCTCGATGAGGCGGCCCGTGAGCGAGGCTATCCTCCGGGCTTTCTGTTCCTGCGCAACGCTGGGCGCGCCCACCGCGGCCAGGCTCGACGCGTCACGGGCATACGCCGCGGCGCTCCGCGACGCCGCCGGGAAGATATAGCGCCGGGACAGGTCGAGGGCGACTCCCGCCTCGATGTTGATCTGTTTGGCGTAGCGTTCAAGATAGATGATGCAGCGCGACTCGGCTTCTTCCTTGGTGAAGATCCCGAGTTTGGCGAACATCTGGACGTTCGATTCCTTCATGAATTCTGGGATGGCTTCGACGGCGGAGTGGAAGAGGGGAAGGCCCCGCGCGGCCGCTTCCTTTATCCATTCAGGCGAATAGCCGTTTCCATCGAAAACGATACGCTTGTGTGCCTTCCAAGGAGGTCGCCGAACTCGTTCAATGACTCGGCGACGGCGGCATTGAGGACGGTCGCCGGTGTGGCCGCCGACTGGGAGGAGGCGACCATCCTGAACTCGAACTTGTTGCCCGTGAAGGCGAAGGGGCTGGTCCGGTTCCTGTCCGTGAAATCCTTGGGCAGCTTGGGAAGGCTCTTCGCGCCCAGTTCGAGGATACCTGAATCGAGGCTGAACCTGTTCTTGCCATTCGACATAGCATCGAAGAGGTCGGCCAGGGGCTCGCCCAGGAAGACGGAGATGATGGTAGGCGGCGCCTCGTTGCCTCCCAGCCTTCTGTCGTTGCCCGCGGTCGAGGCTGAGGCGCGGATCAGGGCTGCCCGCTTGTCGACAGCCTGTATCACGCTCATCGTGAAGAAGATGAATCGTGCCACGGCCCTCGACGCCTCGTCCTGTTCTTCTTCGGAGAGGGATTTGGGAGGTTCGAGGAGGTTTATCCCCGTATTGGTACTCATGGACCAGTTCACGTGCTTGCCTGAGCCGTTGATGCCGTCGAAGGGTTTTTCATGGAGAAGGGCAGCCATGCCGTGGCGTTCAGCCACCTTCCTCAGCGTTTCCATGACAAGTTGGTTGGCGTCGGCGGCTATGTTGGCCTGGGAGAAGATGCAGGCGATCTCGAACTGGTTGGGAGCGACCTCGTTGTGCTGAGTTTTCGCCGCCACCCCCATGGACCAGAGTTCTGCGTTGAGCTCGCTCATGAAGGCGGCAACCTTTTCCTCGATGGCCCCGAAGTAATGGTCCTCGAGCTCCTGGCCCTTGGCAGGCATGGAGCCGAATACCGTCCTTCCCGTCAGCACCAGGTCGGGTCTCTTCCGGTACAGACCGGCGTTGACAAGGAAGTACTCCTGTTCCGGACCGACCGTGGGGATAACCCGCTCAACGTCACCGTCGCCGAGAATGTGGAGGATTCTGACCGCCGACTTATTGAGGGCGTCCATCGATCGGAGGAGGGGCACTTTCTTGTCGAGGGCGTGTCCATAATACGAGACGAAGGCTGTAGGAATGCAGAGCGTTATCCCGCTCGGGTTGGCCTTGAGGAAAGCCGGACTCGTGACATCCCATGCCGTATAGCCCCGCGCCTCGAACGTGGCCCTCAGGCCCCCCGAGGGGAAGCTCGAGGCGTCGGGTTCACCTTTAATGAGTTCCTTGCCCGAGAACTCGACGATAACCCCGCCGTTGGGAAGGGGGGAGACAAAGGACTCCTGCTTCTCAGCCGTAAGGCCCGACAGAGGATGGAACCAGTGGGTGTAGTGGGTAGCCCCATGTTCAGAGGCCCATTCCTTCATGGCGGCCGAAACCACCTCGGCTACTTCAAGGGTGAGCTCCTTCTTTCCATTCTGAACAAGGAGGATTTCGGAATAGATCGAGTGGGGCAGTCGCTCGCGCATTACCTCGTTTGAAAAGCAGTGGCTGCCGTAGATCTCAGCCAGCCCACCTCCGCGTTCCGAGTATTTCGCTATTGTCCTATTCATGACAGCTCCTTGAATATTGAATTGGAGGAATTTACGTATATATATGCAAAAACTATGCCAAATATAGAAAATAATCGGAAAATACGATCGAGTTTTGGAACCCCAATAAGCAAAAGAAGATAAGGGAACTGAAGCCGGACTTGGTGAAGGATTTATGGAGATTCCAAGTTGGTAAATAGCACAGTAAGTTACAAATATGTAGTATTACTGGAATATTCCTACAATTTTGTCCTGTAACTTCGGAAATCCAGTTTATACTTCTGCAAGGCGAATCGAAACCGCCGCTCGGTCACGCCCAGCCTTCGCGCGGCCAGGGCCGAATTGCCTCGCTCAATTTTAAGCGCTTCGACGAGAAGCTCCTTCTCCAGCCGGGCAATGGCCCCGTCAAAGCTGGACAAGGGTTCAGTGCCCGTCGAAGTGGCCGACTGGAGGCTGGGCGGCAGATTGTAGGAGTGGATGACGCCGTCCGTGCTCAGGATGATGGCGCGGGCAATGCAGTTCTCCAGTTCCCTAACGTTTCCCGGCCAATGGTAGACCATGAGGAGATCGAGGGCCGGGCTGGATATGCGTTTGATCCTTTGGCCTGTGGAGGTTCCGAGTTTTTCGATGAAGTAATCGGCGAGGAGAAGAATATCGGCGCCTCTCTCCCGCAGAGGAGGCAGATGGATGGGGAAGACGTTGAGTCTGAAAAAAAGGTCTTCGCGGAAGCTGCCTTTTTCGACCTCGGTCGTGAGGTCGCGGTGGGTGGCCGCTATAATCCGCGCGTTCGTCCGTATCACCCTGTTGCCTCCGACCCGCTCGAAGCTTCGCTCCTGGAGGATGCGCAGGAGCTTTACCTGGACTGTGGGGGAGAGGTCCCCGATCTCGTCCAGGAAGAGGGAGCCGTCCTTGGCGGCTTCAAAACGCCCGAGCCGCGATGTCGTCGCCCCGGTAAAGGAACCTTTTTCGTGGCCGAAGAGTTCGCTCTCGATGATGGTCTCGGGGAGGGCCGAGCAGTTTACGGCCACGAAGGGGCCCTTGGAGGCCGTGCTTTTTTCGTGGATGGCCTTGGCCACGAGCTCCTTTCCCGTGCCGCTCTCACCCGTCACGAGGACGGTGGCTTCGGTACCCGCCACTTGCTCTATGAGGGTGAAGACTTCCTTCATGGCGGTTGAACTGCCCAGGATGCCGCAGTAGGACATCTCCTCGCCGCCAGGGGTCTCGCCTTCTACGGTCTTGGTTTCGGCTCCGGCCGAGAGGTAGGTCGAACCCTTGCCCGACAAGTCCCAGCTTGCCTCCCTCTCCGTATTTCTGAGCCTCTGGGCTATCGCCGATCTCAGCCCCAGGGCCTCCTCGATCAGGAAGGCCGTCCAGCGCAGGAGTTCGGAGGCGAGATCCACAGCTTCCATCGGGGCGGCGGCTGGAAGGACGAGGGCGACAATTCCGGCGATGCTTTTTTCACTCCATATGGGAGCCTCGAGGTCAAGGAGTCCACCCTCGTTCCCTTGGCTCACGAAATCTTCTTTTTCAAGGGCGAGGCCGCAGGGAGTTCTGCCCATCCGTACCTGGCCGCCCTCGATGCCGGCATCTGCGCCTTCAGGCCAGACGGCGGCAAGCCTCATACCCTGGTCGCTGCCTTCGGCGAAGGCGATGAAGACTTCAAGAGCGGCCGAATTCTCGGCAAGCTTCTTGACGCAGGAAGAGAAGGCGGAAACAACGTCGCCGTGGAGGCTGAGGTTTCGCTGTATCGCGAAGAGCGTAGGCAGGGCCTGGGTTCCCGGCTCCTTCCTGAGGGGACTGAAAGCTGTCACGGTCCTTCTCCTTCGGTACATATTCCTACATATATGTAAATAATTCCAGAGCTGAGGTCCCGGCTTTCCCGGAAAAATGACGAAAGAACCGGGAAATCCTTATTTATCTGCAAAATAGAGCGATTTTCGCCCTCCTCCTCTTGCAGCTATGAAATCGATATGTTAGCTTCGCTGAAACCGATGGAGGAGCGATTCCCATCAGTACGGCGGCTGAGGGCGGGGACCCGTAGATGCTGCCAGAAAGGGGAGAATCGCCGAAGGGCGGAGGGTATACCCCAGCTTCCGTCTTGGACGACCGGGCTAATACCCGGCGGCTGTCGTGGGATCCGAGATCCCGCGGAGCGCCTGACGTACGCCTTCTTCTTTTGAATCCCCTTGGGAGTGACCGAAAGGCCGATCCTACCGCCCTTTGGGCGTCGATGGGGCCCCCTTCAAGAAGCGACGAAACGAAGGTCTCCATCATACATGGAGACGAATATGGCAGCAGAACGACGAAAAATTCCCGTGGTCATCCTAGGCGCGACAGGCGTGGTAGGACAGAGGTTCCTGAGGCGGCTGGCTTGTCACCCGATCTTCGAAGTGGCGTATCTGGCGGCGAGCGACCGCTCGGCGGGCAAGAAGTACCGCGACGCCTGCACCTGGCACTTAAGCGGTGAACCGTATGCCGGATGCGGCAACATGGTCGTCCGAGCCTGCGATCCCAGCGAGGCCCCGGCCCCCGTGGCCTTTTCCGCCCTGGACGCCGACGCCGCTCTGCGCATCGAGGCGGACTATGCACGCTCGGGCGCCTTCGTCTTCTCCAACGCCTCGGCCTACCGCATGGATCCGAACGTTCCTCTTCTCATCCCGGAACTCAACTCAGCCCATTTGGGTATCCTCGAACGCCAGCGTGCGGAACGCGGCTGGAAAGGCGCCATCGTCACGAACCCCAACTGCACGACCGTCGTCCTCGCGAGCGCTCTCGCCCCCCTGGACCGGGCCTTTGGCATCGAAGCCGTCATGATGACGAGCATGCAGGCGATTTCGGGTGCGGGCTATCCGGGCGTCAGCGCTTTGGACATCATGGGCAACGTCATACCCCTTATCCGAAACGAGGAGCCCAAGGTTGAATCCGAGGCGAATAAGATCCTCGGCACCCTTCAGGGCGGCGGCCTGTCGGCGCGGCAGGCGCCGGCGCCTTTTATCGTCTCGGCCACCTGTACGAGGGTCCCCGTGATAGAAGGCCACACTATCGCGGTCTCGGTCCGGCTGAAGGGCAATCCCTCGGTCCAGGCCGTCGAAAAAGCCTTCGAGAGCTTCGTGTCCGATACCTACGGCCTCGGCCTCCACAGCGCCCCGTCTAAATTCATCGTCGTGGCCGACGAGCCCGACCGGCCTCAGCCCAAGAAGGATGTCGAGGTGGACGGGGGCATGCGCATCACCGTGGGCAGGGTGAGACTCTGCCCCATCCTCGGCATCAAGTTCATTGCTCTCGGCCATAATACCGAACGCGGCGCGGCCGGAGCCTCTGTCCTCAATGCCGAACTCGCCTACGCCAAGGAGGTGCTGAAATGGGCATCCTCGTGATGAAATTCGGCGCCAGCGCCGTTTCCGATGTCGAAAGGATCCGCGCCTCGACCGAATTGGCGCGCGAGGCCGCCGGCCGTGGAACACGCGAGGGCACTAGGCCACAGGACAGTGTGTTAGCCGTGGTTTCCGCCATGCCCGGAGTGACGGATGCCCTCTTTTCCGCCGCCACCGCTGCCCAAGACGCCGATCTGTCGGTAGCCAAGAGGGTCTGCTCCGAACTCAGGGGAAGACATCTCGCTGCCGCCCGAGCCCTCGCCCCTGAAGGCTGCGCGGAGACGGAGATCGAAATCGAGTCCATACTGGCGGCCCTCGACTCGAGGCTTCAGGGAGTTCGCCTGGTGGGCGAACTCTCCGACCGAAGCATGGACGAGATAGCGGCTACGGGGGAGAGACTGAGCGCCCTCCTTTTTGCGCTCGCCCTTGGAGCTCCCTGTCTCGACGCACGGATGCTTGTGCGCACCGATTCGCGCTTCGGGAGGGCGAGGGTCGATCAGGCAGCTACCGCGAGGCTGGTGGCCGAAAGGCTGCTTCCCCTCCTCGGCCCGGGCAGGATAGCGGTGACCCAGGGCTGCATCGGCTCGGACAGCCTGGGGAGCACGACAACTTTCGGAAGGGGAGGTTCGGACTATTCGGCTAGCCTTTTCGGGGCGGCCCTTGGGGCATCAGAGATTCGGATATGGACAGAGGCGGAGGGCATCCCCACCTGCGATCCAACCGTCGTGCCGCAGGCACGCACCGTAGAGCTTCTCGGATTCGATGAGGCCGCCGAACTGGTCGCTTACGGCGCGAAATCTCTTCATCCGGCCGCCATCCGGCCCGCTCTGGAGGCGGGGATCACCGTGACTGTGCGGAGCGCCGCCCATCCCGAGGGTCTGTTCACCACGATCAAGCCTCGAGCCTCTTCCGGCAAGCCTGTGGCAGCTATCGCCATGCGACGGAACGTGGCCGTAGTCAACGTCCGGCAGGAACTCATGACCGATCAGGCGGGCTTCCTTGCCCGGCTTTTCGCCGCGTTCGGGCGGCTGGGCGTCTCTGTCGACCTCGTTGCGACTTCCGAGGTCTGCGTCTCCGTCTCCCTCGACATGGAGGCTCCGCTCGAGAAGATAGCCTTTGAACTTGCCGAGCTGGGGGCTGTAGAGGTGGTGAAGGACAGGGCCGTCGTCGCCATCGTGGGAGGCCTTCTGCGGGAGACGCCGGCTCTCCTGCGCAACGCCTTCGATGCCATCGGCGACCTTGCGATCGACATGGTCAGCATGGGAGCCAACGGCATCAATCTGAGCTTCGTCCTCGCCGCCGAGTCGGCCGAAACAGCCGTCGAACGGCTCCACGCCGCCTTCTTCGGCGGCGCCGGCGGTCCTGATTCTGGCGGAGCGCCCACATGAGACTGGGCATCTTCGGAAGAGGTCGTCTCGGCGGAGCCATTGCCATGGAAATCGCCAAATATACGGCCTCACCCGATGCTCTCGAACTCGTCTGGACGGAGGGCAGGGAAGCAGGGCCCCGGTCCAGGGTAGAGGTTGCGATCGATGCGAGCGCGGCGTCCGCGGTCGAAGGCCATATCGACTGGGCTGTCAAAACCGGTACAGACCTGGTGATAGCCGCGACGGGATGGAAGATACCCGACCTGACCGAGAGGGTCGGCGGCAGGATCGGTGTTCTTGTCGCTCCCAACCTGAGCACAGGGGTTGCCCTCGTGCGGAAGCTGGCCGCCTTCCTGGGCACCTACGCGGCCCTGGATCTCGAGGCCGACCTGGGCATCGTCGAGCACCACCATAAGATGAAGGCCGACTCCCCCTCGGGGACGGCCATCAGCCTTGCCGATGCCGTCGCGGCATCCTGCCCCCGCTATACAGGCTGGAAGATTGGATCCTGGGAGAAGGACAAGATCAACATCGCCTCGCTGCGCTCGGGATTCGAAATAGGCAGGCATGAACTGATTCTCGATTCCCCCCTCGAATCCCTCACGATAACCCACAGGGCAAAGGATAGAAGAGTCTTCGCTTCCGGGGCCATGAAGGCTGCCCTCTGGGTGTGGGGAAGAAAAGGTGTCTTCACGATGGACGACTTCGCTTCCGATACTTTCGGCACTCAGGGAGGTCGATGATGGATGGAGAACGATCGCGGCTCCTTAAGGCCCGATTCGCCGAGACGGGAGCTTTCGACCCTAAGGAATGGGAGGATTTTCTCTCGGCGCTTGAGTCAGGGGAGCTCGCGGCGACATCGAGGAACGCCGAGGGCAATTGGCAGGCTGTCACCTGGGTTAAGAAGGCGATCCTGTCGGGTTTTAAAGCCGGAGGGGCGGTAGCCTGGGATTGGCCGGGCGGCGCCGTGGACAGGCCGGCTTTTCCGCCCAGGCGGTTCGGCTTGATTGATGGCGTGCGCATCGTTCCTGGAGGAAGCTCAGCCCGGCGCGGCGCTTACCTGGCTCCAGGCGTCGTCGTCATGCCGCCTTCATATATAAACGTGGGAGCATACATTGGCGCCGGTACCATGGTGGACAGCCACGTCCTCGTCGGTTCCTGCGCGAGAATAGGGGAGGGGGTCCATCTCTCGGCCGGGGCCCAGATCGGGGGAGTCCTCGAGCCTCCACAGGCACGGCCCGTCGTCATCGAGGACGGCGTTTTCGTCGGCGGGCTCTGCGGCATCTTCGAAGGCATCGTCGTGTGCAGGAATGCCGTTCTAGCCCCCGGCCTCATCCTCTCTGGCTCGACCCCCATCTTCGACCTCACCCTGGAAAAGCAATGGACAGGCGTCGTTCCCGAGAATGCCGTCGTCGTTCCCGGGGCCCGGCCGGCGAAAGGGATGTTCGCCCAGGCGGGCGGCCTATCCCTCCAGGCTCCCATCATTGTAAAATACAGGGACTCAGGCACGGATGCCTCGGTTAGCCTCGAGGCCGCCCTGCGCTGACGAAAGGGAGCGAAGTTGAAGTATACTCTGGGCATCATTGGGGCAGGGAAGATTGGGGAAGCCATCCTGGCCGGAGCCCTTGCGAAGGGTCTCTACACTCCCAAGGAGGTGATCCTCTCGGTGCGTTCCGAACTCCATCGCCAGGATCTCGAGCGGAAGTACGGCATCGTCGCTACCTTGGACAATAAGGCCGTCGCCGAGAATTCGCCGGTGATCCTCCTCGCCGTCAAGCCCAAATCCATCGTCGAGGTACTCAACTCGATAAGCGGGCACTTAAAGCCCGGCACGCTCCTTATCTCCACGGCCGCGGGCGTCCCCATCGATTTGATCGAGCCCTGTGTGCCCAGCTTCGTGGGCGTCGTGCGCACGATGCCCAACCTGGCCGTGTCGGTCGGCGAAGGCATGACAGCCCTCTCGAGGGGCAGGAACGTTTCCGACGAAGGCATGAGTCTCACCGAAGGGCTTTTCGGGGCGGTCGGCGGAGTCGTGACCCTTGATGAAACCCATATGGATGCGGTGACTGGGCTCTCGGGATCGGGCCCGGCCTATATATACATCGTCATTGAATCCCTGGCCGATGGGGGAGTGAAAATGGGACTTCCCCGGGACGTGGCTATCCATCTTGCCGCCCAGACCGTCCTGGGGGCAGCCAAGACCGTCCTCATGACGGGTGAGCATCCAGCCAAGCTCAAGGACCAGGTCACGACCCCCGCTGGAGTGACGATCGACGGGATCCTGGAACTCGAGGAAGGCGGGCTGAGGGTGGCACTCATCAAAGCCGTGGTAAAGGCCACGGAGCGCTCGAGGCAACTGCTCCATAAATAAAACCGAGTACCGCGAGACTTCGAGGCATCACTCCCTGCTCAGGATAGCGGTGAGGGCCTGCCGCAGTTTGGCCGGCAGGGGCAGGGCTTTTCCGAGTGACTTGGTCTTGGGCACCAGCTCGGCCAGGACTTTCTGGGCAAAAAGCTGGGCGCTGCGGGTGAGTTCGACGGCGCTCAATGGTGAGGCTGCCTCGAGGGCATCCAGTATCCGCTTGCTGCGGCTCTGCGGTATCACCGAGAAGAGCCTGTCGTGGGCGACAGGTGTCATAGTCTGGATAAGAGTGGCAGCGAGATCGGGTTCGAGCCCCGTCATCACCGTCCGCAGGGACTTCCTGTCCAGTTCCATGATCAGCTCGGTCAGATCCGAAACCAGATTCTTGTCCACACTCTTGTCCACACGCTTGCCCCATTCCTCTTCGGTTCCTTCGAGGTGATGCCCTGGCTTATTGAGCGAGTTCAGGAGGGCGCAGAACGCGTCCTGGGCGTCGGCGAGTTCGTCCGAGGAGAGCCTGTTCCGCGCGTCGATGATCTCCGCATCCAGAAGGAGACAACCAAGACGGCTCAAGGCTGCGCTCTTCATGACCTCGTTAGTCTCCTTGGGACAGCCTGCGAGGGCGGCCGCGATGAGCTTGGGCCCTGCCAGTCTGAAGCCTTGGGAGAGCAGTCCAGGGTTCCCGTCGAGTTCGGCTACGAGGTCGGGAAGTTCTCCGGGGACGATCAAGTCCTCTTCTTCGTCGACCTGTGGGGCAAAGCGCTGGAGGAGCCAGGTCTCGGCCGCGTCGAAGACACCAAAACCTAGATACGCCGTCATGGCCCTCATGATGGTTATGGGGTGGGCGTTCCCGACCGCGAGCCTGACTCCTGTCATGAGCATAACGTTCTCGCACTCTTCAGCACGGTCATCACTGCCCGCAAGTCCGGCCTCGGCGTAGGCCCCGCGTATCTTCTCCTCGGGCAGTGGCGAGGCGAGGAGGGAGAGGGAGAATTTCAGGGATTTCTTCTTCTCGTTTTGGAGGATCTCGGAGAGCCGCTCCTTTCCGCCTTCCCTGATAGTGATGAGGGCGGATACGAATTTCTTCGCGGTTTCGAACGCGGAAGTAATCCTTCGTGCGCTGAGGCCGAAGATCGTGTCCCCGGACTTCTCTCCCGGCTGTATTGTCTTCGCAGGCTTGGGCTGGTGGAGCGCGTCGTAGGTTCTGCAGAGGGCGTTGACAATCATGGCTTCTAGAACTCGCTACCTGTGCCAAGGGTTTCGAGAAGGTCGGTGGCCGCCTGTGCGCCGGCGTAGGGGGCGAGCTTGCGGAGCATCAGGTCGCGAGGATCGCCGGCGGCCAGTGACAGGAGGGCTTCGGCGCATACGCACTGACTCAGGAACTCATACCCTGAAAGGGGCGATGTGGCGAGGTAGATGGCAAGGATTTCCTCGATGGTCTCGGATGAAAGTCCCTCGGCGATGAGCCTGAGTCCATAGGCCATGAAGGGACGCCGGGTTGAATCCTCGGACTGGGCGAGGGATTTGAAGCCTTCAGTTTTGGCCGAATCGCAGAGGCCGAGGAGTCCGCCGATCAGCGAGGGAAGAAGGGCTTTCTCCCTCTCGCTGCAAGCGAGCCTTTTTGTCAGTTCGGCGTTCCAAAGAATCATCAGGTTTTCCTCTTGTCTACTTGATAGGAGTATTTCATCCTACTATAGAATTCTTCGGCCGGCCTGGCAATGGAGAATCAGCGTTTCGGCGAGCCTGTGGGCTCCCCGGCCAGCATCTATGCAGCAATCAGCGCCCTTGTTCAGTACCTTAAGCCTGTCAAGGCAGATGGATTCTTTGCGAAGTTTTCTTAAATCTTCAAAAAAACGTAGTTGGATACGCTTGACATATGGGTTTTGAATTCAGTATGTTTCTAGCGAAGATAACACTATGGCGACGAAGGCGAAACGGCGTCATAGAAGTCCTTTGGCAGTTTCTAGCTGTCTTGAGCCTTCCAGGGTTAGCCTCCTTCCCCGGAAGGCTCTTTTATTTTATACTGCATATCCATGGATATCAGAGCGTTCGATGCCTGGTGCAGGTCTTTCCTCAAGATCGAAGCGCTTTCCGACATCGATGATTCCCTCAACGGCATACAAGTCGAATGCGGCAGACAGATCAGGAAGGCGGCCTTTGCCGTCGATGCCTGCGCCGAATCCATACGAAGGGCTGTCGACGCCGGCGCCGATATTCTCTTCGTCCACCACGGTATTTTCTGGGGTAAACCCGAGAGGGTCTCCGGTCCCCTGCGCGAACGGCTGCGGCTTCTTCTCGAAGCCGATCTGGGACTTTACGCCTGCCATCTCCCTCTCGATATGCACCCCGAAGTCGGGAACAACGCGGTTCTCGCCGACCTTTTGTCCCTGGGTGAGCGCCAGCCCTTCGGTTCCTACCATAGTGTGGAGATCGGCGTCTCGGGCAGATTCCCCGTGCCTCTGAGCATGGACGAGATAGTCGCCAAGATTCTACCGGACTTGAGCCGCCCCAAGGTCCTTATATCTTCGGGCAAGGGGAAGCTCTCCACGGCGGCCATCGTGTCGGGCGGAGCCCCCTTCGAAGCGCTTCAGGCCTTCGACAAAGCCATTGATGTCTTTATCACGGGGGAGCCTTCCCACTCCGTCTACCATCTTGTGGTAGAGGCAGGTCTCGACTTCATTGCCGCAGGCCATTACGCCACCGAGGTCTGGGGCGTCAAGGCGGTAGCGGCCAAGGCAAACTCGGAGCTGGGTATCGAAACCTGCTTCATCGACCTCCCCACAGGACTATAATCATGGAAGAATCGAAAGAAAACAGCACCGCAGATAGCCGGACCTATATCGGGAGGGCTGTCCTGGTCCTGTCGATAAGCCTCGGCATAGCTCTCGCCGACCAACTCGTCAAAGCCATCGTGGTACGGCAGATTCCACTCGATACGGTGGGAGTGCGGCTCTGGAACGATTGGCTATGGATCGTCCACACACGAAACCTCGGGATAGCGTTTTCTATCGGCGAAGGTTTGTCCAGGCTGATTCGGATCGGCTTCTTCATCGTTCTGCCTTCATGCTTTCTTGTCGTCGCCTTCGTTTTCTGCCTCAAATCCAAATCGCTGAACAAGTTTCAGCGGGTGGCCATAGCCATCGTCGCGGGGGGAGGACTTGGCAACCTCATCGACCGCATCTTCAGGCCCGACGGAGTCGTCGATTTTCTCTCCTTTTCACTCTTTGGCATCTTCGGGTTCGACAGGTTTCCGACCTTCAATATCGCCGACAACTGCGTCACGGTAGGGGCGGGATTGATCCTGATCAGCGGTCTTCTCTTGGACAAGGGAGGGAAAAATGTCCAAAGGCGCTAGAGTCGCCGTCTTCATGGCCCTGGCTTCCTTGGCGAACATAGCGGTGACGGGCCTGCTATTCATCGCCCTCCTCGGTTTATATTCCCTGACCTTGGCCAAGATCCTTCCCCCCGACGCCGTGATCTGGGTCCTCATGATCTGCTTCGTTCTCAGCCTGGTCGGGGCGGTGCTCGTCTACAAAAAACTCCTCGCCCTTTTGCAGAAGGACGGAAAACTCGACGCCTGGCTGGGGATGAAGCCAGGCAAGTGAGGGGTTCCGTCATGAATGAAACCCGCGACAGACTCCGTGCTCTCGGCGTGGAAATACCCGAGATCCTGCTTCCGACGTCGAAGGTCCATCTTGCTTCCTGGGCCGTCGTCGCCTGCGATCAATACTCATCGGAGCGCGAGTACTGGGAAAGAGTGGCGGGCAAGGTAGGAACCCGGCCTTCGACCCTCAAGCTCATCTTTCCTGAATGCTACCTCGAGGACGGGGACAAAGCCGAGAGGATCGGGCGCATCCAGGCTTCAATGTCCAGCTACCTCGCCGAGGGCATCCTCGGGTCGATCGGAAGGGGTTTCGTCCTCGTCGAGCGTTCCACCCCTTACGAGCGATCGCCGCGCCTGGGCCTGATGATAGCGGTGGACCTCGAGAAGTACGGCTACGGAGCCGATGCTGCAAGCCTTATACGGCCGACCGAAGGCACTATCGTCGAGCGGCTGCCCCCCAGGATGGCGATACGGCGAGGCGCGCCCCTCGAACTTCCCCACATCATGGTCCTCGTCGATGATCCGGCGCGGAGCTTGATAGAGCCGCTCTATAGACAGAGAAGCTATCTGCACAGCCTTTACGATTTCGAGCTCATGGAAGGATCCGGTCACGTAAGGGCCTGGAAAGTGGAGGGTGATGAACGCTTCGCCTTTCTTGCCGCCGGTCTCGAGCGTTTGGCCGATTCAGCCGCGTTCGCGACGAACTACGGAAAATCGGATCTCCTCCTTTTCGCCGTCGGCGACGGCAATCACTCCCTGGCTACGGCCAAGGCCGTCTGGGAAGAGGTGAAGGCGAAGGTAAAGGCTGAGGGCGGCACGCCTGAGATCCTGGAGAACCACCCCGCGCGTTTTGCCCTCGTCGAACTGCTCAATGTCTACGACGAAGGTCTTCCCTTCCACCCAATTCACAGACTCTTATTCGGTGTGGATGAATCCGAGCTTTTCACGGAACTGAAGGCGGCTGGGGCGGAGCTCTCGAGGAAGGGCTCGGCACGGGAAGCATTCGAAGTCTGTGACGCCGCAGGCGAGGCGGCAGGCGAGAAATCCGGCCATACAGTCGCTTTCACCAGATGCGGCGGCTCGGGCCTCATCCATTTTCCGAAACCGACACAGACCCTCGCGGCGGGGACCGTTCAAGCTTTCCTCGACCCCTATCTGAAGCGTCATCCGCTGACCTCTATCGATTATATCCACGGCTCGGGAAGCCTCGAGACCCTCGCCGCCAAGCCGGGCAACCTTGGTCTCTACCTGCCGCCCGTGGATAAGGCTTCATTTTTCCGGACCGTGATACAGAGCGGCGTGATGCCGCGGAAGACTTTCTCGATGGGCGAGGCACCCGAAAAGCGTTTTTACATGGAAGCAAGGCGGATCGTTCTTTAGGCATAAGCATGACTCCCTTGAAACGGCAAAACTTGACACTCAGGAGGGACGTGGTACTATGAAAAATCTTAAAAAGGAGCGCTTCGGCCCCTTTCTGCCCTGTTTCATGCGAGAGGAGGATCCCATGGTAATTCTGTTGGCGGACGCATTCGCGTCCGACCTGCCCAAGCGTCTGGCCGACTCAGGAGAGGTCGTCACCGACCTTTCGAGGCTCGCCGAAGCCGAGATACTCATCGTCCGTTCCAAGACCAAGGTCAACGCGGCGATGATCGACTCAAGCCCCCGCCTCAAGTACATCATCCGCGGCGGCGTCGGTGTCGACACCATCGATGTCGAGTACGCCACGTCCAAGAAGATACTCGTGGACAACACACCCGAGGCATCGAGCCTCGCCGTCGCCGAGCTGGCCTTCGCCCTGATGCTCGCCCTGCCCAACAACCTGACGCTCGCCGACTCCTCGATGAAGGAGGGCAAGTGGCTCAAGAAAGAACTGGAGCGCACCGAACTTTGCGGCAAGACGCTCGGTCTTGTCGGCATTGGGCGGATAGCCCGCGAGGTGGCGGCCAGGGCCAAGGCCTTCGGCATGAAAGTCATAGCCTACGACAAGTATGTGCCCATCTCGAATGCGGCCGAGATGGTCGCGCTCGACGAACTCTACGCCCGAGCCGACTACATTAGCCTCCATACCCCCCTCACCGATGAGACCCGGGGTATGATCTGCGCTTCCGCGATAGCCAAGATGAAGAAGGGCGCAAGGCTGATCAACACCTGTAGAGGCCCGGTCGTGGTCGAAGCCGACATCGCCGCCGCCCTCGTCTCGGGCAAGCTGGCAGGCTACGCAACCGATGTCTACGACAAGGAGCCGCCGGAGGGCTCGCCCCTGCTTTCAGCCCCCAAGGTTATCATGACGCCCCATCTGGGCGCCTCCACCGAAGAGAACCTCCTGCGGCTCGGCGACTCGATAGAGAACCGGGTCCGAAGCTATGTCGTCCGTAAACGGGATGGAGTAAAAACATGAAGAGAGTCATCAATTTCAACGCGGGTCCGGCTGCCATGCCGCTCGAGGTCCTCGAGACGGCCCAGGCGGAGATGCTGGACTGGCAGGGCACGGGGATGTCGGTCATGGAAGTGTCGCACCGCTCCAAGGAATACGAGGCGATGCACAACGAGGCCCAGGAACTCTTCAGGAAACTGGCGGGCATGGGTCCGGAGTGGAAGATCCTCTTCCTGACAGGAGGGGCTTCGACCCAGTTCTTCATGCTGCCCATGAACTATCTATTCGAGGGACGCAAGGCTTCCTACCTCGTAACCGGATCCTGGGCCAAGAAGGCCCTCAAGGAGGCCAAGCGCTTCGGCTCCTGCGACGCGGCAAGCACCGAGAACCCCGACGGGACCTTCACCCGCATCCTGACCCAGTCCGAGATCAAGGTCGATCCCGCCTCGACCTACGTCCACATGACCAGCAACAATACCCTATTCGGAACACAATGGCAGACCTGGCCCGAGGTCGGCTCCGTGCCCCTCATGGCCGATATGTCCTCGGACATCTTCTCCCGCCCCTTTCCGGTCGACAAGTTCTCCCTTGTCTACGCAGGCGCCCAGAAGAACCTCGGCCCCTCCGGCGTCACGGTCGTCGCGGTACGTGACTCTTTCTACGAAAAGGCGATTGAAGCCGCGAAGATCCCCACCATGCTGTCCTATCGCACCCACGGCGACGAGAATTCCCTCTACAACACGCCGCCCTGCTTCTCCATCTACGTGCTCGACCTGACCATGAAGTGGCTCCTCAAGAGGGGAGGCCTCGATGCCATGGCCAAGATCAACGAGGAAAAGGCCAAGGTCATCTACGGGGCGATCGATTCCTCGGACGGCTACTACCGCGGTCCCGTGCAGAAGGATTCGCGCTCACTGATGAACGTTGTGTTCCACCTAAAGGACGAGGCGTCGGAGGAACTCTTCGTCAAGGAAGCCAAGGCTGCGGGCATCATCGGCGTCAAGGGACACCGCTCCACCGGCGGCATCCGCTTCTCCATCTACAACGCCAACCTCGTGGACAACGCGAAGGCCGCGGTCGCCTTCATGGAGGATTTCCGAAAGCGCCACGGCAAAATCCATTAATGGATTTGGGTTTGTCGTCTGACCGCTATCATTTCGGCCAGTATCGAGATGGCTATCTCCCCGGGCGTTTCGGCACCGATATCGATCCCGATGGGGGCGTGGAGGGTGGCGACGGTCTTCTCGTCGAAGCCGTCCTTGGCCAACTGCTCTCTGAGGAGGGCTACCTTCCGTTTTGAGCCGATGAGGCCGAGGTAGCGATAGGTTCGCTTCAGCACGGCCCGCGCGCACTCGAGGTCGAAGAGATGGCCCCGTGACAGGATGACGGCATAGGTGGCAGGGTCGAAGGGGAAGGACTCGATCACTTCCTCGTAGCCGCCGAGACGGACAGCTATCTCCGGATCGAAGCGCTCCCTCGACGCGAATTCCTCCCGGTCGTCGGCGACCGTGATCGCCCAGCCCAGTCCATTCGCCGCCTTGGCCAGCGCCTTTCCGACATGGCCAGCTCCCAGGATGAGAAGCTTTTCCTCGGGCAGGGCTGGATCCAAGAAGAGCGACTCGCTTTCGAGGAAGGCGGCGGCACCGGAGAGAAGAGCCTTGGCCGCGCTCTCTTCAATGAACTCGAACCCTTCTTTCCTCACGGCGATACGAACTACACCTTTTCCCAGATCCTTCAGATCCTTGGTGAACACCACCCGCTTGCCCGAGGAAACGGCCTTGGCCGCCGCTGCGTAAAGTGCCGTGTCGCCAATGTATTCGACGAGCATCCGGTTCACTCCCCCACAGATGAGTTCCTTGCCCTCCGGGTCGTCGCTCAACATCTTTACTTCGATGAAAGAGGATTTCTTGTCCTTGATGGCGGTGAGGGCGGCCTCGATGGCCCTGGCCTCGCCCTTTCCACCCCCGATCGTGCCTTCGATCGCGCCCGAAGGGTCGCCCGATGGGCGGACGAGCATCGACGAGCCCGGATGGCGGGGCGCCGAACCTTTCACCTCCACGATCGTGACAAGGACGAAGGGGGTTCGAGAAGCGGCTGTTTTTTCCAACATTTCCCTATCCATTCAGAACTCCATTCCTTGGGTTTCCAAGGCGACGGCGTTGCCGTCCTCAACTTCCAGAATCCTGTCGTGCGACACGAGGATGACGCTCATGGCCAGTTCACCGCGCAGGGCCAGGAACTCTTTATATACATCGGTCTTGGTGCGCCGGTCGAGGGTGCCGTAGAATGCGAGCGGGATAGCCTGGGGCCTTTTGCCTGCGATATTGACCGTCACCATCAGATCGGCGCCTCCGCCCCCAGGGCCCGCGCGAATGAAAGGGTTACGCGCAAGAATATCCTCCACTCGCCGAGATCGAGGGTTCTACGAGCCCGGCCAGAAACCCTTTGGAGCCTTCGGACGTAATGGAGGGTCTTGCTGACCCTCCACGAAGCCCTGGGCTTCGTGGCGCTTGATTGTCGAATTCATCTGACTTCGTGGAGTCTGTCCCCTAGGTCGGGGAAGATTCGGCACAGTCCCTTGTCAATTCAAAAAGGAGCGGCTTCGGATTCCAATAAATAAGCGGGAGGCGTTTCGCGCCTCCCGCTTATTTGATACTGGGATATTCGGTTCAGAAAGGCAGGGGATTCGGCAGGCCGAGTTTTTCCTTTACCGTTCTGAAAGAATTCTTGAGGGACTCGTTGAAGGGTACGCCTTTATTCTTCCTGTAGAGCCAGGTCTCATACTCCTTTTCGCCCGGGGTCCAGATGCGCTTGGCGCCGGGGGCTTTCTTGGAGGCGCGGAGCTGACGGGAGATCTCGCCGACCTGGTGCTTGAAGGCCTCAAGGTCGCAGAAGGCCTCGATACTGATGGCCAGGAAGGAGTGGCCGAGTTCGATGGAGCAGGGCTTGCCGTCCTTGCCGATGCCGATTAGGGCCTTCATGAAATTGGCCTGAGAAAGCGCCGAGGACAGAAGTTCCACGACCATCGAATTGCCGTAGCCTTTGTATCCGCCGAGATCTTCGCCGAGGCCGCCGACGGGGGTGAGTGCCGCCTTGTCCTTGGTGAGGTCAATGAGCACCTGGTGCGTGTCGTGGCGATAGTGGCCATCCTCGCCGATGACCCAACCGTCGGGAAGATCCTTGCCGAGGCGGTCATAGAGTTCGATTTTGCCGCGCTGGGTAACCGAGGTCGCGTAGTCGGGCATGAAGGGGAAGGGTTCGTCCGAAGGCATGCCCCAGGTCATGGGATTGGTGCCGATCATGGGCTCGACGCCCCAGGTGGGAGCGATGGAGGGCCGGGCCGACGTGGTGGTCATGCCAATCATGCCGCGCTCGACGGCCATGTTGGAGTAGTAGAAGGCGGCGCCATAATGAGTGGAGTTGCGGACGACCACCATGCCGAGACCATTCTTTTCGGCCTTGTCGATGGCCATCTGCATGGAGCGTTTGGCTATATAGTGGCCCATGCCGTTGTGGCCGTCGATAACGGCGGTGGTAGGCGTCTCCCTGATGATTTCGAAATTGGTCTTGGGGAGCTGGGTGCCGGCCCAGATCCTGTCGAGGTAAATGGGCTTGAAGCGCCCTACGCCGTGGGAATCCACGCCGCGTTTGTCGGCGGCTATGAGTACATTGGCGCAGACGGCAGCTTCCTCGGCCGGCACACCTATGGCCTCGAAGCCGGCGCGCATGAAAGCTTCAACCTCGTCGAATTTCCACCAGGTGACGTCCTCGTTCATGGAATGCTCCTTTGCTTAGGGACCCGGATGTCCCGATGTTATTGATATGCAGTGCGAGTATAGTCCAATTGTTATCGACTGGCAAAGGTTTTTTATGGAAGACCGGCGATAGGCTGAAAATAGGGGCCGGTTGAGGTCGGCTGCGAGGACGGAACGACGCGTTCAAGCCTCGACGCCCAAGACATCCTTGATGGCCGATTTGAAACTAGCCTTGGGAAGGGCTCCCATGGCCATGCGGGGCTGACCCTGAAGAGGGACGAAGAGGAGGGAGGGAACGCTCTGGATGCCAAAGACGGCCGAGAGTTCGGGTTCCTTGTCGGTATCCACCTTGTAGATCTGGAGCTTACCTGCGTATTCCTCGGCGAGGGATTCGAGCACGGGCCCCACCATCTTGCAGGGGCCGCACCATTCCGCGTAGAAATCTATGATCGCGGGGAGATGCCCTGAATACTTCCATTCCTTGGATTTTTCATAGTCGAAGACTTTGGACTTGAACTCGCTCGTGGTCAGATGCTGCATTTCCGTTGGCTCCTTATATTAAGAATATCATATATATTGTGAATCGGCAAGCCCCGGACGGCAAATCCCCGTCCCCGCCCCAAGAAAGTGCTGTATACTGTGGCTGATCCCGAAGACGAGAGGAGGTGGATATGGAAGCGAAGACGACGATCGACCTCATGACCGCCACAGGCGCGCTGCCTCCCCTTCCTTCATTCCAGCCGGGCGTACGCCGCGCGCCCCGGAGGGAGGCTTCCTTGAGCCCAGTCCAGGAGAGACAGGCGCTCTCGAACGCCCTGCGCTACGTTCCGCCCGAATGGCAGGAAATCCTGGCTCCTGAGTTTCTTTCCGAACTGAGGAATTTCGGCAGGATCTACGCCTATCGCTTCAGGCCCGAGGGGCGGATATGCGGCCTACCCATAGACGCCTATCCGGGCGCCTGTGTCGAGGGAAGAGCCCTGCGGGTGATGATCGACAACAACCTCGATTTCGAGATAGCCCTCTATCCCTACGAACTCGTAACCTACGGCGAGACGGGACAGGTCTGCCAGAACTGGATGCAGTATCGCCTGATCTGCAAGTACCTCGAGCTTCTGGATCAAGATTCGACCCTCGTCGTCGAGTCGGGCCATCCCCTCGGCCTGTTCGCCAGCCACCCCATGGCACCCCGGGTCATCGTGACGAACGGCCTCATGGTGGGCATGTTCGACAACCAGAAGGACTTCAACATCGCGGCGGCGATGGGCGTGGCCAACTACGGCCAGATGACGGCCGGCGGTTGGATGTACATCGGTCCCCAGGGTATCGTGCATGGCACCTACAACACCCTCCTCAACGCGGGCCGCCTCAAACTGGGCCTTTCGAGGGACACCGACCTGACGGGGAAGCTCTTCGTGTCCTCGGGCTTGGGCGGGATGTCGGGAGCCCAGGGCAAGGCTGCCATCATAGCGGGAGCCGCTTCTATTATCGCCGAGGTGGACGCCTCGCGGATCAAGACGCGACTGGCGCAGGGCTGGGTCTCCTGCGCCACCGATTCCATCGACGAGGCCTTCTTTCTCGCCTATCAGGCGGCGGCCTCAGACAGGCCCATAGCTGTCGCCTATCATGGGAACGTAGTCGACCTCCTGGAGCGGGCCGCGGCCAAAGGCTGCCACATCGACCTGCTCTCGGACCAGACGAGTTGCCATGTTCCTTACGACGGGGGCTACTGCCCCGTCGGCGTCAGTTTCGAGGAAAGGACAAGGCTCCTTGACGAGGACAGGGCAAGGTTCAGAACTCTCGTCGATGCCTCCCTTTGCAGGCATTTTGAGGCCATAGGCAGGCTTTTCGTCCAGGGGACTTATTTCTTCGACTATGGCAACGCCTTTCTTAAGGCGGTTTTCGACGCCGGGGTAAAAGAGGTCTCGCGGAATGGGATCGATGAAAAGGATGGCTTCATCTATCCGAGCTACGTCGAGGATATCCTCGGCCCCGAACTTTTCGACTATGGCTACGGGCCCTTCCGCTGGGTCTGTCTCTCGGGAAGACATGAAGACCTCGTGAAGACGGACGCCGCGGCGATGGACTGCATCGATCCCGGCCGGCGCGGGCAGGATAAAGACAATTGGATTTGGATACGGGACGCGGAGAAGAATGGCCTAGTCGTCGGCACTCAGGCCAGAATTCTTTACCAGGACGCCCCGGGCCGAACCAGGATAGCTCTCCGATTCAACGCGATGGTGCGCTCAGGCGAGATTGGACCTGTCATGCTGGGCAGGGATCACCATGACACGGGGGGAACGGACAGTCCTTTCAGGGAGACCTCCAATATCAAGGACGGATCCAACGTCATGGCGGACATGGCAGTCCAGAATTTCGCCGGCGATGCGGCCAGGGGGATGAGTCTCATCGCACTGCACAACGGGGGAGGCGTGGGCATAGGGAAGGCCATCAACGGCGGCTTCGGCCTCGTCCTCGACGGTTCAGAGCGGGTCGATTCGGTGATCGGGATAGCCATGCCCTGGGACGTGATGGGCGGCGTGGCGCGCCGATCCTGGGCCCGAAACCCCCATTCCGTCGCGATCTGCGCCGAATACAACGAAAAGCATGGGGACTTGGGCTTGATTACCCTGCCTTTTCCCCTGGCCGAGGGCGTCCTCGACCAGGTCCTGGGCAGGTCCTAAGCCGAGGCGAACCGCGCCAGCTCGACCCTCAGCGCCGCCATATCGGCCTTTGTCTTCCTGATAAATCCGTTGTCCTCGGGAAGCCCCAGCACGGCCTGCATTTCCGCTTCGGAGCGGAAGGTCGCCTTCCTGAACGGGTTGGTCCAGTCCTTGGCCCTGCTGTTATAGACAGCCGCTTCGATGTAGTCGCCGACCTTGGCCAGGTCCCTGAAGGCGGCGGCGAGTCCTGCGGCTGAAGGACCCCGTCGTCCTGGCGAGGGATAGAGGTAGCCCAGGACCGACCAGGCGCAGCAGCGTCTGTCGCGGGGGTAGGAGAGGGAGAGTTCGCGATAGGCGCCGTGGAGAGCATCCCAGGAGAGGTACTCCCCGGCCTCTGTCCGCTTCAGGAGTTCATCGACCCGGGAACGTGGAACGAGCAGACCGCCCAGGTTTTCCCAGCCTTCATCGACGGGGCAGTTCCTCTCCTGTTCGAGCGCCCTGGCGACGTCGCCGAGGCCTTTCTCGCCTTCAGGAAGAGATGAGGCGTAGGAGAGAACTTCATTGCCGGCAAACCAGAGGAGCATCTCCCTGTATGCCTTCCACGCCCGTGCGGGTTTTCGGACGACGCAGTCACGCGAGGAATTTTCGACCCCGAGGACTTTCACCACGAAGGGCAGGGGATCGAGGGATGAGGAGAGAAGCGCGTGGCCAGCCTCCCGAGCTCCTTCTTTTTTCCCCGTCCCGGCCAAGCCTGTCGCCTCCTCGAGGCAGGACAGGGCGGCCGCGATCTCCGAGGCAGTATCGGGGGCGAAGGGAGAGAATTCCAGATTCAGGCTTTTATCCGTCCTGTTGTCGCGTGCCTTGAACTTGGCCTCGTTTCTCATGAGGGCATAGGTGTTGCTTGTCCACCAGTAGGCCGGCGAGAGGATGAGCCTGTCGGCCGCGAAGTCGTTGTCGACGAGGCAGAAAGGGAAGGGGATGTCGAGTTCATAGCGGTAATCCCCCTTGGCGAGGAGGCAGAAGGAGGCGAAGCGGGATGAATGCTTGACCGAAGTGCAGAGCCCGGGCCAGAAACCTCTTCCCGCCTCGATTTCACCATCGGGACCCCTCGAGTTGTGGTTGGAGCCGATGGTGGCGCCCGCGGCCACGTTGGATTGGCCTTTGACGAGGCTGGCGATGAGGAAACTGGTGTTGTGGTGCTGTTCGTGGGCGGGGAAGATGAGGTTATTCAGCATTTCGCAGCAGGAGACCGTCGAGTTCTCTCCCAGGACGGAGTGGATGAGTCGCGCTCCGTACTTGAGCGTCGAATTGTCGCACATGACAAAGCGGACGGCTTTGCAGCCATAGAATACCTTGCAGCCGTAGCCGATGATCCCGTTGACCAGTTCCACTCCCTCGCCTATCTGGGTGCGTGCCGTCTCCTTCGAGTTGATGCGCAGGTTTTTGAGCTTGTTCGAGCCTTTAATATAGGCGCTCTCCCCGATGGCGACATCCTTGATCACCCCATTCGACTTAAGGACAGAGCCATCGCCGATGGTGCCGTACTTGCCCCGGCGGGAGTCGAAGGAAGCATCCGTCATCTCCTCGAACCGGGACATCAGCTTCTTTCTGTCCCTGTACCTGGCCCAGAGGTAGGCATCGGCGCAGTTAATCCCCTCGAAGGGATAAATACCACGGCCGCCAGCCTCGTTCATGATATCGATCGTGATCCTGACATCCTGGTCTTCGCCCTCGATGACGCAGCCCGAGCCGAATTTGGAATGGTTCGATACGTGGATCTCGCCATTGTCGATGAGGATGCAGTTGCGGCCGATGATATAATGCGTGATGTAGCTACAGTTGCTGATGACGCAGTTATCGCCAATGTCGCAGGCGATGATGCGCGAATTCAAGATCCCGGCTGAGAGCTGGAGATCGTGATGCTCCAGGGTCAGGCGTTCGAGGCGCCCGATGCGGACGAGGCCCGAAAAGGCGCTGCTCTGAACGAGTTCGGGCGTGAAAGGGTCCGAAACAAGAAATGAGGACCAGTCCGAACAGGTGTTATGGTTGCGTACCAGGGCTTCAAGTTCGAAGGGGAGAAGGGGCCTGAAGCCGGCGGGGTCGACGCCTCCGGCCAGAAGCTGGGCGTTGCGGATCCTGTATTCGTCCTCGCCGGGCTTAAGGTACTGAGGAGGCACGAAGCCAGTACCCACTTGCGGATCGCCGCTTACTTTGATGTCGTTTTTCACGAAGAAAGTATGCGGTATTTGGTTTGCCGCCGCAAGTACGGATCTTTTTAGGGCGCAGCTGAGGGGGAAACTGTCTGTTTTGGTACCCCCTTGACCAAAAGGGCGGATTTTCGACATCGTAGCGCTATGGATTATGCCGATGCATCCGCGCTGGATTCCTACCTCAGCGACTCCGATAGAAGGGTGCTGGAGCTTTTCAGCGAGATGGTCGCCGCCGCGGGCGCAAAGCGGGAAGAAAAGGCCGTGCAGCTTGCCGACCTCCTCGGCAATCCAGGCGAATTGGGCTTCTACATCACCTGCACGGAGGATCAGCGTCTCATCCGCACCTTCCATCTGTTGAGGGTGTTCAGGGAGAACGTGGAGTTGCTCGTCCACAAGACCTGGGTCAACGAGGCGGACGAGAAAACCAACCAGATACTCTTCGAGGACCTCAAGGTTTTCATCGAGGATTACCGGGCCGGCAGAATATCCTCGGCCTTTAGGCGTTTTGTAAGCATCACTCGTGCCATTCCCACCCTCTTTTTCGGCTCCGCGGGCAGGGCACCCGACTTCCTCGAGTATGCCTTCAGGATCGATCCCAAGTTTGGTCTCTTCTTCTGGTACGTCGGCGAACTCGAAATGCAGATGCGCTCAACCACGGAAATAGCCGATAAGGACCAGCTCTTCAGGCTCGAGACGCTTCTCGGGGCCTACATCCTCTCCTGTTTCTGAACGTTAAAAAAACTGACACCTCCGAAACAGCATGGATCGGGAAATCTGTCTCTCTAAAACAGCAATAAACGAAGAGCCATTCGCGATTTCGCGAAATAATGCGGTAAAAACTTGAAATCGCCTTAATCTCGCCTAGAATTCACGGTAAGAGTTCGTGGAAAAAATGCATGACCGCATCACTAGACCTCGTGTCGATATGTGAGTCACAGCTTAAAAGCCTCGGTTTCGAACTCTTGAACCTGGGGCGGGATATGGAGTCCGAAGAACATCTGTACTATATCTTTGATGCAACGTCCGGAGCCCAGGTTTCAGAAAGGCTTTTCCAGCTTGAAGATGTCCAGCTCTTCATCGACCAGGTAAAATAGCTTCTCACCGATCTCCCTCACCTCGGAGCCTTAGGCTGGAAATGGCTGAACTCCATGGTGAATGACGCTCTTCCCTGGCTCACCGAGCGCAAGCTCGTCGTGAAGCCGAACATGGTGGAGAGCGGAGCTTCCGCGTGGACCACCTCGGTAATCGGCTTCGAGTCGGAACCATTGATGAGGCCGCCGCGCTGGGAGACGAGGCTCATGACCTCGCCGACGAAGTCCTTGGGTGTCAGGATGTCCACCTTCATGATGGGTTCGAGGAGGACGGGACCGGCGGCTCTGCAGACGGCGTCGTAGGCCATGTTGGCGCAGGCTTCGAACGCGAAGGGGGTCGAGGAGAGTTCGTCGTAGTCTATGCCAATGAGACTGATGCCGATGTCGACAGCCGGGTAGCCGAACTGTATGCCCGAGCCGAATGCTGAAGCGATGCCGCGTTCTACCGCGTCGAAGATTTCATCCGGGACATTCGGGACCCTGACGGCTTTCCTGTACTGATTGCCTGTTCCTCTGGCCAGAGGCTCGGCGCGCAGGGTCAGCTTGGCGATGTTCTCCTTGCCGGCGAGAACGCGCCGGTACTCTTCCGTGTGCTCAAGTGTCCTTGTAATCGATTCGCGGTAGGTGACCTGGGGGTTGCCCACCTTCGCCTGCACCTTGAAGTCGCGGATCATCCGCGTCACGAGGACATCGATGTGTAGTTCACCCATGCCCGAGATGATGAGTTGGCCCGTCTCCTCGTTATCCCTGGTGGTGAAGGTGGGGTCTTCTCTGGACAGTATCTCGAGCGTGTCCTTGAGCTTCTCCCTGTCCGAGAGGGTCTTGGGCTCGATGGACACGGAGATGACAGGCTCGGGAAAATGCATGCGCTCCAGAACGACGGGCCATCCTTCGGTGCCTATGGTGTCGCCAGTCTGGGCAGTCTTCAGGCCCACCAGGACAGCGATGTCTCCGGCCTCGACCGAATCCAGGGGCTCGCTCTTGTTGGCGTGCATGCGTAAAAGGCGGGTGATACGTTCCCTCTTCTTCTTGGAGACGTTGTAGATGACCGAGGCGTTGTGGATAATTCCCGAGTACATCCTGACATAGCAGAGCGGGCCGGCCTCCCTGTCCCACTGTACCTTGAAGACGAGGCCCAGGGGGTAGCCCGAGACCTTGCAGGGAACCTCAATTTCCGTTTCCTTTTTGGCATGGAAAGCCTTGGCTGGCACGACTTCGTCCGGAGCGGGAAGATAATCGACGACGGCGTCGATGAGAGGCTGAACGCCTATGTTGCGCCGCGAGGCACCGCAGAGAGCGGGCACGAGGCTCCTCGCTATGCAGGCCTTCCTCAGTTCGGAGCGGATGAGATCGTCAGGAATGTCCTTGCCCTCGAGATAGAGTCCGGTGATGGTGTCGGAATGGGCGGAGAGGGCATCGATGAGGGTTTCCCTCCGAGCCTTGGCCTCAGCCTCGCGCTCGGTGGCTATGGGAGACTCGGTCATCTCTTGTCCATCGTCGTCCCAGCGCAGTTCCTTCCGGGCGATGATGTCGATGACGCCCTCGAAGTTGCCAGCCGTGCCGATGGGGGAGTTGACGGCGATGGGCGAGGCGCCGAGCTTGGCCCTCATGTCGGCCATCACGGCGTCGAAGTCGGCGCCGGGCCTGTCCATCTTGTTCACGTAAGCCAGGCAGGGAACCTTGTATCGGTCGGCCTGGTGCCAGACGGTCTCGGACTGGGGTTGGACTCCGTCCACGGCGCTGAAAACGGCGACTGCCCCGTCGAGGACGCGCAGGGAACGCTCGACCTCGGCCGTGAAATCCACGTGTCCCGGTGTGTCGATGATGTTGATCTGATGGTTCCGCCAATAGGTGGTGGTGGCGGCGCTCTGTATGGTGATCCCTCGTTCCTGCTCCTGGTCCATCCAATCCATGGTGGCTTCGCCGTCGTCGACTTCGCCGATTTTATAGGTTTTCCCGGAATAGTAGAGAATCCGTTCCGTCGTCGTCGTCTTTCCTGCGTCTATATGGGCCATGATGCCGATGTTGCGTGTCGTGCGAAGATTCATCTATTGCTCCGGGGGCTGCGTTTGTAACGGATGACAGTATATACAAGAAAAGGAGAAGTTTTCAACCAGAAGCCGTGAATCGCCGAGGTCTTGCAACGAAGAGGCAATTTCTTCTATAACATTACCGTGAAAAGAATAGAATTGCTTGCCCCCGCCGGTTCTCCCGAGGCCCTCAACGCGGCCTTGGCCGAAGGCGCCGACGCCGTATACCTGGGTCTTCGTTCCTTCAACGCTCGCATGCGCAGCGCCAACTTCGCCTTCAATCAGTTCGAGGCCGGCCTCCAGGTCATCCACGAAAAGGGCAAGAAAGCCTATGTCACCGTCAACACTGTCTTCGAGGAGAGAGAGACGGACAGAGTCTACCAGCTCCTCCAGTTCCTGGACAGGCTCAAGGCCGACGGGATCATCGTCCAGGACCTGGGCATCCTCAAGATGGCGAGGGACAACTTCCCCAACCTGGCCCTCCACGCCTCCACCCAGATGAACGTCGCCTCGGCGAGAGGATGCAACTTCCTGTCCAGAAATGGATTTAAAAGGGCTGTCCTCGCCCGGGAACTCTCAGCCGAGGAGATCAAGACGGTGAGGCAGAACACGAGCCTCGAACTCGAGGTCTTCGTCCACGGCGCCCTCTGCGTCTCGGCCTCTGGCCTCTGTCTTTTTTCCTCCTACCTGGGAGGCAAAAGCGCCAACAGGGGAGCCTGCACCCAGGCCTGCAGGCGGCTTTACGAGTCCGAATCGCAGAAGGGTTATTTTTTCTCCCCCGACGATCTCCAGCTCATCGACTATGTCCCTGACCTCATCGAAGCCGGCGTGGATTCCTTCAAGATCGAAGGGAGGATGAAGTCTGCAGAATACGTCGGTACCGTCGTATCCGCCTACCGCTATCTGATCGACCACTGGGCTGCCGACCGGGAGGGCTCACTGGCCAAAGCCAGGGCTATCCTCCAGTCGGACTTCGCCCGGAGGAAGACGACCTTTTTCATGGAGGGAGGGAACCCCGACTTCGTCCATCCCGATCAGGCTGGCGGTACAGGCATAGCCCTGGGGCGCATCAAGGACGTACGCGCACTGGACGACGAACGCTGGGCCCTCCTGAACTCCTACGGGGGGATCGCTGAAGGCGATTCGGTGCGTATTCACCGTTCCGACGATTCGGGACGGATAACGGCCAAGATAAAGGGTGTGAAGTACCAGCTGAACGGCATGCTCCTGAAATTCGAGGGGGACTGGCGGCAGAACGACGACGTCTATCTCGTCCAGACAGCATCCATGACGCGACGCTACAAACCCATACTCCCTCACAGCCTCGACCGCTATCGCGCCTTTCCCTCGAGGGATTCGGCTCCGGCTCCCCGCTTCACCTCGCCTCCGAAAAGGGATCCTAAAGGTCTCCAGCCCGGTTTCTATGCTCTGGTGGGAAAAGTCGCCAACCTCCACGCCGTCCTTGCCGCCAATCCCCAGAAGGCCATGATCCTCTTCGACAAGGTCAACGCCGAGGCGTTGAGGAAGAACGAGTCAACCATACCCTACAAGCGGGACAGACTTGTGCTCTGGCTTGACCCATATTTTCCCGAGGCAGACGCTTCCTGGCTGGAGGCCGATCTCGAGTACTGGATCTCAAAGGGCGTGAAATGGATCGTCGCCAACAACCTGGGTCACTTCTCCCTGCTCAGGGCGAAGGACGTGAAGCTTATCGCAGGACCTTGGCTCTATGCCTTCAACTCCTGGGCGGCGGGTTTCCTCTTCGACCAGGGCTGCCGATATTTGATCCCGCCTCTTGAGATATCGAAACAGAACTTCATGAGGATACTCGAGGGAATAGCCCCGCAGGCTGCCTTCCCCATCGTCTTTTCGTACCCCCAGCTATTCAGGATACGAGGGGATTTGAGCGCGAAATACGACTCAACGACCTTCCTGGACAGGGATGGAAGCTCCTACTCCCTGCATGGCAGACGAGATTACGATGTCGTCGTACCTGAGCAGCCCTTCTCAATAATTGACAGGACGCCCTTTCTGAAAAAGGAGGGGCTGGACAAGTTCATCCTCGATCTGTCGAACGCCAATCCCGCCAAAGGCTTCTTCCGCGACATCGCCAAGGCGGCCGCGGAGGCGAGGATTCTACCCGAGGCTTCGCGCTTCAACTGGAAGGATGGCTTCTATAACGATGAAGAGGCCGGCAAGGGCAGAGAAGTCCGCGGCAAGGACTTAAGGCCTTTCGAACGCCCCTTAAAGGGGACATAGATCGGACAGCTTCTTGCCTTGACGCCTTCCCCGGCCAGCTATATCCTGACTTAACAATATTCAAACTGCGAAGCGCACTTTGACGCGACGCCGGAAACGAAAAGGAATCGTCATGAGCGAATCGGCCGGCAAGGCTTTGGACATACTCTTCTACCTCGCCAAGGTCGGAGATGAAGTCAGCTTGGCCCGTATGTCGAAAGACACGGGTGTCAACAAGGCGACTGCCCTCCGCTACCTCGCAGTCCTTGAATCCAAAGGCGTTGTCGAACGCAGGTCGGGCGGCTGGTCCCTTGGCATCGCGCTTTTCGAACTGGGGAGCAAGGTCCCAGTCCGGGCCCTGGTCGTCGATAAGGTGAGGCCGATCATCGAAATACTGGCCAGGGAATCCGGGGAATCGGCCAATCTCGCCTGCCTTGCCGGCGATAGCGCCATCTATCTGGACAGAGCCGAGGCCAATAACCGCTCGTTACGGATGAGGTCAGTGCCCGGCGACAGGCTTCCCCTCTACTGTACGGGTGTCGGCAAAGCCATTCTCTCCCAGCTTCCCGAGGAGAGGATCCGAGCCATACTCGGCTCAGCGCCCCTTCCCAAGATAAATGACTCTACCCTCACCGAGCCCGAGGACGTGATCAGGGAGGCGAGGCGCGCGAGGGAATTGGGCTACGGCGTCGACCGCGAGGAATACGAGGTCGGCCTCACCTGCATAGCCATGCCCCTCCGCCTTCCCGGATCGGATTTCGCTGGAGCCGTGAGTGTCTCTGGCCCTTCGGGCAGGATGAGGATACCGGGGGCCAAGGAGCGCTTCCTCGGCCTTCTTAAGACGGCTACCGAAGAAGCGCTGCGGGCCATAAGCCCCCGAAATTTCAATCAGAACACGACCGCTTCGGCCGAAGCCTCCACCTCGGTCTGACCCTCGGCCTGCAGGGGCCCTCCTCCCTTGCCCGACTGTTTCTTGGGGCTGAACTCGACATGTTCGGCCACGATCTTGACCTTGGCCTTCAGCCTCCCCACGACCCGGACGCCCCGCCCTTTCTTCAGGTACTGGGCGCAGGTTGTTCCCAGCCTTGACCATGCCTCGACGTCGAAATAGGAGACTTCCTCTTCCATACCCTGCTCCCCTGCCTTGTAATAGCGGTTCGTCGCCAGCGTGAAAGCGCAGACCTGATTGCCCGAAGGCAAGGTTTTCGTTGCCGGGTCCTTCACGAGATTTCCTTCGACGAGAATCGAATTGAGAGAATTCATGCTTCCTCCTTGTTTGCCTCGCGGACTTGAAACCGGCCGCGTCCCGGTATTCAGCCCTGCACAGTAGAAACGCTCCAGCCGTCGCCCGTCGATTCAAAGAATGAGCCTCCAAATGCGCGGCGCGGTTTGGTCTGTCGGGCTGGGTGCGTATTTCCAGGAGGGGGCACTTCTGCTATAGTCCAGATATGGTTGATTATTCCGGTTATCTTTCCCCTTTCTCGTGGCGCTATGGTGGGGCCCAGATGAGAGCTCTGTGGAGCGAAATCCACAAGCGCGAACTTTGGCGGCAGCTCTGGGTTTCCCTCGCGAGGGTGGAATCGGGATTCGGCCTCGTCAGCGATGCCCAAGTCGCCGAACTCGAAGCCCGGGCTCCCTTTGTCGACATGGAACGCTCCCTGGCAATCGAGGCCGAGATACGACATGACCTCATGGCCGAAATACGGGCTTTCGCCGAGCTTTGCCCCCTTGCGGGAGGGGTCATCCATCTGGGAGCCACCTCGATGGACATCGAGGACAACGCCGATACGCTACGCATCCGCGAGTCGCTCGATCTCGTCATGGCCGGCCTCAGGGAACTCCTCGTCATTTTCGCCGATAGGATCGAAGCCCTGGTCGACCTGCCTGTCATGGCCTTCACCCACCTCCAGCCGGCCGAACCGACGAGTCTGGGCTATCGCTGTTCGGTCTGGGCCCAGGATATCCTCATCTCCTTTGAACAGATCGAGGAGGCGAGGGCATCGCTGAGGGGAAAGGGCTTCAAGGGAGCGGTGGGGACTTCGGCCTCATACGCCGAACTCCTGGGCCTTAAGAATCTGCCTGCCTTTGAAGCGGCTATGTCCAAGGAACTCGGGCTCGAATTCTTCCCTGTTACGACACAGACGGCGAGTCGCCTCCAGGAATACAGGGTGCTTTCAGCCCTGTCTGCCCTGGGCGCCGCCCTCCACAAGATGGCTTTCGATTTCCGTATCCTCCAGTCCCCGCCCATCGGGGAATTCTCCGAGCCCTTCGGAAGGAAGCAGGTCGGATCCTCGGCTATGCCCTTCAAACGCAACCCCATCGAGGCCGAGAAGATAGATTCCTTGGCGCGGCTTCTCTCCTCCTATTCCCAGACGGCCTGGAGCAACGCAGCCCTCTCCCTTCTCGAACGCACTCTGGATGACTCAGCGAACCGGAGAACCATTCTCCCCGAGGCTTTCCTTGCCAGCGACGAGCTGATCGGAACAGCCAAAAAAATAGTTGAAGGCTTCGTCGTGGACGAGAGCGCCGTAAAGCGAACCTTCGCCCGCTATGCTCCCTTCGCCTGCACAGAACGGGTCCTGATGGCGATGGCCAAGGCGGGAGCGGACAGGCAGGAAACCCACGAACGCCTGAGGCTGCACGCCCTTGCGTCCTGGGAGGCGATAAGACGGGGCGAAGAGAATCCCCTTGTTGCGCGGATGGCATCCGACGAATTCTTTTCGGACCGCCTCGGCGCCGGGCAGATCCCCGCCCTCATGGACGCGCGAGCCTATCTGGGCGATTCGGCCGCGCGTGCCAAAAGGTTCGCGCTGGTCCTGAGGAGCAAAGCAGCGGCCCTTGACTAAAAATCCAGGAAGATGGTATTTATTTGTATGGATATACAGATTCCTGTTTATCGCTGCACGATAAGGGAACTGCGGCCGGGATCGAGGTCGGCGGCCGCGATCCTGCGGGTGGCCAGGAGGCTGGGCCTGGGGAAGGTCCGCGCCGTCCGGCGCTCGGAGATTTATTTTTTACGGGGAAATATAGCGCCCGGGGAGTTTGAGCTTCTCGGGCGTTTTCTTTTTTCCGATCCTGTCACCCAAAGCTTCGAGATCGCTTCCTGCCCCGCCGCGCCGAAGCTGGGCGATCAGGCAGTCGAGGTGGCCTACCATCCGGGAGTTACGGATCCCGTCGCCGAGGAAATCCTGCGAGCGGCCGCCGAACTGGGCATATCCGGGCTTTTAGCCGCAGCCACGGGCCAGCGTTTCGAATTCGACTGCGCCGAGGGGGAGAGGCTCGAGAACGCCGAGCTCGAGACCCTCGCCTCGAAGGTCCTCGCCAATCCCGTCGTCCAGTCCTTCGCTCTTGGCGCGATCGAGGCTTCCTTTCCTTCAGGCGCCAAGACTTCCTCGATGGTCGAATCCATCCACCTTGCGGCCATGGATGAAGCCGGGCTCGCGGCCCTCAACCTGGTGCGGAGGGCGGCACTCGATCCTGGGGAACTGCTGGCTATCCAGCAGTATTTCAGAAAAGAAAAGCGGCCCTGCACCGATGTCGAGTTCGAGACCATCGCCCAGACCTGGAGCGAGCACTGCTTCCACAAGACCTTCAAAGCCCTGATCGAGGTCGAGCGAGGAGAGGAGGGAGGCCTTCCACCCCAGGTCGACAACATTCTACGAACCTACCTGAAGTCGGCCACCGACGAGATCGATGCTCCCTGGGTGGTTTCGGCCTTCAAGGACAATGCTGGCATCATCGAGTTCGACGAGGACTTTGACATATCCTTCAAGGTGGAGACCCACAACCATCCTTCGGCGATCGAGCCCTTCGGAGGCGCGAATACGGGCGTTGGCGGAGTCATCAGGGACGTGATGGCCGTCTCGGCGAGGCCCATCGCGGTTACGGACGTCCTCTGCTTCGGCCCTTCCGAGGGCCGAAGCAGTGCGGCCGATCTCTGGACCGAACATATCCGGAACGGCGTCGTCGCCGGGGTCCAGGATTACGGCAACAAGATGGGCATTCCCACCGTCAACGGGGGCATCCATTACCACGAAAACTACGCAGCCAATCCCCTGGTCTACTGCGGCTGCGCAGGCATCGCCCCAAAGGGGGCTTTCTTCTCGGCGCCGCGGGTCGGGGACAGGCTGGTTTGCCTAGGGGGAAGAACCGGACGCGACGGCATCAGGGGAGCCACATTCTCTTCGATGACCATGGACGGTGCTACCTTCGATACAGCTGGCTCATCTGTCCAGATAGGCGCGCCCATCGTGGAAAAGAAGGTGGCCGAGGTCCTGCTCTCCGCCCGGGACGCAGGTCTTTTCACGGGCATCACCGACTGCGGGGCGGGAGGACTTTCGTCGGCCGTCGGCGAGATGGCTTTGGAGCTGGGCGCCGAGGTAGAACTTCAGGCGGTGAGGCTGAAATACCCTGGCCTCTCTCCCTGGGAGACCTGGCTCTCCGAGGCTCAGGAGCGGATGGTCCTGGCCGTCGCTCCCGAGAATATGGAAACCCTCGCCGCCCTATGCGCCGCCAACGATGTGGAGCACTGCGATCTGGGCAGCTTCACCGGTGACGGCCGGCTCGTGGTCCGCCACGGCGGGGCCAAGGTCCTCGATCTCGATTGCGGCTTCCTCCATAGAGGCATGCCGAGAAGAAGGCTCAGGGCTGCTCCTCCCGTTGCCGCGAAAGGGCAGGGACTGGAACTTGGAGACAAAAACAGTCTTTGCGAAGGTCCGGCCCTGGGAGTCGATTTGCCTTCGGCCGCCTCGCTCCTGCCCCGGATACTTTCGCATCCCGCCGTCGCCTCGAAAGAATGGGCGGTCCGCCGCTATGACCATGAGGTTCAGGGCGCCACGCGGATAGGTCCCTTCGCCGGCCCCCTGCAAAAGGGCCCATCGGACGCCGCCGTCCTCAAGCCTCTTGAAACCAGGGGCCTACGCGCCATTTCCTTCTCCAACGGCTTCAATCCCCGCTACGGCGAGGCGGATACGTACAACGCCGCCTGGTCAGCCCTCGACGAGGCGGTAAGAAACGCGGTCGCCTCGGGGGCCGACCCCGACAGAATCGCCGTCGTCGACAATTTCTGTTGGGGCGACCCTCTCGTTCCCGGGAACCTCTGGACCCTTCTGCGCTCGGCCATGGCTTGCCGCGAGGCTGCCCTGGCGCACAGGACGCCGTTCATCTCGGGCAAGGACTCCTTCAACAACGAGTTTGAGGGGCCTGACGGATCGCGGCTCTCCATCCCCCCCTCCCTCCTCATATCCGCCATGGGCATCGTTCCCGACCTTTTCAGGGCGCCGACGACAGATCTCAAGGCCGCCGGGGATATCGTCTACCTCGTCGGGGAGTTCGTTCCCGAAACCTCGGCATCGGTTCTGGGCGAGACTCTCGAATTAAAGAGCAAGGGTCTGGGACCTAGACCTTCGAGGGGCGCGCCTGTTTTATACAGGGCCCTCCATCGCGCCGTCGCTGCTGGCCTTGTTTCTGCCTGCCACGACCTTTCCGACGGGGGATTTGGCGTCGCCTTGGCCGAGATGTGCATGGGCGGGGGTAGGGGGGCGAGGGCCGGACTCGCCGCCCTTGGGCGAGCCGCGGCTTCGGCGGCAGTAACCTCGGTGACCGCGGGCAAGGCCGATCCGAGCGCCGCTTTCCTCCTCTTCGGCGAGACGAACGGCTGTCTTCTCGTCGAGGTCGCGCCCGAGGACAGTTCAGCCTTCGAGGCCGCCCTCGCCGGCCTTCCCTGGGTCATCGCGGCAGAGGTTCTTGCCGGTCCCATGATTGAGCTCAGAAATGTGGACGGGTCGGTCGAGAGACTGGAGCTTTCGACCCTCGAGGCAGCGTATTCGGGCCTGAACGCCGAAGATGACCTGAATGGAGGAGAGGCGTGAAACCCAAGGCTCTCATTCTCCACGCGGCCGGCACGAACAGGGACGGGGACGCGGCCTATGCCCTCGGTCTGGCGGGCGCCGAACCCATGATCGTCCATCTTAATGAACTCAAGGAGAACCGAAGGCTCTTAAGCGAAAGCTCGATCCTTGTCCTGCCCGGAGGTTTCTCCTACGCCGACGCCCTCGGTGCCGGAAGACTCTTCGCCCTCGACCTCACCTCTTTCTTTGGGGAAGAGGTACAGAGCTTCGTCGCCTCGGGCAAACCCGTCATCGGGATCTGCAACGGCTTTCAGACCCTGGTCAAGGCGGGAATCCTCCCCGGCGAAGGGGTCCTGGACGGAATCGCCGCGGAGGAGCGCTGGGCAAGCCTAGCGGATAACCAGGCTGGGCGCTTCGAATGCCGATGGGTCTCCTTAAAGGCACAAAGGAACGGCTGCCTCTGGACAGACGGCATCGAAAAGATTCTGACCTGCCCCGTTACCCACGGCGAAGGACGATTCCTGACGAAGACAAGTGCCCAGGCCGAAGCGCTTCTGGATAAGGGGCTCATCGCCCTGACCTACGTCAAGCCGGACGGAAGCTCAAGCGACGGCATCTACCCCGACAATCCGAACGGCTCGGTCCTCGACATCGCCGGGATCTGCAACCTCAAGGGCAACGTCCTCGGCCTCATGCCCCATCCGGAAGACAATTCCGGCCCCGAGGTCAGGGCCTTCAGGAACGGAAGGCCAGGCGACTGCCTCGCCCTCTTCGAAAACGGCGTGCGCTATGCGAAACAGTCATGACGCTTCCGGGGCGGCACCGGCGCAGGGAGGATATACCATGGTTGAGCCAGCGGTGATCGAGGCTATGCTTGCGAAGACCTTTCTCGGACTCGACGACTCCATTCCGGGGAAGCGTTCCGGCAAGGTGAGGGACTGGTACGAACTCGGGGAGGGCCGCAGACTCCTCGTGACGACGGACAGGATCTCGGCCTTCGATCGGGTGATAGGCTCGGTGCCCTGGAAAGGCCAGATACTCAACGAACTTTCGGCCTGGTGGAATCTGAAGACCGCGGACATCGTGCCGAATCACCTTATATCCGTACCCGATCCCAACGCCTCGATCGTTCTCGAGACGAAGCCTCTCCCTGTCGAGGTCGTCGTCCGAGGCTACATCACGGGCGTCACTTCGACCTCTCTCTGGAGACGATACTCGGAGGGCGATCGCTCCATCTACGGCTATTCGTTTCCCGAAGGGCTCGAGAAGAACGGAAGGCTGCTTGAACCGATCGTGACACCCACGACAAAGGCCGAAGCCGGGGCTCACGACGAGCGTCTGACCTGCGCCGAGGTCGTGGATCGAGGTCTTGTCGGCGCAGTCTTGTGGAAAAAAACGATAGACGCGGCTCTTTCCCTCTTCGAGCGGGGTTCCCGACTCGCGGCCGAAGCTGGCATCATCCTCGTCGACACGAAGTATGAATTCGGTCTTGGTCCGGAGGGCAATCTTACCCTCATCGACGAGGTCCATACGCCTGATTCCTCCAGGTTCTGGAAGGCCGGGAGCTACGAGGCGAGGCTTGCCGAAGGGAAGGAACCCGAAATCTTCGACAAGGAATTCGTCCGCCTCAAGTACGCCGAACTGGGCTACCGGGGCGACGGCCCTATCCCCACCCTTCCACCTTCGGTCTGGGCGCAGGCCGGAGCGCTCTATCAGAAGGCATACGAGGCCCTGACGGGGAAGGCTTTCAAGCCCGGTCCCTACCCAGTGGGCCCGCGTCTTGTCGACAATCTATTCAGGACAGGAGCAAGACTATGAGCCGAGATCTCGCCGTCATCTTCATGGGCTCTAAGGTCGATTATGAGCATGCCGCGCGTATCGAGGAATGGCTGGACAGATTCGGTGTGGCACACGAGACGAGGATAGCCTCGGCGCACAAGACACCCGAAAAGCTGTTTTCGATTCTGAAGGAGCTGGAGACGAGGGAAGGCAATTTCGTCTATATTGCCGTGGCCGGCCTCTCCAACGCCCTGTCGGGCATGGCCGATTTCGCGACGACGCGGCCCGTCGTCTCCTGTCCGCCGCCCAGCGAAGCCTTCGGGGGCGCCGATATCTTCTCGTCCCTGAGAATGCCTCCCGGCGTCGCGGCCTGCCTCATCCTCGATCCCCGGAATGCCGCCCTCTTCGCCGCCAAGATCTTTGCCCTCGGCTCTCCCGAGCTGCGCGCGAAGATCGCTGCCTTCCATGCCGAGCAGGTGGAGAGGATAGAGGCTGACGACGCCTCCCTCAATCGCGGGTGCGTGGCAAGGACCAGGCTCGAGGGAGGGACGCTGTGAGCGAAGCTCTTTGGGCAGCCCTCCGGGCGGCCCCCTGGGCGGCCGAGGACGAGGCTCGGGAGGAGTGCGGCGTCATGGCCGTCTATGCCCCGGACCGCGACGCCGCGCGACTATCGTATTACGGGCTTTTCGCCCTCCAGCACCGTGGACAGGAGTCGGCTGGCATAGCAGCCTTCGATGGAAAGGCAATCAACACGCGTAAGAGCACGGGCCTTGTCTCCCAGGTCTTTTCGGAGACGGACATGGAATCCCTCTCGGGCTCCCTGGCCATAGGCCATACACGCTATTCGACGACAGGGTCCTCCAACCTGCGCAACGCACAGCCTTTTCTGATCGATACGCAGCACGGGCCCGTCGCCCTGGCTCACAACGGGAACCTCGTCAACGCCAGGGTGATACGGCAGGCCCTTCTCGAGAAGGGCGTGGGCCTGACCTCGGCCAGTGACACCGAGCTGATGGTGATGGCTCTGGCCGGCTCGGAAGGATCGAACTGGACCGAAAGGATAGGCTCGGCGATGAGGACATGGAAGGGCGCCTTCTCCTTCGTCGCCCTCACGCCCCAGGGAGTCTTCGCCGCGCGCGACCCCTGGGGTTTCCGACCCCTGGCATGCGGCTTCAACGCCGAGGGCGCCTTCGTTGCGGCTTCCGAGACCTGCGCCCTCTTAACCCTTGGCTGCACGGGCATCCGCGAGATCGGCCCCGGGCAGATCATCTCCTGCTCGACCTCGGGAGAAGTCTCCTGGTCCGATCCCTTGCGCGCCGAGGGAGGGAAACGAGCCTCCTGTGTCTTCGAGTTCATCTATTTCTCACGGCCCGATTCGGTGTGGAACGGCCAGTCCGTCAGCGAGGTGCGGCGCCGCTTCGGCGAGGAGCTTGCCAAAAGGTCGCCGGCCGAGGCCGATCTCGTCATCCCTGTACCTGATTCCTCCATTTCCGCGGCCATAGGCTTCGCAAGAGCTTCGGGCATCCCCTACGGCGAGGCTTTCGTGAAGAACCGGTACATCGGCCGCACCTTCATCGAACCGACAACCTTCCTGCGAAAGAGGGGAGTCTCCCTGAAATACAACGTCCTCGGTCAGTCCGTGTCGGGGAAACGCATCGTCGTCGTCGACGACTCCATTGTCCGGGGGAATACAATACGGCCTCTCGTGGCCCTGCTCCGCGGCGCGGGGGCGAGGGAAGTCCATGTCAGGGTAGCGAGCCCGCCCGTACGTTTCCCCTGCATGATGGGGGTCGACATGGGCGAACCCGGCGACCTCGTGGCCAACCTCGTTCCCCTCAAGGACATGGCGGCCTGGAGTGGGGCCGATTCGCTCGCCTACCTCTCCCTGGAGTCGGCGGGCAGGGCCCTGGGCGGCCTCGATGACTACTGCGCCGCCTGTTTTTCGGGTGACTATCCCTTGGAGCTGGACGCTTCCGGTTCCAAGGAGAGATTCGAGTTCTGAGGCTTCGGAGGTCAGCTCAATGAGGATACTGCTCGTGGGATCGGGGGCCAGGGAGCACGCCCTGGCCTGGAAGATGAAGGCATCCCCGCTCGCCGGAACCATCTATACCGCCCCTGGCAACGCGGGCACGGCCGCCCTGGGGACCAACGTGCCCATCGAGGCTTCGGACATCGAGGGACTTGTCGCTTTCGCCCTCGAGAAGTCGGTGGACCTGGTTGTCGTCGGCCCCGAACTCCCCCTTTCCCTGGGCCTTGTTGACGCTCTTGCATCGAAGGGCGATGACAGGGGCCCCCTCTGCTTCGGTCCCTCGGCGGCGGCCGCGCGAATAGAATCCTCCAAAGTTTTTTCTAAATCCTTCATGAAAAAATACGGCATACCGACGGCGGATTTCGCCGTCTTTTCATCCTTCAAGAAAGCCAAGAGCTTCATTGAGAAAGCCCCCTGGCCCTATGTGATCAAGGCTTCGGGCCTCGCTTCGGGCAAGGGAGTATTCATTCCCGACAATCAGGAGGAGGCCCTGTCGGTCTTAAGCCGTCTCCTTATGGACGGTAGGCTTGGCGCGGCAGGCTCCGAGGTCCTTATCGAGGAAAGGCTCTCAGGCGAGGAAGTCTCCCTTCTCGGTTTCTGCGACGGGAAGACCGTCCGACCCATGCCTCTCTGCCAGGATCACAAGCGCCTGCTCGAGGGGGAAATGGGGCCCAACACGGGGGGCCTGGGGGCCATCGCCTCGGCCCTGCCCGAGCAGCTCGCCAAGGCCAGGGAGCTTTCCACGGCCTTCCTGGAAAAGGCCAGCGCCGGACTCGAAGCCGAGGGCTCGTCCTTTGTTGGGGTCCTCTACGCCGGCCTGATCATGACTGCCCAGGGTCCCAAGGTTCTCGAATACAACTGCAGATTCGGCGACCCGGAGACTCAAGTCCTCCTCCCCCTCCTCGAATCCGACCTCGTTCCGATCCTGGTTGCCTGCGCGGCTGGAGGACTCGATGGACTCGAGATCGGCTGGAAGAAAGCCGCCTCGGCCTGCGTCGTCCTTGCCTCCGAGGGCTATACGATCGCCGACGACGAGTACGAGAGGGATTTTTTCGATTTCGGGGGCCCGGCCGACACTATCCTTTTCCATGGAGCGACGAAACTCGCCGACGGCCTGCCCAAGGCCTCAGGAGGGAGGCTTCTTTGCGCCTCAGCCTGGGGGAAGGGGATCGACGAGGCCGTGGACCTGGCCTATTCGCGATTGTCCAGGCTCGAGATTTCCCACGCTCGATACAGAAGGGATATTGGAGCCGGGAGGAAGTTCCTCCGCCCGGCTTCCGGGGCGGAGGCCGGAGCAGCCGTCGGGGTGGGAGCGGCATCGGTTGTCGTGCCAAGCCAAGATCTCTCGGCGGCCCTCTACGCTTCGGCCGGCGTGGACATCGACGCCGGGGACAAGGCCGTCGAGCTTATGTCGACCTATGTCCGCTCCACCTACGGCCCCGAGGTCCTCGCGGGCATCGGCTCCTTTGGAGGGGTCTACGACGCCAAAGCGCTCGGGAAGATGAGAAACCCCGTCCTCGTGTCTTCGACGGACGGCGTGGGCACCAAGGTGAAGCTGGCGGCCCTTTCAGGCAGGTACGAGGGGATAGGCAGAGACATCGTCAATCACTGCGTCGACGACATCCTCGTCCAGGGCGCGCGGCCCCTCTTCTTTCTCGACTATGTCGCGACCTCCAGGCTCGATCCGGCTATGGCGGCCCATGCCGTGTCAGGCATGGCTGAGTCCTGCCGCGAGGCAGGCTGCGCCCTTATAGGCGGCGAGACAGCCGAGATGCCCGGAGTCTACCTGCCCGGGGAATTCGACCTCGCCGGGGCCATCGTCGGCGTCGCGGAGCGGGACGAACTTCTCCCCCGCGCGGACCTCTTTGTCGGCGACCTGCTTATCGGCCTTCCCTCCAGCGGCCTCCACACCAACGGTTACTCCCTGGCGCGGCGGATCTTCGGCGAATCCGGTCTGGACAGGTATGGGGAAATCCTGGGCAGACCCCTGATCGATGCCCTTCTTGAACCGCATAGGTCCTATCTGGGCGCTCTCAAACCCCTGCTCGAGGCCGAACCCGGTCTCGTCAAGGCCCTCGCCCATATCACGGGGGGCGGCTTCGAGGGCAACATCCCGAGAGTACTCCCCGAAGTTCTCGATGCCTTGGTCGACGCGAACTCCTGGCCCATGCCGCCCCTCTTCCACCTCATCATGGAGAAGGGCGGGGTCGCTCCTGCGGAGATGTACCGGGTCTTCAACATGGGCATCGGCATGGTTGTCATTCTGTCGCCGGGAAACCTGAAGCGCTTTACCTCGCTTTTAGCATCCGAATTCTTCGTGATCGGCCGGTTGACCGCGGGGAAGGGGAGGGCCATTCTGGACCTGGGGAGGGTTCGCCCTTGAGACCGGACGGAAGGCTCGGCCGCGGGGCCGGAAGCGCCCCGGCGCGGCGCCTGGTCGTTCTCGTGTCGGGGGAGGGCAGCAACCTGCAAGCTCTTATCGACGCCCTTGCCTCGGGGGGAATCCCTGCCGAAATTATCCTCGTCGTATCTTCAAACCCGGGTGTGAGGGCGCTCGAGAGGGCAGGCGCCGCGGCTATTCCCCAGATCGTGAGACCCTATGTCCGCGACCGGAGCCTGAGCGCCGAAGCTTCCAGGGCGGCCTATGATTCAGCCCTGGCCGAGGAACTCCTTGCCTGGAAACCAGACTTCATCTTTCTTTTGGGCTGGATGCGCCTGCTTGGCGAGGCCTTTGTGTCGAGGTTTTGCGGGAAGATCGCCAATCTTCATCCGGCATTACCCGGACACTTTCCGGGCACGAACGCGATTGCCAGGGCCTGGGAGGCCTGCCGCGCTGGGGGACCATCCATCTCGGGGGTCATGACTCACTACGTTCCCGACGCGGGGATGGACTCGGGGCCCTTGATCGATCTTGAATACGTAAGGATCGCGCCGGACGCAAGTTTCACCGATTTCGAAGCCGACATGCACGCGGCCGAACATCGAATCGTCGTTAGAACGCTCCTCCGTCTTCTGGCGGGGGAGGATCCCAAGGAAGGAGAACACGCCATGCCCACAGCCTTGCTTTCGGTATATGACAAAAAGGGACTTGTCGAATTCGCAAGAACCCTGGCCGGTCTTGGCTGGAAGTTCCTGGCTTCGGGGGGGACCTCGAAGGCTTTAAAGGAGGCAGGCTTCGAGGTCGAGGAGATCTCGGCCTATACGGGCGTGCCCGAGATTCTGGGGGGTCGGGTCAAGACCCTCCATCCTGCCGTCCACGGCGGCATCCTCGCGCGGGCCGATGAGCGGGACTTGAGGGAAATCGAGAGTCTGGGATACCGCCCTATCGACCTCGTCGTCGTCGATCTTTACCCCTTCGTAAAGGCGGCCGCGGATCCTTCCTCCACGCGGGAGGGGATTGTCGAGAAGATCGACATCGGCGGTGTGGCCCTGATCCGCGCGGCGGCGAAGAACCACGGGAGAGTAGCGATCATCTGCGACCAAACTGATTACGGCGCCGTGGGCGAGGAGCTCGCGCGGGCAGGTTCGATCTCGGAAGGCACGCGCAAAAGGCTCGCGGCCAAGGCATTCGGAATGACGGCCGCCTATGACGCGGCTATAGCTTCCTGGCTCGAAAGCGACCTGGGCGATGCCTCGGCGTTTACAAAGTTTACCCTCAAGGGATTTAAGGCGCTGGACCTGCGCTACGGGGAGAATCCCCACCAGAAGGCCCAACTCTATTCCTTCGAGGAAAGGGCGGGGCCTCTGGGCGGAAAGATTCTCCAGGGCAAGGAACTCTCCTACAACAATATCCTCGACCTCGACGCTGCCTGGTACGCTGTTGGTCGCTTTGAAGGCCCGGCCGTCGTCCTCGTCAAGCATCTTTCGCCCTGCGGCATCGCCGCTGTAAATCGGCGCGCCGAGGCCAGCGGGCGGGGCGGTTCCGGCATTCAAACTCTGTCCGAGGCTCTGTCCGCAGCGATAGCCTGCGACCAGGTATCGGCGTACGGCAGTGTCATCGCCTGCAACGCGCCTTTCGACGTTCCCTGCGTCAAGGCCCTTGGCAAGCTCTTCGTCGAGTGCATAGCCGCCCCGGCCTTCGCGGATGAGGCCCTCGCCCTCCTTTCCGCGCGAAAGAACCTCAGGCTCGTCATTCCCGGGACGGGGATTAAGACCAGCGAAGTGCGAACCGTGCTCGGAGGCTTCCTGCTCCAGGATGTCGATTTGGGCGATCCAGCCGGGATAGACTGGAAGGTCGTGTCCAGGCGGCAGCCAACGGCCGCCGAACTCGAGGACCTCGCCTTCGCCTGGAAGGCCTGCATGTCGGTTAAGTCGAACGCCATCGTCCTCGCTAAAGGCGGGGCCACGGTAGGCATAGGCGGCGGCCAGCCCAACCGAGTAGACTCCGTCCGCATCGCGGCTTCGAGAGCGGGCGAAAAGGCCAAGGATTCGGTCCTGGCCTCGGACGCCTTCTTCCCCTTCCCGGACTCGATAGGGGAGGCGGCCAAGGCTGGAGTCACGGCCATAGCCCATCCGGGCGGATCGATACGGGATGGGGACTCGCTCAAGGCGGCCGACGAAGCGGGCATGGCCATGGTCCTCACGGGCGTCCGCCATTTCCGCCATTGAGCGGGAAGCGGGCGATTTGAGTACGGATCGCGAGAATACAACGACGCGGGGCTTTCAGCTCCGGAATCAGGAGATGGCAAGATGAACGAAGCATTATTCGCCAGCGAAGCTGCCCTCACGTTCGACGATATCCTCATCGTCCCCGCGCTGAGCGAGATCCTCCCTGCCCATGTCGACCTGCGCGGCAGGGTGGCCGGGGACATCAGACTTAATATCCCCCTGCTTTCGGCCGCCATGGATACCGTGACTGAGTCGGCCCTCGCCATAGCCCTGGCCAGGATGGGGGGCATGGGGGTCATCCACAGGAACATGGACGCCGAGCGTCAGGCGGGCGAAGTCGACAAGGTGAAGCGTTCCGAGTCGGGAATGATCAGCGACCCCGTCTGCCTCGAGAAAGACGCCATGCTCGCCGAAGCCCATGAACTTATGGAGAAGTTCAGGATCTCGGGAATACCCATTACGAGCGGTTCCGAGAAGAAGCTCGTCGGGATACTGACCAACAGGGACATACGGTTCTGCGGCCCCGAAGACGATGACAAGCCTGTCAGCGAATTCATGACCCATAAGAGACTGATTACCGCGCCCGTCGGCACGACCCTCGCTCAGGCCAGGGATATCCTCCAGGAGCACAGGATCGAAAAACTCCCCCTCACCGACGAGAAGGGGAGGCTCAAGGGTCTCATCACCGTCAAGGACATAGCCAAGAAGGCCGATTACCCCAACGCCGCGCTGGACGAAGGGGGCCGCCTCCGCGTCGCTGCGGCCGTCGGCGTGGGCGCCGACCTCGAGACGAGGGTGAGACTCCTCGTCTCCAAGAGCGTCGACGTCCTCGTCATCGACACAGCCCACGGCCACTCCAAAGGCGTCCTAGAGTCCCTACGCAGGATCAAGGCGGCCGCTCCTGGCGTCCTCGTCATCGCGGGGAACGTCGTCACGCCCGAGGGCGTCGAGGCCTTGGTGAAGGCCGGCGCCGATGCCGTCAAGGTCGGGGTCGGCGCCGGCTCGATCTGCACGACGCGCATCATCTCCGGCGCCGGCATGCCCCAGCTCTCGGCCATTTGGCACTGCGCCAGGGCGGCCGCCCGTTTCGGTATACCGATCATCGCCGATGGAGGCATCAAATACTCGGGCGATATGGTTAAGGCCCTGGCCGCCGGGGCCGACGCCGTCATGCTGGGCAGCCTCTTCGCCGGGCTGGAGGAGTCCCCCGGAGAACTCGTCCTCTTCAACGGCAGACAGTACAAGACGTACCGGGGCATGGGTTCACTAGGCGCCCTCCAGGGCTTCGGCAGGGATCGATACGCCACGGGCATCGGCGGCTCCGACAAGCTTGTACCCGAGGGCGTGGAAGGCATGGTGCCCTACAAGGGCAAGCTCTCCGACTTCGTCTATCAGCTCGTCGGCGGCCTGCGCTCGGGCTGCGGCTACGCCGGGGCCGCCTCCCTCGACGACCTTCGCCAAAAAGCCAGCTTTGTCAGAATAACCAACGCCGGCCTGGCTGAAAGCCATGCCCACAACGTCACGATCACGAGGGAGGCTCCTAATTACCAGCGCGGCGACTAGGTTTCGTGGATAATCGTTGAGTACGGCGATATATTTCCGATAAACAGTATAGGGATTTTCCCGTACCAAGGAGTTGGCATGATCGATTTTATCGTCCGAGGTGGCATCGTCATGTGGTTCATCGTGGCGCTTGCCTTGGTGGCCACCGCGATAATCATAGAACGACTACTGTATCTCAGGCGCATTTCCAAGGATGAGAACAAGCTGTTCAAGTACGCCAAGACGAGCCTTCAGCAAGGGCATTTCCAGGAAGCGCTGGCCATCTGCGACAACAACCTTTCCCCTTTCTCGACGCTTCTGAAAGCGGGGATCGAGAATAAAGACCAGCCCGAAAGCCTCCAGAAGGAGATGATCCGAGACGCCGCGTCCCAGGAGGAGCCTAAACTGCAGCGTGGCTTGTGGTGGCTCGGGAGCATCTGCACGATCGCTCCCCTTCTGGGCCTCCTCGGTACGGTAACGGGTACCATGCGGGCCTTTGGCGTCCTCGGGAAGTTCGGCGCCGTCAGCGACCCCACGACCCTCGCGAGCGGCGTTTCGGAAGCTCTCATCACGACGGTGGGAGGCATCGTCGTCGCGGTTCCGACGACCCTCTTCTACAACTACTTCGTGACCAAGGTGAACATGATCCTCAATAACCTCGAGAGCCAGGTAAACACCCTCGTCCAGTCGATCAACGCGTCGATCGGCGGGGCCTCCACCAAGGATCCTTCGGGGGGAAAATGAACAGACGACGAGCGCTCAGCGCGAAGACAGAAATCAATATGACGCCGCTCATCGATGTCATATTGCAGCTCATTATCTTCTTCATGATCACGACGACCTTCAGGACGGCCCCCGGCATCATGCTCGACCTTCCGAACTCCAACACGGCACAGTCGGTCCAGTCTTCGGCCATCCGCGTCCTCGTCATGTCCGAGGACGAGATCTACGTCGACAAAACGCGAACTTCCCTCCAAGCCCTGCCCGGAATACTCAAGCAGAGGGTGGCGGGTTCAGACGCGAATTCGGTACAGGCTGTCCTGGAGGGACGCTCGGGTGCGCCGTATCAGCTCATCATCTCCGTCCTAGATGCCTTCCGTCAGAATGGCATGCAAAACGTGGGCCTCATCACCAAGAAGGAGAAGGCCGTACGATGAAATCCCTGGCGAGTTATGCCGACCAGCAGGAGAAGAAGCGCGGTTTCATCTCCTTTGGCATGACCATGGGCCTGTATGGCTTCATTTTCGGGATGAGCCTCCTGTACGGTATCATCCGCCCTCAGGAACAGATTTTCTCCAACATGACGGTCATAGTCAACCTTCCCGGGCCCGTGGCGCCTGAGCCGGGACAAGGTTCTCTTCATCCCTCGGAAGTAGGCGAGGAAAGTCCGAATCCTCAGCCGGCGCCGCAGACTCCGGCGAAGGCCGCCGAGGCCCCCAAAGCCGACACGACGAAGGTAGCCTCAGCCCCTGCCGCCAAAGCCGAGTCCAAGCCGGCGAAACAAGTTGCCCCGGCGCCTCAGTCCGCGGCACCGGTAAAGCCCAAGGATAAGGCCTACACCATGAGCCAAGAACCCATTGTCCAGGCGCCGGCCTCGGCAGCTGTCCAGCCCCCCTCGACGCAAACCACCGTCGCCGAGCCCTGGGTGCCGGGCGAAAGGGGCCCCGGCTCGCGTCAGGAGAGTGCCTTATCCTCGATTTACGTGCCTGGCCAGGGCCAAGTCCCCTGGACGGGAGGCGTCACCATTCATAAAACCGAGAAGGGCAGCGCATCGGACACCTACCTGGGCGGGGCTCAGGGGACTGTCGGGCAAATCATCTATGTACCGATTTACTATAGCCTTCCCTTGCCGAAAACGATCCCTGCGTCAATCTATAACGCTATTCCCGATCAGAAAACCGATTTTGGCACGATGCAGTTCACGGCTCAGGAGCGAAGGAAAGCCGTTTCCCAATATTATGAGTTCGATGGGACAGCCTACATGCTGAAAATCGACGTTCCGCTGGAACAGCGCGAGCCGCTCTGGATGATCCTCGAGGACGGGGGATACAACCCCTCCAACGCGGATTACCGCCAAGGCAATACCCTGAATCCCGTGGTCATAGGTTTTACCGTGACGAAGGACAGACAACTCAAAGGGGCCGACATCCTCCAGTCTTCGGGAGACCCGGAGATTGACAAAGCTCTCCTCTATGGGTTCAAACGAGGCGTGTTCTTCAATAGGTCGGGGGAGACCGTACCGGGCCGCTTTATCTACAGGTTCTGAGCCGCGGAGAACATTCCCGCCTCAGAGGTAATCCTCGTAGAGCTTCTCCTCGAGAAACACCTTGACGATCGACGCGCCAGAGGGTCGATGTCCTCTCCGGCCACCTTGTCCGGATAGCCCTTGCCATCCCAGCGCTCATGGTGGTGACGTACTCCATTTATCGCCGGGGCGAAGAATTCAACGATAGATAGAATCTGTGCGCCGATAAGAGGATGCATCTTCATCACCTCAATCTCGTCGGCGTCGAGCGGCCCCTTTTTGTTCAGGATACGTTCGGGAATGCCGATCTTGCCGATGTCGTGAAGAAGAGCCGCGTATTCCAGGGCTATAATCTGCTTTTTGTCCATGCCGAGCTTGCTGGCTATCCGGACGGACAGCTTCCTCACGCGCTCGCAGTGTCCTTGGGTATATTGGTCCTTGGCCTCGATGGTCTCGGCCAGGACCTGGACTGTCTGCATGTTGGCTGCCTTGAGCTTTTCGTAGGTTTCGTTGAGTTCCAGGGTCCTCGACTCCATGGTCAACTCGAGTGTCTTCCTATATTCCTCGCTCTTCCTGTCCTGTTCGAGTTTTTCCCGAATGATTCTTTTATAGCGGACGGCCCGTCCGATGGTCTCCTCTATCTGTTCGAGACGGCTGGGCTTGACGAGGTAGTCGAAGGCGCCGTTTTTCATCGCCTCGAGACCCGTGGCCAGATCGTTGAAGGCGGTCAGCATGACGACGGGGATAAGTGGTCTTCGTTCCCTGATTCGGGGCAAGGCTTCCCTGCCCGTGAGAACAGGCATTCGGATGTCGAGAAGGATGCAGTCGGGATCGAAGTCCTCCGATTCGAGGAGATCGAATCCCTCGCGGCCATTCGTCGCCAGCCTCACCTGGTAGCCTATCCGTTCGAGCCCCAGGGAGAGAACCTTGCGAATCGCCGGATCGTCGTCGATGACGAGTATGGTAGATGGATTGGTCGTGTTCACTGCTACCTTCCGTCCTCGATCAATTTCGTCCCTTGCCATCTTCGCCGGTCTTCCACGGCAGCCGTCCGCCCCTGCGGGGTATCAGGAAGGGGACTTTCTTCTGGTATTCCTTATAGCCCTTGAAAACCTTGGGGAATACATAGCGATCCTGGATGAAAACGAGGAGAAAATCCAGGCCTACCAGAAGGATCATGGATAAAAAATAACGCTTAAAACCCCCGAGAATGCCGAGGAAGAGGACGAGGAAGGAGAGCCACCAGAAACCGGGGTGCCGACAGAGCCCGTAGGTCCCCGAATCTATGATTATCTCCGGACCGAACCTGCGCTTCTTCCGTATCCACTCGATTTCGATGAAGACAGACCAGAGGAGGAGGAGGGCTGAAATGATGGCGGCGATACCTAGGACCAGAACAGCCGCGCTCCCCATGAGCCGGGGACGGAGTTCGGAGCCTCCCGCGGCAAGCGGCCAGGAAGGTCCAGGCACGAAGGCGAGATGGAGAAGAGCGAGGACGATTGCGGTGTAGCCCAGGCCATCAAGCACCTGGGCAGTCCCAAGAGAGCGCTTGACGCGGAGCAGGTCGGCGGCGAAGAGCAGGAAAAAACCCGCAAGTATGCACGAATTGAGTACCATTGGCTTTTCCATTATGCTATGGTATCCTGGATTTTACTAGTTCAGGGGCCAATATAAAGGAACATAGATGAGGTGGAATGTTTCGTCGCTGATCCCAGCGCTTTCATTTGTGATTTATATTCCTTTCATCCTATTCGGCCTTTCCAGCAGAAAAGAGAAGATAAACTTTTCATTCCTCATCTATATGGGCTTCATGGCCTTGTGGAGTTTCGGCTCCTTCATGATGCACGCCGATGCCCCCCTCTTCACCCCCTTTATCTGGAACAAAATCATGCTCGTGGGCCTCTTGGGCGGGCCCATCTCCATCCTGGGAACCCTCATCTACCTGACCGGAACGGAAAAACGGCGATATAATATTTTTGTCAGCATAGGCTACCTGATATATATTGCCCTTCTCTATCTCAATGTTACGGGAAGGATCGTCGTTGCCGCCTATTTCGACGAGAGCGGGTTCCAGTACAAGTTGGGCGGGGGAGCCTTCATCGCCTATTCCCTCTCCTATTTCTACCTCATCCTCGCGATTATCCTCATGGCCCGCGAGTTGTCGATCAGCAAGGACAAATTTAAACGTAAAACCTTGCGTCTGGTGTCAGTCGGCGTTGGCATCATGCTCATAGGCATTGCCACAAACCTTTACGACCCCTTAGGCAAGTATCCGATCGACATCTTCACGAACACGATCAACGCCGCCATCATCTTCTTCGCCGTCTACAAATACCGCCTCGTCCACTATTCTTCGATCGTCCTCCGCATCATCCTGACCCTATTCGTCACCATCATCAGTGCTTTCATTTTCGTCGGGATCTTCGTCGTTCTTTTCCGCCTCGACGGGCCCCTGGGCTTCTCGAAGGTGGTGGGTATCTCCGTCATCCTCGGCCTTTTCTCCTCCCTCATCCTCTCCCCCTTGCGAACGACCATCCTTAACTTCCTGGAACGGGTGTACGGGGGCAAGACCTTCACCTACTACCAAAGCCTGAGGAAGTTCTCGACGAGCCTTACGTCCATCGTCGACCTCGAAATGCTGGGCAGCCTGACGATCGACAAGATCATCTCATCCTTCAGCCTGGAATGGGCTTTCATGCTCGTCAACGATTACGGCTCACGTAACTTCCGCCTCAACGCTGCTTCCAATGTGCCGTACGGGAAGGAAATCCTCAACGGCTACAACGATTCCATCATCCTCCAGAAGGGCGATGAACTTCTCAAGTTCAACGTCCTCCACCATCAGGGCTCGAGAAAGGAAAACGGCGATCTCGTCACCAATCAACAGGGGATTCTCGCTATCAACCTCGAGAAAGACGGCGTGACGAAGGTCGTCGAGGCGACGCTCATCTTACCCCTCAGGTTCAAGGAGCGGCTCAATGGCTTCCTCATCCTGGGGCCGAGGACGGACAAGGACTATTACAACCAGTATGATACGGAAACGCTCCAGCTCCTCGGCGACCAGTGCTCCGTCGCCCTTGAGAACGCCATTACCTTCGAACGCCTCAAACTCCAGCAGAAGCGGCTTCAGCATACCAACAACGAGCTTGCCCTCAGTAGAAACAAACTCGACGCCTTCTTCAACGGCATAACGACGCCCATTTCCATCCAAGACATAAATTACAGCATCGTCGCGGCCAACTTCGCGGCGCGGAGGTATTTCGAACGATCGGAGGAAGAGCTTATAGGAAGCAAGTGCTATAAGGCCTTTTTCAACAGGGATAGACCCTGCATCGAGTGTATGGCCCAGGACTGCCTCCATACGCGTATGCCCTTCACCTCCGAGCGCCAGGACGCCAAGGGTCGCCTCGACTTTGCCCTTAACTTCTACCCGATAACCGTGCCCAAGGATTCACCTCTATTATTCCTGGAGTTTTTTCAGGACATAACGAAGCAGAAAACCCTTCAGGAGGAACTGATCCAATCCGAGAAGCTGGCAGGCATCGGAACCCTCGTCTCGGGCATAGCCCACGAGATCAATAATCCCCTCGGGGCCATACTGGGGACGGCTGACCTCATGCTGCCCGAGGCCCCTGAGGGTTCCAAGCTCCAGGAATACACGCAGGACATCATCCGCTATGCCCAGAACGCGGCCGAGGTTATCCACGATCTCATGGTCTATTCGCGGAAGACGATGAGCCTGCCCGAGATGGTCTCGGTGGTGACTGTCCTGGAGAACTCGCTGAAGCTCGCGATGCGCGGCATCGACTTCGGCAACATCACCGTGAGGAAGAACTACAACCAGACGAGCGAAATCCAAGCCAACGCTACCGAACTCCAGCAGGTCTTCCTCAATCTCGTGGTGAACGCCGTACAGGCGATGAACTCCGATGGCATCCTGAGCCTTAACGTATCCCAGGAGGACTACGACATCGTCGTGACCGTCCAGGACACGGGCAAGGGCATCGAGAAGCAGAACCTCGACAAAGTTTTCAACCCCTTCTTTACGACAAAGGAGCCGGGGGCGGGCACGGGCCTGGGCCTCAGTATCGCCTACCACATCATCTCCAAGCTGGGCGGCAGGATCATTCTGGATACTCAGGAGGGCGAGGGGACGACCTTCACCATCATCCTCCCCGCCGCCAACCAGGAGCGGAGCAGGATTCGCTTCGTGCATGCCGTCGATTCCCGGGAGCTCGAGGACAGTTTCTTCATCCAGCGCAAGGTTCTCGTCGGTGAAAAGGGTTATAAGGAAGAGACCATAAGGCGTAAAGAGGATGAAAAGGCCTTTCATGTTCTGGCCTACAAAGGGCTACAGCCCGTGGGTACATCGAGTCTCCATTTCAGCGAGAAAAGCCAGTCCATTCCCATCCAGGAAAACTTCGACATCAGCGCGTACATGGACGGTTCGAGCTACGCCGAGATCGACCGCCTCGCCGTCGTGAGGGAAGAGCGGGCCAGCATCATTCCTTTCAGCATCATGACCTTGGCCTACCTCTACGCGCGATCCCGCGGGGCGAGGAAGATCTTCCTGGACGTGTTCACGGACGAGGCCAAGCTCATCAAAATGTACGAGAAGCTGGGCTTCACCATCATCGGCTACTACAACAGGCCTCTCTCATGCACAGTGATGATGATGGACCACGATTCGGAGTACGAGACCCAGACTTCGAGGATGGAGCATTTCGTGAAGCCCTTCTTCTCGCGCCTGGTTCCCAAGATCGATTTCCGGGGAGAGGACAGGGAATATTTGATGAAGATCGTGGACTCCATAAAGGCAAAGTTTCCCACGGAAAAGGAAAACGAAGAAAGCTAACCCCGCGTCCGCAGCGGTCAGTATTCCACGATACGGTTTTCGGCCATGGAGCGGTAGATGCCTTCCATGATCTTGACGGTCTCCCTTCCATCTTTCCCGGTAACGAAGGGTTCGTGCCCCGCCTTGAGAGCTTCGGCGAAGTCGTCTATCTGGATCCGGAAGAAATGCCAGGTGGCGTCTATGCCGGCGAAATATGCCGCATCCTCCTTCCTCCAGCCCGCTAAAAGGTCCTCTTCCCCCGGGATCGTCCAGAGGTCGTTGTAGGGAGGCTCCGCGATTCCGGAACGACCTGCGATGAACATGGCGCCTCCGTCGGTCTTGACTCCGGCCGAGGCTCCCGAACTGCCGTGGATGTGAACCTTGGCGTGGATGCCTGGCTTCTGGGAGTTGGAGACGAAGACAGAGCCGAGGCCGCCGCTCTCGAAGCGCAGGACGGCGGCCGCGCTGTCGTCCACTTCGATGAAGGGGTGGCTGGCGTTGATCCAGCTCCCGGCCACCGAAGCCACGGGGCCCATAAACCAGGCCAGGAGGTCGAATTGATGGGGGGCCTGGTTGACGATGACGCCTCCTCCCTCTCCCGACCAGGAACCTCTCCAGGGATCCGATTTGTAGTACTCCTCGTCGCGCCAGCCGAGGATGCTGATCTGCCCGAGGAGGGGCCTGCCCAGCTTGCCTTCGTCGATGGCTCGCCGGATCCGCATCGCCGAGGGATACCACCGCCGCTGGCTCACGACGCCGAGTCTGAGCCCCCTGGATGCGGCGGCCGCAAGCATGGCGTCGCAGTCAGCCACTTTGAGTGCCATGGGCTTTTCGACGAGAACGTTGATGCCGGCAGCCAGGGCTTCCAGGGAATGGACCGCGTGAAGAGGATGAGGAGTCGTGACGATGACGGCTTCGACGCCGTCCTTAAGTGCCATCTCGGCCGGATTCTCCCTGGACTCGATACCCCAGGCGGACGCGAATGCCGCCGCCTTCGTGCGGTCTCTCCCGCATACCGATACGAGCTTGGCTTTGGAACTCGCCGCCAACGCCTTGGCATGGAGTTCGGCGACTTTACCGTAGCCGTAGAGCCCAAACTTCAGTTTTTTCATGAGGGTTCCAGGACAACCTTGAGGAGTCCCCGCTCTCGCGCGTAGAGGCGGGAGAACCAGGACGCTCCCTCGGCAAGGGGCGCCGTCGCGCTGACGATCAACCGCGTGTCGATCTTCTTTCTGGATAAAAGATCAAGGACGAGGGGATACTCGCCGGCCGTCGCGCAGGATCCGAGGAGGGAAATCTGTCGCGTCACCACGCTCTGGAGGGGGATTTCGACTTTGGGGCTCGCGTTGCCGATAAGGGTCACCGAGCCTCCCTTCCGCGCGGCGCCTATCGCGGTCGCGATAGGCGCCGACGCCCCTACAGCCTCGAAGACCCGGTCGAAGCCTCTGCCTGCGGACAGGGCGAGGAGTTCCCGCTGGGCGCCGGGATCGGCGGGGTCGAGAGCTTGGTCAGCGCCTGCCGCGAGGGCCGCGGCTCTGCGCGCAGGGTCCGTTTCCAGGGCGAGAATCCTTCCCGATGCGTTAGCCCTTAGTATTTGTATGAGAAGAAGTCCGATAAGGCCAGCCCCGACTACGGCGATGGAGTCGCCGAGGGCGATGGGCGTTATCGAAGCGGCATGGGCGGCCACGGCTGCCGGTTCAGCCAGGGACGCGCCGACGAAGTTGAGCTGTTCGGGCATCCGGTACAGAATCCTTTCGGGCAGGGCTATGTATTCGGCGAAGGCCCCGTCGCGCCTGTAGTCGGCACACGAAACCCCGAGGACACGGCGGTTGTCGCAGAGATTGACTTCGCCCCTGCGGCAATGGAAACAGATCCCGCAGTACTCCGTGGAATCGAAGGTGACGCGATCGCCGACCTTGAAGGCTTTTACGGCGGCGCCGGCCTCGACGATTTCCCCTGAAGCCTCGTGACCCATGACGATAGGGGGGATGCGCCTGCCTGTCGAACCGTCCATGCCGTGTACGTCCGAGCCGCAGATAGCGGCGGCCCTGACCCTGACGATGACATCGTCAGGACCGCGCAGGAATGGATCGGGATAATCCCGGTAGACGAACTTTCCATATTCCTCGAGCACCAATGCCTTCATGGGTCCTCCTGTGAAAACCCTCTACCTACCGCTGGATGCGGGCCGAACCGCCCTTCGAGAAAGCGACGACCTGGTCCAGGGTGGCCATGGTCGTATCGCCGGGGAAGGTGGTCAGGAGGGCTCCATGAGCCCAGCCCAGGTTGAGGGCTTCCTGGGGTTCCTTGCCCTCGAGGAGGCCGTAGATGAGACCCGCCGCGAAGCCGTCCCCCCCGCCCACTCTGTCGTAGACATCGAGTTCGGTCATCGGGGCGGCATAGCGCTCCCCTTCGAGCCAGAGCACGGCGCTCCAGAGGTGGCGGTTCGTGGATTTCACGTCGCGCAGGGTGGTAGCCACGGCCTTCACGTTGGGCCAGCGGCTATTCACCTCGTCGATGGTCCGATAAAAAGCCTCTGGATCGAGCTTGGACGTGGCCTTGATGTCCGGGCCCTTGAGGCCTAAGCCGAGCTGGAGGTCTTCCTCGTTGCCGACGAGGACGTCGACCTGTTCGGCGATGCGGCCGAGTATCTCCGGCGCCGATGCCGAGGAGCCGTTGGCCGACCAGAGTTTGGCGCGGTAGTTGAGGTCGAAGGATACAACTGCCCCCGACCTTCTGGCCGCCTTCATAGCCTCGATGACGAGCTCGGGGGTGGTGGGCGAGAGGGCGGCGAAGATCCCGCCCGAGTGGAACCAGCGCAGACCTTTGGAAAAGAGAGCATCCCAGTCGAAGTCGCCCGGCGCAAGGAGGGCCGCGGCCTCGTTCGCCCTATTATAGAAGACGACGGGAGCGCGAACGCCCTGGCCCCGGTCCGACCAGACCTGGGCGATGTTCGGCCCCCTGACCCCGTCGTGCTTGAAGCGCCTGTAGATCGGACGGACGTTCATCTTCCGGACTTCGGCCTCGACCTTGGCGCCTATGGGGTAGTCGACCATGGCGCTGGCTATAGCCGTCGACAGACCGAAGCAGCGGGCCAGGTTGGCCGCTACGTTGAACTCGCCGCCCGAGACGTGGATCTGATAGCTGTCGGCGAAGCCGAAAGGCACTATCCCCGGGTCCAGCCGCGTGACAAGGGCGCCCAGGGCGAGGAAATCTATGGATTCGACGTTCTTGGCTGGAATACTCAGGCTCTTCATCGTGGGCCTCCTTCAGACGTTGTAGGTGGAAGCTGCCGTGCTGCCTCCATGTCCCGTCCAGTTCGTGTGGTGGAACTCGCCCCTGGGGCGGTCCGTTCTTTCGTAGGTATGGGCGCCGAAGTAGTCCCGCTGGGCCTGGATGAGGTTGGCGGGCAGGCTGGCTGTCCTCACCCCATCGTAGTAGGAGAGGGCGGCGTAGAGGCTGGGGGCCGGTATGCCCGAAAGGGCGCATTCGGCAATCACGCGCCTCCAGCTGGTCTGGCTCGCGGCGAGCTTCTTTGTGAAGAAGGGAGCGAGAAGGAGGTTGCGCAGGGAAGGATCGGCGTCGAAGGCTTCCTTTATCCTGCCTAAAAAAGCGCTTCGGATGATGCAGCCCCCGCGCCACAAAAGGGCTATAGAGCCGAAATCCAGCTTCCAGCCATGCTCTTTGGCTGCCTCCTCCATGAGAAGGTAGCCCTGGGCGTAGGAGACGACTTTAGCCGCGTAGAGGGCCGCTCCCAGGTCGGCGATAAAAGTCTTCCTGTCGCCGGAGAAGGGTTTGACCGCCGGTCCCGCGAGGGTTTTCGAGGCGAGTACCCTGTCGTCCTTGGCCGCCGACAGGCAGCGGGCGAAAACGGATTCGCCGATGAGCGTGAGGGGGACGCCAAAGTTGAGGGCTGCTATGCCTGCCCATTTGCCTGTCCCCTTCTGACCCGCCGTGTCGAGAATCCGGCCGACGAGAGGTTTGCCGTCCTCATCCTTGAATTTCAGGATGTCGCGGGTGATCTCGACGAGATAGGAATCGAGATCGCCTTTGTCCCATTCGGCGAAGACCTGGCTCATCTCGTCCTCGGACATCCTAAGCCTGTCGCGCATGATCTGATAGACCTCGGAGATCAGCTGCATGTCCCCGTACTCGATGCCGTTGTGGACCATTTTCACGAAGTGCCCCGCGCCGTCCGAACCCACCCAGTCGCAGCAGAGGCTCCCATCCTCGACTTTGGCGGAGATAGCTTGAAAGATCGGCTTGATCTGGGGCCACGCGGCGGTAGAGCCGCCGGGCATGAGTGAGGGACCGTTCAATGCTCCTTCCTCGCCGCCCGAAACTCCCGAGCCGACGAAGAGAAAGCCCTTGGCTTCGAGATCCTTAGCCCGTCTCATCGTGTCCTCGTAATTGGAATTGCCTCCGTCGATGACGATATCGCCCGAGTCCAGGTGCGAAAGAAGCTGGGCTATCGTGTCGTCCACGGCCTGGCCGGCCTTGACCATCATCATCACCTTGCGCGGTTTGGATAGCTTTTCTGCGAGTTCCTCAAGGGAATGGGTACCGATAATCTTCTTTCCCGCCCCGCGCCCGGAAAGGAATTCGTCCACCTTGCTCGTCGTACGGTTGAACACGGCCACCGTGAAGCCCTTGCTCTCCATGTTGAGGACGAGGTTCTCGCCCATCACGGCCAGACCGATCAGTCCAATGTCGGCTTTCATGCCAAGCTCCTTTCTTTAGGTTATAGACGTCTGCCCGCTATGGCTGAGCGCATCTTTTCCACGTTATCGAGCCCTTTTTCCTTCAGAATCTCCATGATCTCGATATACAGCGCATCGATTATCGTCAGATGGGCTATCCTGGCGGAAAAAGCCTCCGAAATGACCGAAGCCCCGGGGGCCGCCGCCAGGAGGGTAAAATCGGCCGTCCGGGCGAGCGCCGAGCGGGCATAGGTAGTGATTGCGGCCACCCTGCATCCAGAGCGCTTGAGTATGTCGACAATGGCGAGACTGTCCTTGTTCGCACCTGTATTGGAGATGACGAGGGCGAAATCGCCGCTCTTCGCCTGGGATGCCATCATCAGCTGGAGATGGAAATCCTGGGCTGTCTGACAATGGAGGCCCGAGCGGATGAACTTGTGGACGGCGTCCCCGGCCACGATTCCCGAACCGCCGAGGCCGAATATATAGAAAATGGGCGCTTTGCAGGCGATCCGGGCCACCTCGGACAGGACCTCCCTATCCAGAACCCTTTCGGTCATGTCGAGAGCTTTCCTGGCGGCCCCGAAAGCCGCAGCCACCGAATCCCCGGATTCGGGCAGGGCTGTCTCGTAATACCGGGATTCGGGCGCCATGGTCTCGGTGGCGAGGGCTATCCTGAACTGCTGGTAGCCTTCGTATCCCAGCTTCTTGACGAAGCGAAGGAGAGTAGAGACGGAGACGCCGATATTGGCGGCGAGTTCCTCAATGCTCGGATGCACAGCTTCCGAGGGATGGGAGAGGATATGGTCGGCAACTGTCCTCTCCTTCCCGCTGAACGAATCCATGAGGGAATGGATGAGATAGATGCAGCTCTGACCCGACATAATCCCGTTTTCTCCCACCTGTGTTGTAGCATTGTCTTCCGAACTTGTAAAGCCAATCGTGAAAAAAATAGCCAGTAGGAAGAAAAAAAATTTCATAACAGAACTTGACGGTTTCCGGAATGTGCTTGATACTCAACTACGGCAATCAGCCAAATCGATTGAAGGAGGTTATCATGAAAGTTAAGTTCATCGCACTGGCACTCTTGCTCGCCCTCGTCATGGGCGCAGGCGCCCAGACGAAGGAAATCCGCGTTCTGCTTGCCAACCATCCCTACGGCGATCTTCTCAAGGCAGCGATCCCCGAGTACGAGAAAGCCACCGGCGTAAAGGTCAATGTAGAGAGCCTGCAGGAGAGCCAGCTGACCACGAAGCTGACCACCGAATTCGCCACCAGTTCCTCTTCGGCCGACGTCTTCATGACGAGGCCGCTCCAGGAAGGCAAGATGTTCTACAAGAACGGCTGGTACGAGCCGCTTACGGCCTATGATTTCTCGGACTATCCCGAAAGCGCGATGGGCGTCGCCAAGTTCGGCAACAAACCCTACCTGGTTCCCCTCGTCACCGAATGGCAGGTTCTCTATTACAGGAAAGATCTCCTGAAGAAAGCCGGTCTCTCCATTCCGACCACCTTCGACGAGCTCGAAAAAGCCGCCAAGGCTCTCAAGACCGCCGATGTGGCCGGCTTCGCTTCACGCGGAAAGGGCGCGGCCGCGGTTACCCAGCTGTCCAGCTATGTCTATAACTACGGCGGCAAATACCTCGACAAGGGCGTAGCCGTATTCGACAGCAAGGAAACTCTGGACGCGATCCGCTTCTACGGCAAGCTTCTCGCCAACTATGGCCCCGCGGGCATCACCTCGATGTCCTGGGAAAACATCATGCCCGTGTTCCAGGCGGGCAAGATCGCCATGTGGACCGACGCCTCCGTCTTCTACGGGCAGATCGTCGATCCGACCAAGAGCCAGGTACCCGCCGAGAACGTCGGCATCGCCAACTTCCCCGCCGGACCCAAGACCGACAATCCCTTCATCGTGGTTTCCTGGGGTATGGCCGTCGCGCGCCAGTCCAAGAACAAGGCCCTCGCGATGGACTTCATCAAGTGGGCGACCAGCAAGGACCTCGCCAAGAGGGGACTCATCGCCAGCATCCCCATGGCGCGCAATTCAGCCTGGGCCGATTCCGAGGCCCGCTTGAAAGCCAACCCCGAGCTCGTGGCATCGCAATCCTTCGCCGCCAAGAACGGCAATCCCTTTGACCGCCCCTATATGAGCGCCGTGGGCAATGCCCGCGACCTGATCGGCGAAGTCATCATCGAATCCATAAACACGGCAGGAACCTCGGCCAAGCTGGCTGAGCTGGCCAAGCAGAAGGTCCAGGCTGTCAACGAACTCCTCGAGGATACTGGGGAGTTCGGCGTCTACTGATTTTCAATCGAGCGGCCGCTAAACGCCGCTCGATTCGTCGGGCGGGCGGTTGGGCGGAGATTTCTTCCCGGCCGCTCGCCCCTGTTTGGAGGGCTGCGTGACAAGAAGCGGTTTCGTAGAGAGGAACCTGAAGATACTCTTCCCGCTTCCGGCCGTCGTCTTCGTTGTAGTGATGATGCTCTTTCCTGTGCTGTACACGCTTTTCTTGAGCTTTACGAACTGGAACCTTACCTCGGGGATGCCCCTTGGCCTCGTTGGATTCAAATCCTACGCGAGAGTCCTGCGCGAACCGCGTTTTCTCGATGCCCTAGGCAGGACTTTTTCCTTCACGGCCATCGCCGTGACCGTCGAAACCGTCCTTGGCTTGGCCCTCGCCCTACTCCTCAACAGGGAGTTCAAGGGCAAATCGGCCATGAAACTGATCCTCCTTCTTCCCCTTGTCGCCACCCCCGTTGCCATAGGCATCGTCTGGAACCTCTTCTTCGACCCGACCATCGGGTTTGCCAATTACGCGCTCTCCATCCTGGGTCTGCCCAAATCGGCATGGGTTTCGAGTGCCGCAACCGTCATTCCCTCACTCGCCATCGTCGATATCTGGCAGTGGACGCCCATGATCACCCTCATCGTCCTGGCCGGCCTGGCCGGCCTCTCACAGGAGCCCTATGAGTCGGCTAAAGTGGATGGGGCGAATGCATTCCAGATCTTTTCGAACATCACCCTGCCGATGATCATGCCGACCCTCCTCACCGGCATGATTCTGAGATCCATCGACGCTCTCAAGACCTACGACATCATCTACGCCATGACGGGGGGAGGTCCGGGATACGCCTCAGAGACACTCAACGTCATGGCCTTCAAATACAGCTTTGAGTATTTCCGCATGGGCCAGTCCTCGGTGATACTCATCTTCCTGTTTCTCCTGGTGCTTGCGCTCAGCATGGCGATCATGCGTCTGCGCAAACGCTTCGAGCTCTAGGAGTCTGGAATGAAAGTGCCCTTCATCCGCAGATTCCTCTTCCTCGTCCTCCTCCTCTGCATAACTGTCCCTGTTCTCTTCCCCTTTTTCTGGATGCTGACCTCATCCTTCAAGACCCAGGTCGACATCATCTCTTGGCCCCCGAGGCTGGTCTTTTCGCCCATCCTCGGCAACTATATCAAAGTTTTCGCCGAGCAGAATTTCCTCAAGTACTTCATGAACTCCTCGGTGATAGGCATGACCGCCGTGGGATTGTCCCTCATCCTCGGCCTCCCCGCCGCGTATTCCATAGCCCGTTTCGGCCAGAAGCGGCTGTCGGTGTTCATACTCGTCGCTCGGCTGATGCCGGGCATATCCTTCCTGATGCCTTGGTACATCATCTTTTCCCGCCTGCATCTCATGGATTCGTACATCGCCCTCATCCTCTCCCACATGCTTATAGCCCTGCCCATCGTGGTTTGGATTATGTCCTCGTACTTCGAGACCATACCCGTCGAGATGGAGGAATCGGCGATGGTGGACGGCGCGACGCGGCAGAAGGCGTTCCGGTCCATCATCCTCCCCATAGCGGGGCCGGGCATCGTCACTTCAATAACGCTTTCCTTCATCTTCTCCTGGAACAACTTCATGTTTTCCCAGGTCCTCTCCATGGAGAAGACGAAGACCCTGCCCATAGCCGTGTACAACTTTGTGTCCTACGCCGAGGTGGACTGGGGTGCCGTCATGGCCGCGGCCGTCGCCATCATGACGCCCGCCATCATCCTCACCATGATTTTCCAGAAATACGTAGTGAAGGGACTGACCATGGGGGCGGTCAAGGGCTGAGCTCTTGGGGCTGAGCCCAAAGGGCTATGCCCCGCATGGACAACCGCGCCAAATGGGAATATCCTTTTTGCATGCATCCCGAACATCTGGCCGATGGAGTGAGAACGATCCTTGAACATTCCCCCTCTTTCCCCGGGAGATCCCTTGTCGTTGACATCGTCGCCAACCCCAAGGCCGGGGGATTTAAGCGTCCGCGGTTCCGATCCAAACGCGAGGCCGAGCTGGCGAAGGTGATCGAGACGGCAGTCGCCTTGCCTAGGCGGGATGGAGACGTCCAAGTCCGTCTCCATCTGACGGAACGCTGCGGCCATGCCGCGGCCATAGCCCAGAGGATCATCGAGCGCTCTACGGCCAACGGCCAGGATTCCATCCATTTCATCATGACTGCGGGAGGCGACGGCACGAGCCTCGAAACGGCCGAGCGTCTGCTCCATCTTCCTGACGACCGGAAGGACAGATTCGCTCTCCTCCGTCTTCCCCTGGGGACAGGCAACGATGGTTCCGAAGGGCGGGATCTGGTAACCGCTTTGAGCCGCTTCCTCGGAGCCCTGAAGTTCGAGCGCCGAGCGGCTGTGCGGGTCATTCCCGCCGAAGAGGGGGGAAGACCGCCCCTTTGGGCCTTCAACATCGCGAGCATAGGCGTGGATGCCTACATTGCCGACAAAACCAACAAGCTCAAGGCTATATTCCCCGGAGACTCCTACAAGTTCTGGGTGGACGTCGCGACCGTCCTCTACGATCGGGCATACAAGGTCGTCCCAATGTCCCTCGCCGTCTGGGACGAGGCTGGGAAGGAGATCCACCACTCTGAAAAGGGGAGGCTCCTAGTAGCCATGGGCGCCTCGGGCAACCGCCAGTACGGTTCGAACAAAAGAATCCTCCCGGGGCCAGAGAACGTTGTTTCCTGCTCTAATACAGGCCTCTTGCGGAAGCTCCTTATAAAAGGGGCAATTGAGACGGGAAAACACGAAGGGCTGCGCGAAATCGAGCATTTTTCTGCAGCCAGGATAGAGATGAATTACACCGAGGACATCCCCCTGCAGTGCGACGGCGAGACCGAGAAACTAGCCCACTGTGATTTCCCCCTTGTCATGGAGCGCGTTCGCGATCTCTACAACGTCATCGTGCCTGCCTGATCCTCTGATCCTCCTTCGGTGAGGGCGGTTCTGGGCTCATCCGTCACCTTTTCTTGACACTTCTATTCCAAGCGGACTATAAATCCTGTATATGAAGGATCAGATATATTATCTGCTGACGCTCTCGCCTTTCTGCGCGGGCCTGATCCTCTTCTTCGTGCGGAGCGACGCGTTCCGGGCTGTATTCCAGCGAGTCGCCGCAGCCCTGATCCTGGTCATTGCCATAGCCTCGGCGTTCTTCCTTTACCGCTACGCCCCCTGGTGCTTTCCCTTGCCTGAATGGGTCGAGTGGCTCATGCTCACCTTCGAGATTGGTCTTCTTGGTTATGCCGGCTACCGGGCCTTCATCTATAAGAAGTACTGGATCATCCCTCTCATCCTGGTCCAAGCCGCGCTGACCGCCTATGGGGAACTCGTCGTAAAGCCCGTCGCCGGCTTCGCCTTTTCCTTCCACTCCGACGAACTCTCCCTCGTCATGGTCCTGGTGATCGGCGTCACGGGGGCGGCGATAGCCTCCTACGCCCACTCCTACATGAGGAATTTCCATGGCCGCCACCCCGAGATAGAGGACAGGCGCCCCTTCTTCAGCTTCCTCCTCTTCACCTTCATCGGGGCTATGTTCGGCCTCGTGACCTCCAACAGTCTCTTCGTGCTCAACTTCTTCTGGGAGCTCACGACGATCTGCTCCTGCTTCCTGATCGGCTATCCACGCAACGACGCGGCTGTAAAGAGCGCCTTCCGGGCCCTCGGGATGAACCTGGCGGGCGGAATCGTCATGACGGCCGCCATCGTCTGGGTCGCCTCCACGTACAGGATAGCCGGCCTCAACAGCCTTCTGTCGTTTGAAAACGGGGCCCTGCCCGGGCTGAAGATAGCCGTGGCCTGCCTCGTCTTCGCCGCCCTGATCAAGTCCGCCCAGTTCCCCTTCTCGTCCTGGCTCCTCGGCGCCATGGTAGCCCCCACGCCCGTCTCAGCCCTCCTCCACTCGAGCACGATGGTGAAGGCCGGCGTCTACCTCATCATACGCCTCCTGCCCGCCTTCAAGGGAAGCGTCATGGCCGACGCCGTCGCCCTGATAGGCATCCTCACCTTTGCCCTCGCCTCGGCCATAGCCATGTCGATACGCAACGCCAAGCGCCTCCTCGCCTACTCGACCATAGCCAACCTCGGCCTCATCGTCGCTTGCGCGGGCGGGGGAACCCCGGAGACCCTGGCGGCGGCCATCCTCCTCATTATCTTTCACGCTGTGGCCAAATCCTCTCTCTTCCTCTGCGTCGGCTCGGTCGAGCACATCATCGATTCGCGCGACATCGAGGCTATGGACTCCCTCGTGTCCAGGGTACCGACGATAGCCTACGCCATGATCGTGGGGATCGGCGGCATGTTCCTTCCCCCCTTGGGCATGCTCGTGTCCAAGTGGATGGTCCTGGGCGCCTTCGTCGACGCGCACAACCTGGTGAGTCCCTTCCTCATCCTCCTTCTCGCCTTCGGCTCAGCCTTTAACCTCTTCTTCTGGGGGAAATGGCTGGGCAAGATCATCTCACCCCTGCCCGACGTGAAGAAAGTGCCGCTGCGCGTGCCCCTCTTCGAGCAGGCTTCCATCTGGATCCTCGCCTTCACCGTCGTGGCGACGACCTTCGGATTTCCCCTCATCGTGAGCTGGCTCATCTCCCCCTATGTGTCGAGCGCCCAGCTCTCGATCCTCATCCAGAACGACTACTGGATACTCGCCTTCATGATCCTGATGCTTATCATCCTGCCCGGAGGTCTTCTGCTGCGCTCGGGCAAGGCCGCCTGGATAACCCCCTATCTCGCCGGCCGCAACGCCGCCAACCCCAACCGCTTTACCGCCACTCTCGGCGCCGAGACTAAGGTTGAGCTGAAGAACTACTATTTCGGCTCCATGATCAGCGAACCGAAGTGGCTCATGTGGGGCAATCTCGGGTCCATCCTCCTCTTGATCCTCATGTACTTCGGTGCGGCACTATGAACGGCTACCTCTTCCTCGCCGCCTTCCTTCTCATCGGCCCTTTGGCCGGAGGCCTGCTCGAAGGCTTGTCGCGCATCATTTCGGCGCGGCTCCAGGGGCGCATCGGGCCCCCAATCCTCCAGCCCTTCTACGACGCCGCCAAGCTCTTCGCCAAATCCGATTCCCAGGTCAGCCGCCTGCAGATCGTCTATATCTCGACCTTCCTCTTCTTCACCGTCTTCGCCTGTGCGATCTTCTTCTCGGGCGGCGACATCCTCCTCTTCTTCTTCTGCCTCACGCTGGCCAACATCTTCATGGTGCTGGCGGGCTACTCTTCGGCGAGCCCCTTCAGCCACATAGGCGCGGAGCGTGAGCTCATCCAGCTCCTCGCCTACGAACCCATGTTCATCCTCAGCTTCGTGGGCATATACATCCTGACGGGGAGCTTCGCGATCAGGGATATCCTCGCCTACCCCGACATGATCTTCTGGAAGCTGCCTGGCTGCCTCCTCGGCATGATCCCCGTCATCTGCATCAAACTCCAGAAGTCGCCCTTCGACCTTTCGGCCTCCCACCACCCGCATCAGGAAATCGTCAAGGGAATAACCTCTGATTTTTCCGCCAAGACCCTTGGACTCATGGAGATAGCGCATTGGTACAAATACTCCTACCTGACCGCCTTCATCGCCCTTTTCTTCGGAGGACAGTGGTGGGCCGGGATACTGGGCGTCGGCCTCGTCTACCTGGCCGTCATCTTCATCGACAATGCCTTCGGCCGGTTCACCTACCGTCAGACGCTGATGAGCGTGTGGGCGATAACCCTGGTGTTCGGTTTCGGGAACATCCTCGTCCTCTATGTTGTCAAGTTCCTCCTGCCCGCGCTGCGCGGGGCGGGCGCGTGAAAGGGAAGGGGAGCCGAATGTCGTATTTTTCCAAGTCGCCCTGGCTCCTCCACTACGACGCATCGAGCTGCAACGGCTGCGATATAGAGGTCCTGGCGGCCCTCACCCCCCTCTACGACGTCGAGCGCTTCGGCATCATCTCGACGGGGAACCCCAAGCAGGCCGACATCTTCCTCATCACCGGCTCGGTGAACGAGCGCCAGAAGCAGGTCCTCCTGAACCTTTATTCGCAGATGCCCGACCCGCGCGTCGTGATCGCTGCCGGGGTCTGCGCCACCTCGGGGGGCATCTTCAAGCCCTGCTACAACATCTCAGGCGGTGTGGACACCGTCCTCCCCGTCGACGTCTATGTCCCGGGCTGCGCGGTGCGGCCCGAGGCCCTCATCGACGGCATCGTCAAAGCCCTGGAAATCCTGGAAATCAAGCGGGCGAAGTTCGTCGAGGCCCTTTCGGGCGGGGAGGGCGCCCTATGACGGAATACCACACCATCTCCCCCAAATCCGTCCTCGCCATGGCCCATGAAAGGCGCGAGAAGGGGGACAGGCTCGTGCAGATGCACTGCTCCCACGGCGAATACTGGGAGGTGGTCTACTCCTTCGACGGCCAGGAGGGCTTCATCCTCATCCCCGATAGGCCCGAGCTGACCAGCATCTCCGAATACTTCCCCTCGGCCTACCTCTACGAGAACGAGATATCCGAACTCTTCGGCATTCCCGTGGAAGGGATGAGCATTGACTTCAAGGGCAGGCTCTACAACCCCCAGAGGAAGGCTCCCTTCGACCTGGCGGGAAAGGGGACTTCCGATGTCTGAGCACACGATCGTCCCTTTTGGACCCCAACACCCCGTCTTCCCCGAACCCATCCACTTCGACCTCAAGCTCGAGGACGAGAAAATCGTGGACGCCTTCCCCTCCATAGGCTACATCCACCGAGGCCTCGAGATTCTCACCACCGAACACGACTTCATGGAGATGGCCTACGTCGCCGAGCGAATCTGCGGCATCTGCTCATTCATCCACGGCATGGGCTACTGCCAGGCCATCGAGGGCCTCATGGGCATCGATGTCCCCAAACGCGCCCAGTACCTGCGCGTCATCTGGTCGGAGTTTTCGCGCCTCCACAGCCACCTGATGTGGCTGGGCCTCCTCGCGGACGCCATGGGCTTCGAGTCCCTCTTCATGCATTCCTGGCGGGTACGCGAACTCATCCTGGACATCTTCGAGGAGAGCACGGGCGGCCGCGTCATCTTCGGCGTGGTGAAACCGGGCGGCCTGCGGCGCGACATGGACGCCGATATGGTCAAGACCATACGCAAACAGCTCCCGGTCATAAAGAAGGGGATCGACGAGGTCGCCAAGGTCTTCCTCAAGGACACGTCCGTGCGCCTGCGCCTTTCGGGCATGGGTTACCTCTCCCCTGATGAGACCAGGGCCCTGGGCTGCGTGGGACCCATGGCGCGGGCCTCAGGACTGGCCATGGACACGAGGAAGGACAGCCCCTACTCCTCCTACGGCGATTTCTCCTTCGACGTCGTCACCGAGAACTCCTGCGATTCCTGGGCGAGGGTGGCCGTGCGCGTCAAGGAACTCTATCAATCCATCTCCATCATCGAACAGGCCGCGGTCGGCCTCCCCGAAGGCGGCATCTGGACCAAGCCGATGGGTTTCCCGCCAGCCGCCGACCAATACACCAGGCTCGAACAACCGAGGGGCGAGGTCGTCTATTATGTTAAGGGCAACGCGACGAAGAACCTGGCGCGGTTCAGGGTCCGGACCCCCACTTTCGCCAACGTGCCCTCCATGGTCCATCTCATCAAACGCGCGGAACTGGCCGACGTGGGCCTCCTGGTCCTTACGATCGATCCCTGCATCTCCTGCACGGAGCGCTGACATGTCGATTCTGTATATTTCAACCCTGCTTATAAAGAACCTGTTCCGCGGACCTGCGACACGGAGATATCCTTCCGTGAAGCGCGAACCCTTCGCCGCCACGCGGGGGGGAGTCGACGTGGATCCGGATACTTGCATCCTCTGCTCGCTCTGCCAGAAGAAGTGCCCCACGGGGGCCATAGCCGTAGACAGGGAGGGCCGGACCTGGTCCATTAGGCGGGTGAACTGCATAGCTTGCGGGGCCTGCGTCGAATGCTGCCCCAAGAAATCGATCGCCATGCACCCCGAATGGGCGAAGGCCTCGACCGAAGGAGCTTTCGAGACCTTCCCCGTCGAGTTCGTCCCGCCCCAGGCCAAGCCGTCCGGCGGCAAGCCCGACTGAATGCACGAAGCCTCCGTCACGGAAGCTCTCCTCAGGCTCGTCCTCGATAAGGCCGCGAGCCTCGGCGCCCAGAAGATAATCAAGGTCTTTCTCGTCGTGGGCGACCTTGCGGGCTACGTCGGCGAGTCCCTACAATTCTATTTTGACCGCTACTCGAAGGGGACGGTCGCCGAGGGTGCCCAAATCGCCATAACGCGCGTCGAACCCCGAATGCGCTGCACCTCTTGCGGCGAACTCTTCGCCCGGGCCAGATTCAGCTTTTCCTGTCCCTCCTGCGGCGGCGAGGGCGAGGCGACGAAGATAGGCACGGAGTTCTACATCGCGTCGATCGAAATCGAGTCGGAAGGGGAAATACTGCATGAATGAAGACCACAGGATACGGACCAGGGTCGAGGTCTACGAGGACGTCTTCCGCGACAACGACGCCGTGGCGGGCAAGATATTCTCCGTCTTGGCGGGGCGCGGCGCCTCGCTCGTCAACGTCCTGGGCACGCCGGGCGCCGGCAAGACGAGCTTCCTCGAGGCCTTGATACGGCGACTTTCCCCCCTGTCCTGCGCCGTGATCGAGGCCGACCTGGAATCGGACATCGACGCCGACCGCCTGCGCGCCTCGGGCATCGCGGCCGTCCAGATCCAAACCCATGGCATGTGCCATCTCGATGCCCCCCTCGTCGAAAAGGTCATTCCCGAGCTCCCGCCCGAGGCGCGGATCGTCTTCGTGGAGAACGTGGGCAACCTGATATGCCCCTCCTCCTTCTACCTGGGCGAGAAGAAGCGCATCCTCATCGTTTCGACGACCGAGGGCAGCGACAAACCCTACAAGTACCCCCCGGCCTTCCTGAGCTCCAGCCTGGTCATCGTCAACAAGATTGATCTCGAGGTGGTGATGGAATTTGACCGCAGGTATTTCATCGAGGGGCTCCGGTCCCTCGATCCCCGAATTCCCCTGCTCTTCGTCTCCGCAAAGACGGGGGAGGGCATGGCCGAGGCGGAAGCCTGGATCAGGGAGAATGTCCTCGCCTAGAGATCGGGCTCCCTCACGCAGCCGTTCTCGCAGAAGGTGAGTTCTACGACGGTGTAGACCCCGGGATTAGTTCCACGACCGGCCGCCAGCGTGGACAATTCCTTTCGGGCGCGGACAGCGTCTTCCAGCTTCATGACGGAGATTGGCCCCAGGCCCAAGGCCGCAAAGTCCTCGCCCACGAGGTCGGGAATGGCACAGCCCGGCGCAGAAACGGCCCGCGCCCCCTCGTCGAAGTCGGCCTCGCCCCAGCTGCAAAGATCTATTTCAGCATCTTCCAGAGCTTTAATGAGCTGAGCCACCGCAATGACGCGCAGGTCAAAGGGGCCGCGTCCTTCCTCCCTTTTCTTGAGAGCGCAGGAACTCACTGCGATGGCACTGCCTCCGGGGATGCCTTCCAGGCGCAGAGCGGTCTGAGCCGAAAGAGCCATGGGCGAGGGGACCTCGAGGACCCTTTGCGCGAGTCCGGGGAAGGTGGCGGCGAGGTAGTTGGTTGCCGCTGGGCAGGCCGAGAGAACATGGATGCCGGGACCTCTGGCTTTAATTGATTCGGCGCAGGCTGAGGCGAAATCGGATATCCCCGAGGCGACAGGCAGGACACGCCTGGTACCGCCCGCCTTGAGAAGACTGATCAATCTCCTCCATTGGGTGGGGTACACGACGGCGATCGAGGGCGAGAGGACGCCGACGAAGCCCGAAAGCGACAGATCCCGGCCGCTCAGGAATGAGAGGATTCGGATCAGCTCGGCTGTGGGACGAGGTTTCATGGGTGCCCATTATGCGACGGATAGAGCTTCCTGGTCGAGACGCGCCGGTGGATGCAGGCCTTGTTTGAGACTGTCCCTCCGCGCTCTTTAAGAGGATTGGAAAAAATGTGATGTATCTATTGACAGAAACAATTCTTCATGATTAATATGTTACTACTAATAGAAACAGCTCATGGAGGTCGCGATGAACACGAAGGTCCTGCTCAACGAAGACGAGATGCCCAGGACTTGGTACAACCTGGTCGCCGATTTGTCGAAGCCGCCCCTGCCGCCTCTGGGACCTGACGGAAAGCCCATCGGGCCGGAACAGCTTTCCGCCGTTTTCCCGATGAACCTCATCGAACAGGAGATGTCGACCGAACGCTGGATCGATATACCCGAAGAGGTTCTGGCCATTCTGTACAGGTGGCGGCCTACTCCCCTGCATAGGGCCTATAGTCTCGAAAAAGCCCTGGGAACACCCGCCAGAATCTACTATAAAAACGAGAGCGTTTCACCGGCTGGCAGCCACAAACCCAACACAGCCGTACCGCAGGCCTATTACAACAAGATGGCTGGGATGAAGAAGCTGACAACGGAGACCGGGGCAGGGCAGTGGGGTTCGGCCCTCTCCTTCGCCTGCTCGCAGTTCGGCCTGGAGTGCAAGGTATACATGGTGCGTTCGAGTTATTTCCAGAAACCATACAGGAAATTCCTCATGCAGACCTGGGGAGGGACCTGCGTCCCCAGCCCCAGCAACGAGACTCAGGCGGGGCGGGCCATCCTGGCTACACACCCCGATTCGCCGGGAAGCCTGGCTATAGCCATAAGTGAGGCCGTTGAGGAAGCTGTCGGCGACCGTTCTGGCACGACGCGCTACGCTCTTGGAAGCGTCCTTAACCACGTCATGCTCCATCAGACCATCATCGGTCTGGAGACGAAGAAGCAACTGGCGAAGTTCGGTGAAAAAAAAGTGGATCAGGTGATAGCCTGCGTCGGCGGGGGCTCTAATTTCGCGGGCCTCGCCTTTCCCTTCCTGGCCGACAAAATGGCCGGAGCCGAGATCGAACTCATTCCCGTCGAGCCGACCTCCTGTCCCAGCCTCACCAAGGGCAGGTATGCCTACGACCTGGGCGATGTCGCCGGCATGACTCCCTATCTGCCGATGTACACCTTGGGCCATAGCTTTGTACCTCACGCCATGCACGCAGGAGGACTGCGCTACCACGGCATGTCACCCCTGGTCTCCCAGGCGGCCAGGGAGGGTTTGCTCAATCCCAAGGCCGTCCCCCAGCTCGAGTGCTTCCAGGCGGCGGTCACATTCGCCAAGACCGAGGGCCTCGTTGTCGCCCCTGAGACAAGCCATGCCATTGCCCAGGTGATCAGGGAAGCGAAACGCGCCAAGGAGGAGGGGAAGGAGAAGGTGATCGTCTTCGGGCTCTCGGGTCATGGATTTCTCGATCTCCAGGGCTATGCCGATTATTTCTCCGGCGAGCTGACGAACTACGACTACCCAGCCGAGGAGGTAGCGGCCGCCATGGCCGAACTCCCCGAGTTTGCGACGATAGGGTGAAGGAAAGTCCGAGGTCCTATTCGAGGTCCCTGTCCATCGAGCGAAGGGGTCTCACTGAGATGTCGAGGTCGTGGGCCTCGGCCGCCTTCGAGAGTTCGGCCTTGAGAGCCGCGAGCTTGGTGCCGGGGGAGATGTTTACCGCTACGCGCATTTTGAACATGGGCGAGCCCGAGAGAGGCGCCGCAGCCACCGTGCACTCGAGGCTCTCGATGTTGATCGACTGGGCGAGGAGGACGGAGGTGACAACCCTGACGATTCCAGGCGTGTCGAGGGAAAGGGATTCGACGACGTAGGGAATTCCCGCTCCGTGGGTGGGCAGGACGGTCGGGCGGATCGACATAGTCATGCCCCTGCCCGAAAGGGCCTTGGGCAGACTCGCCTTAAGGGAAGCGCAGCTTCCTTCTCCGCCCGATATAAGCATGATAACGGCGAACTAGCCGCCGAGAATCGACGCTCTGGTTTCTTCGATGTTGGCGCCGAGATCGGCTACAGCCTCGGCTATCGTCTCCATGATCCCTATGGAGTCGGGACCCACGACGCTTATGACAGAGTCTTCCATGCCGCATCGTACACGGCTCGGAAATCCGATACAAGCGGGGCGCAAGGTCCCGCTTGTACAGGATCGATCAGACGCCTGAAGGCTTCTGACGCACGAAACTGCCATTCCTGAATTCCGCGAACGCTTCCTCGAGTTCCTTGCGTGTGTTCATCACGATAGGCCCGCCCCAGGCTATGGGCTCATGCAGTGGCTGGCCTGCGATAAAAAGGAAGGAGGCGCCCTTGGCGCCCGCCCTGGCTTCGACGGATTCGTGGGCAGCTTCGGGCCCTCGCCCTTTGAGGGGCGGAAAATGCATAAGCTCTCCCTTTGAGGCTGACTCCCCGCCAAAGGAACCCCCGCCCTCGAAAAGGTAGACAGCGGCGTTGTACGTGTCGGGAAAGGGTATGCCCAGGCTCCCGTCCGGTTTGAGATTCACGATCAGATAGACTATTGGTACGAAGAGATCGGGAGTGGCGCCCCTCACGCCTTCGTACTCCCCGGCGAGGACCAGGACCTCGCCGCCATCATGGACAACCCGGGGTATCTCCTGAGCCACTATGGATCGGTAACGGGGCTCCGTCATCTTGAGCCGGGCGGGTAGATTGATCCAGAGCTGGAACCCATGCATCCCGGGGCCCTTTTCTCCTTGCTCCGGCATCTCCTGATGAATGATCCCCGAGCCCGCCGTCATCCACTGGGCATCCTGCGGACCTATCATTCCCTTGTTGCCCATCGAGTCCCCATGGCTGACCTTCCCCTCGCGGAGATAGGTCACTGTCTCGATACCCCTGTGTGGATGCCAGGGAAAACCGGCCAGGTATTCCTCAGGGTCGTCGGAGCCGAAATGGTCGAGGAGGAGGAAAGGATCGAGTTCTCCCGCATCAGAATTGCCAAAAACACGCAACAAGCTCACCCCCGCGCCGTCCACCGTTTGCCTTCCCCGTAGTCTCGAACTTGGCTTTCTCATCGCTCCTCCTCGTTGAACCGTATGCCTGTTCGGAAAAAAAGTAAGCTATTACACCTTAAAGATCAAAATCGAAGTCGGCGAGTCGGCGGTGACGGGGCCCGTCCGAAAGGAGGATCGAGCCGAAAAGGGTACAGCTGGTCGGCAAGAATTCAAGGCGAGGCAGAAGGGGAAGGGTGGAAAGGGGAGGGGCACCCGAAACCTTGAGCCGGGCCAGGGTGAGATGGGGCAGCCAGGGTCTGCCATCGTCTTGGGTCATAGTTGCTGCCGCTCTCTTTTTCGCCTCGGTAAGGATCGAGTCGAGCAATCCCCTCGGTTCGACGTTGAAAGCGAGGCAGAAAACCCGCGGCTCACCCCTGCTAGGCAGATAGGCCAGACCCTCCGAACTCACGTGGGGGCGATGAGCCGCAGCCGCGGCTAGGCCCATGCCTTTTCCGAGAATCGCGGGGAAATCTGGACCCGCCGGTCCGAAGAAATGGAGTGTGAGGTGGTAGAGATCCGGGTTGACCCAGACAGGCTTCGCCTTCGCGAAGAGGGGAGCGATCCCCGCCGTATAGACGCCGAGGCTTCTCTTGAGCCCTGGATCGAGTTCGAGAGCGAGAAAAAACCTGGTACGTTCAGCCATCGGCAATGCCGCCTTAGCCTCCAGTATACGACAACGAGAGTCGTTTTACCCTGGGCGCCTTGGGGCCGAGACAGTTTTAAGTCTTGCATTTCCTCGGGATTACGTCATACTGAATTTGAGTCACCTATAAAGGGGCGTAGCCATGAGGAAAAATGCACTTTCTGGTTCCGCGATCCTCTGTCTGATCATCATATCGCTTGTTTCCTGCGCAACGCCTCCTCCCCCTCAACCAACTCCCAACGCTAAGGTTATCGTCCAGGGCATATCAACCCCGGGAATGCCAAGCGTGCCGACGTCCCCTGCCCCTGGCCAGAATCCCCCGCCTACGGTTCCCGCCTCCTACGGAGTCCTCAGCCCCGAGGAACAGAGCTTCCTCGTCAACTACCTCTCCCGCTTGAGCTATATGGTCTACTACAACGACGCATCGGGCGTCGATCCTCGATTCGCAAAGATGGCTGTGGCCCAGGCCAACCGGTACCTAATAGAGAAGATGGGCCTTTCTGTGATCGATTTCGACCAGATCGAGCGCAACAAGAAGGATCAGCTCGAAGCCTACCAGGCCGAGACAGGCGGGTCCATCGACATGATCCAGTACCTCGCCCAGAAGTACAACGCCGACGTCTACGTCGAGATAGACATCAAGGCTTCGGGCTCGGGAATTCCGGGTTCCTGGAATGGAAGCGCCCAGGGGACGATGAAGCTCTTCGAGACTTCGACGGCCATCCTCTTGGGTTCCATCGCTTTCACGAGCCCACCGACCTTCAGCCCCGTCTCCCAGGACTCGGCGGTCGCCAACGCCATTGCGGCCTCGGTCTGGCAGGCCATGCCCAAGATGACCGAGCAGTCCAAAGCCCTCCTCGCCGCCTCCCTCTCGAGGGGGGTCCGCTACGAACTCGTCGCCCAAAAGATACCTGACGCCAAGATGGTCTCGCAGTTCATAAAGGCTCTCTCAAGGAAGTTCCGTGAGGTCGAACAACTCTCCTTCTCCCCAGGGGAAACGAGGATAGCCCTCTTCGTCTTCACCGCAAAGGCCAAGGTGCAAGAGGCGATCTACGACGCCGCGGCTACAGTCCTCATGCCGGATATGTACCTAGTCTATATGAGGGGCAAATCCTTCACTTTCAACAGCGGGCTCTAGATAGGCGCTCAGGATTCAGGACTTGCCGGCGCGAGCCGGTGATTCGTTGAAAAAGCAGCAGGAGGAGAAGATGAAAAAGCTGGCAAGCGTCGTGATCCTTTTGATCGTCGCAGCCTTGTGCTTCAACGCCTGCGCCGGAAAGGCACCCCTTCGCAAGGGGGAGATCCTCATCGAGAACAAGGGTACGGCATTCGGCGGCAAGACACCCAAGTGGGTGGATGCGGCTATTGCCGGGGGCGCCAAAGACGTCGAGAAGATCCCTGACTACAAGGACTTCGTGATCTTCATTGCCCAGTTCGAGGCCCAGAACCTCCAGAGCGCCCAACTCCTCGCCGAGCGCATGCAGGCGCAGACCGAGCTGGCTTCATATCTCTCGACGAGGGTGAAGGGCGCCTTCAAGGCAGCCAACGTCGATTCCAAGAATTTCGGTGTCTACGGCGAGCAATTCATCGCGAGCGTCGCCCAGGCTACGTATTCCGGATTCGGAAAGGATATGGACTGGTGGGTTAAAGTCCAGACCTACACGCCCGACAATAAGCCCGACAAACAGATCTATAGAGTCATCCAGCTGTGGACCATTTCGAAGGATATGCTCCAGAAGCAGTTCGACATGATACTCGCGGGCATAGCCGGCTCGACGCCTCCTGCGCCCGAGACCAAACGGGCCATGGACGTTATCCAGAACGCGGTCACCAAGGCCTTCTTCTCGGGCAAGTGAGGCATTTCCTGTCTCGGGAATAGCGATGAAATGCGCCCTCAGGCCCTGCAGGGGGGCGATTTCTTCAAAAAGGATGAATGCGATGCGACAAAAAACCAGCTTTTCCTCCGGTGCTGTCCTGGTCTCGGCAGCCCTGCTGGGCGCCCTGCTGGCCTCCTGCGCCACGACCCCCCAAACTCCTTCCTGGGTCCTTGCGTCACCGCCGCCCGACGGATCCAACACCTGGTTCGTCGGATCCGCGGCCGGCGCTGACGCGGCCTCGGCCACTAACGCTGCGACGAGCAATCTCATCGTGGAAATCATGCAGTACATCGGTGTGGATATAAAAGTTCAAGTCAGCTCGGTGACACAGGAGACTCTGAATAAGTATTCGGAAGAACTCAGACAGACCATTGAAGTCCAGTCTTCCAACAGGATCGCGGGATTCAAGGTTAAGGAGAAGTTCGTCCAGTTCGACAAGACTTCGAAGCGGGTCACTGTCTATATCCTGGCCAGCTACCTGACAGCCGATCTCAACAAGGAAAAAGCACGCATTGCCGCTCTCTTCCAGGAGAAGTCCGACGCTGTTGCCAAACCGGAGGCGGAGGGCGACGCCCTCGCGGCCTCGGGCAAGGCCCTCGAGGCCGCCGACCGCTATGTCCAGGCGATGGTCGCGGCCTCAGGCTCGGATATCGAGAACGCCGAGATCAAGCTGGAACGGAACGCCGACAAAGCCCGGCTTCAGATAGCTTCTCTTTCCTTCATTCTTCCGGGCAACCCGGAATTGAAGGCCTTGTTGGGCAAGGCACCAGCCCAGCCCTTTGAACTGAGGCTTGTGACCCGCAAGGGCGGCCAGAATGTCCCGATTCCGGGGGCCTCGATCACCCTCAGCTATCCGCGGAAACTGGCTAATGGCAAGCTGGGGACGAAGGCCGAAACACTCGTGACCGACCAGGGCGGAATGATCAGACTCGTCCTGCCGGCTCCCGACTTCGTCGGCAAAGGAAGGGTATACGCCCAGCTCGACCTTTCGTCAGCCCTTGAGCTTCTGGACAAGGTGCCCAAGAAATACGATGCCCTCATCTCCGCGCTGGAGGACGAGATTCGGGGCAAGACAGCCGAAGTCACCTACGTAGTATCCTCCCAGGCTGCCTCCATAGCCATCGCCCTTTTCGTCGTGGACATAGACGAGAGGGGAATCATCGGCCAGCAGAACGTCACGCAGACGGGACTCATGGAAACTCTCGGAAAAGAAGGCTTCACGATCAGGGCTCTGGCTCTCGACCCTGCCTTGGTCACCGTCTCAACCGACCAACTCATCGCCCTGACGAGGAACACATTTCCTTCCGGAATGGGAAGACTCGCGTTCGGCTCGGGGAAAATTGTCTCAGTGCGCAAGGAAGGAGCCTTTTTCGTCGCCTCCGCCTCAGGATCCCTGAAGGTTGTCGACCTGACGACGGGCCAGATTCTCTACGCCTCCGAGAAGTCCTGGCAGGCTCTAGCCTCTGACGAGGCGACAGCGCGGAGGAATGCCCTTAAGGAACTCGGTTCCCAGGTCTTTGGGAAGGATCTTCTCTCCAGCCTGCCTTAGAGCTTGAAGGCGACGCCAGCCCCAAACATGACGCCTCCGTAGCCGGTGTTGCCCCAAGTGTTCGCAACCGCTATCCAGGTCTCATAGCCCAGGTCGACGAAGGCCCTCATGTTCCGGTTGAAGAGGTAGGCGACGCGGCCGCCCACCTGGGCGCCCACGTGTGAGAGGAAGTTCGTATCAGTCGTCACCCAACTTGATGTAACGTGATAATATGAGACGCCCAGGGCGGCGCTCGGCGCCACGGAGAGCCTTCCCATGTTGAGAACCATCTCCCCGCCCAAGAGGACATTGACGGGGAAGATTTCAACGCCGTAGGAAAGGAACCCTCTCATAAGTCCCAGCGGCACCTGGGCGGCCACGAAAGGCCTGAAAGAATAGAAGCCGCGCGAAGCCGTGGCCTTGAATCCAGGAGCCACCGTCGCGTCCGAACCGCCGATAGAGTGTATGTAGAGATCGAAGTCGACGCCCTGCCTGGGTATCTCCCTCAGCTGGGCATCCTTGCCCAGGGGAATCGAGCTGTAGAGGACTTGGGCTGATGAGACCTCCTGTCCCACCTCCTTGACGACGATGAGGCCGGCCTCCTTGGAGTCATCGAAACCTTCGACCGTCCGCTTCTGGATGACGGCATACTCGTCGCCTTTCTTTATACCCATGTTGTCGCCCAGCTGCAGCTTAACCGTAGAGCCATCGGCGGTCAGGATCCGCGTATTGATCTGGAACTCGGGAATCGAGCGCACTTCGTACTGGAGCTGGCCGGGTATGGAACTTATGGCCGAGCTTATCGACTTGAACTGGTTCTGCTTGTCTGTCCCCGATGTGCTCACCGTCTTCATGGCAAGCACGGAGCCGCCAGCCGCGACGTCGATGAAGGTCACGTTGGTCTTGATGCTCGTCTCCCATTGCACGTTCTTCGAATTATAAAAGGAGTTGAACTCCACCACGACGGGTGCCACGACGATGAAGGCTCCCACGAGCTTGTTGAACTCGGCTTGGGTGAGGAAGGCTTCGCCGAACTGGTATTTCTCGGGCATAACGAAGTTAGCCTGCTTGGCCTGCTTCATGGTGTCGATGAAGCGCTCGAGCCCGCCGGAAGAGAGCCGCTGGCTGACGCCAAGGACGGTGAAGCGCCCCAGATCGGCGAAGACTTTCTGGATCTCCCCATCGATAGAGGCAAGGGCTTGAGCAGGTATGCTCCACCCGTAGTAGCCGAGGGCGAATATGGCCACATCCTGTTTCTGGCTGATCATGGGTTGCGCTCCCAGCAAGCCCACCATGAGGAAAGCGAGAGCGAAAAGGGTGATTGCACGGTTTTTCATAGCATCTCCTTGATGGTCTTTCGTCTTTGTTTTTATTGTAGTTCTTTCTCGGGCGGGGCACAAATCGAAAAAGGTATATTTCCGAGGCGAAAGAGAGAAGGCGGGGAATCAGGCCAGGTAGTCTTTCTTGACGTGACTCATGGATGCGAAGAGGTTTCGCTTGGCGACGCTCGAGCCCCCGGTGAGGCCCTCGATGAGACTCCTTGTCATCCGGCGGGCTCCCTCGAGATTGAAGGCGCAGCTGCAGGTTTGGGAAATGAAACCCAATTCCTCGGCGCAGGCGATCACCTGCCGTTCCTCACAGAGAGCGAGGGGGCGGATGACGGAAAGGGGGTAGTTGTTATAGCGCATGACGGGCGGCATGGTAGCGAACTCGCCCTTTCTCAACATGTTCATGAAGAGGGTCTCGAGGATATCGTCCATGTGGTGGCCGAGGGCGAGTTTGTTGAAGCCCCGGGATCGCGCGTAACGCGAAAGCTCCGTCCTGCGCTGGGTGGAGCACCAGTAACAGCTCATTTTCTCGCCTGGCTTGAGGCGGCCGATCACCGGCACATCGATTCGCGTATAGGGCACGCCCCACCAGGCGGCCTTCTGGCGTATCCAGGAATCGTCGACGGCTTCTGCTCTCGGAACTCCCATTTTATAGAGGTCCGAGGCTATGAAACAGGCCTCTACCTCGAAAGGGACTTCCCACCACGTGCGTTTGATGGCGAGGTCCCGAAGGAGGCAGGTTGAGTCCTTTCCCCCCGACACCCCGACGAGGATCCTATCCCCGGGCTCCAGCATTCCGTAGCGGCGCAGGGCGATTTCGATCAGTTTGGCGAGTGTTGTTTCGGCGTTCTTCATCTATTTCCTTCGGGCGGACTCTACGGCCGTTTCGAACTCGGGGTCAAGTGTTCGGATTAGGCTTGAGTCCTGGGCCTGCCGCATCGGCAGATCGGTCAGTCCTGCCTACTTTACGCTTTCAGCATTGACGCTCCTCTCAAAGCCCTTTATTCTGCAGGGATAAGATATTCTCCGAATCGTGTAATCCTTTTTGGGGTTCGCCTTCGGCGCTTGAGCGCTATGGCGGCATGATCGAGGTGGTCGGCCGCGTTGCGGCCTGCCTCCGAGGGTTGGCAGGGAAACCCGCCAGCCTCCCATGTTTGGAAAGGAGACTCCATGAAATCCTCAAAGCGGCTTTTTGTTGTGCTCTGTCTTGTCAGGCTGGCTGCGACCGGCCTTGCGGCCCAGGTCGCCCTAGCCCCCCAGAACCCGCGCATCAAGCTGGCGACGACGACCAGCACCGACCAGTCCGGACTTCTGGGCTCAATGCTTCCTGTCTTCGAAAAAAAGTCTGGGTATAAAGTGGACATCGTGGCCGTGGGCACGGGCGCTTCCCTGAAGATCGGCGAGAGGGGCGATTGCGACATCGTCCTGGTCCATGCCAGGGCCCTCGAGGATGCCTTCATGGCGGCGGGCTGGGGCAGCGAGCGCCGAGATGTCATGTACAACGACTTCATCGTCCTGGGACCAAAGGACGACCCGGCCGGCATCGGCAAATCCAGGACCGCCCGCGAGGCTTTCGCAGCCATTGCGGTCCGAAAGGCGTCCTTCGTATCCCGCGGCGACAACTCCGGCACCGACGTCAAGGAAAAGGATATCTGGAAGACTGCGGCCATTGCCCCCTCGGGTTCATGGTACAAGGAAGCCGGCCAGGGCATGTCCCAAGTGATCGCCATGTCCGACCAACTCAGCGCCTACACCCTTGCCGACAGGGCGACCTGGCTTGCGGTCAAGGGTTCGGCTCCAGGTCTGGCTATCGTTTTCGAAAAGGATCCCATCCTCCTCAACCCCTATGGTATCATCACCGTCAGCCAAGCCAAATGGTCCCATGTCAATGTGGCCGGAGCCAAAGCCCTCATGGATTTCTTCACCGGAGCCGAGGGCAAGGCCTTAATCCAGTCCTACAAGATAGGCGGGGAACCGTGTTTCTTCATTTTCTAAGTTTCGATCGCCGCCATAAGACGCTGTGGTGCCTTATGGTGGCGGGGCAAGGGAGCCGGGGGCGCGGCCATGGCTGAGGCATTCAGGCTCCTTGTCGCCGGCGACCCCGAAACATGGGGCATCATCGGGAGGAGTCTTTCATTTTCCTTCTTCGCTACCCTTTTCTCAATGATTCCAGGTCTTCCCCTCGGCGTTTTCATGGCATGGAAAGCGGGGCGTGGCAGGCGGGCACTTGCCTCCTTCATTAACGCCCTCTCGGCGCTTCCCACGGTCGTCGTGGGTCTCTTTGTCTATTCCTTCCTCTCCCGCTCGGGTTCTCTAGGCTTTCTGGGCTTTCTCTTCGCTCCCCCAGGCATCGTCGTTGGCCAATTCCTCCTTGCCATGCCCCTCGTCGCCTCGGTCACCTACACGGGACTTTCCAAACTCGACGGGCGTTTCGGCGAGACCCTCGACACCTTTGGCGCGTCCCCCGGCCTCAGACTTCTTGAAACCCTGAGGGAGGCCAAGCCGGCTATCCTCTCCTCCCTCGTTTTAGCCTTCGGCAGGGTGATCGGCGAGGTGGGCGTCTCCACCATGCTGGGAGGAAACATTCGGGGCTACACGCGGACCATGACTACGGCCATAGCCCTCGACGCGGCCAAGGGCGAGTTCGAAAGGGCGATCTCCTTCGGTCTCGTCCTTTTCCTCATCTCGGTGTCGGTCAACCTGGCCGTGAACGGACTGGGTGCCCATGAACGCTAGCGTTCTCTATTCGATGAAGGAGTTCCGGTTTTCCTACGGAGCTGAACGGACCGACGCCCTCGTCATACCGGTCCTTAAACTCGCGGAAGGAACCTGTGTAGCCCTCGTCGGCGCCAACGGCTCGGGCAAGACCACGTTACTGAAGCTCCTCAATGGTCTTCTGCCCGGTGGTCTGAAATCGGCCTTCTATTCGGGCGAACTGCGCTTCCGAGGAGAAGCGCTCTGCTCGGGAGGCGCTTCCTCGCTGCCCCCCGCACTAAGACGTTCGACTGTCTACATGCACCAGCATCCCTATATGCTCTCGGGCAGCGTGGCGCGCAACCTGGACTTCGTATGCAGGGCCCGGGGCATCGAGGGGAAGAAGGCGGCGCAAGTCTCGGCCGAGGCACTCGCCCTCGTCGGCCTGGACGGCGTGTCGATGAGGAGGAAGCACGGCCTGTCGGGAGGCGAAACCCAGCGTCTCGCCCTGGCTAGGGTCATAGCGTCGGGAGCCGAGGTTCTCCTCCTGGATGAGCCGACGGCGAGCGCCGACCTATCCTCCCGCGATCTCATCGCCGGTGCCCTCTCCCAGATGGTTAAAACCGGTACAACCGTCATTTTCAGCGCCCATGGCTCCGAGCTCATAGACGCGATAGCCGCGCGGGTCATAGAATTCGACCGCGGAACGATAGCTGGGGACAGCGGGAGCCGAGATGCTGCGCGATATACATCCTGATAAAGCTGTAGAGATTATCGTCCAGACGACGACACTCATGCGCCCCGGGCCGGAAACCGAATTCGTGCCGCTTTCAAAGGCTCTGGGAAGAGTCCTGCCAAGGCCTCTGAGTTCGCCCATCGACCATCCCCCATTCGATAAATCGGCCATGGACGGTTATGCCTATTCCGAACTTGTCTCGGAGGGGATATATCGCGTCGTGGGCGCCGTCGCCGCGGGGCGTGAGGCGGACAAGAAGCCGGGAAGGGGCGAGGTCGTAAAGATCATGACTGGAGCTCCCCTGCCCGAAGTCGCGGCGGGCGTCCAGCGGGTCGAGCGGACGAAGGAAGCAGGCAAGGATGAAGCCGGTCGTTCTCTCGTCGCCTTCACGAATCCCGAACAGTTCTCCAACATCATCCGAAAAGGCGAAAACCTGGCCGCGGGATCGATCCTTCTTTCCCCCCGCGTCCTGGCAGCCCAGGACATCGGCATTATCGCCTCGGGGGGTCTGGCCGGAATCGAGGCCGCGGTCCGCCCCCTCGTCGGCATCGTCTCCACGGGCGACGAACTCGCTTTGCAGGGCCGAGTCCTCCCGAAGGCCGCGATCTATGATTCGAACGGCCCTCAGCTCGCCAGCCAGGCCCAGGCTGCCGGTGTCCGCGTCAGCTTCTACGGCATAGTCCGCGATCTAAAAAAGGATCTATCGGAGGACTTGTCCAAGGCTCTGGATGAATGCGACATTCTCCTGGTTTCCGGCGGCGTGTCGATGGGCGACTTTGACCTCGTGCCTTCGGTACTCGAGACTCTGGGCGTCGAACCAATATACCACGGGCTGCTCATGCGACCGGGAAAGCCCAGTTTCTTCGGCGCCAGAGGCCGGACAGTCGTCTTTGGCCTTCCCGGAAACCCTGTTTCCACCTTCGTCAATTTCGAAATTCTCGTAAAACCTTGTTTGTACGCGATGATGGGCCTGAAGTATGCGCCGCCGATGACAGCCGCCGTCCTGGGCGCCTCTCTTGAGCGCAGGGAGGTCGACCGAGTGGAATTCCTCCCCGCGCGGCTAGTCTCGACGGAGCGGGGCCCGGAGGCCCTTGCTCTTGCGTACAAGGGCTCTTCGATGATCACCGTCCTCGCCGAGGCCGATGCCCTTCTCAGGATGGAACTGGGCCGGAAGCAGATGGAGAAAGGAGCTATCGTCCATGCGCGACGCATTCGGCCGTGAAATAGACTATCTCAGAATATCCGTAACCGACCGCTGCAACCTGCGCTGCCGCTACTGCATGCCCGAAGAGGGCATAAAGCTCCTTTCCCACAAGGATATCCTGAGCTACGAGCAAATCGCCGAGACAGCAAAGGCCGCCGTGCGCCTCGGCATCCGTAAGATACGGATCACGGGAGGCGAACCTCTCGCGCGGAAGGGCATCGTCGGATTGGTCAGGATGTTGCGGGCCATTCCCGGACTCAAGACGCTTGCCATGACGACCAACGGCACCCTCCTGGCGCCGATCGCCGCCGAACTGGCCGCGGCGGGCCTCGATTCAGTGAACCTCTCCTTCGACACCCTCGATTCCGAACGCTACCGCTTCCTCACCCGGCGCGGCGAGCTTTTCAAGGCCCTCGCAGGCCTCGACTCGGCGATCGGCGCCGGCTTCGCCGTGAAGATCAACATGGTCATCCTCTCCGACACTCGGAAATCCGAGATCGAGGCGATGCGCGATTTCTCCCGGGCCAAAGGGGTCGCCCTGCAGACGATAGCCCAGTATTCCCTCCAGGAAAAAAAACGCGACGACTACGGCTACGATAGGCCGCCGCCCTGTTCCTCCTGCAACCGTATACGGCTCACGGCTGATGGCTGCTTGCGCTCCTGCCTCCATTCCGACCTCGATTTCAAGGTTGATTTCGACGATATTGAAGGGAGCATCAGGACCGCCATCATGAGAAAACCCGCCCATGGGGCGGTCAGTTCCACCCCCTCCGTGGGGCAGATCGGCGGCTAGGAAACTTAGCAGTCCAGGTTTCACCTGGCCTTGCCTGTCCCGGCCCGATCTTGATTGGAGTGTCTATGGGAGAAGAGTTCAGCCACTTAGGCGAAAAAGGCGAGGCGCGCATGGTTGATGTGTCGGGCAAGCCCCGGCTCCGGAGGACGGCGCGAGCCGAGGGGAAAATCCTCCTGGCTTCTTCGACGGTCGCCAAGATAAAGGGCAACGCCATCGCCAAGGGAAACGTCCTCGCCACGGCCCGAGTCGCCGGCATCATGGCCGCGAAGCGCTGCTCCGACCTCGTACCCCTCTGCCACAATATCGAGATCGAACAGGTCGAAGTAAGCTTCGAGCTGGGCGAGGGCGAGATAGACATCGGCGCCAAGGCTATCTGCACGGACAAGACGGGCATCGAGATGGAGGTTCTCACCGCCGTTTCGGTCGCCGCCCTCTGCATTTACGACATGTGCAAGGCCGTGGACAAGGGCATGCGGATCGATGGCATCCATCTCGTGGAGAAGACGAAGGAATCCGTATCATGAGCGAAATGAAGGACGAAGGCGACTTCGAGATAGTGTCGCTCAACGTCTCGACCGTCACAGGGACGCGAAAGAAGCCTGTCGACTCCGTCGTTCTGGAGATTGGCCGAGGCGTTGCCGGCGACGCCCACGCCGGACTCATCGAGGAGCGGCAGATCTCCCTCCTCGCTGTGGAGGAGATCGAAAAAGCCTCGACAGGACTCAAGGAAGGAGCCTGTTCCCTTATTCGGGACTTGGGCGGACTCAAGCCTGGCGACTTCGCCGAGAACATTACGACGCGGGGGCTCGAGCTTCACCTCCTGCCCTTGGGAACCATGCTGAAGATTGGTGGTACGCTTCTCGAGGTCTCGAAGATAGGCAAGGAATGCCACGCCTCCTGCGAGATACGCAGGCTTATGGGCGAATGCGTCATGCCCACGAAAGGTATTTTCGCCCGCGTCGTCGAAGGCGGGGAGGTGCGGCGTGAAGATCGCTGTCATTACTGTATCCGATAGGGCTTCGGCAGGCGTCTACGAGGACGCTTCGGGGCCAGCCATGGTAAAGGCTATCCTGGAATGTTGGCCGCAGGCCTCTGTCGATACGGAGATTGTCCCCGACGGCGTCGAACCGGTTACATCTGCCCTGGGGCGCCATACTGGCGCCGACTGGATACTGACGACGGGCGGCACGGGCCCCTCGCCACGGGATCTGACGCCCGAGGCGACGGCAGTCTATTGCGACAGGCTCATGCCGGGCCTGGCCGAGTATTGCAGGGCTTGCTCCCTCGAGGAGACCCCTAACGCCGTATTCTCACGGGGCATAGCGGGCATGAAAGGCACCCAGTACATCGTCAACTGTCCAGGCAGCGTCAAGGCCGCCGTCTTCCACGCACGGATTCTCGCCCCGCTCTTCGAGCACGGGATGGAGATGGCGGCGGGGAAGGGGCACTGAAGGCCGTACAGGACGTTTGTCGTTAGCCGCTCGGGCTCCGATCATATTTTCAACAGCAAGACTTGAAAAAGAATTGACAGCTCGAATAAATAGAACGAAGCTTGCTTTATGACGAAAATTTTCATAAAAATCAACACTCATAGGATTTCAAGGCATTATCGCCGTCTTTCCCGTCCAAAGAACATCTACGCTGGTTTCGTTGCCTCCAGAAGGGCGGGAATTCCTGATTTCCGGTTCCGAATAGGAACTTCGCCGAGAACCTGACTGGCAGTCGGCCTGTTATTTGGAGGCTCGTATGTACCGATTCCCTTTCGCTAATCGTTTCAATTCCGTGCGGATTATCGCCTTGGCCTTGGTCCTCCTGCTGTCGGTCGCCATCGCCCCGGCTTTCGGCCAGGTGAGGGGTGCCCGGGCACGCGTCCTCCAACAACCCGGCGATATCATCACCACGAAAAAAGCCAATTTCCAGACGGGAGATATCCTCGGCACGCCCTTAATCTCGATCACCATCAACAACGGCGCAGGCGACTCATTCCTGCTTATGAAGCTGAGGATCGAATTCGGCGGAGCCTGGCACGATGATTACCTGCAAACGAATCTTGTGAAGAAGATATCGGGGAATTCCTCATTCACCTTCACCAACAGCGATATGCTGAGCTATCTCTCCAACATCAGGAACGACGATTTCGAGATGAGCAGCACCCTCCTGGCACATACGGGCTTTACGGGGATAGAAAACATAGCAAATCTGAGCATTCCCGAAGGGATTTACTCCATAATCCTCACGGTCTCAGAAATAACACTCTCGAATCCAAACGATATCAACTCCTCGTATACAGTAGTAAGGGACTGGATTTAAGCCACCGATTCCAATGCTAAAGTCGATTTCAAGGTCGTCACGATCGGCGCTATCGGCAATGTCGCCCTTCCTACCGTGGACAACCGAAGCCTCACCTTCCAGGTGCCAGAAATTCCCGTATACGATGAGGCAAGGCTGGTATCGACCTCATCGACCAGGATCGTTATTAACGGGCCGGGCGTAACAAACTATACAGCTACGAAAAGCCATAGGAAGTCTACGGCCGGATCTTCGTCCATCAAGGGCTACCCCTCTGATACGACCAACGGCTACGTTACCTACGATCTAAGCGCCGTGCCTTTCCGCGCCGGCGGAAGCTATTCGCTCCTCATCAGCTACATCGACTGGAACGGATCGATGATCACCTCCCTGACGAAGACCATCAACTTCCCGATTCCTAAGCTGAAATACATCGCTGATGTTTCGAATCCGTTCAATCCGCTTTTCTCCTGGAGCTACGTCGGCACTGACTATTCCACCTGGGTGAGCGAATACCGCGTCTATCTGGACGACCGGTACAAAGGCCTCACCACGGGGGATAGCTACCAGTTGTCCGATATCCTCGTCCCCGGATCGTCACATACCTGGTATGTCATGCCGTACAATACCGACGGGACGACCTTTTTCTCCTCCACTACCGGACTGGTACAGAGCCTGACATTAAAGATCCATACCGGGATGACGGTCACGGCCAGCGAACCGGCCGCAAACGGCATACTCATTGTCGGCGAGAGCTACAACTTCCGCGGCAGTGCGGTCTTCGCGGAAGGGGCGACCGAGGCCCGCTCGGTCTGGACGATCGGCAGCGGTACCAAGAACGGGATGGAGGTCACCTGGAGTCCGACCCAGCGGTATATGGCCAATTCGCTCTCGGCATTCCTCACGGTAACCGACTCTCTGGCTTTATCCAAGAATTCGCAGATTATCTACCTGACAGTACTCGAGCCGGCGGTCGCACTTCTTGCGAGCACGACCAGGACCGTGGTCAAGAATACCCAGGTCCCCCTTGCCGTCGACAGCCAGAATACCAGGGATGTCGTCTCCTACGAATGGTTCGTGGACGGGAGCAGTATCGGCACGGGAAGCCAGAAAAACTTTACTTTCGCCGATGTAGGACAGCATGAAGTTTATGTTACGGGAACCACGCGAGCCGACCTGAACGGCACAACAAAGACCGTGGAATCGGCGAAGGCGAAGGTGACGGTGACGGGGAACGCTCCCGTCGTCTCGATTGCCAAGCCGGAGTCGGGAGTCAGTCTGATACTTGGAACATCGGTCAGGGTGACCGCAAACGTGGAGAATGAAAACCCCATGGGCACGATCACCTGGACCGTGAGCGGCCCCGATGTTTCGCAGAACGGCACGACGGGCAGCCAGCTCAATTTCGCTCCAAGGACTGCGGGCGAGTATACCTTGACCATCACTGCCATCGATACCTACCAGAAGCAGGGCCAGACATCAGTCCGGATCAATGTGACAGATCCTGTGATGACCGTTGCCAGTCCAGCCCAGAACGCTGTCTTCGCACTCACAGCCACGCTTTCGCCGGTCATGAACGCGCCCAACGCGGCAAGGATCAGCTGGTTCATAGACGAAGTCCAGATGGGATCTTCTTTCAAGAAGCTTTCCGAACTGGGAACCGGAAGTCATCAGCTCTATGCCATCGGCTACTGGAACGCGGTTGATTCGACCGGGAACCCGACCGAATACAGCAAGGAGTCAGCCAGGATTTCTTTCAGCGTGAAGGATCTCACGCCTCCCGTGGTCACCATAGGATTCCCGCGGAACGGTATGGTCATGAAGACGGGTGAAAACTATAGATTCAGCGCCGACGTCAGTCCTTCATCAAGTAGTGCCGCCGCCTGGTGGGAGATAGATGGCATAAGACTGGCCTCCAACAGCTATTCGCCGCCCGCAGGCCTTGCCAGGAAGCTCCTGGCGGTTTCCTATCACGTCAGAAACGCGGACGGCATAACGGGGGCCGCCTCCGTATCCGTCAAGATCGTCGATCCTGCCGTATACTTTTCGGCTCCTTCAGTCACAGAGTTCAAGGTGGGGACGGTCATACCTGTCAGCGCTTCGACAGCCGATTCCGAGCTCTACTGGATAGTGGATGGAATCGAGACAGGGGCGTGGAACAAAACATTCACGCAAACCGGCCAGCATATGGTACAGGCGGGATGGAGGGTGAATGCGGTCGACAGCGGCGGCGGCACGCGCGAATTCACGGGGCAGTCTGCGGCGATACGTCTTTCGATCTACAGCGACCAGCCGCCCGTGATCACGAGTTTCTCTCCTTCCGGCTCAACCGTGCGTGAAGCGATGGGGCGGAACACCGACTTCAGCCTCGGCGCTTCGAGCGACAACACTCTGCTGCCGATCGCATGGCGTATACTCAATAATGGTACTGTCGTTACGGAGGCCACGGGGAATTCCATCTCCCACAGCTTCGGGGAAGCCGGGCAGTTCACCGTCCGCGCGACGGTCGCCGATAGCCACGGTTTGAGCGTCTACCACGAGTGGATAGTTAAGATCATCAGCCCCAGCATTTCCATTACATCCCCCGCCGACGGGACTGTCTTTGCCATGAATTCCATTCCCACGCCTGTCGTGATAACCAGCGATCTCAGCTCCTACAGCTTTATTCTCGATGGTACGGCCCTGCCTTCGGCCTTCAATTGGAACAGCGTAGCACAGGGCAGCCACAGCCTCTACGTCGTGGGGAAATTCGTGACCAGCGGTTCGGCCTCGGAGCTGAGCATCTACAGCAATTCCGTATCCTTCGCCGTCGAGAACAGGACTCCTCCCAGTTTCTCTATAGTAGGAATAAAGGACGGCGATAGGATAATCGCCGGAAAGCAGTACAACTTCACCGTCACAAAGAGCGGCGGAGAGACCATCAAATGGTTCAGGAACGGTGCCCTAGTGTCGGGAAGCGGCACCCAGGGTGCTGAATACTCCTTCACGCCTTCCGCCTCCGACAACGAGATAAACTTTACGGTCCGCGGAATCCTGAACAATATAACGGCGGACAAGTCCTTCAGGGTAAAGGTGATCGATCCTTATATAAGCATCATCATGCCTGCTGCCATGGCAGTGAACGGAAAATTCCCCTCCCGGACAGCTATCCCCCTGCAGGTCGAGAAAAGGGATATCGACCGGGTCGTATGGACGGTTGACAACCAGACCTATAGCAGTCTGACCGCAAGCTTCGAGCCAGGGGCCCATTCCATATCGGTTCGGGGCTTCGCCTCGGGAGTGAGGCTTCCAGCCGCGGTCTACGGGGAGTATGAGTACGCCGGCAGCGGAATTACAAGCCGCGACGTCAGCGTGGCGGGACGCGTTGCGATAGTGAGTGTCTCCGCGTTGCCCGCCTCGCTCGCGTTAGGCGATACCTTGACCATTCAGACGACAATCAGCGGCGGCGAGGACTTGATAGCCTCCTATACCTACAAGATGGACGACATCGTCATTGGCCAGATGCAGACGCCGAGATTTGCCATCTCCACCCTACCTGTCGGGAGACATGTCATATCGGTGACGGCACTCGATAGCTTCGGAACGGGTACGGCAAAGGAAACAACGGTGACGGTCTATCCACCGCTGGCGATCTCCATAACCCAGCCGGCAAACGAAGCCCGGCTGTCCCCGGACGCGAATTTCATGGTCTCCATGGCGATCGTATCAGGACAGGCGACGGGCATATCCTGGAGGATCGACGGTAACCTTGTCCCCAACAGCAACTTCGCCTCCGGCTCCCTTGGCAGGCTGCTTCCCGGAAGGCATGTCGTCTCGGCGAATGCTACCGATCCCTTGGGAAGAACCGCATCCGCTTCTGTCAACATCGAAGTCCAGATCGACTTCCAGCTCAATCTTCTGACTCCAGCTTCCGGAGCCGAACTCATAGTCGGAAATACAGTCACCTGCATGGCGGGAGCCGATAGGGTGGCAGGGTCCCAGTTCAATCTGAACGACGCCGCACAGTACATCTCCTGGTTTGTGAACGGCGCCAATACCGGGTCCAAAGGGCTCACCTACAACTTCACCGGGACGGCCCTGGGCAGCCAGAGAATCCAGGCCCGTTATGAAAAGGGTGACATGACAAGGACGACTCCGGAAAGGACCGTGATCGTCCGTGATATAGCGGAACCGATCATCAACCAGCCGCTCAACGGGGCGGCTATAACCTACTCCGTGGGCAGGACAATCGCCCTATCGGCTTCAGGCGAAGCCGGAGCCGCCTTCTCCTGGTCGATCGATGGCACGGTTATAGCGGTCGGCAGCGACACTTCCTTCAATCCGAACGGACTAACAGGCCAGAAGCAGCTCAAGCTGACGACTGCGGCCTTCGGCAGGACGAAGGAAAAGCTGACCACGATCAATCTGACGGTCAATAGTCCGCCGACGCTCTCGCTTGCGACTCCGGCCATCCAGTATACAGGCCAGACTCTCTCCTGGACAGCCTCCGCCTTCGATGTCGAGGATCAGAATGCTTCGCCGCTCATCGAGATATTCTTCGACGGGGTGAAACTGACTAGCGGCACCGCAAGAGTTCTCCTCGCAGGCGATATCGGCCAACACCTTCTCTCGGCCAGCACGAGGGACAGCCAGGGAGTGACGGCGACCAGGCAGGTTCCCTTCAGCGTTGAAGCCGGTCAGTTGGCGGTCGACATCCAATCGCCGATGGCAGGCGGGACCTACTTCAGAGAATACAATCTTCCGCTCATGGCTACGTTAGGAACACAGGGCGGCGATGCATCGGGAACCGGGAGCTTCAACTGGACCGTGCAGTACCTCGACGACACGACTGTCCAGCCCGAACTATTCACGGGAGCCTCGGCTTCCTTCAGGCCGAAGGCGCTGGGAGAGGCGGCCATCACCGTCAGGTATCTGGATAGCAGAGGGATGGAACGCGGGACAAAGAAGATTTCAGTAAACGTGGCAAGAACACCCCTGGCGTTGAGCATCTACTGGCCCCATGGATCGGTAGTGAACTCAGGCGATGTCTTGACCCCCGATATCCTCGGTTTGCCGCAGAACATCGCCGCGGGAAGGGTGACTTGGGCTCTCAACGGCCAAACCTTGAACTCCATCAGCTCGCTGAGGGCGCCGGAGACTCCGGGACCCTATACTCTCGTGGCCCAGTATTCGGAGAATGGATCGGTAGACCGGGCTGAAGTTGGCTTTTTAGTCAATGGAAATCCGAAAGTGACAATTGCAGATACCACTCCGGGAGGGCAGTACGCCGCAGGAACGCCAATCGTACTGTCTGCAAGGGTTGAGGATGATCAGGCATACACGGGCACTATCGCGTGGATGAAACAGGATGGCACGAGGATTGGGGACGGCAATCCCTTCCTGCTGAACAATGCTGCCCCAGGCGAATGGCGCATCATCGGAACGGCCGTGGACAATTACGGAGCGAAGGGAACAGGCACGCTTTCGCTCAGGGTCTACACGCCGGTATCGGCTATCACGGCAACCATCAATAATGGCCAGCCTGCTTATCTGGTTTCCGAAGGCAGCGCTCCTCTTGCGGTGAGAGCGGACTACACGGGCGGCATCGCGCCTCTTGTCTCCTGGACCTTGAAACAGGGAGAGCGTAGCGTCACCAAAACGGGTCGAGAAGCCGCATTCACCTATAGCGACCTTACAGCCTTTTCCGAAGGCCCTGCTTTCATCACAGCACTCGTTGTCGATTCGGACTTAGCCAATGAAGGCGCGAGGGAAATATTCAGAAGAGACTATCCTGTCGGACTGACCAGGAACGCGCTGGCAACATTGACAAGCCCTGTCTCCGGCAACCTGTTCTGGGTCAATGAAGCCATTCCTGTCACGGTCGCCCTCACCGGCTTCGTTTTACCTACATTTACCATGAAACTCAACGACGTTCTGGTGGCGGGCTCCTGGTCATCCGTCGATGGAACCAGGCTTTACACTTCGATGATACCCGCAAGCCTCCTGCAGACCGAGGGCGTGTTCAAACTCGACATCTCGGCCAGCGAGAATTCACTGACCAGAGATTTGACCTTCACCCTTAACGTGTACAGGCAGAGGAGTGGAGTATTCGTTGACAACGCACCTGCCGAATTCAACCTCGAAGGAGGAGCAGGCAGCGTGGAGGCCGTTGTCGCCGGTCTGACTGGCGTCGATTCCATACAGTGGCATACAGATCTGGCTGCGGCTTCTGTCGCCACAGGCCCACGGCTCGACCTGACGTCGGCCCGCCTGACTCCCGGCAATCGCTCTATTACGGTCGACGCGCTTTCGGGAACGCGGGTCCTGTCCTCATTCACGTTCTTCCTAAGGGTTATGGGGCCGATGAACCTGGGCATCTCACCCACAAATGAACCCCTGATCATGCAGAAGGGTACGCAGTTCATCCTGGAGGCGGCGGCCCAAGACAGGAACGGTTCCACCCTGACGGGAAATGCCATCACCTGGACTTCCCACCTGAACGGCTTCTTAGGAAGAGGCACAAGTCTCAACCTCGGAAACCTTAACCAGCTCTCGATTGGCGAACATGTCATCACCGTGGAAGCGACAGGCAGGGATGGCAGGAAGCTGAGTGTCCTGAAGAGAATACGGGTAAACGCGGCAGACGGCGGCCAAGGCCAGAACCAGGATCAGGGGACAGACGATCAGGATAAGAACACGCCTCCTTCATTTGATCCGGGCAATCCTATCGATCCCAATACAGGAGGAACGAGAGGTTCCTTTGGGCCAGGCGGAAGACCGGCGGATCCTGGGCTACTCGGGATTTTCAACAATCTTTTCGGCAAATGATGCCTAAAAAAGGTATGATAAAATGAAGAAACCCATCATTGCGCTTGTCTTGTTCTCCTGGGTTGCGGCTGGGCTCTTCGGACTGGACATCTCCGTCCCCAACGAAATCCTGTCGTACAAGGATCTGGACCTGAGCTTGACCATCGAGGAAGGGGTCTCTATCGCCCAGGCCCGCTTCTATTTCCTGCAGGAAGGAGGCGAGCAGCCTCTCTATGCCCTTTTCGCCGAGAAGGAGGGAGCCTGGAGTGTCCACATTCCCTTCACCTATTTGAGGAAAGGCAAGGAACTTTCCTACTATGTCCTGGCGCAGACGACGAAAGGCGTATTCTTGAGGGTCCCGGAAACGGGCTATTTCAAGTCAAGGCTGGTCAGCGACGTGGTTTCGCCCTCGCTGAAGCTGCTGTCCCCTGAAAACAAGCATCTCCAAAAAAGGAAGGAACAGCTGGTCGTATTCGAAGTCACCGACGACAGCGCGATAGATGATTTCGAAATCCTCTATGATGGTAAGTTCATAACCAAAGCCGCCATGATCCAGAACAAGTTGGCCTTCCTGATCACCCCCGTCGACGATAGGCGCACGGAAGCCGTGGTTACCGTCTCCGTTGTCGACATGTTCAACAACAAGCGCAAGGAGGATGTCTCGTTCTCGCTCGCCAAAGAGACGGGGCCTTTCTTCTCAGCCAAGGCAACCTATAAAATCGATTTCACGCTGGAAAACACCTTAGATATAGGGAAATCGGCCAATACGACGAATCTGGGGACTTTCTTCTCGGATCTAGCCGACGATCTCAATCTCAAGTACGACGTGGGCGGAGAAACATCCTTGAAGGCCGGGCCGCTGGCCCTGGATCTCGGTCTCGGGCTTGGCGACGATATCTCGGTCTTTGACATCCCCGCAGCCTATCCCAATTCCCTCATAGCTGATTACCAGAATATCATGAACCTCTGGAATCCCTGGGATTTCGCGAACGAGTTCAACTATTCAGGCGAAATAGCGAGGAAGTTCTACAATTCGAACCAGATCTACGCCAGGCTCTCCATTTTCGATCCTTTCCTGCGGTATACCTTCGGCGACCAGAAAACCACGTTCCAGGACGAGACGATCAAGGACTTCACGTTCCGGGGGTCATCACTGTCCTTCGATACTCCCTTCCTGAAGGTAGCCGTGGGCAAGGGATTGTCCGACTTGGGGCAGTACCAGACTGCATGGCCCCAGAATTTCTTCGGCCTGAAGGCAAGCATCGGCTTCTTTGACTACTGGTGGCTTCAGACCAATGTCTCCTTCATCAGTTCTCTCCAGGGCAGGTACGACGACATCAGATCCTCGGGCATATCGCCCATAGGCACTCTGTACGATCTCGCGCTGATCAAACCGAATGAAAACCTGGTGGTAGGTCTGGGTACCGGAACAATCAATAAATTCTTCAACCTTAATGCCGGGCTTGGATTGTCACTCTATACTGACTCGGCTGGTACAATTCTCGATACAACCAGACTGGCTCATGATATAAATGAAGGTTTCGACCTCGATATCGCTCCCTACCTGGGCTACGTCGACACGGTCACCGCGATCTTCCCTGTCTTCGACTATTTCCCGCTGTCCGATGGGCTTGTAGTGAATGCCCTCAACCGCAACCTGTGGGGCCTCACTTACGGCGCCGATCTGAATTCAGACCCAATTGGCCTGAAAGGCTGGTTCCACAAGACCGACGCCTCCTATAAGAGCCTCGGCGCTTCTGTCGATTCTGACGTGATGGATTGGGGAGGTTCGTGGGAAAGGCCAATCGGGGATTTCGATCTGTCCCTCTCCTTCGACAGGGCAAAGGATAATATACCGGACATCCTTTTCAACGACATATTGCCCCTGATAAGTCCCAGCATGACCTCTACGGCCACTCCGACCGAGGACGATATATCGAACATCATCAACACGGTCGACGTGGCCTTCGCGACACCTCCCTCGGGGATTTTTGCCAACGCTTCCTTCACCTACCAGTTCGAATGGGCAACCACAGACACGGATATACTTGCTGAAAGCATCAGCGACGCTGCGGCCAAGGCGCTCATAAAGGCTTCCGCGAAAAATGACACTACCCTCACCCATACGGGCGGCATCCAGATGAAGAGCGGGCGTCTCAAGCTCGGTGATTTCATCATCACGCTCGGGGGCAAGACCAAGGATTCTTACATAACCTATACACTGGTCGACGGCGCAACGAACGGTTCCAGCATCTGGGACTTGATGTACGGAATCGACACCGGTCTGCAGTACAAGCAATATAAGCTGAATCTTGCATTTGAGCATGAATGGACCACGGCCGCTGCTTCCGATATCCTGTTCAGCTACGATGCTAAATTCGCCGTATCGAAAGGATTTTTCGACAAGATGACCTTCGACGCTACGTTCGATCAGCTGTTCAAGACGTCAAGCCTGCAGAAATACGGCATAGGCGGCGGCTTCACCCTCGAGAAGAAATTTGGCATCTTGGAAACGAGCGCGACCTTGAAAGTCGGCTATGTGGATTCGCTCGTCAGAAACAGCGACGATGCACTGACTTCAACCTTTACTGTTTCAGGAAATCTCAGCCTTTAGCCGCGCATATTATTGGCTTCAATCTCCATAAAAGGCGCCCGGAATTTCCGGGCGCCTTTTCATTCCTTCACTACCGAATTGATGAAAGTCGTGAGGACGTTGAGCGCCATCTCATTGGCTCCACCCTCTGGTATGATGATATCGGCGTAGGACTTGGTGGGTTCGATGAACTCGAAGTGCCCGGGCCGCACCACGTTGAGGTACTGCTCGACGACCGAGTCCAAGGTCCTTCCCCGCTCCTTGATATCGCGGACAAGCCTGCGGATGAAACGGATATCGTCGGGTGTATCTACGAAGATTTTAAGATCGATGAGGTCGCGCACTGTCTTGTTGGTGAAGACCATGATCCCCTCGAAGATGACGAGTTTGCGGGGTTCCACCGAAATGGTCTTGTCTGTTCTCCGGTGGTGGACGAAGTCGTAGGTGGGCATCTCGATTCGCTGTCCGCATCGGAGCGCGGTCAGATGCTCGATGATGAGTTCATTGTCGAAGGCGTCGGGATGGTCGAAATTGAAGGCCGTGATATTCGCGTTGGACATGTACTCCGCTGATTTGTAGTAGTTGTCCTGGGGTAGAAAGACGAAGTCCGACACAACCTCGGAAATCTTCCTCACGATCGTCGTTTTGCCCGAGCCCGAACCCCCGCAGATGCCAATGACTTTCGTTGGAATCATGGAATCAGCCTAGCATGGCCCCTCCTGACGGTAAAGTCTGGCCTCCACCTCCTCGACGAGGGAGTCCGGGGTGGAGGCGCCGGCCGAGAGTCCCACCCTTGCGAAGCCGAAAACCTCTGCCGACAACTCCAACGCCGTCTCGATGTGCCAGGCAGGCTTGCCTGAGGCCTTGGCCGACATGAAAAGCCGCTGGGTGTTGGCCGAATTCCTGCCCCCCACGACCACGAGGGCGTCCACCTCTCCCGCGAGTTCAGCCAAGGCCCGCTGACGGTCAAGCGTCGCCGGACAGAGGCTGTCCACGGCCAGGAACTCGGAGGCTGCCAAGGCTAGGACAGAGGCTATCTCATCGTATTCGCTGCGCTTAATCGTCGTCTGGGCGATGAGGGCGACGCGTCTGCCTGCCCATGACGAAGCGAGACTGCCCGCCTCGGCAGAGTCCTGGACGACGACAGAGCCGGGCGCGCAGCCCAGGATTCCCGCTACTTCATCATGGGAACGGTCGCCTGCTATCGCCACAGACCAGCCCGCGTTCCGGAGTTCCCTGGCTTTTCGCTGGCTTTTAAGCACCCGGGGACAAGTAGCGTCCACCACCTCAGCCCCGGCGGCGGCGAGGTGCTGAAAAACCTGGGGAGGGGCTCCGTGGGCTCTTAGGATGACGATCGAACCCGAGACTTTGCGGTCCAGCCGCCCCGCGTCGAAGGCCTCCGGGTCGAGGATCGAGACCCCGGCCTTTTCCAATTCGGCTACGGCCTGGGGGTTGTGGATGAGGGGTCCGTAGGTGAGAACGGGCTTGCCCGAGGCGGCTCCCTTGGCTGCCGCCTTTAGGGCCGCGGCTTCGGCCTTTCGTACGCCCATGCACATTCCCAAGGTCTTTGCTCGTATGACGATCATAGGACAATAGTAAGCCCGCTGGGCTGCATTTGTCATGCCCTGAACCGATCGCCGCTTCGTATAGAATAAATATCCAACGAAAGTAAATATTTATATAATAATATGATACGAAGAATTTTGTCTTGCCAGCAAGCGAAAAAATGCTATACTAGGATTTCTGTCGGAAAGGAGAGAGGATGGACGGCCGCAGGACAATCGTCGTCGCCTTGGGTGGGAACGCTATCATCGAGGAAGGCACCCAAGGCACTATCACCGAGCAGTTCGCCAACACGCGAAAGAGCCTCAAGGCGATCGTGGGCATGATCATGGAGGGCCATAAAGTCATCCTCACCCACGGGAACGGCCCCCAGGTCGGTGTCCACCTCATACAGAACGAGGCCGCGAGCGTCCAGGTTCCCCCTTCTCCGCTTGGCGTCATCGTCGCCGACACCCAGGGCTCAATGGGCTATATGATCGCCCAGAGTCTATACAATGCCCTCCTCAAGCAAGGGATCGTAAAGCAGATTGTCACCATCGTCACCCAGGTGGAGGTAGATCCGGCCGACTCATCCATGCTCAATCCCACCAAGTACGTGGGTCCCTTCTACAAAGCCGAACAGGTGGAAAAGCTCCGTGCCCGGGGCTGGATCATCAAGGAAGACCCGGGCAGGGGCTACCGGCGCGTCGTCCCCAGCCCGATGCCCCTCGACGTTATCGAGAAGGATATCATCAAGGACCTTGTAGACGGCGGTAAAATCGTCATCGCCGTGGGCGGGGGTGGTGTCCCTGTATACAGGGAGGCTGACGGCAGCCTTGAGGGCGTCGACGCGGTCATCGACAAGGACAGGGCCTCTTCACTCCTGGCTAACCTCGTCGGCGCCGATGAGCTTCTTATTCTCACGGGAGTGGAAAGGGTAGCTATCAATTTTAAAAAACCCGATCAGCGTTTTTTCGACAGGCTGAGCCTGTCCGACTGCGAACTTTATCTCGCCGAGGGACAATTCCCCAAGGGTTCCATGGGTCCCAAGATCGAAGCCGCCTGCGATTTCATAAGAAGGGGAGGGGAGAAGGTAATCATCACTTCGTTGGAGAACGCGAATGAGGCTCTCCACGGCAAGGCGGGAACCCTGATAACGGCTTGAGCGGTCTCCTCGGCCACTTGCCCCTGCTCTACGCGCTCAACTTGACGAGTCGCGAGGTTCCATGCTAACTTTTCCCGAATCTTTACGCCAAGGATAGTATATGAACGCTATCGCTCGAGGGTTATCCCTCCTCCAGACCCAGGCGGCCAACCCCACCGGTCAAATGGTTTCCACGATCATCACCTTCGGTCTCGTCTTCGTGGTTTTCTACTTCCTGATCATCAGACCTCAGAACAAGAAGCAGAAAGATGCGAAGAAGATGATTGAGGCCGTCAAGAAGGGCGACAAGATCGTCACCATCGGCGGTGTCCACGGCACGGTCTACACGGTGAAGGAAGGGACGGTCGTGGTGAAAGTGGTTGACGATTGCAGGATCGAATTCTCCAAGTCCGCGATCGCCAGCGTCGCTGTGGTAAAGTCCGAGGAAAAACTCGAAGTTCTGGCTGAAAAACCCGAAGTTCCGGCTGAAAAACCCGAAGCCGAGAAGAAATAGTCTCGAAGCCCCAGCCCATCCCCCCAGGGGACATTCTGCCGAGCGATCCCGCCGTCCTTTCGGGCGCGGGTGGGGGTTGATCCTGTCGCGATGTTCGAAGTGGAGTTATCTGAATGAATAAAACCCGTCGTCTGATCATCGTAATCGCGGTCTTTGCCGTATCCTTTGCCTTTCTTTTTCCAACGATTCAGTGGTATTTGACTCCCAAAGAAGATCAGGCTACGGCCATCGGATCACGCGAGCAGATCCGCGATTATTCCCGCCAAATGGCCTATTCGGCGCTTGCTGACATCAAGAGCAAAGCTGCCGCGGGCGATACGACCGATCTTTCCAAAAAATACGATGTCGTCACGGTCGTGGCGAAAAAAGCTTACAAAGATTCCAAACGGCCTATTCCCAAGGAGATGAGTCCTGCCAATCTCCTTATGGCTTTCTCGAACGAGCGTTCCATGTTCGATGCCATCGAGGCAAAATACAGGGAACACGTTCTCAGTCTGAAGAATCTTCATGGCAATGCCATTCAGCTCGGCCTCGACTTGGCCGGCGGCATGTCGGTCGTCATCCAGGCCGATATGAACGCGCTTTCCGAAAAGCTTGGCCACCAGGTCACCACCACGGAACGTGAAGACGCGATGACGCGGGCAGTCGAGGTGCTCAACAGCCGTATCGATCAATTTGGTCTTACCGAGCCTGTCATCCGACGGCAGGGCACGGATCAGATCTATATCGAGATTCCAGGCGCGGCCGATCCCGAACGCATCAATTCCATCATCATGGGCAAAGGAAATCTTGCTTTCTATATCGTCGATTCCGAAGCTACCTCGGCACTCAATAAATACCTGACCAGCAACCCTCTCGGCGTCAACGAGGCGACGATGACCGTTTCCCAGACGGGAATCATTCCCGAAGGCAAAGCCATCAGGAAAGTCTACAAGAAAGACAGCTATGGCCTTGATGAATTCACCGGTGAGTATCTTGTCGTGGAAGGCAAACCCGGCCTAGACGGCAGCCATGTCCAGAGCGCTACGGTCTCGAGTGACCAGATCACGGGTCAACCGGAGACAAACTTCGTTCTCGACAAGGCGGGTGGGGATCTCTTCTATGCCTTGACCAACGCCAGTGTAGGAAAGTCCTTGGCTGTCGTGCTCGACGACAGGGTCAAATCCTATGCGCGGATTCAGGAGCCAATCCGAGAATCGGTAAGGATCACCGGTTTCAGTTCCGACGAAGCTCAAAACCTCGCGACCCTGCTCAGGACAGCCGCTCTTCCCCTCTCCATGTCCGTGGCCAACCAGCAAGCCATTGGCGCCTCGCTCGGCGAGGATACCATAGCCCAAGGCAAGAACGCGGTCATCGTTGGTCTTCTCGCGGTATTCATATTCATGTTCGCGTACTATAAGGGAGCCGGTATAAACGCGACTGTCGCCCAGATCCTCAACCTCTTTATAATGATTTCAGTTCTTACGGCCTTCAAACTGACCTTGAGCTTGTCTTCCATCGCGGGCTTTGTCCTGACAGTCGGCATGGCGGTTGACGCTAATGTCGTCATTTTCGAGCGAATAAAAGAAGAGATCATCATCGGAAAGTCGAGAAAAGCCACCATCGAAGCCGGTTTCCATAAAGCATTCTGGGCTATCATGGACTCCAATATTACGACGATTATCGCAGCTGTTTTCATGGCCCAGCTCGGGTCGGGATCGATCCAGGGCTTCGCTATCTCCCTTGCGATCGGCAATATAACCAGCCTTTTCACCTCGCTCTTTGTATCCAGGCTCATCTTCGATTACCAAACCGATGTTCTTCACAAAAAGAGCGTCTCCATCAGCTGGAGGATCAGATAAATGAAACAAGTCGTTCGATTCAGCCGATTTTTCCTGCCTTCCTACATCCTCTCAGGAACCTTGATTGTATTGGGCCTCATCGGCTATTTTACGATGGGCTTCAATAGGGGCGTCGACTTTAAGGCCGGTATAAACCAAACCGTTCAGCTCGCCTATCCTGTTGCGAACATCAGCTATTCGGGTAAGGGCAATGCCGAGCTCCGCGTTTCCGATAAAGCGGTCACCCTTATATTTTCAGGGGCGGGTATCGATGAAAAGACCGTGACGGTCGATTACGCCAGCCATCCGACGATCGGCGATGTCGATAAAGCCCTGTCGGCCGAGCAGTCGGTAGCGGTTGCGGTTGAACCAGCCCAGGAGGCCATGGCTTCCACCCTTTTCGTACCGACCTACCAGGGCAATACATTCATCAGTATCAAGCCGATGACCCTTCACCGTGCGCCGGCAAGCGATGCGGAGGTCTTCGCCTCGATCGATGATGTGAGGGGAGCGATCACCGGCCTCGGTGAAATCTCCGTCCAGACCGTTAAACCGGCTTCAAACCAGCGTTATCTTATCCGTATCCAGGACAACGGAAAGGATCCCAACTTTACGACTACCGCCCGCAACACTATCCTTTCGGACCTCGAGGCGAAATTCGGCGCGAATAAAGTCGTCGAGATCAAGACCGATTTTGTAGGCGCCCGGTATTCCCAGAATCTTACCCGCAATGCCTTTTTGCTTGTTGTCGCGACGCTCTCGCTCATCCTTCTGTATTCGATGATCCGTTTCAAGATTGAATTCGCGATCGCCGCTGTCCTGGCCATCGCGCACGATGCCCTCATCATGATCGGGTTCGTCGTCTGGACAAGGATGGAATTCAATGCCGGGACGATCGCCGCAATACTCACCATTCTGGGATATTCCATCAACGACACGATCGTGCAGTTCGATCGTGTGCGGGAAGAGCGAAGGCTGAGACCCACTGAAAAATTTGTCGATGTCATCGATTCAGCCCTGACGATAACACTCAGCAGGACAATAATCACGACGGCGACTACGATGCTCTGCGATTTGGCCTTGCTGTTCTTCACGACCGGAAGCATACACGATATGGCACTCGCTCTCTTCATCGGCATGATTTCGGGAACGTATTCGACGCTGTATATAGCCAGCGGCTTTATTGAATGGTGGGACAGGAAAATCAATAAGAACAACAGGGGAAAGAAATCTGCTGAAATTGTCCAGACAGTCAATGCGCCAGCAGGAGGACAGGCCTGAGAGCAGCCGCTCTGTAAATGAGGAATGCAAGGAATCGACACGCAGGCTTCTATTTCAGGCAGGTCTTCCAGGTACGCGGTTATTTACATAAAAGGGGCGGATAGGATATAGTTTGCCCCGCATCGGCGCCGTACCCAAGTGGTAAGGGAGAGGTCTGCAAAACCTTTATACATCGGTTCGATTCCGATCGGCGCCTTAATGACGGAGGCCGTCCACTTAGGTGGACGGCCCTATTTTTTACCCTGTCTACATACTTCCTTGACTCGATCAGCCCTTCATTCTAAAGTGAAAAGCTGAACGAGGGGCGCGGTATTTGAGTGGGAGGGGAAAAATAAAGCAAGGAAGAAGCGGCGCGGCCGCTTCTATTTCGGTTCTCTTTGCGGTCATCGTCGTGGTGGCATTTATCGTCACCGTCTCGACCTTGGAAAAAGGCGAGAGGACGATGGGTTCAGGCGTCGCCTATCGCGTCGCTGAAGAGCTGGGTAAAAAGCTCGACCTGCTCCTGGCCTCGGGGCATATCCTGCGCTTATCCCTCGAATCCAACCCCGCCATGGGCGAAGCCCAGACGGCAGCCATAGCCGAAGGCATCCTCGCTGGCAATCCTTGCATCGTCGGAGTAAGCACGGCACCCGGAGCCGTCATCGACCGCTACTATCCGGCCCAGGCCGGCGTTGCCTGGAAGGGGCACGATCTTCTCTCCAACCCTGAGCGCAAGGATGCTCTTCTCAAGGCAGTCGAACTCAAGGCCCCGGTCATAACCGGCCCCTTCGAGTCGGTGGATGGAGCGTCGGCGCTCTTCCTGAGGTATCCAGTCTACTCAGGCGGCAAGGTCTGGGGCTTTTCCAGCCTCACGGTCGATTTCGCCAAACTCCTCTCTTCCCTCGATCTCGATGGCCGCTACCCTGGCATAGTCTTTGCCCTGGCTGATGTTTCCCAGGCTAAGTCACCTCATTTTCTGGGCGGAAAAGAAAAAGCCATGACAGGCAAGGTTGCCTCGGCCGCTCTCGCGAGACAAGGCGTAGCCTGGAGCATTTACGCGGCTCCGGCTGCCGGGTGGACGAGCTCGAGCCCCTTCCTCTACGTACTTTTCGCCGCTGGCCTTGCCGCGGCTGTTTTCCTCTATTTCCTCCTTGCACGAAAAGTCCCAGCCGAAGCCGAGAAGAAGCTCGCGGCGGACGAGAGGAAGGCAACGGCGACGGCGCAGCGGTACCTTGGTGCGATTCCCGTTCCCGAAACGCCGCTCTCTCCCCATTCCGGGCTCGTTGCAGAAATCAAGCCGCCGAACGAGACTGAATCGACGCGTCCTGAGGAAGTGAAAGCCCGGCCAGGCAGGGGCTTCGAAATTGCCGCAGGACTCTTCCCCGACCTCGCCATCGTCGAAAAGAAGCGAGGCAAGCCCATAGCTTTCAAGGGCCCAGCCGTCAAGGGCGATCTCTTCATGCCCGAACGTCTCCTGCCAGGCTGGGGGGAGGCAGTGGAAACGAAGTCCGAAGGTGAACCTGCCTCGCTTATGCCTACCACGTCGACACTGGTCCCGCCTGCGCCTGCGCATGTCTTTGTACCGCCTGTCCCCGCCCCCCCGCCGCGAGGGGAATTTCTTTTTTCCCTCGAAGAAGTTAAGCCTGCCGGCGATCTCGCTATCCTCGTGGTCGACGACTCAGAGGCCAACAGGGATATCATAGGCAGAATGCTCACCTTGCGCGGCTACAGAGCTGATTTTGCGGCATCTGGTGCCGAGGCCCTCGAACGCGCGGCCGCCAAGTCCTATACGATCGTCTTCATGGACTCCTACATGCCTGGGATGGATGGCTGCGCAGCGAGCCGGGCCCTGAGGGCTACGCGTCTGAATTCGGGAGCCTTCATCATTGGTATGAGCGCCCGGATCGGCCAGCAGGAACTCGACAAGTGCAGGGCTGCGGGCATGGACGACGTCCTCGCCAAGCCCTTCACGCTCAAACAGCTACTTGCCTTTCTCGAAAGGTCCAGGCCATGAGCGGAGCGCCCTTCCTGAGAAAGCCCTTCCGCTATACTTATTTCAGCGCCACCCTCTACCTCATCGCCGCCAATATCCTCTGTTTCGTCCTGACCTGGCTCGTCCCCGAGGCCAAGGCCGTCATGGCCCTCAATCCTGTCGCCATCCTCTCGGGCTGGGTCTGGCAATTCGTCACCTACATGTTCGCCCATGCCGATCTCTCCCATCTTGCCGTCAACATGCTCGGACTTTTCTTTTTCGGAACACAGGTGGAACGGAGCATGGGGAGCAGGGAGTTCTTGCTTTTCTACTTTCTAACAGGCATTTGGGCTGGCGTTGTCTCCTTCGTCATCTTCGCGGTCGTGGGCGCCTGGAATACCTATCTTCTCGGCGCTTCCGGGGCTCTCTTCGCCGTGCTTCTCGCCTTCGCCATCGTCAATCCCGACGCCTTGATCTATATCTATGGAATACTCCCCTTGAGAGCCCCAGTCATGGTTTTAGGTTATACAGCCATCGAAATCCTGTCCCAGCTCTTCAGCTTCCAGAGTTCGACAGCGCATTTCACGTCTTCAGCTTCCAGAGTTCGACAGCGCATTTCACGCACCTCGCCGGCTTCGCCTTTGGGTGGATCTATTTCGTGGCGCGATTCGGAATCAATCCCGCGAAACGCCTCTTTAAAAGAAAAGGGGGGCGAAGAGGAGACTAGTGGGACGGGAGAATCAGGGCAGACGGCCGGTCTCGACTTCATTGTGCATCCGCTCGAGGCCCTCCATGATATGGTCCACGAGTTCCTGCTTCTTGTCATCTCTGAAATGATGCTCTTCCTTGATATGGCCAAGGAGCCGCTCACAGGGATACACCTGGCCAGCCGTAAAAATGACCTTATCGGCGTTGAGGAGATCTTCCTCCATCTCACCCGTGGGGTTGATGCGCAGGATATTGCCGTTGATCGACATCAGGCAGAAATTGTCGAAACTCTTTATATAGGAGGCGATCTCCCTGACTCCCCGCTTCGTGGCGGGGTCGCCTGGCCTGTAGCGCGTTCCCGCCGGGAAGACAAGGACGATTTTGCCCGAGCCCTTCACCGAGTTCAGGACCCGTATCGCCGCCCTGTTGATATTCATGGAGCGAATCACCTCGTGGTAGAGTTTGTTCGGATCCTTATAGTTCTGCTTGATGATCTCTAGGGAGCGGCTGGGGTAGATCACGATACGCGTATACGCTTGCGCGAAAGCGTTGATGATCGGGTTGGACTCGCTCAGCTTAATCCCCGCGATGGAGACGAGCGCCTCGGCCAGTTTCGTCCCTGTCTCGCCGCTCTGCCTCAGCAGGTAGTGTAAGGCCGGGAGATCGAAGTTGGAATAATGCTCGAGCAGGAGGAGACAGGACTCGCCTGCCTTCGCTTTCTCGAGGAGGAGGGAGAGGTTTTCCATGCCTGTGATGCCCGATCCGGGCAGGAGATGGTCCCTGACAATCTGATCCACGTAGGGGAGCAGCTCCGTCTCCCCTTCCTGGTAGACGTCCTGGTCGGAGAGGGTTTTCTGCTGCTTGGCCCCCGACATCATCCTAATCAGAAGGTGAGTATATCGTTCCTTGATCGAATTCATCACCGCTCCACCCTATTTTGAAGATGATACGTAGCGGTTCTTGAAATGTCAATTTTCGACGCGGTAACTCTCTTGGACTCGAGCCCCCTGGCTGCGGAGGTTTCACCGCCTTTGCAGGCGATGGTCTTGCCCAGGTTGGAGACGAGATCAAGAGAGCGGGCCTTGGCTACCGGAAAGCCTCTTTGCTCCAGGGTCTTTATCATCTCCCTGCCTACGGCTCCCGGGGTTCCCGCAATGGCTGCGGTATAGTGTCTCATCTTGATCTCCGCGCCAATTATACCGGGTGGCTTCGATTTTCGCGATGGGGTCGGCGATGCCTCCAGTTCATCGGCCAGACTTTTAAAACCCCTTTTCAGAAACTCGAAATGATCAGCAGCGATGTGTATTTGCCGGGATTATTTTTGATTTCCGCAAGGCCGTCGACGACGTAGTTCGGATTCGATACGAGTTTCTTCGCGGCGTTCGCCTTATTGGCCGCGCTGGCGGAATTGTCGACTATGACGACGGTCACGTTCCTGGCAAGGGCTTCTTCGCACTCGGACTTCGATACGGCGCCGCCGCCGAAGTACACGATCTTTCCCTGCGTATCCGCAGCTATGCTCACCATGAGCGATTTTCCGCCCTCGATGACCGACCAATCATCAACCGAGGTGTCGACGAAGACTATGAAGTTTTCAGGCTCCACTCCATATTGAGCTGCATTGCGGGAAACGATGCCCGCCGTTTTTATATTCCCGAGCTTCAGTTCGGCTGCGATCGCCGGTATCCATGTATAGGCCGCGCCGATCCCATCCGCCGTCCCTCCGACGACATACATGGAGTTCTCGCCGGTATTTCGTACAAGTCGTTTGATCTGGTCCCGCAGGGCATCGGGATTCTCATACCCCAAACCCGAAAAGCCTGCCAGGACGACGATCTTATATCCTTTCGCGGCCTTGAGAAGCTGCGTGTAATCGACGACCTGTATCGTCGATCCCCGGAGCTTCTGAAGATAGGCGCTGAAGACAGCGTCCCGAGCCGCCCGCTTCTCATCCGTTTGAGAAAAAGCAGATTGTGCCGCAAGCATGACGCAGATGACGATCAACACAGTCTTCTTCATGGAATACCTCCCTTTGTGGCCGTAGTATCGCGCCGGTCTTCCATTTCCTAAACTATAACTCTAGTTCTTCCTGGAGCCTTGTCAATGTCGCGGCTCATGCAGAATGAAGAATCATTGGGACCTTTTTGTTGACAAAAATGATTGAAACATATTATCATATGCTTATACGTGCATGTGATAGGGAGATATAATCGGTGACCTCATCAGCTGAATTTTGCAGGATAGTGGTCGTCCATGAAGATCTGGTTCAAAAAGCCAGGGAAAGCATGCCTAAAGAGAATCTCATCAGGACAACAGGCGATTTCTTCAAAGTTTTGGGCGAACCGACGCGGATAAAAATACTCATCGCCCTCATGAGTTCGGAGCTGTGTGTCTGCGACCTGTGCGCCGTATTGAACATGAATCAGCCAGCAATTTCCCAGCAGCTTAAATCATTGAAACAGGTAGGATTCGTCAAATACAGGAAAGATGGGAAAGTAGTCTATTACTCGTTGAGCGATGAGCATATCAGGCAAATATACGAAATGGGCTTGATCCATATATCCGAAAAGCAAGAGGGTTGAAAATGAGCAAAACGAAAAGCTCTGGGCATGATTCTACCATCGAGCATATTCAAGGGTATGACTATGTTAATCACGCAGGCCCTGAAGACAGCAGCGCAGCTGGCAATAAATTCCTTCTTTCAATTTTGATCACCAGTTTGACCCTCATCGCGGAGATTGTCGGCGGCTTGCTCACTGGCAGTCTCGCCCTGCTCTCCGATGCGGCCCATGTTTTTCTCGATATTTTTGCTCTTGTCTTAAGCTATGGAGCTGTACGGCTCGCCACAAGAGCACCCAGCCCACGGCACACGTTCGGCTTCCATCGCATGAAAGTGCTCGCTGCTTTCGTAAACGGCGCGACGCTTATCATTGTCGCCATCGAGATATTCCGCGAAGCCATATCGCGTTTCGTCCACCCTGTATCGGTCATCGCAGCTCCAATGCTGATCGTCGCCGTCATAGGCCTCGCCGCCAATCTCATCGTCGCCATTATTCTGAAAGAGCATGATCATGCAGACCTCAACGCACGGGCCGCTTTCCTTCATGTCCTCGGCGACGCGCTTTCATCCGTGGGCGTCATCATCGCCGGTCTCGTGATGCTTCTCACCGGATGGACCTGGGTCGACCCGGCAGCGAGTATCCTGATTGGCTTCGTGATTCTCACCGGGGCATGGCGGGTGCTCAAAGAAGTTGTTCATATTCTCAATGAGGGATCGCCGGAAAGCGCCAATCCGGATGAAGTGTCAGCCGCGCTAGCCATGGTCCCGGGAGTGCTGACGGTCCACGATCTCCATATTTGGTCCATCGAGCCTGGCTACTCCGTGATGAGCGTCCATGCCCTCCTCGAGGATCAATTATTAAGCGATACCGGAAGTATCCTGGGCCGCATCAAGGACATTGCGCGGCAACGGTTCAAGATCGAGCATACGACCGTACAATTCGAATGTGCCGATTGCGGACAACATTGCATCGATTGCGGTATACGAGCGAAATCCTGACATTTGGCATCATAGGAGAGGGAGCGCCACGCTGGGTTTCATATCCGCCCTAAAAGCTTCCTAACAACATGGGAAGCGATAATGAGCCCGGCTACCGATGGAACGAATGCAACCGAACCAGGAATGCTGCGCCGCCCGAGACAGGTTCGATCCTTCTTCGGACAGATGCAGCCTGTGCGGCAGGGGTTCTCCGATTCGTCAACTTTAATCGGGATTTCTTTTGAGTAGACGACATCGAGAGCCTTGAGTCCGCGTTTTCGTAGCTCGTAGCGCATGACGCGGGCGAGGGGGCAGATGGACGTGTCGTAGATATCGGCGATTTCGAGCTTTGTTGGATCGAGCTTGTTACCCGCGCCCATGCAGCTTATGACAGGAATACCCATCGACGAAGCCTGCATGATGAGTTCAATCTTGGAAGAGATGGTGTCGATGGCGTCCACGATATACGAAATGTCCGGGCAGTCGGGAATATCCCGCCCCAGGAGACGAGGTATATTCCCGGCATTACAGTATTCCTGGAATGTTTCGATCTTGGCCTGCGGGTTGATTTCAAGTATCCGCGCCTTCATCACCTCGACCTTGGGCTTCCCGATGGTGGATATAAGGGCGATGATCTGACGGTTGATGTTGGTGAGACAGACGCAGTCGTCATCGACCAGAATGAAAGATCCAACTCCTGAGCGAGCGAGTCCTTCGACCGCGTAGGCGCCGACCCCGCCTATGCCGAAGACAGCTACTCTGGAAGCGGCCAGTAGTTTCATCGCCTCGGCGCCAAGCAGCAATTCGGTTCGGGAAAACGCATCGAGCATGAGCATGATCCTAAAGAGAGCGCCGGCGATAGGTCAAGTATCGTTTTCCCAGGGCTGAAGTTTACCGGGGCATTGATGCTTTATATCAGTCTATTGACTGGACTAACCAGGAAACGACATTTTGAACGAGCTTGTCCCTGCCCCGTAGAAATACATGATCCGCTCGAGGGATACGCAACCGTTCAGCTCAGGGCACAGCCTGGCTAAAATCGGTATAGCGCTCGGGCGGAAAGGACTCATCTCTATCTGCGGTCACCAGGAGAATCCGTCGATTCCGGAGTTGTGCCGCGAAGGAGGCGATGGGTAAAAGCTGCCTCAATTCATACTGCAGTTTTTCTGGCGTAGTTCCTGATAGATAACTATTGAATTCACGCAGATCTTCAATCCGCAAGCCATTAGTATCATTTTCCAAACCTGAGGCCGGAGCCATTGGAACAACGCATCTGAATCCGGGATCCCGGCTTGCGCTGGCAATTGCGGCCCATCCACCCAAACTAAGGCCGGCGATGGCGATCTTGCTGGTATCGACAATTTCCTGACCGCGAAGGAATCGAGCCGCAGCCTCTGCATCTTCAAGGATACCGGGAATTGAATAATTTCCCTGGCTCCCCCAACACCCTCGGTAATGGAATACCAGACTATTCCATCTTTTCCGATGGATCGCCCGGGCGATGTCGATATTCTGTTCAGTCCCGGGAATTCCATGCAGCAAGAGTAGGGTTGGTCTGGGTCCAATGCCGGTCCAGTGGAAGAAGATACCCTGAAGACAACTGCCGGCGGAATCGAAGGTCACACATTTCAGGCTGGGAATTGTTGTTATATCAGGCTTTACGATAGGAATTTGTGCATTATCCCTTTCCTTGTCTCATCCTATCATGTCATAGCCAGATTTCACATAGATGGAAAGATCGAACCTAAATACATATATATTATAGATATACATAGCTTGACTTGGCATAGGGAGTACATAAGGACCGCGTGGAAATATTTTTATTGACAACCTATCACCGGTGATATATCATAAATAACTATAAGAGGTATTTGTGCTTAATACGAAGAGCCTTGTTGATCAGATATATGATACGTTGTTGCTTCGCATTAGGAATCTTGAATATAAACCAGGAACTAAGTTTAACCTCGACAAGCTAAAAATAGAATTCTCTGTGAGTACTGCACCTATCCGCGAAGCTCTTCAGCGTCTTGCTAGAGATAATATTGTAGTGGTTAAGCCTCGAATTGGCTTCAATGTTGCACATCTTACTAAAGAGGATATTGAGAACGTTTTTGAGGCAAGAAAGTTGCTGGAAGGCTTTTGTTTACGTATGGCAATTCAAAAGGAAGATAGCGAAAGCCTTGTAGCTATTCATAAAAGGATGCTTGATCTTCAACAAAGGCTTCAGCATGAAGATCCCCCACCTGGAGATCTAGTAAAAGAATGTATAGACATTGACGATTTTTTTCATAAAGATATCATAGTCAATAATTGTAATAATATTTTTATCTTAAAATTTTATGAGACTCTAAATAATTTTTCATCGATCATTCGCCATTATTCTTTTCGATTAAATAAAGACATTACACAACATATTTCCATCGTTGAGGCCATGCTTGAAAGCGATTTCTCAAAAGCAGAAAGGAAACTGCTAACCCATCTCGAGGACGCAAAAACAGATACAATTGAATGGATTTCAAAGGTTACTCGGAAAGCACAACCATTAGGATGACACAGAGAAAATAGAATAGTCTGATTCTGCCCTTTTTAGAAGACTAATTAAGGAGGATTACATGGGCTTGCTAGATGATACGTATGAAGAGGCAAAGAAATACATGGTGATGGGAGTAGCTTCTTCAGGTAAATACAATAAAAG
>JAPLSO010000019.1 GCA_026398595.1 Spirochaetota bacterium | reverse complement strand
AGCAGGTAGCGGCCATGTGGGTATCAAGGGGGATGACGAGGCGGGAAGGCGATACCGATGTCCAGCCGCCTGGATCGACATCGTCTTTCCTGACCATCCATCGCAGGAACAAAAAAAGGCGCTTGCAGGCTGAGCCTCCAGACGGGTCGGGGAGAAGGTTGAGACGGATGGGCCTGGCCAGTTGACCGCCGACCGGCGCCGAGCCGAGGGCCCGCAGGGCAAGGACAAACCGAAAGAGGGCAAGAAGGATGGGCTCTCCGGGTGAATCGCCCGAGGCGAAGAGGGTTTCGAGGGAGCCGAAACGCATCCGGGCAGTCCGTACCGCGCGCATGAGGCCGATCAGATCATCGGAAAAGCAGAAACGATATTGGAAATCGCCCCAGGCTATCCTCATGCGGGTTTCGTCCATGGCGGCGAGTGCCGCCGCCGGGTGGGAACCAAGAGGAGCAAGAGCTTTTTCGCAGGCGCTCAGAATGAGATCCACTGAACCGAAGGCGAGGGTAGAGCAGACGAGACCGGCGACTTCCCTGTCCTCCCTGGCATCATAGGCGGCGACCATCGCAAGAGGGTCGCGGCGGAGCCTCTCCCCGCGGTTGCAGGTTCTATAGATGTTTTCGAGGAACACAAGGATTTCAGGGTCGGGCCGGGAGGCTTCGATCATTTGGCTGGGAGTGTTTTCTCCAGGGCGATGAGGTCGGCGTCGATGTCCTTGTCGGTGACGCCGACCATCCTGGCCTGCTTGATATAGAAGAGGGCCTTCTGTGCATCGCCCTTCGCCGCATAGACCTTGGCGAGCGCCGTTAAAGCCTCCACGTTGTCGCCGCGGGCGAGAAGAGCAGCCCGGTAGCTGTCAATGGCGGTTTCCTGGTCCATCTGGAGGGATCCTTTGAGGTAGTATAGGAAGGATTGCATTCCCGCCGAACTGGAGTTCGAGAGGAGTCTGAAGACGAGGCCCACGAGAGCGGATTGTTCACCTGCGCTTCCCGAAAAGGAAGCGGCTGTGGTTAAAGTCAGCAGACCGGGGCCTGAGTCCGATTCGCCCGGCTTCCTAGCCGAGGCAAGGGTTGTGCCCGAAGCCGCCGCAAGCGACCTGAGGTAGGCTTCGGCCGCGGGTTCGGACTCAGGAGACGTGGCGTACCACTTCGAGGCAAAATCGAGAGCTTCGGCGCCGCGGCCTGACTTGCGCAGTATGGTGGACACGAGCGTCTTATCCAAAGCCTGGGTTCCGCCGGCATCGAGAAGGGCGGCGGCCGCGAACCAATCCTGGCTTTGGTACGCTTCGACGAGAAGGATGTGCATCGCCTCGGTCTCGGCCTGGGCCCGCATGGAGGCAGCGAGGGGGCTGAGGACGGGCGGTATCGGCTGTCTGCCATTTAACTTGGCTGCCGCGAAGCTCTTCCCGGCTTCCCTGGCCAGGGCGCTTGCCTCGGCGAGGCCGCTCTCGGGTCCCGCGGCGAGTACGCCGGCGAGGAGCACCATCATCTCGGGGTCGGTCGGGAAGGCCTGAAAAGCCTTCCTGGCCCATTTCAATGCCTCGTCCTTCCTTGAAAGACCGGAACACTGAAGGGTTTTCAGACAGAGATACATCCTGTCGTTCGGGCGCTTCTTGCCGAGGATATCGAGATATGTCCCCGCCTTGGCGAAATCGCCGCGGTCTATGCCGATATGGGCGGCGGCCAGGACTAAATCGGCTGAAGAAGGATCGTATTCAAGGGCCGCCAGGACAAAGGGTTCGGCATCGGCAAATCTTCCGTTGCCGTATAGGGCTAAGGTGTAGGGAGTCAGAAACGCGGGATCGTTTTTCCGCGTCCCAAGAAGTGGATTCAGGTAATCGAGGGCTTCGACCGGCTTGTTCTGGCCAAGGGAGAGTGTGCCGAGGGCGAGCCTCGCCGGCCAGACATCGGGATAGGCCGCGAGGAGGGAAGCGTAGTGGGAAAAGGCCTTAGCGGGGTCGTTCGACAGAAGGGCGGCGCGCGCCCTCACCAAGCCGGGTATGACCGAGGGGGCTGCGCTCGAGGCTTCGAAACGCTCGGCATAGTTCAAGGCGGTTCGAACCGTATCGGTGTCTTTTGTCCTGAAAATAGCCAGAGCCGGGAGGAGCTCGGCAAGAAAAGAGGCGGCCGTGCCGTCGGTCGAGGTGAAGATCCTGCCCTGGGAAGCCTCGACGAGCTGAGTCAGGCAGAGCGAATCGGCTTTCTGGATGTTCTTGAGTGAGGGATCGATGAAAAATGCGCCCAAAGGCTGCTGCTTGGCCGCCATGCCAACGAAGCCAGGAGCTGGATAGAGGATGAGGGAGACGCCGCGGACCAGTTCGCCGAGGACGACTTTTTCGTTATCGGGTATGACCTTGGACTGGGAGAGCCCGATCCGGGCTTGAGAAAGGCCGTCAGGCGAGGCTAGTATAATACAACGCTCGATCTCGGCCCTGCTGTTGAGGAGCTTGGAGAGGGATTCGGCGGCGGTGACAGGGAGGCTCGTCTGCGCCCAGGCCGGGACGCCTAAAAGCCCCGCAAAAAGGGAGAAGATGAGAATAAACAGTCGTCGCGGGATGCTTTTCAAATTACCTGTCCTATTTCCTATAAAGCTGCGGGAATCCACTTCGGTTACTTGCAGTATACTAAAATATCGGACTTTTTCCAGTCACGTATCGCCCTAATCCAAGCTTTCCGGCACAATACTTGCATAGCCGAAAAACCACGTGCTACTCTGACCCTTGTGTCTTTCCCCAGCCCGATAGAAGCTGCCGGCCTTACACCAGGCGGCAGGCGCCGCTCGCAGTTCTATCAGGCCCTCTGTCTAGCGGCCTGCTTCTTTCTCGCCATCTCCTGTTCCGACCAAGCTTCGCTGTATGTCTCGCAGGAAGGAGCGAGGCAGGGCGAATTGAAAACCCTTTTTCGGCTCCTGGAAAAACATGGATCCGAGGGCGAGGAGCCCGACCAGCTTGCTCACTTCGCCGCCGCGAGGAAAATAGGCGCCGTCCTCATCTCCTCGGGAAGAGCATCGGCCGCGGCGGCCTTCCTGACAAAGTTGGCCGAAGGACAGGACGCCTATGCCGCCTGGTATCTTTTTACGGCGGCGGCGGCCTACGAATCACAGGGGGATCTTCGGCTGGCTGTACCTCTTTACGAGCGGATCGTCAGGACACTGCCCGACATGATCGTCGAGGGAAAAAGCCTCCATTATGAGGCGCTCACACGGCTCGCCGGCGCCGTGGAGATGCCGGAGCGCAGGATCGGGTACTTCAAGGACTTGATCGCGCGGTTTCCCGAGGCTCCTGATGTCGGCTCCTCGCAGTTTCTCCTGGCCAAGGCATACGAGAAGACGGGGGCGTGGAAGGAGGCTCTGGAGCACTACGCGGCCTTCCTGCCCTATTTCGGGGCCAAGGTTCCCGGTTATCCCGATGCTCACGACTACGCGCGCCGCCTTGTCGAATTCAATGCCAGCCCCAAGGACTGGACCTACGAGAACCTCGAAGAACTTGTCGCCTCCCTGCGTAAAGCCCTCCTCTCCGGATCGGCACGTCAGCTCAGGAAGTATTCGGCCAAAGCCGGGTTCTTCGCCATCTCCTGGTTCCAGGACGGGGGCATCGACGCGAATTCCAAGGTCAACTTCGACCTGAACCAGTTCATGCAGGGGCGGCCCATCCGGTCCTCCCCCACGCTCGATCCCTCATCCGGCTCCCGCGAGGCCTACCTCAAGACCTGGGGCTGGACGGGACGGGTGCCTGTCTGGTATCTCTACCTCCGCAAGGTCGACTTCCCCGCCGACCCCGATGTGCATGGCAGGTGGGAGTGGGCGGGAATCTATTTCGGGGAAAGGATGCAATGAGCCTAAAGGATAGTGGATCGACACCGGGAATCTTCGGCCGGCGGACGGGATGGAGGCGAAGGGTTGCCGCGAACGCAGGCCTCCTGCTCGCTCTCCTCGTGCTCACGGCCGCGGCCGGCGCCCAGGGCTACGACCCTGACGCACCTTCGGCCGGCGCCGCTGTATCGGTCCCTGAAGTCCCTCCCGCCCAGGAGACCGCCGTGCAAAGCGTGACCGCGGAGCCCTCCGTCCCTGTCCAAGAGACCACTTCCGAAGGTACGGTTCCTGAGCTGTCCGTTCCAGCCTGCGAGCCCTTATTCTCCTGCGGCATCCTGGTCGATGGTCTCTCCTACGATCTGCCGATGCCCTGGGGCCAGGATGAGTTCGAGAAGACAAGAGCCTCCTACCTCAGCTCGGGCGGCAAGAAATGGCTTGCCGTCGTGATGGCCCAGGCCATGCCATACCTTTCCTACGTCGAGGCCAAGGTCGAGGAATACGGGCTGCCCAAGGAACTCGCCTACCTTCCCGTCATCGAATCGGAGTATTCGCCTCTGGCTGTATCGACGAGCGGGGCGGCGGGACTCTGGCAGTTCATGCGGAACTCCATCATAGGCTATGGTCTTTCGATTTCGGAGTGGGTGGACGACCGCAAGGATTTCATGAAGAGCACGGACGCGGCGCTCAGGAAGTTGCGGGACAACCAACAGACCTACAACGACTGGCTCCTCGCCCTGGCTGCCTACAACGCCGGCTCTGGGGCGGTCTCCAGGGCGATTAGGTCCCAAGGAGACAAGAGCCTCGATTTCTGGCAGCTCTACGACAGCCGGAAGCTGTCGAGGGAACCACTCTCCTATATCCCCCGGTTCCTCGCCGTTGCCTCTATCCTGCGCTATCCCGAACTGCATGGCCTTCCCGCGGAATGGGGAGAACGGGGAGTCTGGGAAGCAGTGGAGACGACGCGGCAGGTGGATATGAACGTCCTTTCGGAGAAGGCCGGAATACCACTTTCCGTGCTCAAGGCGGGCAACGCGGAACTCAAGTATCATATCACGCCGCCTTCGACGACCCACACGCTCAAGGTGCCCGTCGATAAGGCCGAGACCGTCCGGACCATCCTCGCCGACAACTCGGCGCCCCTTTACAAGTACGACATCTGCAAGGTGAAGTCAGGCGACACGATGGGAGCCATAGCCGAGCGCTATGGTACGCCTCTTTCCCTCATCCTTCAGGCCAACCCCGGTCTTAAGGCCGATAGGATCAGAATTGGCCAGACCCTTGTCATTCCCCACATCCCGGGAGCCGCCCGGCCCAAGCAGGCTGCCGCAAGTTACACGGTGCGAAGCGGAGACACACTCTGGGCTATAGCCTCAAAATTCGGCATCAAGGCCCAGGCGTTGGCCAAGGCCAATAACCTGGGAATCGAGGATTTCCTGCACATTGGACAGGTATTGAAGCTGCCCAAGTCCTGAACGAAGGGAAGCTCAGTCCTAAGCTTCCTCCCGCTCATTCCATGGCTAGGGCGGCGAAGACTTTCGCGTCGCCCACGATATTGGCTATAAGTGCGTATTCATTGGGTTGATGTGCCACTTCCTGCATTTTCGACCAGACGACACAGTCGAATCCCGCCTTCCTGAGATAAGCGCCCACGGTGCCTCCCCCGACTCCTATCGCTTTTGCCTTGACACCATAGACCTTCTCCACGGCCGCCGCGAGCCTGCCCACGATGGGGGCGTCAGCTGGAGTGGCCCTGGACTCGTTGCTCTGGAGGATGTCGAAGGCGACGGAGACACCGTACTCCTTCTCGACCGCGTCCGCCTCCTTCCTTGCCTTTTCGAGGACCTGCGCCACGGGATAAACGGGAAGAATACGCATGTCGACACAGAAAACGTCCTCGCCGGGGATGGTGTTGACGTTGGGGACGTTCGCTTCCTTCTTGGTCGGGTTGATCGTCGTCCTGTCCGGCTCGAAGAGAGAGTTCCGCGCAGTGAAAACGGTCTTCTCCAGATTATGCAGGCGGACCACGAGATCGGAAGCGGCGAGGAAGGCATTCACGCCCTTGTCCGGCATTGCGGCGTGGGTCTGCTTCCCTTTCGTCGTCACCTTAAGCCAGCAGATGTTCTTCTCGGCAACTTCGATCTCCGAGCCATCCTCGCAGCCTGAGTCGGGAACGATGATGAGGTCGTCCTTGCTGAAAAGGGAGAAACCAGCCAGCAGATGCTGGATGCCGAACTTCGATCCCACCTCCTCGTCGGCGACGAAGAGAAGCTTTATGGTCCGGGCCGGGACGATCCCCTCCTCGATGAAGGCGAGGGCGGCGAAGACGGCGGAGACGAGACCCTGCTGGTTATCCTCGACCCCTCTGCCTATCACCATCCCGTCGCGGGCGACGACCTTCCAGGGATCGGTTTTCCAGAGGGAGCGTTCGCCCTCGGGGACAACGTCCAGATGGGTCATGATCCAGAGCCGGGCCTTGTCGTCCTTGCCGCGTATCGTGGCGAGGATGTTAGGACGGATGCCCGAGGCGACCCTCGGGTCGCGAAAGTCCATCCGCGCGATGTCGACGATTCCCCGCTTCCTGAGCCAGGCTTCGAGCGCCTCGGCTTTGGCGAGTTCACCCTGCCCGCCCGATTCAGGGGCGAGGGCGGGGATCGAGGTCAGAAGGCTTTCGAGTTCTATCATTCCTGCCTCTGAAGCTTCAATACGGGAAAATATCCTGCTGGTCATGACTTTCTCCTTGCGGTGGTACGAAGTTATTTCGAGCGGCCCGAGTAAGCCTTCCAGGTCGTGGCGACGAGACTGTCCAGATCCGAATGTTCGGCCTTCCAGCCCAGAAGGGCCTTGGCTTTCGCGCTCGACGCGACCAGTTTGGCTGGGTCTCCTTCCCTCCTGCCCGAGATAACCACCGGAATGGGCGCGCCGCTGATCCTCCTGGACGCCTCGAGGATCTGGAGGACGGAGAGGCCCTCCTCGGAGCCCAGATTGACCGTCAGGCTCTTCTTTTCCCTGGCGAGGTATTCGAGGGCGAGGTAGTGGCCTTCCGCCAAGTCGGAGACGTGGATATAGTCGCGGACGCCCGAACCGTCGGGCGTAGGGTAGTCCAGCCCGAAGAGCTTAAAGTTTTCCCGTATGCCGGCGGCGACTTCCATGATCACGGGTATCAGGTTGGCGGGGTTCTTCTCGAGCCCTCTGACTCTTCCGGCGGTATCGTAGCCGGCCGCGTTGAAGTAGCGCAGGGCGGCGGACTTCAACCCTTTCAGCCTGTCATACCAGGCGAGGATCCGCTCGATTTCGAGCTTGGTGAAGCCGTAATAGTTCGCGGGGTCCTTGGGGTGCTCCTCGTCGATGGGAAGATAGCGCGGTTCCCCGTATACGGCAGCCGAGGAGGAAAAGACAAGATAGGGAATGCCGGCCGCGCAGACCGCGTTGATGATGTTGACCGTGCCGCTCAGGTTCTGGAGGGAATACTTTTCAGGGACGAGCATGGACTCGCCGGCCGCTTTGGCCGCGGCGAGATGAACGACGGCGTCGTAACCTCTGCTCATGACGCTTGAAAGCCAGGGGTAGTCGAGGATGTCGCCCTTGAAGAATCCATAGTCCGGGAAGAGGTTCACTTCCGAACCCGTGGACAGATTGTCGGCGACATCAACCTTGTGGCCTCGGTCCGCGAAGAGCCGGGCGACGTGGCCGCCGATGTATCCCGCCCCGCCGATGATAAGCACCTTCATGGGAAGAACCTCCAAGTCCACAATATGATACTCTCAAACGACGACAGGTGAAAGCCGCCCTTGTATCGATCCAGCCCAAGGGTCCGACGCCTAGCGGAGCCTATAGACGGGACTATGCTGAACGTGGCGTCAAAAAAAAGCCACCCTCAAGGGGTGGCTCTGCCGCCGATCAGAATTGAACTGATGACACATGGATTTTCAGTCCATTGCTCTACCAACTGAGCTACAGCGGCGAAAGATGGGCGGTGCAAGAGTCGAACTTGCGACCCCCAGCGTGTCATACTGGTGCTCTAACCAACTGAGCTAACCGCCCGAATACCTACCTCTTGCGAGGTACGACACGGATGAATTGTATAGCAGAACGCCGTGTTCACTGTCAAGATGCGGCCTTCCGATTCTTTTTCCGAGAACTTGACAAATTCGATAGGGAAATGAATTATACTAATTAAAGTATGTGGTCTATCCACGGAGCGGAAATGAAAAAGTGCTGTATCCTCGCAGTTCTTCTAATCTCCCTTACCTTGGCTTACGGCGAAAACAGCATAAACATTCTGCTCCGGAGCAACGTCCCCGAAACATTCATTATAACAACGAGCATAACGGCGACGACGAGCGTCGACGTTTTCAACTCCAGCGAGACCATTCTGGGCTACATCAACGTATTGAGCACCCAATCAGAGGACTGGACGATAACCGTCAGTTCGACGAACGCGGGGCGGATGAAAGGCGATACGGCCGGCAACACCGACACCTACCCCTACACGCTGAAATTCGGCGCGACGTCGAACATTAGCCTGGCGACCCCCTTTTCAGTCAGGATACCAGGTAAAACGACGAATGAAGCGGCCTACTCCCTAGCCGTCGAATTCCAGAATTTCTGGAATTCGCCGACACCGGTTTCATCCGACACCTACAAGGACACGATAACGGTCACGATCGCCGCTGCCTGAAAGTGACTACAGGCATATAACCATCGCATTGCGCTAAATGTCCGTCTATGGTAGGCTTATACGGTGGTAGTGCGTACCCTGAACCAGGAAATCTGGTCTGTGGACGCTCGTTTTATAACGGAGGAAGGATGAAAGCTAAACGCTATCTATTCTTAGCGCTTACCATCGCCGGCGCTGCCGCAACGGTCGGAGCATTCTCTTTCGTGCCCATGTCCGCTTCCATCGCTCCCTCAGGCGCCCAAAGCGTCATAAGCTTCAAGGTTACAAATGATGCCTCCCAGTCCATCGCCGTTGTAATCAGCGTGATGACGCGTGCCATCGACATCGACGGCAAGGAGTCGAACGAGACAGTCGGCAAGGACTTCACCATATTCCCGACCCGGATAGTCGTTCAGCCCAATTCCTTCCAGACCGTGAAGATCCAATACAAGGGCCCAGCCGCTCTGCCCCGCGAAAACTGCTACAGGGTTATCGCCGAACAGGTGCCCATCGATTTCAGCAAGCAGGAAACCTCGGGCGTCAAGGTGCTCTTCAGGTACATTGCTGCCCTCTACGTCACTCCTCCCAAGGTCATGCCCAACATTCAGATGGACACTGCCGTAGGCGCCGAGACAGATGGGACAAAGGGTCTCAAGGTTGTGATCAAGAACACTGGAACACGGCATGCACTTCTCTCCGGCGCGGTGCTCAAGGTTCAGGACAGCCTATCCTCGCTGCCTATCTCCCTGACAGGAGACCAGGTCCAAGCCTTCGAAGGCCAAAACATGCTGCCGGCCTCGTCGCGATTCTTCTTCGTCCCCTGGGACCAGGCGGTGATAGGGAAAACCTATACGGGAAGCTTCGAAGCAGAGATCGAATGAAGTAAACTGATGTATCATTGGATGTCACAAAAAGTCAGCGGCCGGAGGAAGAAGTTTTTCGCTTTTCTTTTTATCTCGACACTCTGCTTTCTGGCAATAAATCTCGTTGGGGCGCAGGAAAGTCCCGCCGGGGGAGTACTGATCCAGGCTGACAGCCTCAAGCCCGATATGCTCAGCACGATCACTATTGCCGTAAACGGCCAATTCGTGGGCGACCGGGAAGTAGGCATCATCGGAGAGAACCCCGTGCTGCCCCTCAACCTGCTGATCGAACTATTAGGCAATTACCTCAAGCCCGATATCTACGATACGATTTTCAACGTCGTGCTGGGCAAGCTCGAGTGGGTATCCGAGGCCGAAATGAAGATGGTCGGCATCAAGTGGGAGTGGAGCATAACCCAAGTCCTCCTCAACCTCACCGTGCCAGCCTCTTTCGGCCCCATCACCGACATCGACACCTCACCTCAGTACGTCGTCAATATCAAGCCCATCCTGAAACCTACACCCGTCTCGGGCCACTTGGACTTCCGCTTCAACACGGAATCGGACATATCGGCGACGAAGATAAAATTCCCCCTCGAAGCCGACGTCAGCGGAATCATGAATGTGCTGGGATGGGTAGCTGATGTCTCGGGCTCATTCCGCATCGCCGATAGCATCTTTACGCCAACCTTGAGCAACGCCAACATCGTCCACGACTTCCCCGCGATCAACGGCAGGCTCTCCATCGGCAAGGTGTCGGCCCCCAGTCTTGCCTACCAGTCCCAGCCCGAGCTCTACGCCGTCTCGCTCACCAGCAAGGAGATCGTCAAATACAAGGCCAAACCAGGCTTCTACGAACTCTTTTCCGAGTTTACCGTCGAATCGGCCTCGACTGTACGCATCAAGCTCAACAACACTACCTTTAGGACGATAACCCTCAACCCAGGCAACTACAGGATCCTCGACCTTCCCTTCACCTACGGTCTTAACGACTTCGTTCTTGAGATCGAGGATGCCGATGGCAAGATCACGACGATGAAGTCGACCATTCCCCGGGAGATGAACCTCCTGGGAGAGAGTCTCTCGGATTATTCAATCACCGCGGGTGTAGGCTTGGTGGAACCAACTCAGCCGATTCTCACGGGTTACTACCGCTATGGATTCTCCCCCCGATTCACGGCGGGAATCCAGGCGGAGGCCGACCTGAGATCGGTCCTGGGCGGCGCCTCCTTCATCGCGGCCACACCCTTCGGCGGCTTCACCGGTACGGGCGTGGGCGTCGGTGCCTGGGATGGAAGGTCCACTCCATTGAGCTGGGCAGCAAGCCTCCAGTATAGGCTGAGCCTCCCCAGCAGCGGATACGTTCCTATCATAGGCCTTTCGGCCGATTACAAATCCCAAGGCTTCGCTACTCCAAATCCGATAGCTTTTATTTCGTCAGCCGACGAGAACCTGCGTTTGGCGGCTCAAGTGGGGGGCAAGATCTCGGCCGTAATGAGTTATAGCGCCTCAGGAATTTGGTCCAGGGACTTCGGGTCCTCGCCCCTTTCTACGACGAACGCAAGCTTCTCCCTGAACCAGAGCCTGGGTCAAGGTACTTCCTTGAGCTTCCTGCTCAACATGGCCTTTAAAGAAGGATCCGGTCCCGATTTCACCTTCACCGCCATGCTCTTTGTTCTACCCAGGGCAAAAGCGGGCCGATCCCTTAACTTCGTCCAGTCCGGTACCAGCAGCAACTCGATCAGCTATGTGGACCGCCTCGATGTCCTGGGCGGCATAGACCTGAACCTGAGGGGTTCCAACCTCATGATAGATTCCCCCTTGGGATCGAGCGTGGGTATGGGCGGGAGAAGGAATGAAAGTTGGGGTGAAATGGGACTGAGCGCCGATCTGGACTACGGCAATTCGAGTATCGGAACCTCGGGCAAGATCGTCGCCGACGCTTCGACGAGCCTGGCCTTCGCCGGTGGCTATTTCGCCTTCGTCCGCCAAGTGGACGACTCCTTCGTCATCTTCGCTCCTTCAAAGGGCATGGCTGATCAAAAGGTATTCTTCAAGGTGGATGGATCAGGTATGGCAACCAGCGAAAATGGCAAGCCCGTCATCCTGCCCCTCGTTTCCTACAAGGCCGTGGCGGCCTACCTCGACCTGCCCGAGTCACCGCCCGACATCGCCCCGACCGTCCAGGCCGCCCTTCTCATTCCCGGCTACAAATCGGCCATCGTCTACGCCTCGGACACCCAGAAACGCTATCGGGTGACAGGCAGGCTCGTCAGCGAGACGGAAGTGCCCTTCGGCTACATAGCTGGCGATCTCATCGACTTAAGCGGAACGAACCTGAACTCCACATTTACCGACGAGAATGGTGAATTCGAACTCTACGATCTCGAGCCGGGCAGCTATACTATACTCTGGCCGGATTTCGTCGGGACCTCGAAATTCGAGGTGACGGCAACCGAATCGGGAGTTGCCGAGCTGGGCTCGGTCGTGCCGGTGCCCATCGAAGGGGCGACGCCGTGATGAAACTCAATAAGAAGTCACCGAAAGACGAAATGGAGCGAATCGTGATGAATAAAAACATGAAGCGGGCGATCCCCGCGGCACTGGCCTTGGCCCTGGCCCTGATGTTCCCCCGCCCCGCTTCGGCCATCAATTACTACTTCAACAATTTCTATCCAAATGTCCCGACGGCAACCTACGACTGGACGAGCAATCAGCAGCTCATCACCGATATCGGCTATGCGAGCGCCTCGGGAAAAGGTACCTACGGCTTCGTCTTCTGGGACTTCAGTCCAGCCACGGGAGCCAGGTTCTTCTCGAACGGCAGCTACACCATCCCGTATTCAATTAAAAAATATGTGTACGGCTACGTCGGTAACGAGCTCTATGCGTACAGTCCGGGGGTCACTAAAGACCACGTCCTTTCCAACACATTTTATGGCCCGTTTACCAACACGCCCCTGTATTTCGTCATCATCCCGACGGCAGGCCTCATCATGCCGGCGGGGTCCTACACGACGTCGATAACCGTCGGCTACTACAAGGGAACGCAATATGGCACTTCGATCAGTAATGCCAGATCCACAGGCGCCACCTATTCCCAGGCGATCAACTTGATCGTACCGGTCATCTGCGATCTCTCTATCATGCCCTCAACGAGCAGCACCTTCGACTCGAACACTTACAACCAGACCCTCAATTTCGGCGACATGATAGAAGGGGAGAGTATGTCGGTGAACGCAATCCTGCGTACGAATGCCGGGTCCTGGAGCCTTGCCGTGGCTTCGACCAACGGCGGCTACATGAAGAACAGCGCGACGGGGACGACCGTCCACTACACCTTCAATTACAATGGGACGGTGACGGCCCTGACGACGATCTCGACCATCATCGAGACGGGGGGATGGACGGACACCTCCTCGGGCTACGCGACTAGACACCTGACCTTCACCCTGGGGGACACCTTCAACACGCCGGGAACTTACAGTGACAACCTGACCTTCACCCTCACCGCTAACTGAGAACAGGGGCCTAAACCGGTTTATTCCGCACTTGACAAGAGTTGGAAGTGTGATAAACTCGTAGTAAATCGGTTTACAATCGGCGCGGCAGCGATTACCGGCAAATTAAGATTGGCTTGCGCCGTGAACTCCAAGGAGGTCAAGGATGAAAAGATTTTTCATGCTCATGATGGTCCTGATCGCTTTCGCGGGAACCGTCCAGGCGCAGAAGCTCGAACTCTACTATTACAAACAGGAGAACCAGGACGGGCTCAAGAAGCTCGTGGCCCAGTTCGTCCAGGAGAACCCCGGTGTCAGCATCGATCTGCTCATCGTGCCGAACGACGCCGACGCCACCATGTCGGCCAGGGCTGCCCAGGGCAAGCTTCCCGACATTCTGCAGATGCAGTCCTATTCCCGCGTGGCCGAGTACGCGGCTAAGGGCTACTTGGTCGACCTGACCAAACAGCCCGTCCTGACCAAGGTAGTCGACTCCTCGAAGTCCGCCGTCACCTGGAATTCCAAGCTCTGGGGTCTGCCCATGGACTTCGCCGGCATCGGCATCATCTATAACAAGGACATCTTCGCCAAGTACAACCTCAAGGCCCCCGAAACCTACCGCGACCTGGAGAAGATCTGCCGGACCCTGCGCACCAACGGCATGACACCCTTCGCCGGCCTTCTCAAGGAGAACTGGTCCATGGGACACTTCATCACCCTGGTCCATACCAATCTCCTTTACGAGAAGAAGATCACGGCAGCCAAGTTCGTCGCCGACATGAACGCGGGCAAGACGAGCTACGGCGTCGTCGACACCGACAAGCTCTTCTCCGTGATAGATTTCTACCGTTCCAACATGGACAAGAACGCCGAAGAATGGGACTGGAACGAGCAGCAAGCCGGCTTCGCCGAGGGCAAGGCTGCCATGATGGTCCAGGGACTCTGGTCCTATGGACCCGCCGTCGGCACCAATCCCCAGCTCAACTGCGGCTTCGTGCCCTTCCCTGTCTTCAACGATGTTAAGATGAACAAGTTCTACGCCGACGTCGACTCCTGCTTCGGCGTCTCGGCCCAATCGGCCCCTGAGAAGAAGGCCGCCGCCCTTAAGTTCCTCGAGTGGCTGGCCACTCCCGAAGCCCAGAAGATCTGGGTCGAGGACTACAAGCTCACCCTCTCCTTCAAGGGCGCGGATGTATCCAAGCTGGGCGGCCCCTTCGTCGACATGATGTCTGGCGTGGGGAAGAATGGCGCCTATCCCTGGGCCTTCGCCTCCTATCCGACGGCTGTCTTCGAGGATGCCTGCAAGAACGGCTCACAGCAGTACGTGTTCAACAAGAAGACGGCCGAGGCCGTCATTGCCGATATCGACAAGCAGTGGGCGGCGAACGTAAAGAAGTAACCTTTATCGCTGCCTTTTGATTCACCAGGAGAAACCGCTGTTGGCAGCACGAAGCCTTCAGCGGTTTCTTTTTAGCCCGAAGCGGAGGAAACCATGGTACAGAAGAAATCGACGCGTCGGTTTAACTTCATCCTCTTCGTAGCTCCGGCCCTTGCGCTCTACGCCCTGTTTTTCCTATTCCCCTTCAGTCAGGGGCTGCGCATTTCCTTCACGAACTGGGACGGCCTCACTCCCAAGACGCCGATCAGCATGGATAAGGCGGATTTCGAGTCCCAGATTCTGGCCAAGATCCCAGAGGGGGCCGATAGGGACTTCGTCGTCTCTCTCTACAGCCTCGATGCCTCGGAGCGATATTCACGCCAGGGGATCACCGGCTTCAGGCGGTACCGCCTCGAGAGGATTCTCAAACGCTACGGCTACAGTCCCAACTCCTACAAGGACGTGGGATTCGCCAACTACACATCGATTTTCACCGGCAAGGTAGACGCGCGTTTCTACCCGAGAAACTACGAGGAGCATTACTTCAACGCCAACTCCGACCTGCCCTCTGAGATCGAGGCGGATAAATACGGAAAGTACTTCCTGGTCAAGCTGGATACCAAGCAGGCTATTCTTGCCGCCCAATTCTATTCAAGGGATGGAAAGAGCTATCGTCTCTTTCCGGCCATGGACGAGTTTGCTGCCGAGGATCCCCTCTACGCCCTCAAGCCGGCTGTCTCGGGGACGCTGGGTTTGAGCCAGATCGATGATTTTACCGCGGCGCTCAAGAAGGCCGGTCTCAACCAGGACGAAGCGGCGCTGGCTTCGACCCTGACCGACTTCGAGACCAAGGCATCCTTCGACGTAAACGAACAAGCCGCGATCGAAAAGGCGGCCAAGACAATTTTCGCGATCGGAGAATTCAAAACCCTCCTCGCCTCGATCTGGAAGACCTCCAAAATCGACCTCGGCGTCGTGGGATTCACGATCTTCTTCGCTGTCGGCACCGTGATCCTCGCCAACCTGCTTGCCTTCTGGCTGGCCATGGCCCTCGACCGGAAGCTGAAGACAAAGAACGTGCTCCGGTCGGTTTTCTTCCTGCCTAATGTCCTGTCCATGATCGTCGTGGCTTTGATCTGGTCCTTTATCTTCTTCCATCTCCTGCCCAAGCTGACAGGCATCCAGACCTGGATGAGCGATTCGGCCAAGGCGCCCTGGCTCCTTATCCTCGTCTCGGTGTGGCAAGCCTCGGGCTATTACATGGTCGTCTACCTCGCCGGTCTCCAGAACATACCGCAAGATGTCGTCGAGGCCGCGATGATCGACGGGGCCAGCCCCTGGGACAGACTGAGGTACATCACCCTGCCCCTCCTCATGCCCGCCTTCACGGTCTGCGTCTTCCTCTCCATAGCAAGCGCACTTAAGTGCTTCGACCTCGTCTACGCCATGGTAGGCCCATCGGGCTACGCCGTCGGGACCGTGCCCTTCGTCATGGACATCTTCTTCGACGCCTTCGCCCGAAAGCTTGCCGGCCTGGCCACGGCCAAGGCTACCCTCCTCTTCCTGGCCATTCTGGTAATCACGGGCCTCCAGCTCTTCTTCATGAAGCGGAAGGAGGTCCAGCTATGAAATTAGGGCTGAAGCCCGGGCTAAAACCCATTTATTTCCTCGAAGCCTTCATGATCCTCTTCGCCTTCATATTCATCTACCCCGCCCTCTTCGTGCTGGTAAGCGCCCTGAAGCCTGACGCCGACATCATGCTCAGGCCCCTGGCACTGCCCACATCCCTCTACCTGGACAATTTCGTCAAGGCCTGGAAAGTCATGGAATTCCCCAAAGTCGTGGCCACCACTTTCCTCATTACGGTCTTCGGCGTGGCGGGCATCGTGCTGACGAGTTCGATGGCCGCCTGGATGCTCGCGCGCACGGAGAAGAGATACGCCTGGCTCATCTACAGCCTCTTCGCTTTCGCCTTGGTGATCCCCTTCCAGATCATCATGGTGCCCCTGGCTGTCCTCGCCTCCGACCTGAGGCTGACCAGTCCCTCCGGCATTGTCGTCCTCTACTGGGGCCTCGGCGCCCCTATGGCCGTCTTCATGTTCCATGGCTTCGTCAAGAGCGTGCCGAAGGAACTCGAGGAATCGGCCGCCATAGACGGGGCAGACACGGCTTATATCTTCTTCAGGATAGTCTTCCCCCTCCTCAAGCCGATCACGGCGACGATAGCCATCCTGGACGCTCTCTGGATCTGGAACGACTTCCTCCTTCCTCTTCTCATCATCAAGCAAGGGACGATACAACTGGCCCAGATGCAGTTCTATGGCCAGTTCCTCAAGGAATATGGCCCACTGACGGCATCCCTCGTACTCTCGGCCATACCGATCATCGTCTTCTATCTGTCGCTACAGAAATACATCATCAAGGGAATAGCCGCCGGAGCGGTGAAAGGGTGAGATCATGAAGTTTTCAAGGAGCGCCGGGATACTCCTCCATCCCAGTTCCCTGCCCGGCCCCTTCGGCATAGGGACGCTCGGAGCCGAGGCGCGTACTTTCATCGACTTCCTGGCCGATGCGGGGGTCGGACTCTGGCAGATTCTCCCTCTTGGTCCGACGGGCTACGGTGATTCGCCGTACCAGTGCCTCTCATCCTTCGCCGGCAACCCCTATCTGATCGATCCCAAGGAACTGGGAGCCGCGGGCCTGGCCTCACCCGAGGAGATTGATGCCTGCCGGTCGCCCAACTCGGGCAAGGTCGATTTCGGAGGCCTCTTCTCTAAAAGAAACGCACTCCTCGACGCGGCCTGGGAGCGCTTTAAGGCGCGATCGGCGCAGGCGGCGCGGCCTGCGCAAGCGGCGCGGCCTGGGGAGAGAACGGCTGGAAAGGGACCTACCGATCAGGGCTCTGGGCTCGATCCCGATTGGGCAGCCTTCAAGGCCTTCCGCCGCGACAACGTATCATGGCTGGAGGATTACACCCTTTTCTCGACGATCAAGGAGTCGAGGGGACACGAATCCTGGGACCGGTGGCCAGAGGGCCTGCGCCGCAGAGATCCGGGCCACCTGATAGGCTTCGCGGACGCCTCGGCAGACAGGATAGACAGGCACGCGTTCGTCCAGTTTATCTTCTTTTTGCAGTGGAGCGCCCTGCGCGCCCACGCCGAGGCCAGGGGCATCAGAATCATCGGGGACATCCCCATCTTCGTCGCCTGGGACTCGGCCGACACCTGGGCTCACCCCAGGCTTTTCCAGCTGGACGCGACCGGTCTGCCAAAGCAGGTGGCCGGCGTCCCCCCCGACTATTTCACGGCGACGGGCCAGCTTTGGGGCAATCCCCTTTACGACTGGAAGGCCAACAAGGCCGAGGGCTACGCCTGGTGGATCTCGCGGATCGAGGCAGCCCTGAGTCTGGTCGACATACTGAGGATAGACCACTTCAGGGGCTTCTCCGAGTATTGGGCCGTGCCCGCGGGAGATGCGACTGCCGAACGGGGGCGCTGGGAGCCGGGCCCCGGAGCAGCCCTTTTCGACGCCGTCGAAAAAGCTCTGGGAGAACTGCCTATAATCGCTGAGGATCTCGGCTTCATGACCCCCGAAATCCACGAACTGCGGGAGCGCTACGGCTTCCCGGGCATGAGGATTCTTCAGTTCGCCTTTGAGCCCGAGGGAGACAATGGGGACTACCCCCACAATTATCCCCGGAATTCCGTGGTCTACACGGGTACCCACGACAACGACACCTGCGCAGGATGGCTGGGCACAGCGACGCCTGCCGCGGCCCGCAGGGCTCTGGCCTACGTGGGCGGCAGGAAATCCGAATTCGCCTGGAATATGCTGAGGGTGGCATGGGCAAGCCCCGCCGCCATAGCTATCGCGCCGGCACAGGACCTTTTAGGTCTGGGCAGCGAGGCGCGCATGAATTTCCCAGGCAAGCAGAACGGCTGGTGGACCTGGAGGATGGCCGAAGGAGCCCTTGGCCCAGCCATCCTCGGGAAACTGAAATCTCTGACGGCTGCCTTTTTCAGGAAGGCACACTGACCCATCCCGATTGACGACTTTACACGACAGCGACCCTGAAGTATCATTCTTTCATTCTCAGGGATCTTAGGTCCCCTATCCCGGAACAGAGGAGGTCATTATGCGTGTAGACTGCAAAGCGGAACGAGGACCTCTGGGCGTCCGGTAAAAACTCCAGACAACCGACAGCTTCCTCATCATCCGCTCCAATGTTCGAAGAGCGTGCCTGCGCGCGCGTATCGAGGAATCTGGAGACAACAAATGAAAACATCACTTGAGAAATTCGGATGGAATTCGAAGATCGGGGAAGCGGCCAAGTCCGCGGCCAGTCCCGGTCTCATACCGGCGAGAGTAGTCAAAAGGGTCAGGGATTCCTGGACCATCCTCGTCGACGAAGGTGGCGAGGCCCGCGAACGCAGGGCAAAAGCCTCGGGCAGATTCACTCGCTCCACAAGCGTTCCAGCCATGCCCGTGACGGGTGACTGGGTGATGGTGGAGCCTTCGGACGATGGAGATGCTCTCATCGTCGCCGTCCTCCCCCGCTCTACCCGCATTTCGAGAAAGGCCAAGGGCGAGACGGCCTACGATAAGGTCGAGGAACAAGTCCTCGTAGCCAATGTCGACCTTATAGTCATCGCGGCCGCGGCCGGAATGGACTGGAATGCCCGCCGCATCGAACGCTACCTCGCCCTGGCGCACGATTCCGGGGCAAAGACCGTAATAGCCCTGACCAAGTCCGACCTATTGAAAGATCCGGCTGAGCTCGCGGCAAGGACCGAGGCCATAGCCCCCGGCATCGGGGTCTTCGCAGTCAGCGCCCTGACCGGGGCAGGAGTGGAAGTCTTCAGGACCCTCCTGAAGCCAGGCGAGACCACTGTCCTCATCGGGTCCTCGGGCTCGGGCAAGAGCACGCTTCTCAACACCCTCATGGGATCGCCCGTCCAGGCAGTCCAGGACGTACGGGAGGACGACCACAAGGGCAGGCACACGACGAGCGGACGGAGTCTCTTCCTCCTGCCCTCGGGAGCCCTCATGATAGACACGCCGGGCCTGAGGGAAGTCCAGCTCTGGACCGAAGGGGAGGATGTGGACGCCATCTTCCCCGACATCGAAGCCCTCGCCGCGCGATGCAGATTCAGGGACTGCTCCCATGGCTCGGAACCCGGATGTGCCGTGCGCGGGGCCGTGGAAGAAGGAAATCTCGACGGAAAGCGCCTGGCCGCCTGGAGGAAGCTGAAGCTGGAACTCGAATACACAAGGAAGAGAGGCAGGATAGCTTCGGCGGCAGTCGAGCAGTATCGGGCCATAGAAACAGGCCGCCGCCTGAAGGCGATCCACAGGGAGTGTGATGATTGAAGGCGGAGGACGGCTCCTGCGACTCCGGAGGCTCTCGATAAAATCCGACAGTTTGCCGTATAATTGACTTATGGAAATTTGCCGAATCCGTCTGCGTCTCTTCGCATCGCTGCAAAAATGGCTGCCGGATAATCCCATTGACCACGAGATCGTCAGCCCCAAGACGATTGGTGAATTCCTCCATGAGAAGGGAGTGCCTGAGGATGTCGTAGCCATCATCATACGCAACGGCAACCGGGCTGACCTGTCAACGCCCTTGGCCGACGGTGATAATCTGGAGGTCTTCCCATTGATTGGGGGCGGCTGAGAGGCTTCATGCTACAATTGCATTTCAGTGGCCATGAATATTGCTTTTGTTACTGTCTCGTACTGATGCCAGGGATAAATGCAGTTTTCGTCGTACATCGGCTCGTGGGTGCAGCCGGGCGACATGGGATCTTCCCTGAAGAGCGTGCCAAGATCCTGTTCGCGATAGTGCTGCATTTTCCCGAATCCGAGGATCTGCGTATGGACTTCCCTGAAGGGCGTATCGCCCCAGTGCGTCCGATGAAGGCCCACGTTGAGCGGTATACCCTCGGCGAAGCACATATTCACTTCGATGTTGCCCAATCGAATCTTCGGCGAACGCCAGAGCATGACGCCCTTGTGCCGCTCGAGTTTTGTCGCTTCGTACACAAGGGCCCACTTTCCCTTGATTTTCGCGAATAGCGCTTCAGGGTCTTCATGCCGTTCTAAGTCCTCGATTACGAGACAGCGTTCGATATCCTCTATAGTGAAATTCGTGACTAGCGTGGATTTGAAAAAACCCAAACCTTGCTGTCTGATCTTTATGGGCTGTTGCGCAAGGTTGAAGACAATGCTTTTCTTTCCTATCGGGTATTCCTTCTCGCCGAGAAGGTACTTGACTGAGAAGAAGGGCTCGACGAAATCCAGGGCTCGCGTGCTCATGATCCCCCCTTATCGTGCCATCTACGGGCTGAGTCCGATGAGCGAGCCTATCCAGTCGAAGGCCGCCGCCCCAACGTAGAGGACGGGGACTTTCAGCTCAAGCGCTTTCAGCTTTTCATCCATCAGACCGAAGGGAATCTGGCCCATCAGCACGCAATCCATGCCGCTGTCGGCCAGCTTCCGGACATCGGTCAGCACCAGTTCGTCGTGCCGCTCGTACTCGCCCTTGTTGAAGAGATCCAGCGCGGTGCTGTCGCCCGCGAAGATTATATCTATCTTCTTTCCGAGAGCGGCGGCACGATTCTTCAGGCCTTCCGCGACGTAAGGGACGACATAGTCCGTTGTCTTGATGACGCCGATCCTGCCGTAGCCCTCGACCGCGCGGTCCAGGACGATCGCGTCCAGCTGCACAAAGGGGACCGAGACGACCTGTCTCGCATATGCCGTCGCCCGCGGCATGAGGCTGCAGCAGGACACGATGGCGTCGCATCCCGATCGCTCCAACTGCTCGGCCGTGACCGCCCAGCGCAGAAGGTTGATTTTGGACGTCACGCCGATGGGCGATAGGAAATTTTCCACCTTTACGTTGCCATCGTAAACGTGAACATATTCCGTCCAGGGAAGGCGGGCTTTCATGAATCGCTCCGCCATCCCGATCGTCGCGGGCGTCGTATGTATGAAGCCCACTTTCTTTTTCATTCCTGCCTCTTCCGACGATCTCAATTCTTGGGCCATTCGAAGAATTCGATGAGTCCGATATGCTTATGCCTGAGGAAGCAAATCAGGTTCTTCTGGAACACGCCGCTCGTTATCGGCTCGTAGATGCTGTACTCGCCCGTCGCCATGAGTCCGTCGACTGCCTTGCGGATATCCTCCACGTCGTAGCACAGGTGATGGAGAACGAAGGGCTCGCTTGTCTTGCCGAGTTCGCCTGAAATGAATGAAGGCTTGGAGGCGTCGGCCGGCGCCATTATCTCCACGATCGTGTCGTTCAATTTCACCCGTTGGACGAACATGTTCTTGGGGATGTGGTGTTTGACTTCCTCATGGACCTTGACGTAGCCAAGCTTCAGGAAAGCCGAGATCGCTTCATCGATGTTCCGACTCGCATAGCCGAGATGATTTAGTTTCATCCGATGTGCCTCCTGTTTCAGTCATTGGCGAGAATTACTTTAATGTCGCTTGTCTTGCCCGACGCGAGTTCCTCGAAGATCCTGGCCCCTTCGGATATAGGGTATCTGGAGGTGATCATCTGTCTGACATTCAGCTTGCCGTCGACGATCATCTGGAGGCCTTCCCTCATCTCCGCTGTATACATGTAGCTGGCCTGGAGTCTCAGCTCCTTGCATACGGCATGTTTGTACTCGATTTCAATTTTGGGCGAAGCCATGCCGACCATGAGGAGGGTGCCGCCGTTCCGCGCTATCTCGATCCCGGTGTTGACCGTGGCGGGGACACCCGCGGCATCGAATACGACATCGAGGCCGACGCCGTCGGTCATCTTTCTCGTGATCGCCAGGACATCTTCATTCGAGTTGATGGCATCGGTCGCCCCGCATTGGAGGGCCATCTTGAGGCGATTTTCCACGATATCTATTGCTATTATCCGCTTTGCGCCGAAACTTTTTAGGCACATGACGCCCATAAGACCGATCGGACCCGCCCCAAAAACGGCTACGTTCTTGCCTTTCAGTTCCCCGGCGTGCTTGGTCGCCCGGAGAGAGATGGAGAGGGGCTCGACCAGGGCGCACTCGTCGAAGGAAACGCTGTCGGGCAGCGGCATGATTTTGACGGCGGGAGCTACCACGTAGTCGGCCATCGCGCCGTTGTAGCCCCCGGCTTTCATAGTCGTGCCGATGATGAAACGGTTGTCGCAGACATTCTGGAGACCGTCCTTGCAGTCCTGGCAGGTACCGCAATAGAGGTTAGTGACGACGCCTACGCGGTCTCCGACCTTCATGCCGCTGACACCCTCGCCAAGTCGGGCGATTTCACCTGAAAATTCATGTCCCATGATGAGCGGGGCAACGCGCATTGCCGAACCGCCCTTGTAGCCTGAGAGGTCAGAACCGCATATGGACACGGACTTGACCTTTACAAGGACTTCGCCCTTCTTCGGTTTCGGCGTCTCGACATCTTCGTACCGCATATCCCTCGGACCATGATAGACTAGCGCTTTCATCGCTGAAACTCCTTTTATGCCCTATAGGGCTTTATTCCATGTGCCGCGAAGAAACCGAGGCAATCCTTGATTTCCTGGGGATAATCCGCGAATACGGATGCCTCGACCGAGATGATCCCCTTGTAGGATATTTTCTTCAAAGACTCCAGGAACGGTCCGTAATCAAAACCGTCGTCGAGCCTCGGAACCACCCGTCTCGGGAATTCCGAGAGAGGATTGTCGATATGCACATGCTTGATATAGGGCTCGTAGACAAGGATCTCATCAAGCGGCCTCCCCAATTCCACCATGTACCGGTAGTCGATGAAGGTCTTGAGATTGGGCTTGTCGAATTTCTTGATGAACTCGACGGCTTCCGGAAGATTGTTTACGATGTTCGAAAGTTTCTTGCTGAGCGGCTCGATGAGTACCGTGATATTGCGCTTCGCCGCGATGTCCAGAAGCATGGAAAAGAATTCATCGAACTTAGTTGCCGCCCCGGAAATGTCGCCCTCGGTCGGGAGGCTGCGGGCTCTACCGTTGCCGAACACAAAATAGCGGGCGCCCATCTCGGCGCAGCGATCGGCCGCCTTTTCCAGGAAGTCATGGTAATATTTCAAGTCGAACGAGGGATCAGCCACCCGGGAATCGAGGGGAATGGGATTGTTGAAAACCTCGGCGGGAATACCGCAGGATCTCAGGGTGGCAAGCGCTTCCCTGAATCCGGCGTCGTCGAAAGCCATCATCTCTTTCACATGAAGCTCGGCGCAGTCGTAGCCGGCCGCGACGATATCGTCCAAATCCTTGAGATAGCCGAAACAGCTCAGGCGCATTTTCATGATGGATCAAGCCTCCCCAGCAACGCCAATAGAGCGCGGAAGCGTTAAAGACGGCCATACCAAATGGTTCCCATCGTGCGCTCCCCTTTACTGGAGCGCACGATGGGAACCGAGATCAGCGAACGTAACCGAACAACCGCGGCAGGAACATAGAGATGGGTTCTACATAGGTAACCAAAAGCAGTGTGGCGACCGAGGCGATCAGGAAGGGAACCAGAGCCTTGGCGACCTTTTCTATGGGTCGTTTCGCGATATTGCACGCGATAAAGAGACATAGGCCCACCGGTGGAGTGATCAAGCCTATCATCAGGTTCAGCACGACGACGGTACCCAGCATGATCGGGTTTATCCCGAATGGTTTGGTGATCTGCAAAAGTATCGGTACCAGGATGATTAGCGCCGCGGTCCCTTCCATGAAACAGCCCACGATCAGCAGCATGACATTCATGGCCAATAGCAACAGGTATTTGTTCGTGAACACCTTTGCCACGAAAAAAGCCATATTCTGCGGAATCTGCTCGACGACAAGGGCCCAGTTGAAGACGTTGGAACAGGCGATGAGAAGGAAAACGATGCCGGTTGTCTTGGCCGTTGAGATGAAGGCTTCCCTCACGTCTTTCCAGCCGAGGTTCCGGTACACTACCAGGCTTATGATTAAGGCGTAGAGTACCGCAACCGCCGAGGCTTCCGTAGCCGTGAAGATGCCGCCCAGAATGCCGCCCAGAATTATAACAGGCATCATCAGAGGAACCATCCCCTGCAACACGGCAACGCCCATTTCCTTGAAGGTGGGCCAGCGGGGAGCCCGTGGATAGTTGCGCTTTTTGGAGATGATCGCGTTCGCAATCATCTGGCTTACGCCCAGGAGTATGCCCGGCAGGAACCCCGACAGGAACAGCGCCGCCACGGATGTGGAACTGATCAGCGAATAGACGACGAAGGGAATGCTGGGAGGTATGATAGGTCCGATGACCGAGGAGGCGCAGGTGATCGCGGCGGCGTAATCGGCATCATAGCCGGCGTCTATCATGGCGGGGATGATAATCGGACCTTCGGATGAAGTGTCCGCCACCGCTGAACCCGTGATGCCCGCGAAGAACATGGATGTCAATACATTGACGTGGCCTAATCCGCCTCTTAGTCTACCTACGAAGACGTCCGCCATCCTGATCAGACGCTTGGAGATCCCCGAGTGGTTCATGAGTTCCCCGGACAGCACGAAAAAGGGGATGGCCATGAAGGGGAACGAGTCCAATCCGGTGAACATCCGCTGGGCAATGAGTCCGACGGATATTCCTTTCTGGAGAAGATAGACGAGGCTGGAAGCGCCCAGGCTGAATGATACCGGAACGCCTATCAAGAGAAATATGATGAACGCGATGACTGTTGCAAGCATTATTCTTTCCTACCCTCCGTCGTCGGTGCTTCCGCCTTCACGAAGAGGCGAGCCATAAGCACAAGGTTCTCTATCGACATCAAGATTGCCCCTAAAGTCACGGACAGGTAGGGAATCACCATCGGCAGTTCCATTGCGGCAGATTTCTGTATTGAAAGTGTCCTGAGATAGTCGAAAGACTTAATGAGCAGAATGGCAAGGAAAACGGTGACAACAAGCCTGGAGAGGAATCGGAAAACCCACTTGGCTTTTGTGGGAAAGATATCGACAAAGAAGTTGAGACCGACATGGCCGTCATCCTTCATGGCGAGCCCCGCGCCGAGCATTCCCGCCCAAATCATGAGGTAGCGACTCATTTCCTCGGTCCAGAACAGGGCATCATTCAAGACGTATCTGCAGAATACTCCCAGCGAAATGTTCACCACCATGATGGCGACTATCACCGTAACAGCCCATTCGACTACAGTCTCCATTGTCTTGAGAGCTTTTGCCATGAGACTAGTACTAGACATTGACGGACTCCTTCTCGTCCATTTTTTGTAAGTCCACCCCTTCATGAAGAAAGCCGGACGGTCGATTCCCTTGATACTCGACCCGTCCGGCCTCTTCAATCAGCATTTACTTGAGAGCCGCCTTCTGCCTGGCAACTTCGTCGACCACAGCCTGCTGGAGCTCAGCGATCAGCTTCGGATCGACCTTGGTCTTGAGCCAGTCGAGGACGGCCGGCTGCATCGCGTTCTGGAATGCCGCCATCTCGGCCTCGGTCGGCGAATAGGCCTGCATCTTGTTGTCGATGAGGGTCTGGAGTCCCATGGCGTTGATGTAGGTCAGGACGCCGCGGCCTACCGTGCAGCTGACCTGGGCGCTGTCAAGGACGATGTACTGCAGGTCTGCGGGCAGGCTCTTGAAGAATTTTTCATTGATGATGAACCAGTCGACTCCATACACATGGCCATCGAGGGTGATGTACTTCTGGACTTCGGAGAGCTTGGCCATGAGGATGGAACCGATCGGATTCTCCTGGCCGTCGACGACGCCGGTCTGGAGCGCCGTATAGGTCTCGGTCCAGGCCACCGGGGTCGGACTGGCGCCTACAGCCTTGAGCATATTGATGTAGACGGGCGTCTCCTGGACGCGGATCTTGAGACCCTTCATATCGGCGGGCGACTTGATCGGCCTTACGTTGTTCGTGAAATGTCTGAAACCGACCTCGGCGAAGGCCAGACAGCGCATTCCAGTCTGCTGGAGGAACATCCCGCGCAGTTTGTCGCCAAACGGACCATCCATGACATTCCATGCGACTTGGCTCGTGGGGAACAGGTAGGGAATGTCGGTGATGGCGGCGGCCGGGAAGAAGTTGGAGACGACGCCCGATGCGATACCGGCTTCGACGGTTCCGGCCTTGATGCCTTCAACGTATTCGCGCTCAGCGCCGAGTGAACCGGCACCATACACTTTTACGTTGATACGACCGCCTGACCTCGAATTGACCATCGCCGCAAACGTAAGGGCCTGGGCGTGTTTTCGCGAAACCGTGGGGTCAGTCGAGTCGGCATGCGCCAGCTTCAGTTCGTAGACTTTGCCCTGTGCGAATACCATGGTTGAAGCCATGATGATCATGACGAAGCACATTAAGAACCTTTTCATCTCTCTACCTCCTTGAAATTCACGCGCGTCGCCGCGCGTGTAGGAAAACTGCTTAACTCGGCCAGGCGATGGTGTACAGGTGCTTGCCGCCGTTCGTCGGTCCCTTGAGAATAGCTTCGACCTCTTCCTTGCTCCGCTGGGTCATGAGCTCTATCGGCGGCAATCGCCCGACCGGGAACCTTTCGAGAATATCGTCGTGAAGCTTTACCAGGTAATTGCATACATTCTCGATGGCCTTGAAAGCCTTCGCGGGCTCAGCCAGGCTCGCCTTTCCGATGACTCCTTCGGGGAAGGTGACGCACTCGATTCCTGTTCCGCCGACAATACAGTGGCCTGGAATGGGATTGCCGTAGATATCTCCTCCTTTGTCGACATGACCCGCCGGGAGGAATCCCTTCGGGGTAGTGTCTTCGGCGTGCTCGAGTTGGCACATCTCAGGGAAAAGAGCCATGGAAATGGAGGTTTCCGCTTCGCAAGCATGCTGGAATGGATAATCGAAGGGACCTCCATGTGCCTTGTCCATGAGGTCCTTCCCCATGACGCGCGGCAGATCGACGAAGATGATGATAGCCGGCATCTGATACTTCTTGCCCCATTCCTGAATCGCCGAGGGAATGGCGTATTCCTGCCCATGCATGCTGATGAAGATCTGCTTCCGGAAACCGGTGTTCCAGAAGCCGGAGATCATCGACCTGATATGATCGCAGAAAACGCTGTCAGGTAGAGGGACCGTTCCCGGCTGGCCGATATGATGGAATGGATGCGATCCATACCACATAGGCTCGGCGACCGTGCATCCGGTCTTTTCGGCCACCATCTCGGCGATCCTCGAAACGATGAACGTATCCTCGCCATAGGGACCGGCCTTGCCGTGATTCTCGGTGGAACCGATCGGGATGATGATGACGTCGTCTTTCTTGAGTCTCTCTTCGGCATCAAACTTAGTCATCGTCTGGAAATAGATTTGGGAAGGTTTTTCCATGTGCCCTCCGCTCTGAATAGGAAGATTCCATTCACTCATTTTCAATCTCCTTTATGCCGCAGCCTAAAGACGGTGGCTCTTGAGTTGAGGTGCATAGACCCATACAAACTTGAGCTTTGTCGTCCCCGTATTCACGATCTTGTGCAGTGCCCCGGGGGGATTGTAGACGCAGATCCCCGGCTTTACGTCGATTTCCCGATCCTCGGTGATGAACTTCCCTTCACCCTCCAGGAAAAGCATCACCTCTTCCTCGGTTTCATGTTTATGCTCGGGAACCATGGATCCGGGCTCTGTCTCATTGACGCCGAGCGCCAGATTCTGCGAGCCCACCGTCTTCTCCGAGATGAGTATCCACGATGAGCGGGGAGGCGTTTTCCTCTCGGGCTCAACTTTATTGATGTCGACAACCTTCAATCCAGCCATACTTCCCTCCTTGATCTATTGCGCGTACGTTTCAACCGATGAAAATTCCGCCGTTCACGTCCAGCGTGACGCCGGTGACCCAATCCGATCTACTGGAAGCCAGGAAAATGACCGCATCGCCGATGTCCTCGGGATATCCATCCTTGGGCACCGCTCGTCCCGCGTTCCAGGACGCGAATACTTCCTTTGTGTACTGCTTGGTCTGATCCGTAAGGATCGGGCCGGGGCAGATCGCGTTCACATAGATGTTGTTCGGTCCCAGTTCCTTGGCCAGGCACTTGGTTATGCCGATCAGGCCAGCTTTGGACGCGGCGTAGTTCACGCCCACGCCCGGTCTTCCGGTCCTTCCGCCCAGCGACGCGATATTGACAATCTTCCCGAAGTTCTGCTTCTTCATCACGGGCGCCACGGCCTTGCAGCAGAGGAAGGGTCCCGTCAAATTGACCTTGATCACCTGCTCGAAAAGCTCGAGGGTCATCTCCTCGAGAAGCTTGTGGCGGGAAATGCCGGCGTTGTTGACAAGAACATCGATCCGGCCGAATTTAGCCACAGTCTGCGCTACGGCGTACAGGACTTCGGCTTCGTTCGTCACGTTGACGGCATAAGCCGCGGCCTTGGCTCCGCTCGGATCGAGCATCGTCGCCACGTTCTGCACCGATTCCTGATTCATGTCCCACAAGGCTACGAACGCGCCTTCAGTCGCGACCTTCTTCGCGATGGCCTGGCCCAAGCCTAGTCCGGCGCCCGTGACTATCACCACCTTGTTCTCAAGTTCCATCCATATGCTCCTTGAGGCTTAAAATTCATCCAAAGGCGTAAAGCCGCCTTCCCACATCTTCCGCATCTCATCCATCTCCACATCGAAGACGGCATTTTTAGGCGGGAGGGGCTCGTCTTCCATGAACTCGGGTATGGGACAGAATTCTTCCGAAACGCCGGCTCTGCTGTTGAACTCCCGTTCCGTCTTTATCGTATCCCAGGCAAGAAGCTGGACATCGCGGAATGAAAGATCCCATCCATATCTTCCCTTCAGCAGATTGCCGAACTGCTCCGGCCGATTGACGAAGGGAGGTCTTACGAAGAGGCAGAGGCCGAGTGTGTCGAGGAGCGCGGCTCGGATCTGTAGCTTCCTGGAAATCGCAACCTGCCCGTCGCGCTTTAAAACATCCATGTATTTCAGGGTCTCAAAGGCGTTGCCGGCCGTATGGTCGGCGCCCATGGGAGAAGTTATATACGTGACGCCATTTCCCTTGACGCCGCGTGGGTCGTAGCCGGGTATGGCCTGGCCTTTTATGACCGGAATCCTTCGTATACCCGCCACGCGCCCTGTGAGCTTGGCGCCATGGCCGATGATGCGCCCGAGCCAAGTGCCCTGTCCGATCTGGCGGACCAGGTCCTTGGCGCCCTCGGCATCGCCGAACTCAATGATGCCGGCTTCCATCGCCACGCCGATGGCCGCTCCGGTCTCGATCGAGTCGACGCCGACCTGATTGCAGAGGTGATTCAGCTCGGCTATATCGTCGAGGCTGGCTATTCCGCAGTTGGAACCGAGAAGTGTGATGCTCTCGTATTGAAGCGACGCGACGATTTGCCTGCCATTTTTGTCGGGGAAAACATTGCTGCACTTAATGACGCAGCCTGCGACGCAGGGCTTGCCCGCCTGGCCGCCCCTGGAAAGAATCTCCTTCCGCACGCGTTCTCCGGCTATGTCATCGGCTTTCTCGAAGCTGCCGGAACTGAAATTCCGTGTGGGCATGAGACCCGAAGTATTGGCCAGGGCAAGAATGGCAGAAGTCCCGTAGGTATTCCTGTTTTCGGTCTTCGGATCCTTCAAGAGAGCTTCCGCCATCCACCTGGAGGTCTCCTGAAGGAGTTCCCTGTCGTAGACCGGAGCCTTGTACGTCGAGCCCTTGTCGTCGACTACGATCGCCTTGAAGCCTTTGGAGCCCATGAGCGCGCCCAATCCACCGCGCGCCGCATAGCGCAACTGCACATCATCATCGTCGGGCGAGGCAATTCCCGCACTGTACATCATCATTTCACCGGCCGGGCCGATGCAGAAAATGCCGGCTTTTTTGCCATACTTGGCCCGCAGGACCGCGATGGTATCATCGACGAGTTTTCCCTTTAGCTCGGGTGCTTCCACGAACCTGGAGCCTTCTGCCGTGATCTCCAGGATATCGGGCCCCGCCTTGACTGCGGCTTCGGCCGGCGTGTCTTCGATGATCAAGGCTTTGATTCCAAGCCTGGTCAGCCTTTTTCCTGCTCCGCCGCCTCGTGTCGGCGAGAAGCCCCGACGCGAAAATCAACTTGTTCCGTCTGCCGGTAGGTTCACAGGTCGGCGGCACTTCCCTCAGGAGGATATGGGCGATGAGTCCCCTACCGCCCCATCTCGTCTCTTCCTCGGTGACATCACAGACCGAAATCGTCCTGTTTCTGGTGTTCACTCGAACAATCTTATTCACAACCTTATCCTCTTCAGTTCCCTGCTATCCGAAGACGGCTGCCCGATTTCGCCAGAATCTCGTCGATGGCTTTGGCGACAGCTTCCGGAACATCGATTCCGGAAATTCTGCTCTGCTGTTCCTTCATGAACTCGATTTCGCCGGGCAAAAGGATTTCCTCCGCTCCGGGCTGTTTGCGAAGGCTTTTCATTTCCCGCGTGTAGGTCTGCAGGTTCGCGGCGAAAACCGCGGGGTCGATGAACCTTGCGATGTCGATGGCGATGAAGCTGGCGCCTACGCCCGTGGGGCCCTCAAGTTCGTGGAAACTCTTCAGCTTCAGGCCATAGGAAGATCCTATGAGGATGCCGGCCAATATATCGATGATCATCGCAAGCCCTGAGCCCTTGGGGCCGCCGAGGGGAAGCAGGGAGCCCTTGAGAGCTCGGTTGGGATCCGTCGTAGGCGCTCCCGTCTCATCACAAGCCCAGCCCAGAGGGATGCTTTCGCCGCTCAGGGCCGCAAGTCTGATTTTGCCTCTTGCGACCACGCTCGACGACATGTCGAGTACGATAGGCTGCCCTTCGGCGGCCGGAACGCCCACCGAGAGAGGGTTCGTCCCGAAGAAGGGATCGGCGCTTCCAAAAGGGGCGACGGAAGGATTGCCATTCGTCATGCAGATCGCGATGACATCGCCCGATGAAGCCGCGGTGGAAGTGTAATACCCTAGAGCCCCCACGTTGTTCGTATTTCTCAGCGCAACCATGCCAAGACCGCTGCTTTTCGCCTTTTCGATGCTCAGGCGCATCGCGCGATAGCCAGCGACCTGGCCAAGACCATCATTTCCATCGAGGATGGCAGTGGTTGCGTCTTCCCTTACGACTTCCACTTTGGTCGGTATCTTGAGCATACCCGCGGCGGTGCGTTTGGAAATCTGTCTGAGAAGATTGATGCCATGGGTGCTTACGCCGCGCATATCGGACCTTACCAGGATCTCGGCCGCGATTTCCGCGCTATCCCTTTCCTCCCCAAGTCCGGTCAAAATCTCTTTTGCCGCGTCGCGAAGCAGCTTTTCGGCGATTCTCATAGGATTCTCACTCTTCCGCCAAGCCGAGCGATTCGAAAACCTTGTCGAGTTTATTGAGTTCGACGCTGCTCACGCCGCTTTTCAGCAGCCCGGCTTTTTCCTCTTCAAAGGCGACGCGCTTGAGGGACTTCTCGAGGACATCGCCGCACTCGTCGATCCGCACGACGACCATGCCGTCAGCGTCGCCGAGCACGAGGTCGCCGGGGAATATCGTTATATTGCCGAAATTTACCGGGTAGTTGATCAAGCCGAGGGTAGCCTTCGTCGTCCCTCTGATGCAGAAGCCGCGGCAAAACACGGGAAAGCCCATTTTGGCGATCTCGGCGGAGTCGCGGATCGTGCCGTCGATGGCGAGCCCCGCAAGATTCCGTGCCATGCCGGCGGTTGCCATCAGCCCTCCCCAGTAGCCGAAATTGTAGTCCCCGCCGACGCTCGCCACGATGACGGAGCCGGCCGGGGCCCGCTGCAAGGCCTTATGGAGCATGAGGTTATCGCCAGGCGCGCACTGCACGGTAAACGCGGGCCCGCAGATCCGGTTCCCGGACGCCGCAGGTTTGATGGCGTTGTCGATATAGCCTTTCCTGCCAGAAGCCTCGTACACCGTCGCGACGTCCAGGGATCTGAAGGCTTCCAGGACAGACGGTGCTATTCGCTGAACCGCGTTTAAAACGTGTATCATATTCCCTTCCTATTATTGACCATCATCCGGTCAATACTGATGAGCGAGCGCTGCAGGTGATCCCTCATGGCTTTCTCCGCTTTATCTGCGTCGCCGGAAATGATGGTATGGAGTATCAGTTTGTGCTCCTCACAGGTCTCGTGCAGACGTTTCGCGTCAAAACGGGCCATGCTATAGACGCGAATGCGGATGATATGGTCGAGGATCGTTCCGTAGAACTCCGTCAAAAAACTGTTGCCCACGGAATTCACGATGACTTCGTGAATCTGGTAGCCGGACAGGAGGGACTGTCTCAGCTTTTCTTCGCTGGTTATATCAAATGATTCATGATTCTCCAGGATTTCCATAAACCGGCTTTTATCATCCAGGCTGGCGGCGATCCGCGCGGCCGCGCATTCGTAAATCTCCCTGATCTCGAAAACCTCGCGGATGAGGTCAACGCCGATATTCGATACGAAGCAGCCTTTATTGGGCACGATGACCACAAGGCGTTTTCGCTCCAGGTGCTGAAGGGCTTCCCTTACGGGCGTCTTGCTGACTTTGAATTCTTCGCAGAGGTCCTGCTCATTCAAGTACTCCTGAGGTTTCAACTCGTTCTGCACGATCCTATTCTTCAGGATCTCGTAGACCTGAAGTTTCTTGCTGACGCTTTCTTTCGCTTTTTTCTTTCCCAGCATAATTGTTACACCTAAATACTAGTGCCTTCTGCCAGCGATTTACTTCATCCTGCCGAAATATCGCCGGTACATTACGGATACTCTTGCATCAGTTTTCGATATTGTCAACAAGAAAGAATACAAACATCTTTTATCGCCTTTTCTTTATCGATAAAAGAAATATGCATACCGATCTATCAGCAATATATCTGCGATATTTTTACAAGGAAAGGCGTTTCAAGCGCGATCCTCGAACCAGCCAATCCCATGTCCTTTATGCGGGTGGCGAGGGCAGCGGCCGAGGCAAGCGTTCCGCGAAGCGCTTCCACACGATTGGAGACCCAATGTCCAGCCTTTTTAAAATTGCCTTGATATGTTTTGACGCTTGATTGTATGCTCCTTTCCGAGAACAATGAGCATACGCCTTCTATCGCGGCGAGGTGCAACGCATGGGATCGAGGAAAATAGCAGTCATTCAAGGCCCAAACCTGAACATGCTCGGCAGAAGGGAGATCGGCATCTATGGCGGTAAAACCCTTGAACAGATAAATAACGAAATCCGGCATGAGGGCGAGCGCCTCGGAATCGGTCTTGATTTCTACCAGTCGAATGTCGAAGGTTTTCTCGTTGATTATATTCATTCCTGCGCCGGCAAGGTTCAGGGCATCGTGATCAATGCCGGCGCCTATACCCACTATTCCGTCGCCCTGCGCGACGCGCTTGGCGCCGTCAGGCTGCCGGCGATCGAAGTGCATATTTCCAATATTTACAAGCGCGAACCATTCCGCCATCTGTCCTATATCGCCCCTGTCTGCGCCGGCCAGGTCTGCGGCTTCGGTTCATACAGCTATATCCTTGGGCTCCGCGCTCTTGCGGATATCCTTGAAAAGGCCGAGCGGGAATGAGAGCGGCTACAGCACATCGCGGAAGGAGGCAGCGCTGATGAAGAAATTCCTGGTAATATCGGGCCCCAATCTCAATCTTCTGGGCATGAGGAAAATCTCGATCTACAAGGAAAGCTCGCTCGACGACATCCACGCAAGGCTCAAGGAAAAGGCAGCCGAACTCGGCGCGGAGGTCGACTGCGAACAGTACAATTCAGAAGGCGATATCATCGATCGCATGCAACAGGTGCCGGGCGTCTATGCCGGGCTCATTCTGAATGCCGGCGCGCTTGCCCATTACAGTTACTCGCTCAGAAGCGCGATAGGGACCATGCTTGTCCCCTGCGTCGAAGTAACCATATCCAATGTCTATGCAAGGGAAGAATTCAGGCACAAGTCGGTGATCGCCGATGTCTGCGTGGGCACGATTTCGGGATTCGGCGCGAACAGCTATGTGCTGGCGCTGGAAGCCCTCGCGAATCTCGCTGGCATTTGAGAGGGGCGGTATATGGGCATTGGATGGGCAAAAAGAATTTCCGCGGCGGATGAAATCCGGCACGCGAAAGCGCAGGGGTTCGATGCGGTCGAACCAGCTCTGAGCGCTCTGATGGAAATCGACGAAGCCGGCGTCGCGGCCTTCCGCGAAAAGCTTGAAGAGGCAGAGCTTTCGTGTGAGGTTTTTGAATCCATCCTTCCGGCCGATGTAAGAGTGACCGAGCGCGGCTTCAACATCTACTCATGGACGGAATACCTCAGGCAAGCTCTTGCGCGCGCGTCGATGCTGGGATGCAAGACTCTCGTGTGGGGCGATGGCAACGCCCGCATCCTTCCCATCGAAGGCGAGACTTCAATCCTGAAAGAGCATTTCAATCAATTCCTGTTCATGTTCTGTGATGTCGCGGAACAGCATGGAATTACGGTGTGCCTTGAGCCTCTCGGTCCGCGTCGAACGAATTTTTTGAACTCACTTTCCGAAGTGGCGGGAACCATCGACTCAATAGGCAAACCGAACCTCGCGATCGCGCTGAGCTCGGCTGACGTCGTGGAAATCGGCATCCAGGACGAGGAATTTATCCAATATGGAGAGCGTATTATCCATGCGCAGGTAGAGAAGCCGCGCGGTCTGGCCGACGCTGGCTTCGATCATCTCCCATTCTTCGCTTCCCTCAAAATAATCGCTTACCACGGCACGATAGCGCTTTCCGGATCAGCGGACGGCGAAAGCTTGAAGCGATGCAAAGAACTGTGGGAGGAAGCGGCGATCTCGAGTCGCGATTGACAGGGTCTGATAGCCGACCTATCATTGTTAATTGGCATTTGATCTGCACTATTGTGCATTGACAATACAAGCACCCCTTGTTCCATGAGGTTCTTCCATGGTTTACGATGTTCTTATCATCGGCGGAGGCGTGGTCGGCTGCGCGATCGCCCGGGAATTGTCCTCCTATAGGCTCCAGGTCGCCCTCCTGGAAAAAGAAGGGGATGTAGCCGAGGGCACAAGCAAGGCCAATTCAGGCGTCGTGCACGCCGGCTTCAACGTGAAGACAGGCTCCCTCAAGGCACGCTTCAACATCGAAGGGGCTAATCGCTTCCCGGCCATCTGCGAGGAACTCGGCGTACCCTACAGGCTCACTAAGAAGCTCGTCGTAGCCAAGGACAGGAGCGAGCTTCCCTATCTAGAAAAACTACTCGAGCAGGGGAATAGGAACGGAAGCCGGGGCCTGTCCATCATCGCGGGCGGGGCGATCCAGGCTATCGAACCCGACGTCCGGGGCGAATTCGCCCTGTATTCGGAGAGGACCGGGGTGATAGCACCGACGGAATTCACCATAGCCCTCGCCGAGGTAGCGCACGCGAACGGGGTCGAATTCCGCTTCAACTCGGAAGTGAAGACTATAAAGAGGATGGGCTCTGTCTATCAGGTCGCCGCGGCCGACGGTTCAGTCTATTCCGCGTCGATAGTCATCAATTCAGCGGGTCTGTATTCGGACAGGATCCTCTCCATGGTAGAGGAGCACGACAGGTCCATCCATCCCTGCAGGGGCGAATACTTTGTTCTCGACAGGGTCGGCGAAACCTTCCTCCGAACCGCTGTTTATCCCGTCCCTCCGGCCGACGGGCGAGGCCTCGGCATACACCTGACGCCGACGACCGAGGGCAACATCATCATCGGTCCTTCCGCCGAGTACATCGACGATCGTGACGACCTCGCCACGACGAAGAGCGTGATGGATACCCTGAAGCGAGAGGCCATCGAACTCATGCCCAAGCTTAAGGACGTGGCTTTCATACGAAGCTACGCCGGCATAAGGCCCAAGCTTTTCGTAGCCGGAGGCTCGAGCATCTTCGAAGACTTCATCATCGAGGAATCCAGGGCCAATCCCGGCTTCATCTCCCTCATCGGCATAGAATCGCCGGGCCTGACCTCGGCCCCGGCCATCGCCGAATACGTGACTGAGCAATTCGTAGCGCCGAAAAAGACCCTGATCCGCAATCCGGCCGCGTCGACGACCCGCCCCGCGCCCAGAAGAATCGCGGATATGGATGCTGAGGAGCTCGCGGCCGCGTACAGATCAGATCCCGCCTTCGGCGAGATAGTCTGCCGATGCAACCACGTCTCGAAGGCCGAAATAGAGGCAGCCCTCGAAAATCCCCTGGGGGCGCGGACCCTGAGTGCCGTCAAGAAGCGCACGCACGCCATGATGGGGCGCTGCCAGAGCGGATTCTGCCTTCCCAAGATCCTCGAGATCATGATCGAAGAGTACGGGATGGACCCCGGCTCCGTCGTCTTCAACGCTCCAGACAGCAAGGTGGTGATCGGCTATGAAGCATGAATACGACTGCGTGATCGTGGGCGGAGGCCCCGCCGGCATAGCTGCGGCCATTGCCCTTAGGAAAGCAGGCATCGCCGACCTCCTCCTCCTGGACCGGAATCCGCGCCTCGGCGGAATCCTGAACCAATGCATCCACCCCGGCTTCGGCCTTTCGCGCTATGACCGCGACCTCACGGGCCCCGAATACGCCCGAGAGCTCGAAAGCGAATTTAAAGAGGCCGGAATCGAGTGCGTACTCGGCGCCATGGTCCTCGAAATATCGAAATCGAGAAGACTCAAGGTACTCTGCCCCCTCGAAGGCTGCGCGGAGATCGGTGCCCGGACGGTGATCGTCGCCACGGGCTGCAGGGAGCGCACCAGGGAAAACCTGGAAATCGCAGGCACGCGTCCCACAGGGGTTTTTATGGCTGGCCAGGCGCAGAACCTCATCAACTTGCGGGGCTACAAGCTAGGCGAGCGCGTCCTCATCCAGGGCTCGGGTGACATCGGCCTCATCATGGCGCGCAGGCTCACGATCGAAGGCTATAAAGTCGAAGGCGTTTTCGAGCGATTGCCCTACCTGAGAGGGCTTGTGCGGAACAAGGTGCAATGCCTGGATCACTTCGGCATTTCCCTGCGGTTCGGCATACAGATCTGCGAAATCGTCGGAAAGCACCGCGTGGAAGGCGTCTTCGTGGAGCGCGTGGACGACGAGCAGCGCCCCATCCCGGACACGAGGGAGTATTTCCCCTGCGATACGGTGCTGTTCTCGGTGGGCCTCATTCCCGAGGTGGATATCCTGAAGAGCGCGGGCCTGATCCCGCCACCGGGGCGCAGCGTCAAGGTGAACAGCCGCTTCGAGTCGGAAACCGAAGGCATATTTCTCTGCGGGAACGCCCTCCACATTCACGATCTTGCGGACAACGCCGCCAAGGAAGGCGAAATCGTCGCGGGCCAGGCAGCCTGCTACCTCAGGTCGCCCGAGGAATATCGCTCGTCCCTGACGGAGAAGCTGCCCTACAAACCCCTCGCCGTGAACACCCGCTTCGATGCCGCATTCTTCGACGAGCTGGCGGACTCCGGCGCAGCGGTTTGCATCGTCTGCCCGAGGGGCTGCATCGTCTCCAAAAAAGGCGCCCCCCGCCCCAGGGGCAAGGCGTATTACACTGAATCGAAGAAGGGCAGATTCCAGCCCATGACGACGACGATTCTTTCGACCACAGGAGGGAAGGCGGCCAGATTGCCCGTCAAGTCACTCCGGCCGATCGATGTCGCCCGGATGCCCCTGATCAGGACAAGGCTTTCCGAAGCCGGTATCGTCGGCGCGAGCCTCTCGCTTTCCTGCGCGGGCGAAGATGTGGAGTTTTCGGTCTGCGAATGAAGAATTCCACAGGATGCACGGGGAAGACAGGATTTATAGGAAGAGACAAATTTTGGGTAATGAGCAAGATAGTCTATCCTGCCACTCTCACTTGACCGCTATCCAGTGGAGAACTTCCTTCAGCTTGGCCCGTTTTCCCGTCATGAGTATGCCGACGCGGAACACTTTAGCCGCCAAAGTCGCCATGGCCGCGACGCTCACGACGAGGATGGCTATGCAGAGCAGTATCTGCCAGGCCGGAGGGGGCGAGACGAGGATTCGGATGAGCATCACGATGGGACTGGTCATGGGGAAGAGGGAGAGGGCCACGGATATCCCGGATTCGGGGTTGGTCACGAAGCTTCCTATCATGACGAGGGGCACCATGAGGAAGATGAGGAGAGGCCAGGCCAGTTGGCCCAGGTGCTGTTCGTCCTCGCTCGCGGCCCCCAGTGCTGCATAGGCAGAAGCGTAGAGAAAGAAGGCCAGGACGAAGAAGAGGACAAGCCAGAGGAGGTTGGAAGCCGTGAGCCCCGCAGGGACCGCTAACCCGAAGAGCGGGCCCGCCAACTTGATGAGGACCATGGCCATAGACAGCCAGACTCCATACTGGAGGAGTCCAGCCAGCCCCAGGCCCAGAATCTTCCCGAACATCAGATCCCTGCTCGTCACGCTGGAAAGCATGATCTCGACGGTCTTGGAGGTCTTCTCCGTGACGACAGAGCGGCCGATAAGCTGGCCGTACAGAAGGACCGTCATGTACAGGAGCATGACGAAAGTCATTGCCGTGAAGAGGATCTGGAGGAAGGACTGTTCGTTCTTGGTCACTTCCTTGCCTCCAGCCTCGATCTTGCGTACCTCGAAGGCCGAAGGGGCGAGTATTTTTCGGACGAGCTCCGGATCCATCCCACTGGCGGCTATCCTCGTCTCGCGCGCCGCCGCGGCCAGGACAGCCTGGGCGGCCGAGTAGATCGACGCCTCGGAACCTGTCTTCGAATACCACACAGCCTTGCCGTTATCGGGCCATCCTGCCTCGATGGAGACGAGGCCGATGATCTTCGCCTCGAGGACGGCCTTCTTCCCCTCAGCCTCGGTTGCCGCCGTACCAGCCTCAATGCCCATGCTCTTGAAGGAGGCGCTGAGACTTCCGTAGAGCGCTGGCGGGGCTCCGACTATCGCCACCGGCTTGCCGCTCGCCATGGCGCCCGGGCTCTGCGTGAGCAGGGAGGGAAGCACCGTAACGGCGAAGATGAGGAAAGGCCCCAGGATAGTGAGGACGACATAGATCTTGTTGGCTGCCGCCATTTTAAACTCATGGCGAAGCACATGGAAAATCTTAGGCATGATCCGCCTCCACCGCGCTCCCGACCAGGTTGACGAATATCTTGTGCAGGGAAGGCGCAACCGTCTCGAAGCGCCGCATCCTCAGCCTGCCCGCCACGGTCGTAAAGAGGATATCGGGATCCGTCCCCTCCTTCAGTTCCACCTCGATCCAGCGGGGATAGGCATTGACCGAAGCCACGCAATCCAGGCCGGCGACGAAGGATCCATCCCCGTCAAACTCGAGGAGGACGGCGTTCCGGCCATACTTCGCCTTTATTTCGGCCATCGACCCGTAAAAAACCTCTTTCCCTTTATCCATGAGGAGAATGCGTTCGCAGATCTTTTCGGCGTACTCCATGATATGGGTGGAGAAGAAGACGGTGGCTCCCTTTTCCCTCAGCTCAACCATGGCAGCCAGGATCTCGTCCTGGGCCAGGGGATCGAGGCCGGAAAAGGGCTCATCAAAGAGGACGATCGAGGGCTTATGAGCCACGGCGCCGATGAACTGGGCTTTCTGGGCCATGCCCTTCGAAAGCTCCGAGACCTTTCGGTTCTTCCATTCGGCCAGACCGAAGCGCTCGAGCCAGGCGTCGATGGATGCCCGAGCCTCGATCCGATCTGCTCCCTTGATGGCGGCGAGGTATTCGAGCACTTCGCCCAGCTTAGCCTTGCGGTAAAGGCCGCGCTCTTCGGGCAGGTAGCCGATCCGCGCCTTGTCCTCCTCGGCGAGAGCCTTCCCGTCGAAGAGGATTCTCCCCGAATCGGGGGCGATGATGTTCATGATCATCCGAATGGTCGTGGATTTTCCCGCTCCGTTGGGACCGATCAGTCCGAAGATCTCGCCCGGTTTTGCCTCGAAGGAAAGACCGTCCACGGCGCGAACGCTGGAATACGATTTGGAGACATTCTCTGCGGTGAGCAAGATTGGCCTCCCGAGAATTGCTACCTGGAATATAACAACAGCCGCGGCGGTGGTATACTCCTCCCATGACAAATATCCCCGTCCTCGACCCTGATTCCATGGATTTTCGTCCCCTTCTCGAATTAGTCCAGGCATCGAGGCACTGCGTGGCCTTCACCGGGGCGGGGGTGAGCACTCTCTCGGGCATACGGGACTTCAGGGGAAAGAACGGACTCTACAACGATATCGACGCCGAGAAGATCTTCGACCTGGATGAATTCCGGCGCAATCCATCGTTCTATTATGGCGCGACCAGGGATTTCATCTACAACCTGGACGAGAAGGAACCCTCGGTCGTGCATAGGGTGTTGGCCCAATGGGAGAGCCAAGGCAGTCTTGCCGCTTTAATCACCCAGAATATTGATCTCCTCCACCAAAAGGCGGGGAGCAGGCGTGTGATCGAAGTCCACGGCTCTCCCCTTGTCCACAGCTGTCCAGACTGCGATTCAACGATGGGCTTCACGGAAGCGGCGGCCATCGTCCGGGGTGGAAGTATGCCCCGCTGCTGGAACTGCGGCGCCATCCTCAAGCCGGACATCACGTTCTTCGGCGAAGCCCTGCCCTTCCGCGCCATCAGCGATGCCCAGGATGAGGCCAGAAAGGCTGACCTTATGCTCGTCCTGGGCTCCAGTCTCCAGGTTTACCCGGCCGCGGCTCTCCCCGAATTCACCCTCGAAGGGGGAGGATCCATCGTCATCGTCAACGACATGGGGACCTACCTGGACTCGAGAGCGACCTTGCGCTACAAGGACTTGGGTACGGTCTTCGACTGGCTCGAGGACGAGCTTTCGGACGGAGGAAACCCGACTTGAGACGCGGCAGAGACCTTTCTGTCCTTTACGCTTTCAGCTTCCTCAAGAGTCTCAACTTCTTCGGAGCCGTCGCTGTCCCCTTCTATTTATACAGAATAAAGCTCGATTACGGGCGCATGTTCATCCTGGAGGCAGTCTTCTCGGCCGCTATGATGATACTGGAAGTGCCGACTGGCATTGTGGCCGACCGGTGGGGCAGGAAGATATCCCTCGCTTGGGGCAGCGTCTTTCTTGCCCTCGGCTTCCTGGTCTTTGGCATCTTCAGGAATTTCTGGGTCCTCGTAGGGGCGGAAGTCCTCTGTGCCCTGGGGATGACCCTCGTAAGCGGGGCGGACAAGTCCCTCCTGTACGAGACAATCAAAGCGGGAGAGGCCGGGGAAGAACCGACGACCATTTTTGCCCGGTACGAAGCAGCCGGGACAGCGGGAATGTTCGTCGCTTTCCCTGCGGGCTCTCTCTTCGCGGGCAGCGGCATCGTAGGCTACGAGCATGCCCTCGGCCTCGTTTTCGTCGCCACGGCCATCGCTTTCGGCATTGCCGGAGTCATTATCCTTTCCGTCAAGGAACGAAGAACCAAACACAGCAACGAAGGCTTCATGAAGCAGGGCGTCGGCGGGTTCCTGTACATCTTCAGGATTCCCGAACTCAGAGGATTCGCGCTCGACTACTCGGTCATCTCGGCCTTCACCTTTTATATGTTCTGGTTCTACCAGTCCCTCCTCCTGCGCTACAAAGTCCCGGTGGGCTGGTTCGGCTTCGTCGGGGCGGGCTTCAACCTCGCCGCCACCCTCCTCCTCTCGGCCACTCCAATGGTGAAAAAGAAGCTGGGCGTCGGTGGAACCCTTGTCCTCAGCTCCCTCGTGCCTGGACTCCTCTACATCGCGGCAGGGATCATCCCTGGTCTGGGCGTCGCCTTGATCGCCATCTACGGAGTAACCACCTTCAGGCTCTTCAGGGCACCCATGCTCTCGGCTCTCATGAACGAGTGGATAGAAGACAGGAACAGGGCCACCGTGCTCTCGGGCGTCTCCATGATCGAAAAGGTGCTGATCGCCCTCCTCTACCCCGTCGTCGGCGCCCTGGCGGACAGGTCCCTGGACGCGGCACTGGTCGTTCTGGGGGTACTTACCGTGGCAAGTTCATTATTCCTGCGTACGAAAAGGAAGTAGCCTCGAAGCGCATTTTTCAATGATTCCCTTGCTTCGCGGGCTCGACGTCGAGACGAAGAAGTTGCTGGCAACGGGAGGGGTCACGAACCCGATGGCCAAATTGATCGTCATGATGATACCGACGAAGATCAGGAAGACGTTGACGATGAGGAGAAGGATGATTTTATTGCCGAAGACATCGAAGAGGTGACGCTGGATGCCCTTGAACAGGCTTTCTGGGCCCGAAAGGCAATGTGAATAAATACAAAGGAACGCATTTTGCCCCCCGGGTTGTGGATATCTTCATCCCCCTGGCGGAACGCGATGCGTTGTGGCACGAGCTGGCTGATGGAGCTATTTCGAAAAAATTGATGCTGAACACACCAGAATTTTTTTTCGAATATTCGTATGAAGAGATCAGGAATATAACAAAAACATTTTCAAAAATCATCAATGCCAAATCTTCATATACTCAGCTTCATTCAAGTGGGTTGGCAGAAAAAACCGAGAAGATGGCAAAATTTTACGCCTTTGATGAAGAAATAACGCAACAATTGCTTATCGCGGCCGATTTGCATGATCTCGGGAAGATGGCAGTCAGCAATAAAATTCTTGACAAGCCGGGCATTTTGACTGCAAAAGAATTTGGGGAAATCAAGATCCATCCAGGCGTCGGCAAGGCTTGTCTGGATGGGATCAAGGGGTTTGAGTTGATTGTTCAGTTGATCTTTCAGCATCACGAAAAATTGGATGGATCAGGATATCCACAAGGGCTGATAGGCGAAAAACTAGATTTCAAATCCAGATTGCTGACTTGTTTGGACATTTATCAGGCATTGACAGAGGAACGACCATATCGAAAAGGAATGAATCATAAAGCAGCCGCAAAAGTTCTGAAGGACATGGCGGAGAAGAACCTTATCGATGCGCAGATTGTCAATGACATTATTCAGTTTCTGCAACCCTGAACAGTAGATGGTAGTGTCAACGATCGGGCTCGCCCGTCGGAATCTGCCTCTTTGATCTCGATCATTTCAAGCTGATGAACGACACCTATGGGCATCCCACGGGGAACAAGGTCCTCGTCCATGTCAGCAAGATACTGAGAGAAGCCTTGCGCGAAGGGGACGTCGCCCTGCGCTACGGCGGCGAGGCGGCCTGGCCCGACTTCGACACAGCGTCGGCCGACGCCTTGGTGCGTCGGGCCGACGAGTCGCTCTACAAGGCCAAGGAAGAAGGCCGGAACCGGATAGTCGCGCTGTAGCCGTCATCGCTCCAGAGTCGCGTTGAGGAGCGACGGCAGTTCATCTCCTCCGAAGAGAATCGTAAAGGTGCCGGAGATGTCCTTCTTGCCGCTGTCCAGGTAGGAGCCTTCCCCCGTCGCAGTCATACCTGGTATGAAAGGCTCAAACAGTGGTAGCGGCAGGGCGCTTATATGGATAGAGTCCTGATCGGCCACTCCAGTGATCGTGCCGTGGAAGCTGTACGTCCCGCCCAACGCGGATTCGCACCAGGTCCCGACCACTCCATTCGTGTCCTTGTTAATGGTCGCGCTGAACAGCAAGCTATTGGAAGAATCGAACTGATACGTCGCGGCTCCGACATAGTTGGCCACCCTCATGCCGGGGAAAACCGGAGTCCCGCCCATAGAGCCGCTCGTCTTAATGCCGTGGTCCAGTTTGTCGATCGTCCCGAAAAACCCGACGATGGGCGAGTATTCCCCCGCGAAGGAGTAGGATACGCCCTCGTTCGAATCCGTCGATCCCGCCATGGCGCCGCTGGATGGATCAAATATGAAGGAGGTGAGCCTGTATTTGACTTCCCTGTACTGGACTCTCCCATCCTGGAGGTAGCCATTTTCGGACAGGGGAAGCAGGACCTTGGCCACTTTACCAACGTTGTCGGCGTCGAATTCGAAGAAGAAACAGTCCGGCAAGATCGCCGCAGTGGCATAAATCTTCTGTGGGGCGAAGTTCCATGACGCGTACAAGGTATGCCCGGCGTTGGCGACCACCTTGGACGAATCGGTAACCAGATTCCCCCTGCCGTCCGGTTCCGTGTGCCACCCGCCGAACGCGAATCCCACCTTGGTCGGCACAGGCAATTCCCCATAGGCCTGACCAACTTTCACCGCTTTACTGGCTGAATCGACCGTTCCGCCGCTGGGGTCGAAATTGAGCAGAAAACTGTTTGCATTGGAACTCGCCAGGCTCTTCTCCGTCGCAAAGGTCCCGGCTAAATTGCTCAAATCTCCCGACTTCCCGGTTATCCCGGCCATTTCGCAGGACATCAGAATCGCCACAAGGGCCATACTGAGCACCATCTTCCTCAACATCGTCGACTTTTTCATCCGAACGTTCCTCCATCCTTTACGCACAATTATAGACATTCTACTATAGAATTCTAATTTTAATCGAATATTTTTGAAATTAGATATAGATCATGCCCGCCAATGGTCGCAATGTGGAAAGGACGACCATCAGGAACAGCACCTAAAGCAGCTGAACAAATCGACGTCACGAAGTCTGCAAGAATAAGCGGACTCACATAACATCCACTTGTTGACCAGTCCTCAGCGTACTCCATCAAATGCATGACAATAAGACAGATAAAAGCGCCATCAATAGATGCCGATTCTGTGCCGAGTCGGGTGTTGGGCAGTCCCGTGAATAAGATCAGCGCCGTTCCTCTAGCGAGGATACCAAGGCCAGGCGTGCCTCGCGGCGCCTACCCGCTTCTTCCCAGCGACGGATCTGGTCGGAGGTTTCAGGGACGATGGGTCGCACGGGAATGGGTTTCTTTGCTTCGTCCACCGCCACATACGTAATATAGGCGCGGCAGATCAGGGTTTCCTCGTCCGACCCAGCCTTCCAGCCGATGACCCGGACCCCAGCTTCCATCGATGTGCGGAAGACGCGATTCACCGATGCCTTGATGGAAAGGATAGTGCCGACCGGGGCTGGATTCTTGAAGGCGAGATGATCCACGGAAAGGGTGACGACACTCGTTCCGGAGTGCCTGCAGGCGGCTATACCGCCTGCCTTGTCCACCAGGGACATGAGGTGACCGCCGAAGATCGAGCCATGGATGTTGATGTCCATGGGCTGGACAATCTCCGCCATCTCGACGCAGGAAGCCGAAACCGTTCGCGCTTTTTCCCCCATAGCATCCTCGATCTTTGCTTTATCTTGGCCGACATCATGGATAATAACGTGAAGAAAGTCAACGTTTGCTTGCTCCCGGAATATGCGGAGAGAGGGAAACAGGCGCCGAAGGCCACACCGAGGCCCGGATTACTTTCGGGGAAGAATGGCGATGCCGACGGCTCCCAGCCAGCCGATCGAAGCGAGGAGGGGGCCCATGTCGGAAACATGAATCCGGATGGTGGAACCGGCGCAGGTCCTGCAGAGAGCGGCCAGCTTTTCGGCCTCTTTCCTCGCGGCGACATGGACGATATGAACGCTCTCTGCCCTTCCTTTGCTGATGAGTTTCCGGATTTTGGCGAAGAGGGCCGGTACACCGTTCCTCTCTCCGATGTAGAGGCCGCGGCTCTCCGCCTTTCCTGTTCTGTCAGTACCAAGGAGGGGCTTGAGGCCGAATTTCCTCAAGACCAGACTTTTAATACCGTGCAGCCTTCCGGAACGGATGAGGCTCCGCAAGTCTTTTATCGCCACGAACAGCTCGGTTCTACCGCTTTTCTCATCGAGTACGGGTAAAGCCTCGTCTATAAAAGTCCCCGATTCGGCCAGCCCCGCGGCGAAGGCTACCAGGGCGCCTTGGCCTGCCGTGATGGATTTCGAATCGAGACAGCGGATTCTTCCGCCGAAGGCTTCGGCGACTCGCTTACCGGCCTGGAAGGTCCCCGACATGGCCGAGGTGAGACCGATGTAGAGAGCTTCGTCGGCATAGGAGAGAGCAAGGGAGAAGGCCCGGCCGAAGGCCGCGTCAGTGGGTTGGCTCGTAGACAGGTTGAAGCCGGGATCTTTCTCCATCCTCGCGTGCATCGTGCCCAGATCCAGGGCAGGTCCATCGGGTCGCGTGATTCCATCTATAGTGATGAGCGCCGGCACCTGGATTATTCCATGTTCGAGCATGAAGGCTGTCGGGAGATCGCATCCCGTATCCGTGACGATGGTGAAAGGTTTTTTGCCCGGCGAGGAGTCCAAGCGTGCGGCAAGCCTCCTCTGAAGCTCCATATCGTCCACTTTGTGCTGTTCGACGCTCCCGATGGATTCGAGGAAATCGAAAACGGCGGCAGGCTTGTCGCTGTGTACATGGATTCTCATCATCTCCTCGTCCCCGGCAACAACCACGCTGTTTCCCATGGATGCGAGGCCGTCCCTGATGGAATCGAGGGACGCCGCCGATCCCTGGACCAAGGCTTCGGTACAGAAGCGGGGTCCTTCCGGATCTCCGGTTTCGGGCAGGGCGGATGATGGATGGGCAGGGATCAAGGCGGAAACCATACGCTCCCTGAAGCCTGCGGCGAGGCGGCCCGATTCGGAAGCAAGCCGTCTAATGCCATGTTTGCCCAACTTCAAAAGATCAGCCATTCCGTCCAGGAAATGAACGAATCCTTTGGCGCCCGCGTCCACGACGCCCGCCTTACGCATTTCGGGCAGGATGTAGCGCGTTCTCTCGAGGGAAGCTTTCGCCGCTTCGAAACCGGAGAGGAACACGTTGAGGATATCGTCACTGTGGGATGCGCTCTCGCAAAGGGCACAGGCCCAGTCGTCGAGGACGGTGAGAATGGTACCATCGCGGGGAGAGGTCAGCGCGGCCTTTGTTTTCGCCGCGGCGGATACGGCTGCCTGGGCCAGGCGCTTGGCGCCTATCCTCATCTCGGATCCCAGCTCATGGGCGAGTCCCTGGAGAAACTGGGCGAGGATGGCCCCCGAATTGCCCCTGGCGCCTTCGAGGGCCGACCTGGCGGCCTGCCTGAGAACGCTTCCGACGTCCTTGTGGAGGACGCCATTGAGGGAAACAGCTATGGACTTCGCGGTGCTGGCCATATTGGTGCCTGTATCCCCGTCCGGAACGGGGAAGACATTTATGGCATTGAGTTCGTCGGCGTTGACGATGATAGACCGCGATCCGGCGAGGATAGCCCTGCGGAGGCGCAGACCATCAAGGTAGGCTATTTTCAACACAATTTTACAATATTACACATTTTGTCACCTAGCAAGCACCACCAGATGTGGCATTCAGGGCTTCTTTCTGAGGAATCTCAGTCTGGGGAAGGATTTCTCCTCTTTTCTGATTATCCGGCGAATATTCGCCCTATGGGTGAATACGACGAAGAGGGCAAGGAGGGCGGAAACACCAAAAAGCCAGGGCGAGGGAGGGACTCCGGCCGCTCCCAGGCCGACCGAGACAGGCAGGATCAGCGCGGCCGTAATGGAGCTAGCGGAAACAATGCCCGTCAAGCCAATTACGAGAAGAAAACCCGCCCCCGACCACAGGACTGCCTCGGGGGCGATGATCAGGAGAGCGCCCGCGCCTGTCGCCACGCCCTTTCCGCCCCTGAATCCGGCGAATATTGGATAGACATGCCCCAGGACGGCAAGAAGGGCGCCCGCTATCCGGATCAGTAGAATGACTGTCGACGGGGCCGGGGTTGCGGCCGCGGCAGCCGCTCCGGAGCCCAGTGCGGCGGAAGCGGCCACAGCCAGCGCGCCCTTGGCGACATCGACGAAGATGACAGCGACTCCGGCCGCGGGACCGAATTGCCTGAAAATGTTCGTCGCGCCGCTCGCCCCGCTGCCGCTATCCCGAGGATCTTTATGGAATAAGAGTTTCCCGACAATTACGCCGGTCGGGAAGGACCCGATGAGATAAGCGGTTAACAATCCCAGAAGCAGTTTTACGATATCCATAGTCCTACGATACAGATCGAACGCTCCGCAGACAAGAACCAATCCTAAAAGACTCTATTTTGAGCCGCACGTGATTCGAACACGTGACCCACGCCTTAAAAGACCATCCGGCACCCTGTTTCTCAGTAGTCTGATAGTATCATTATACATCATATAGTAAGAGACAGCAATATTTTCTATGTATCAAATGTGTGGAGCTGTATCAAATTCCCCTTTTAGCTCACACTTTTAGTGAACCGCCCCGGGTTTACCGGAGACCGGATTGTTTGAGAGGATAGGGTCATGGGAAAGAACAACAACCGGTTTTCACCCGAAGTACGGGAGCGGTCCGTTCGGCTTGTAGCTGAACAACGGGGAGAACATGCGTCGCAGTGGGCTGCGATCTGTGCCGTAGCGTCCAAGATTGGCTGCACAGCGGAAACGCTCAGACGTTGGGTTCGTCAAGCTGAACGGGACGCAGGAAAGCGAGAAGGATTGACGACGAACGAGCGCGAGCGGCTTAAACAACTTGAGAAAGAGAACCGAGAGCTGAAGAAGGCCAACGAGATTGAGTCGGGCCGATCTGCGCCACGTTGCCGATCGCTCCCTCGACGTACTATGAGCATAAGGCTATAGCCGCAGACCCGGAACGAGGTTCTCAACGCCGGAAGCGCGATGCTACCCTACGGGAAGGAATCAAGCGTGTATGGGAAAGCAATCTCAGTGTCTATGGGCCGCGCAAAGTCTGGCGGCAGCTAAAGCGAGAGGGCCACAGGGTCGCCAGATGCACCATTGAGCGATTGATGGGCTAGATGGGCCTTCGCGGTGTCGTCAGAGGCAAGGTAAAACGTACCACCGTGGCCGCCGACCACGATCAGCGTCCTTTGGATCTCGTACGGCGAAATTTCCACGCCGATAGACCAAACCAACTCTGGGTAGCCGACTTCACCTTCGTCGCGACCTGGACTGGCTTCGTCTATGTCGCCTTTGTCATCGACGTATTCTCCCGGATGATCGTCGGCTGGCGTGCTGCGAGATCAATGAGTGCTGAACTGACGCTGGATGCACTGGAACAAGCTCTCTGGGCCCGCAAAGTCAAGAGTAATCTCATTCACCACTCGGACCGTGGCTCTCAATATGTATCAATTCGGTACAGCGAACGTCTTACAGAAGCAGGGATCAAGGCCTCGGTCGGCAGTGTGGGTGATGGCTACGACAATGCCTTGGCAGAGACAATCAACGGATTATTCAAAGCGGAGGTCATTCACCGTCGCGGACCCTGGCGAGGATTGGATGCCGTGGAATACGCCACCCTCGAATGGGTAGACTGGTTCAACAACCGAAGACTACTTGAACCAATCGGTAATATTCCTCCAGCAGAGTTCGAAGAAGCATATTATACTGAGCAAGAAGTCTTGGCCTTAGGAGCCGGACTCACATAACAGGCTCTCCGGTAAACCCGGGGCGATTCAGGCCATGTTCAACGAAACTGTAGGAGCCGAACTTGCCGATGATTACGTGATCCAGCACCGGGATGCCGACAAGCTCCCCCGCATCCTTCAGCCGCTTCGTGATCTCGATGTCCTCCTTTGACGGCTCGGTAGAGCCTGACGGATGATTGTGCGATACGATAACCGCCACGGCATTGTCCTTGATTGCAACCCGGAAGACTTCTCGCGGGTGGATCATGGTCTTATTGACGAGTCCCTTGGTGATGGCCCGTGTCTTGATAGGCCTGTGAGCCCCGTCTAGGGTGATGACGATGAAGTGTTCCTGGGACTTCCCTATAAACCTGGCAAGAAGCTGCACGGCATCACTAGGTTTGGTGATCTGGACTTCCGAGACGATCCGGGCGACTGCCTCATGGTACTTGCCAGCCTGGATCATGGAGATGACTTCCGACTTGTCGTTGTCATTCATACGCCGACCTCCCATGCCATAAGCTCACGCTTCAACGCCTTGAGCTTTGAGACAGGGCCGAGGTATTCCCGCTTGCCTCCCGGCGTTTGCCCGTAAACCTGTTCACCTTCGACGAGCATCATGAAGATGCCGACGCCGAACCTGTAGTACATGTCGACTACCATTTAAGAGACCTCCTGTGAGAATTTTGATTGAACGCGCAAAGGCGTCCCAAGCGATTCAAGAAAGTCAATCGACTATCAAAAGGGGAAAAAGAAGTTCAGAAAAAGCTTGACAGGTTACGTAAATAGTGTAATATAGATTGTAGATGTATTATGCACTTATAGGGTACTTGACTATAAGTGTAAACTCAGGAGAGGACTCATGTGTGAATCGAATGACTGTAAATGCGAGAGTGAAAAGGTAGCAGGCGAAAAGGGTTGCCGATGCGGAGGACATAGCCACTTTATCGATCCTTGCCTTCTACTTCTTATCGCCCAGACCCCATCCCATGGCTACGATCTTGTCGAGAGGCTTGGACGGTATGGCATCAATGAAGTTGATCCTACCAAGGCATATCGGCACCTCAGACACCTTGAGGCGGAAGGATTCTTAGAATCGGCATGGGCGGCTGAGACGCCCGGCCCCGCACGTCGAGAGTACAGAATTACCAAGGAAGGTCTAGATTTTCTTCAGACCTGGCCCCTAGTGATCCAAAAATCTATCGATGCATATGGAGCCTTCGTCGAAGATCTGAAAAACCTGAATAAATAGGGTAACGAGAACAAAGCTTTAACTCATCAAAAATCAAACGAGGCAAGTGTGGATACGATACTTCTCTATGTAATTGCTGGGGCGGGTTTGCTTGTGTCAGCCTTCCGAGATTTCGGAAAAACAAAGAAAGCCCTACTGAAAGCACTGAAGGCCTTTGAGGTAATTCTACCCCAATTTCTCGTCGTTCTTCTCTTGGTAGCTGTGACGCTCGCGGTACTCGATACCGCAACCATTTCGCGTTTCCTCGGGAGCGGGAGCGGAGTACTAGGCATTGTTATCGCCGCGCTCGTCGGGGCTATTACGCTTATACCTGGTTTTGTAGCCTTTCCTGCCGCTGCCGCGCTTATGCAAAATGGAGCGGGAGCGACGCAAATCGCTGCCTTTATATCCAGCCTCATGATGGTCGGTGTCGTCACCCTACCCATGGAGGCAAAGTATTTCGGGCGCAAGGCTGCAATTCTCAGGAATAGTTTTGCCTTTATCTTCTCTTTCGCCGTTGCACTATTCGTCGGTTGGGTGGTGAGCTTATGAAAAACTTCTTCAAGCGGTACCTGGTGGCTATTATTTCGGTGTTCTTATTCATAATGTTTCTTTTAGTCTTCCCCTCTTATCGGTCCAAATCTATCTCGATGATTGCTTTCCAGACCAAGACTATGTTCCTCCTGATTCCGCCTATATTCATACTTCTTGGCCTTCTTGATATCTGGGTGCCGCGCGAGAAAATGATCAAATACATGGGTAAGGGTTCTGGACTCAAGGGAACAGTTATTGCCTTCCTGCTTGGCTCATTCGCGGCAGGGCCGCTCTATGGTGCTTTCCCCTTCGCAGCAGTTCTCATGAAGAAGGGGGCGAGCTTCAAGAATATCCTCATCTTTATAGGCGCTTGGTCTACGACCAAGATACCGATGCTGCTCTTTGAGATCGGAGCCTTGGGACTTCGTTTTGCCCTGTCGCGGTTTGCAATCGATATTGTAGGTATCATTGTCATCGCTAAGTTAATCATTCAGTTCGTTCCCCAGAAGGAGGTCGATCGTGTATATGGGAATGCTGAAAACCTCATTTGAAATTGGCTTACTTGGCAAGTAGGCGATGCTGAATTTGAACAGGACGACAATCTATCCCACCGCATAGGCTCGCTAATCTGGATGATCAGCGGGCCTATTACAGTCTAAAAGGTCACTACTTTTTCGGCCCACTCTACCAGTTTTATACAATCGATCATTGTAGCAAGCGGACAAGCTTCAGTTCCTTCCTTTTGGCGAGACTTCAAGCATGTCCCGCATGCCAGGATTTCACCACCTGCGGCGACAAACTTCTTTAGCTGCTCGTCTACATTGTATTTCTCATGGGTCAAACCCTCGCATTCCACCGCTTCCCCCATGAGGAACACTTTCACTTCATGCCCTTGCTTTCTGGCTGTCACCGCAAAGCGAAATGCATTCCATGCTTTCTCAAGTTCTTTTGTTTCGAGAATTATTCCCAGTTTCATCTTCAGCTCCTTCATTGATGACTTTTATTATATATGTAAATTTGTATTCATGCACATATAACCGAATAGGCGACGCCGGACTTGAACCGACTGATTTTCCTGTATCGCCTTACCGTGGCCTAACGACTGGCCCATTCGACCCACTATGGCTCTAGCGCTTTCGCGCCGGGGCGTTATACGCCCTTTGGTTCTCCCCTCTTCGTATGGTGTTCTGGATTGTCGTACCCGCATCCTCCAGGAATCGACTGACCCTACAATTTGCCTTCGCACAAGGTGAACCGACGCTTAAGCGTCTAACCCATTGTGAATATCAAAATCCATTAATACTGTAAATCATTAAGCCTCCAATAAATCATAGAGTTTTTAATATTACTATTTTTTTCAGCATAATTAAAAGCAGTTTTATTATCTCTTGATTTAATCTTTGCATTTGCTCCTTCATCAAGAAGCATTTTTATCGTATCACCAGTCCTATCAAATCGTGCTGCAATCATTAATGCAGTTTCACCAAAATTGTTCACTTCGTTGATATTCGCTCCATTACTTAAAAGTCTTTGCATGTTCTCATTTTTACTTTCAGTAGTAGCTAGCATCAAGGCAGTATTTCCATTTCTATCTTTCTCGTTAACTCTTGTGCCATTTTTTATTAACAATTCAATATTACGACTATCACAATTATACATTTGAACCATAAACATTAATGGAGTTGAATTATTTTCTCCGCTTCTACTATTCAGATCAATTCCTAGACCAATTAGTTTTTTTATAATATTTCCTCCATCCTTTCCACATGCCCATATAGAAGCATTTTGGAGTATTGTCTGCCCATCATCTGTTTTTGCATTTAAATCTGCACCTAATGATATCAATTTGTCAAATAACGCTTCATTGGGTACTCGTATTGCAGACATTAATGGTGTTTCACCCCATTTATTTTTTTTATTTATAAAATCAACTACCCCGGAGCAGAGCTCCGGGGTATGAACTCGCTCTATTCGAATAATTTCAACTGATTGTCCACGTACAGTCTTTTATACTCTTCTGAATTTCTTCCTTGATTCTTTACATAATTCCCTATCAATTCTTCATCCCCATGCTTTCCCGTTGATCCTATATAATATCCTTTCGTCCAAAATTCTCCTCCCCACAATGCCTTTTTTACTTCGGGACATCTTTCGAAAATCTTCTTTGCTGTTATGCTTTTTATTATTTGTACTATCTTACTCGGACTATACGTCGGAACTGATTGCACTAGAAAATGCACATGATCTTTTTCTGTCCCTATTTCAATAAATTTTATTTCATACCTATTTTCTATCTCTATACATATATCCCTTAATGTTTTATCTACTTATTCAGAAAATACTACTTTCCTGTATTTTGCTGGATATACTATATGATATAGCAATACTGATACATTATGATTTTTATGGCTATACTCACTCATACCTATATTGTACCAAAGCCGCAGCAGAGCTGCGGGGAATTAAACCCATAGAGATTAAACCCATAGAGATTAAAGCATATCTTCTTAGGGCAATATTGTTTAATTATTTTAGAAATGGAACAAAAGGAATACTACAGCAAATGAAAAGTTTTATCAATGATAATAATAGAGAAATAACAATAGAAATGCTTGATCAGAAAAATGAACTCAGAGTAACAAAAGCTAAAATTGAAGACATTTTAAATCAAGAAAAAGGCAGTCGTGTTGCTGGAGAAACCTTATATTACCTAAGTCTTGGTTGGATTAAAAGCTCAATTAAATACGAACAAGATCATCTGCATCCTGGTGTAAAATTTGATTCTAGTCAGCCAATTTCAGTAACAAAGGAAGATTGGAGCAGATGGAGAAGTAATAGAAACAGGTTGCCAAATTTACAATTGCTGGAAGGCCGTAGTAATGGTAGTAAAAGTGCGATAAGTCTACTTGAATATTATAATGATATGAATGAAGAACAAAGAAAAGCATTTAAAGCTCAAGCTTTTATACCAGATAATGTAGATTTTGAAATAGAACATTTTGAAGTATTCTATGAAAAAAGAAAGGAATTATTAGAATCAAAGCTAAACGAATTACTATGTTGGAATGGTGTTTAATATGATTTTTTTACCTGACAACTGGAACAAATCAGGCTGCAGGTTAAAACAATATTTTACATTACGCCGACTCACGTATAAACGGGAGAATAGTGGCAAACGCCTCCGTTGCAGCTTTGTTCAACATCTTCATCCCTTCTTCCAGTTCATGATTAGTATAATGCTCAAACATTTCCGTCGTTGCATGTCCTGTTACACATAAGCCTATTCTCGTATTTTCAAGACGATCCCCCTGTTTGAAGCAAAGTTACCGTTCGCCGTTCTTCCGTCTTGGCAATTTTCCCATCATGGAAGCAAATGGTGAGTTCAATTGCTCCATACTCGGGAGCCCAGACTAGAAGATTATCGATCTGCGTATGGATGCCTTCAACAACCGTAGGATCATGAGGTTTTCGCAATGTCTTGTCTTCCTTTGCCAAAGCCGGAATCAATCGGCTTTCTAGCACTTCAGCCATGGTACTGGCTGGAACTGACCGGGAAGGTCATTGAGAGACACAGACGGATAATAGACCATCAAGGGGGAGATGCAAAGATACTTTTGAAGGTATTTTCTCCCCCTTGATCACTACTCCTTATGCTGACCTTTTCTCAAAAGGAATGATGTTCCCGAATACTTCATCGGCGGTCGAATACAGGCTGTCTAGGTCTTCCTCACGTTCATGTTCTGCGTAATGTTCCAGCATGGTCTCCGTGGAATGCCCTGTAGCCCGCTTTACTGTGTTGGCATCGAGCTTGCCCCTCATTTTAGTTGCAAAGTAATGTCTCCAAGAATGGAAAACGATGTTTCGCTTTGCCCGTATTTCCTCAGTGATGCCGATCTTCGCCAGAGCATCTTTCAAGCCATCAAGAAGGAAATGGGTATCCATTGGCTTGTCAGGCACCAATCCAAAGAAAATGAAGCCATCCTTGCCATGAGGATTCGCCTCGGCCAACTTGATCAATTTTTCCCGAAGAGACGGAAGCAGGGGGACAACTCGAACCTTGCCCGTCTTAGTACACTTCAAGCCGTCCGTCCACGACCAGGAATGATTTATATACAGCCTATCAGTCCCAATGTCACAAAGGCGCAAAGCAAGCACCTCGCCAGCCCTGAGCCCGGTACTCATACTCAGCATGGAAGCAATCTTTGAGCGTTCTTCCTTCCATTCTACTTCAAAGAGGGCTATTGCCTCCTTCTCCGTGAGTATACCCCTCGCCTTCGGTATTCCCGAGAACTTCATGAGTCCCTTGCCGGGATCGATTGGTATCTCATTGTGGTAAGCTGCCCATTTCAAAGGGAGCGTTCCTGCCAGCATCACCTTGTTGATCGTACCCGCTGAAAGGAACTTCTCCTTCTCAGGCATCGAGGAAGTGAAGAAGTCCTTCCCCTGTTGCCCCTTGGCTCCCTTGGGCGGCTTCTTCTTCGAGACTACCTTGTACTCGGCAAGCCAGAGCGAAAAGTCTCTCAAATCGGACCGGGTTACCTCCCCTATCCTCTTCTGATCGCCAAAGAATCGCTTCCAGTATTTAGCCGTTCGGCTTGAGTCGATTGCCCTCATCCGACCAATCTTTTGTCCATGGAGGAGCTTTTCCTTGATATAGGGCGACGTGTCAAAGTCCCAGAATGCGGTTAGGTATTCAATCAATCCTTGAGAGCTAGTAGCCGAAGTCACAATGGCGCTATCTAGCAGATGCCTGGATTTCAAGATGTCGGTGATCTTCTGGACATCATCAGTACTCAGGGGAAGAACATGAAGGTTAGCTAATACAGATTGTAGTGCAAGTGCGTCTTCAACAGATTTCTTGCCATTTATCTTCTTATCCGGGATACCATTCTTGAGCCAATCAGAAACCACTCCAGCGGCTTCGTCACGATTCACCTTACCAGTAGATTTCGCAGTAAGGTAGGTGCCTGTTTGGGGATTCAACAATTGGACGTAAAAAATACCTTTTCGCAAGAACAACTTGAACCTACGCATTGATTCTCCTCTTGCCCGGAACTGGCTCACAGTTCTGGCTCACACTTGAGAAATCAACGACGCCGGTTTTCTGGTGGTCGTTTTAAGTCATTATCTTAAAAGACTTTACTATGAGCCGCACGTGATTCGAACACGTGACCCACGCCTTAAAAGGGCGTTGCTCTACCTACTGAGCTAGCGGCCCGACTCGCGGTAAGAACAATACAGAAAAAGACCTAGCGAGTCAATGCAAAGAGGGCCGTTCCTGTCCATGTCGAGGATCACGCTGAAGGCCTCACCCTCCTCGTACCTGAGAACAAGATCCTGGAAAACTGTATGGGAAACATCGTCCGTCGGCCGGCAAGCCTTGAACCTTTGCATAGAACGTATCAAAGGAAAAATATGAAAAGACGACTGCAGGAGGCAGGATTGGAGAAGACGGATCTGTCAGGAAAAGCAGGAGGTAGTCTTGAAGGCTCTAGATGCGGAGGGCTGCCTGGACCGTCACGCCTGTTCGCGTCGATGAGGAGTCCAAGGACTCGGTGAAGAGGGCAGCGTCTACTTCGATGAGAGAAAAATCCATGCCGAAGCCCAGGGCCATAAGGCCGTGATTCGCACCCCCGCGCAGGGAAAGGAACTTGAGAATCCTGAACTCGAAACCGGCATGGAGAAGATCGAGCGCGGTGCTGAAATCGCTACCCGCTTGAGTGACGAAGCTCATGGGATCGTTGACCTCGGCGTAGAGGGAAGTGACGACGGAACTGCCCTTACCGAGGACGAGGGAAAGACCTGCCGAGTACTGGGGTGTCAGCGCGCAAAGGATCTCGCCCGACATTGGCGGGCTTCCCTCCTGGATGATGTCGCCTACAGTGGTGTCGCCCATGTAGAATTTGTAGCCGTAATCGCGGATCATAACACCAACCGAGAGAGGGCCCCAGCTCAAGGTGGCGCCGGAGTCGACGGCGAGGCCAAAGCCTCCCCGCGCGCTTAAGACGGACAGATCCTCGACGAAGCCTGTACCCGTATAGAGGGCCGTGGCAAGCTCATCGAAGGGCCAGTCGCCGCGCGAGTCGAGTAGGTAGAAGGCGCGTACATCGGCGCCGAATCTCAAGGAAAATTTCCCCAGATCCATGGGCCATGCCATGCCGAAGATCGCGTTCGCCTGACTCTGGACATTAACCTTCGATCCTGAATACGAGGAATCTTTCGCCTGAGCGTCCGAGATAAGGTTGAGGCCCAGACCGAATCCCCCGCCCGCCCATCCTAGGCCAAGGGCGAAACCTCCGCCAAAACCGTTGTCCTCGGCCATAAGGGAACCGATCGTGCTCTCGAAACCGATCTGATCCGCCTGGCCCTGGGCTATGCCGACCAAGGCTGAGACATTGGCGGGATAGGGCTTCAGGTAAGCCCAGCCGGCAAGGTCGGCAATGGTGAGCGAAGAAGGGCCGGCGAAGCCGGCAGGGTTACCGAAGAATGTGGCGTAGCCCGTCGAGAAGACCCTGAAAGCGCCGCTCATACCCATGGATCGGGCGTCGCGGGGAGAAAGGCTCGTCTTCATGTCCTGGGCGGAAAGGCCGATGCAGAGGATAAAGAACAAGAAAGCGGCCAGAAAAAACTTCTTCACGCGAAAACCCTTTCAGAATATCGGACGTGGCAGCCCCGAGCTTAACCGAGTCGAGGAGTCTTTACAAGGAAAGGCCGCCGTCCTAAAAAAGGACGGCGGCCTTACAAAACGGTAAGGTCCAACCTGTCTTGGGCTCAGAATCTCAAGGCTGCCTGGATGGCTATTCCTGTCCTGCCGAAGTCGCCGGGGTTGATGCCCATCTCTTCGGTGAAGAGAGCGGCGTCAACCTCAAGGAAGAGGAGGTCGAGTCCGGCGCCCACGGAGATCCATCCCTTGTTGATTCCAGCCCTGGCCGAGATGAAGTTGAGGAGCTTGACCTCGGCACCCGCATGGACCTTGGTCCATAGCCCGTCCACGCCTTCGGTGACGAGGGCGATAGGGTCCTCGGCCTCGATGTAGAGGGCCGGGGCAAGGAAATTGCCAAATTTGAACTGGAGACTGGCGCCTGCCAGGATGACAGGCATGATGATATAGGCATCGGTGCCCCCGAGCGGAACCATTTTGGCGTCTATGAGGTCCCCGACTGTTTTGCTACTGTCCATATGGAACTCGAAACCATAGTCGCGGACCATGGCGCCCACAACGAGGGGGCCGATGCCGATCGTGGCGCCGCCGTCGATGGCGAAGCCATAGCCGCCCACGACCTCGAGGTCACGGATGGCCGTCATCGGGGAGCTGCCGCTGCCGCCGCTCAAGACGGATGTCAGGATGCTGGCGAAGGGCCAGCCCGTGGCGGGCATAGCGTCGAGGAGGTAGTAGGCCCTGGCGTCGGCTCCTAGCCTGATGTTGATGGGGCCCAGGTTGATCGGGAAAGCAAGGCCTACCACCGCAGTACCTTGGGTCCTGCTCTGGAGCTTGTCGCTCAGGAGCGCGGAACCCGACGCGACTTCATCGGTGGTGAGGTTGAAGCCGAGGCCGAAGCCCTTTCCCGCCCAGCCGAGGCCGAGGGAAGCCCCCGCGCCGAGGCCGTTGTTGGTGATCCAGTCGGCGATAGAGGAAAGCATTTCGCTGCTGCTGGCTGAGCCGTTCATCAGGGCCTGCACTTTTGCGATGTTCTCCTGGGTCGGCTTGAAATAGGCCCAGGCCGCGACATCGGCCATGGTCAGGGAGCCTTCCTTGGTGGCTAATCCGGCTGGGTTGCCGAAGAAAGTATCATAACCCGTCGAGAAGACGCGGAAAGATCCGCCCATGCCCATGACTTTTGCGGTCTTGGGGCTTACTCTCGTGGTCGTCGTGGCCTGTCCGAAGGTCAGCCCTCCCAAGGCAAGAATCAAGGCGATGCATAGTAATCTTTTCATCCTGTTCACCTACCTTTTTTGGCTTATTCCGTTCACAGCCCGAAACCGGCAAATAGATCGGTCAGATTCATACCAGCCGCGAAGAAGAGGGCATTGAGCTGCGCATCGGCTTTTATCTGATCGAGAAGATGGGAAGGAATCGTTACATAGTGCATAGGATCGAAATTCGTGGTGTTGTCCGGGTCGAAATCGTCCATCATCGCGGCGACGGCCTGTCCTGTGGTCGTGTACGGAGATACAAACGAAATGCTCTTGAGGACGGTGATGAAGATACCCACCTGGGCAAGCCAGCCTGCGTCGACGACCGAGTTACGATATGCTCTGTTAACGAAACCTCTGACCAAGTCGGCGATGTTGCCGTCAAGTCTGACCAGGGTATCGATGACCGTGGAGATATTCGCCGACGTCCAGCCAGTGGGGAGAGCCAACCTACCCGCCCTGGGCGGGAAAAGCGCCATAAGGAGGCTGTTAAGGTCAGAGGGGCTGTTGATGTTGAAGGTCGAGAAGTCGACGGAACCGATGGCGGTGACGATGTTGTCAATCATGGTCTTGGCGCCCGAGGTCTCAAGCTGGATCTGGACGATAAGGACTTCGGCAGCCTCGACGGTCGCGGGATCGGCGGAGGTCGTGACCGTGGTCTGAAGCTGAGCCAAAACGTTGGCGGCCGTGGTCGGGTCCGTTGTCACGGCATTGATGAAGCTCGGCGAAATGGCGCCCGAGTAGAATCCCGAAGCGACGAGGATGGTGTCCGAGTCATGGTTTGCGACAGCGTTGGAGAGTGTGTTGCTGGCCACCTGACCAAGTCCCAGGGCTTTAAACTGGTTAGTGAAGAGGGTATCGCATGAGGACGCCAGAAGCGCCATCACGACAATACCCGCCAACAATGCGAGATGATTTCGTTTCATAAATGCCTCCTTACTGTACAGGCTTTTATAAGTATAACGTAACAAGCCAGGAAAGCAAATGGTCCATACATCAACCCGCGGCCGGCCCTTCATACATCGCTTCGCCATCCACTCCGCTCTCCGCGCAGGGGCCTAGAATCAGACCTTGGACGAGGGAACCTGGGGCAAGACCTTCGGGCGCTCCCGACAGTTTCAGCTTTAAGTAATTGGCCGAAGTCCCCTCTCCGCCGTGTTCGAAGATCATCGGGATGGTCTTGCCTGTCCAGTGGCACAGGTAGGCGGCCTTGCCCCGTCGGGCGAGTTCACCGAGCCGGGCTACCCGCTCGCCGGCGACGCGCTCGGGGACTTTGGGTTTCATGTCCCAGGCTCTGGTCCCCGGCCTCGCCGAGAAAGGAAAGGCGTGGATGTAGGCAAGGTCAAGCTCGGCGAGGAGCTCGAAGGTCTCCTCTGCCTCGGCCTCGGTTTCGCCGGGGAAACCGGCGATGATGTCGGCGGCGAGGAAAGGATCGTCCTTGACCGAGCGTATGGATTTCACGGTTTCCCGTATTTGCGCGGCCGTGTAGGGCCGGGCCATCCTGGCAAGGACGCTGTCCGAACCCGACTGCAGCGAGAGGTGGAGGTGGGGTTGTACACGGTTCAGGGCAAAAACCGCGATAAAGGCCTCGTCCGCCCGCCCGGGCTCCCAGCTCGATACGCGGAAGCGGATCCGCTGTGTGCCGGCGACGAGGCTATCAAGCAGGTCTGAAAACCTCATGCTCCCCCATCTGTACTGGGAGAGGTTGATGCCGGTGAGGACGACTTCGGTCTTTTCCGCTGCCTCCAGTTGCCTGACCCGCGCCAGGGCCAGTTCGGGGTCGAGGGAGACAGAGGGGCCGCGGGCGATGCAGACCCTGCAGTAGGCGCAGCGGTTGTCGCAGCCGTCTTGAATCTTGAGCGAAGGCCTTGAATGGAAGGTGAAGCTCTGGGGATGGAAGGCGAATCTGTCCAAGGAAGCAGCCCCGGCCGGGGAGCCGGTTGCCCTCCCCCTTTTCCATTCGAGGACGGCGTCGAGCAGGTCGCCGTGACCCTGCCAGTTGTCCTGGAGCCAGGCGGCGAGCTCGAGGAGGCTCGTCTTTTCGTCGCCCGAGACCACGATAACGCGAGGCGAGAGGAGAGCGAGGCCATCGGGGTCCATCTGGGCGTAGCAGCCCGTGACGATGACGACGGAACCGGGGTTGAGGGCCGATGCATGCCGTATCGAGCGCCTCGCCTTCTGCTCGGCTTTGCCGGTGACGGTGCAGGTATTGAGAACGTAGAGTTCAGCCATCGCGTCGAAGGACGAAAGCGCGGCTCCAGCCGACGAAAAGGCGTCGGCTATGGATTCTGTTTCGAGTTGGTTGAGCTTGCAGCCGAAGGTAGAGACAGCGACACGGAGGGGGGTCATTCCCGCATCCGGTCCTGGATCCGCTTCCTGCCCTCGAGGGCGTCGACGAAGTTGGGACTCAAGGCAAGGGCCGACTCATAGGCGCTCAAAGCCTGGAGGTATTTTTTAGCGTTCTCGCGCGCCCAACCCAGGCGGGTCCACCAAAGAGGGTTGGAAGGACTATGGGTCACGGCCGTGGACAGGGCTATGTCGGCATGCATGTACAGAGCCGACCGCAGGTAGAGTTCACCGCAGAGGTAAAAGGAAAGCCCAGCCCGCTGCCCCTCGGGATATGAGGCTATGTACTCGCAGAGCATCTGGAGGGCAACCTCGTTTTTCCCCAGGTAGAAGGAGGCTTCGCCGATAGCCTGGGCGAGGCGGGGATCCTTTCTGAGGCTGTAGCCTTTAAAAGCCCAGGACTCGGCTTCACTGTACTTCTTGAGGGCGACGAGACTCCAGGAGAGGGCGACATAGGCGTCGATATCGTCCTTGACCCCGGTGACGCGGGCGAGGCCTCTGGTCCTCGCTTCATCGTGCCTGCCCGAGCTCGTCAGCTTGAGTATCTCCGAACCGGGCATCGTACTTCCCTGCGCCTGGGCGTCGAGGGCGGCAAGGAAGAAAGCGGGCATAAAAAGCATGAAGAGCAAAAGCGTCCGCGCCAAGCGGGCGCCGCTTGCCTGATGGGATCTAGACATTTTCAGGTTTCTCGGCGGCGAGTATCGTACCCCTGAACAGCTCTTTTTCCTCGACCACGACCTCGGGGGCCTCGAGAGAAGCGCCCACCCTGGAACCGGGGAGGACCTGGATGCTTTCGACCGCGACGACCCTGCCCTCGAGGGAGCCGCGAACGATGACACGCCGCGCCTTTATCTCGGCGGAGACCACGGCGTCTTCGGAAATATAGAGATCTTCGCCGCAGACGATCGAGCCCGAGATCCGTCCCTTGACGAGGAGGTCTTTGCTCGTCTCCATCGATCCTGAGAACTCGATGTCGGGCGCGAGGACGGTATCGATTTCGTCTTCGTCAGGTACGCTTTTCTGGACGCTGGGCATGGCCATATCATAAAGATCCGGGACCAGAGCGACAAGCAGTGTATAGTTTCAAGCCGGGGATTTGATGGCGGAATATACTGAGGCCAGGGCCTCGGGAGAAAGGGCTTCGGCGCGGATTTCGCCGGAAATGCCTAGGGCGGAGAGGGCGGGGTCGAGCCTCGCCGCCATAGCCTTATCATAGGCCGAGAGATTGTTTCTCAAGGTTTTCCGGCGCGAGGAGAAGGACGAACGGACGAAACGCGAAAAGCCAAGCCTGTCATCGCCGGCCACGGGTTCGAAACGAGGCTCGAGGAGAATCACCGAACTCGTCACCCGGGGCTGGGGCCAGAACGCCGAGGGGCCGATGTCATAAAGAATGGTCGTCCTGCAGACCGACGAGCAGAGCACGCTGAAGGCCGAGTAGTCCTTGGTCCCCGGGGAGGCGGCTATACGCTTCGCCGCCTCCTTCTGGACGGTGAAGACTATCCTGGGCGGAACCCAGGGATGCTCGAGAAGATCGGCGATGATGGCCAGGGCCGCGTTGTAGGGCAGGTTGCCGAAGATGACCTCGGGACGGCCCGAGGCCAGGGCCGACTTCCAGGTCTTGAGAAAATCGCCCTCGACGATGGAGAAGCCTGGCGCCGAATCGAAGACCTCCTTGAGGACGCGGACGAACCCGTAGTCTATCTCGAAGGCCGTGACCTTATGTCCGCCCTCCAGAAGAAGAGAGGTTATCGAGCCTATCCCCGGCCCGATCTCCCAGATCGGCGCGCCCGGGCCGGCTCCGATCGCCGCGTAGAGCTTCTGTCGCGCGTTCCTGTCGACCAGGAAGTTCTGGCCGAAGCGTTTCGACATGGCGAGGCCCTTGGATTCGAGAAAGTCTTTGAGGGAGGTTGGGGAGTCGTAGGAAATCGTCATGGCCTTCCCGGCTGCGGAGGATAGGGCGGCGCGACCTGGAGGCTGTAAAAAGGGCGCTCTCGCCGTAGGGATAAGCATACACGAAGAGACAGACGAGGACAACGGCCGCCGATACCAGGAAAGTTCCGAATGGGGTGGCGGGGGTTATGGCCGGGAACCGGGCTCCCAGTCTCATGACATCAAGAAGGATGACATGGACCAACTGGTGCCAGACGGCCAGCCAGGCATCCAGAAAGGGCAGGAAGGCGCCGAGAACCGATGCGGCCAGGAGGGACCACATGAAGAGGAGGACGAGGGGACCCGAGAGCGTGGCGGCCAGTATGCCGCCCGTCGTCACGCGGCCGAAGGCGCCGAGGGAGAAGGGGGCAGTGGCGCAGATGGCGGCGAGGGAGGGGGAGAGGGCCTTGACGAGGGGCGGCGGGAGCCGCCAGAGAAGATTCTCCCAGCGGGAAGAAAGGAGGATGAGACCCAGCATGGCCGCGTAGGAGAGGACGAAGGAGAGGCTTCGGGCATCGGCGGGCTTCAAGGCGAGACCGAGGCAGAAGACGAGGGCGAGAATGGAAAGACCTCGCTGGGGCCTGTCCGCCCGCGCGAGAATGATGGCGCACAGGGTCATGAGGCAGGCTCTCAAAAGGGATGGGCCCGAGCCTGCGAGCCAGGAAAAGAATAGGGCGAAAACAAGGGAAGCGATCTTCGCAATCCCGGGGCGCCTCAAGCCTTTTTCGAAGAGGAGGGTCATGAGCATGCAGAGGATGGAGAGGTGCTGACCCGAGAGGGAGAGGATGTGGGCGCAGCCCGCGTCGCGGAAAAGGGCCGACTCCATCCCGTCGATCTCGTCCTTTATACCCAGGAGAAGGGCCTGGGCCAAGGGAAAGGACCCGCCTGAAACCGCCTTGATCCGCTCGGAAAACAGTTTCCGCAAGGCACCTCTGATATTGTCCGCCACGGCCGGGGAGGCATCGACTTCGAGCTTCGCTTTTGAGGCGAAGTATAGGGCGCTTTCAGGAGCTATCGCCGAGATACTCAAAGACTCGATCCGCTGACCGGAATAGAAATCCGCCTTGGTATCGACGATGAGGGAGAGGCGGGGAAGCCGGCGCGGCCAGGAGAGACGGGCTCTCCATCCAGGAAAAGAAATCGAGAGCGCGGAGATGCCGACGACGAGGGCGCTGTTGCCCGAAGAAGTCCGCCTCGAATCGGCGACGAGACTGCCCGAGAATCCCGTTGTCCCAAAACGCAGGATTTCAGCCGGAGCGGCGAAGGTCGATTCGGAGAGCCGGGCCGAGCCTCCGAGGACGAGACCGAAGGAAAGGGCGAAAAGGGCCGGGGCCATCCCGAAAGCCCTGCCGGGGAGGCAGTACAGCGGCACAGCGGCGCCGCCGAGCGCGAGGGCGATTAAAAGAGCCAGCCTGGGCCCGGGAAAAGCGGGGTAGAAGGCAAAAATGGCGCCGAGGGCCGTCCAGACGCAGGGAGCCGTGCGGGGAAGGACCCATCGGGCCCGGCCGAGGAGTCGGCGCCTGAAAAGGACGGGGAAGGAGGCGCGCTCGGCGGCGCCGCTTTCTGTGCAGGCTTCCATATCCAAGAAACGCCCGTTCGGCCTTCCCGCGCTTCAAATGACAAGGAAGCTTGCCCGGGATACAATGCTGGGTCATGGACCGCTTCAAGAAGGGCGCGGCGCCCCTCCTCGTTCTCTTCCTGGCCTACGCCTTCCTCTGGCCCGATTTCTTTCTCCCCCCGTCGCCGATCCGGCTCTTCTCGACGCCTTGGTTCGTCCTCTCGGCCCTCAAGGGCGCCGCGAGGACGGCCATCCTCCTCTGGCTGGGAAAGCGCTGGCTCGCCGAGGATTGTCCGCTGCCAGAAAAGGCCTTGCCCCAGCCCAGGGAAGTCCTGGACGGCCTGGGCATCGGTGCCTGCGAAGCGGCCCTGGCACTCGCCGGCGCCCTCCTCGCCTTGGCGGCAGGTGTCGAAAACCCCCTCCTGGCCTTCTTCCCTCACGCGGCGGCCCCTAATCCCCTTAGCCTCGTGTTCATCGTCCTCGCCTGTCTCGGCACGGGCTACTCGGAGGAACTTTTTTTCCGTTTTTTCGCCGTCGGGGCCTTGGGCAGGGCGGGCTTTGCCCCGGCAGCGGCCTATCTCGTCTCGGCCCTGGTCTTTGCCCTCTCCCACCTCGGTCAAGGCCTCTATGGCGCCGCGATGACGGGGATTTTCGCCCTCGTCTTTTCGTTCTTCAGGATAAAGGGATCGAAACTGCACGCCCTCGCCCTGGGCCACGCCTTCTATGACCTCGCCGTCCTCCTGGTCACCGCCTTCACCTGAAGGCGCCCCTTCACCTGAAGGCGGAGGACGTATCAAGGCTTATGGAAAGATGCCGATATACTAATGGATGAAATCTTCGGAAAAACTGAGAAGCGACGTTCAAAGGTCGATGGCAGAACTCAGGGGCAAGGGTGGCTCAAAACCCGGTTTCGCCCAAACCTTCGCGGCGCGGCATTTCGGCCGGCTTCCCAAGGAAACACAGGATGCCCTGGCGCTCTCCTTCGAGGAACGCTATGTGGCCGATCCCGACAAAGCGGCCGACTGGGCGGCCTGTATGGGGAGCATCTTCCTCGAGGACTACGACGGAACCGATCTCTCCGCCGAAGACTGGAAGGAGCTCCGCGACATACTTTCGGAAAGCGCTGGCGAATTGGATATGGGCCTTCTCTCCTACGCGATGGGGTTGGTCATGGAGCATAAAGCGCTTTGAACGGGAAAGAGTGGTTCGAGGATTACAGCTTCTGGGAGACCTATGCCCCTCTCATGTTCGACGAAGCCAAATGGGCTGAGGTGCCCTCGAACATCGACAGGATCGAGAAGCTCGTCGGCCTCGAGCCGGGAGCCAGGATCCTCGATCTCTGCTGCGGCGTGGGCCGGCATTCGGTGGAGTTCGCCAGGCGGGGCTACGTCGTTACAGGCCTCGATATTACTCCTTCCTACCTCGAGGCTGCCCTCGAGACAGCCGAGGCCGCCGGCGTCCATGTGGAATTCGTCCTTGAAGACGCGCGGCGCTTTTCCCGACCGGGCGCCTTCGACCTCTGCGTCAACCTCTTCACGAGTTTCGGCTACTTCAAGACCAAGGAAGAGGACATTACCCTCCTCGCCAACTGTTCGCGCAACCTTAGGGCCGGCGGCACCTTCGTCCTCGAAACCCTGGGCAAGGAGGTGGCGGCGAGGGACTTCATCGCGGGAGAGGAGTTCGAGCGCGCAGGTTGGAAGGTCAGGACGGAATACGCAGTCGTCGGCCCCTGGGAAGCCCAGGCCAACCGCTGGATCCTCGAAAAACCGGGGCTGCACGTCGACCGTTCCTTCGATCTGCGGCTCTACTCAGGCATGGAAATGAAAGACGCCCTGTACCAGGCTGGTTTCGCCTCGGCTTCCATATTCGGGGATCTTGGGGGTGGGCGCTACGATGAAAAGGCCGAAACCCTCGTAGCCGTGGCCGGAGCCTGAACATCATGATCACAGGATTTTCTCCTAGGCTCAAGCGCCTTGTCTTGTTTCCCGCTTTTCTCACCCTCATTGGGCTGAGTGGGGCCTGGAGCCAGATAGACAAGGTCCCGACGGGAGATCAAACGACCCCGACGACCATTCAGACAACTGCCCAACCAGGCTCAGAACTCCCGACGCAGGCCCAGTCTCCTGCCCAGGAACAGATCCAGGCCCCGGGGCCGAGCCCCATCCCGGCTCCAAATCAGCCAGAGATATCCTTCCAGGACCTCGGCACCGTGCCCGAGGGCAAAGGCTGCGAAGTCTGGTATTACGAAGCCAAGAAACTTGAGCTCGCGGGACAGCTCTCCCTTACGAACTCGACCTATATCGATTTCCTTTACAGGCTCGCCTTTGTCTTCGGTCCCGAGGCTGAGGCAAAGGAAGCGGGCAGGACCCTCGCCCAGCGAGCCCTGAAAGCGGGTGACCAGGCCTCGGTCATTTCCCTGGCCTCATCCTGGATCGGGGACTTCGGACCCGACTGGGAAATGTACGGCCTGATCTCCGCGGCCGGACTCGCCACGGGGAATTACAGGGCTGTCTTGGACGCGGCCGCGGCGGCGAGGAAGAACCTCCCGGGGACGGCGAAATCCCGAATAAGCGAGCTCTCGTTCTATGAATATTCGGCGCGGAACGGCCTGGGCGATTCGACCTGGACGGCCCTGGCTTTCAATCTCCTCAAGACCGCCAATCTGGATTCCTGGGGCGCCAAAACCTTACGGCTCGCCGCCGCTCTCCCCGGCGTCGACTCAGGACAGGCCGAACTCGCCCTCATGCGGGCTGATTTCCAGGAAAAGAAATACGCATCGGCTGCCCTCCATGCGGCAAATTCCCTTCCCGCCCTTCTTGCCCCGGGCCTAGCCCGCCATCTCATCTCCGAGGCGGCGAGATCCTTCATCAACATTGACGATTTCACCGGAGGCATTGCCGTCATGAGGAGGTACTTCCCTGGGGCCTTCGGGGCTGAGGGGCAGGATGATCCCGCTCCCGCGGCCTCGGCCGACCGCGTAGCCGCCGGATTATCTTCGGGAGTCGTCGAGGAAAGGCTCTGGGTGGCCGCCTACTACCTCGCCCGCCTCTGGCAGGGCAAGGGAGATTCAGACGCCGCGGCCATTCTCTTTCTCGCCCTCACCGAGAGCGCCCCCTCGGGCGGCGATTCGGACGGGGCCCTCTGGAACTGGCTCGACATCACCTTGAAGCGGATCGCCGCGGCCGACATCGAGGATTTTAGCTCCAGCCCCGCCCTCGCCTCGATCCAGGCGGCCGGTCCTTCGGTTCCCTCCTCTCAGGCTCGAAGACCTTTCGAACTGGGGACCCTGGCCGAAGCATCCCAGCGCTGGAAAAACCCCTCCTCCTTCGACGACCTCGTCGACGGCTACAACAGGAGCCTCCTCAAGGAAAAGGCCTGGAACGACGCCCTGGCCCTCTTTACCCTCCTCGGTCCCAGGCTTTCATCCACCTTGCAAACACGATTCCTCTACCTGGACGGCCGTCTCGTCGAGCTCGGCCTCGCCACGACAGCTCCTTCGGACAAGGGCGGCGAAATCGACAAAGCCTTTTCGCGCGACAATTTCGGCAAGATCCTGACTGATTCCGGCGCCGAGGAATACTACCGGACCATGTCGGCTTGGCGGCTCGAGATAGCTCCGCCCTACCTTCTCGCCCTGCCCGATCTCTCGGGAAAAGCCGAGCCGAACGCGGCTGGACCAGATGGAGCCGCGTCCTTTTCCACCCTCTCGGCCCTCCCCCTCATCGACAACTACCTCGCCTTCGATTTGAATGATCTGGCTTCGGCCCAGGCCCTTAAGTACCTGGGCTCGGCTGATAAGAGTCTCGTCGCCAGCTTGGCCTTCAGACTTTCTTCGGAAGGCCAGTACTATCCCGCGCTGCGCCTCGCTCGGGACGCGGTCAATAGGGGATTGGGCTCCCAGTTCCCCGAACTCTACAGCCTCATCTACCCCAGGGCCTGGCCCGAGGTCGTCGCTGAAGGGGCCGCCATACCGGGCATTCCCGAGGCTCTGGCCTACGCGATCATCCGATCGGAGAGCGTCTTCGACCCGACATCCGTGTCCTACGCGGGGGCTGTCGGCCTGACCCAACTGATGCCTTCCACGGCATCGGAGACCGCAAGAGGCCTCAAGATGACGAATTATTCGCTCACCGACCCGCGCGACAACGTCCGGATCGGCATGACCTATTACTCGTATATGTTGAATAGATTCGGCGGTAAGCCCGTCAGGGCGATGTTCGCCTACAACGCCGGCCCGGGGAGAATGCAGACTTGGGCCAGGGAGTCGGGTGAGCTTCCCGACGACCTTCTCCTTGAAACCTTGAGCATAGCCCAACCCCGACAGTACGCGAAGAACATCATCCAAGCCGCCCTCGCCTACGGCAAGCTGCACTACGCGATACAGCCTCAGGATCTTCTGGAATACCTCGTGAATGCCACGCCGTTACCGGCGGCGCCGTTATCGGCGGCGCTACCGGCAATGCCGCTGCCCATCTCTCCCGTGCCGGCCGCCCCGCAGGTCCCGGCCGAGCCAGCCGGCCAGACGACGGTTCAATCCGCCACGGCTTCGCCAGTCCCGTCCCCGGCGCCGAGCCCCGAAACTCCCCAGGCGTCACAGGAAACGGAGCAGGCCATATCTTCGAACGGAAACAGTGATCAGATGGTTTTAGAAAGCGGCATCACGAGGTGAGGGCGTCTGGGCTTGAGCGTCAGCTCAGGCCCGGGTGCTTGCGTGCCAGCAGGCAGGATCGAAATTACTTCGGCGCAGTAGCTCCGGTCCCTATTTCCGCGACGCCCGCCAGAGCCTGTCGTTGATCGCCCTGCCCAGTCCTTCCTCGGGAACCCTCTCGGCGTAGATGGCGTCGAAGCCTTCCGCATCAAGCTCGTGGAGGAGAGCGAAGAGCCGAAAGGCGGCTTCCCTCATGTCGCCGCGCCCAGAGAGGACGCAAACGCGATCGAAAAGGCTTACTTCCTTGAATGCTCTTGAACGCAAGGCATCGAAGACGATGACAGCCGAACGGGCGGATTTATCGATCCTGATGGAATCGGGTGAGGTCATCCAGTCATACAGGAAGAGTTTTGTATGCGGAGCGTAGTGGCTTTTGAGCTGGCCCGGGCTGGCCACGGGGCCGCCGCGCATCTTGGGCAGCAGCACTTCGCCCGCGATTTCGCGGATCCGCTCGAGGGGCATACCGCCCGGCCTGAGGAGGGTGGGAAGCCCTTCGCCCGATACGTCGAGAACCGTCGATTCGACGCCCACGGCGCAGGGGCCACCGTCGACGATGAAATCGACCTTGTCGCCCAGGGATCGGGCCACATGAGCGGCCGTCGTTGGCGAGATATAGCCGAAGGGATTGGCCGAAGGCGCCGCGATTGCCGTACCGGAATACTCGATTATCTTCCTCGCCAGGGGATGGGAAGGGAAGCGGATGGCCACGGTGTCGAGGCCCGAACTGACGATGTCAGGCAGCTCCGGGCACTTGGGGAGGACGAGGGTGAGCGGCCCCGGCCAGAGCGCCTCGGCGAGTCGCCGCGCGAGAAGCGGAACCGTTCGCGCGACCTTCTCTATGCTGTCGAAGGAGGCGATATGGACGATGAGGGGGTCGAAGGAAGGTCTCGCCTTAGCCTCGAAGACGCGGGCGACAGCCCCCGGATTGAAGGCGTCGGCACCAAGACCGTACACGGTCTCCGTGGGGATCACGACGAGGCGGCCCGCAGCCAAGGCTTCCCCCGCCCTTCTCAGATCGGCTTCGCCCGAACCCAGCATTTCCATTGGTGCTCATAGTATAAATTCATGCCCGGCATGACAAGGGAGCTGGCCGACAGCTGTACCAGCCAGCGGTTGATCAGCCAGCAAAGAAAAGGGCGGCCGTCTCTTCCGGAGGCGGCCGCCCTGCTCAGATTCGACTTACCAGGGTTCGGAAAAGCCCGGTAGTTATTTGTCAGCCCTTAGGGCAGTTCACCCCTCCAGTCCGGTTTTTCTCCGTCGACTGGCGGCGCGATGTAGCGGTTCTGAACCGTCGAAGGATCGGTCCAGTTCTCCATGGTGTTGATCGGGGTAAGGGAGTAGCCGTTCCAGCTGCAAACCTTCCAGAGGGTTCCCGTGCCTGTTGGCACGTTGTAGGTCGTAAGGATGGTCGAGCCCTGGTAGACGACAACCTTGGCGCCCGAACTGCTGAGAGCCGTACTGGAGGTCGAGGATCTGTTGGTGAAGTCATGCACGTAGTAGGTATAGGTTCCACTCAGCTGGGTGTAGATGGTTGTAGTCTCGGGGCCATAGCTCGAGGTGTCGTCCACGTCGAGGGTCGCGTAGGGCGAAGCCGTCTGGTATCCTTTGTCTGAGTAGTAGACGTGGTAGAAGGTGGTGGAGGTCAAAGGCACCTTGAGATGGCTGTCCAGATCGCTCGGCGAAGCGCCCCAGGTCAGCACGAATCGCAGGTTGCCGGTCAGGAGGGTAGGCGTGATCGAAGAGTTCTGGTTCGTGTTGGAGGTGTTGCCGACCACGGTGATGGTGAAGGTCGAGGTGGTGAATCCAGTCTTGGAGATCGAGGCGGTATAGGTTCCCGGCGTCACGCTGGACAGCGAATAAAGACCGTTCGTCCCCGTAGTGGCCGTGTAGGCTGTTGTTCCCGTGGTATTGCCTATGCCGGTTCTCAGGGCCACCGTGACGCCCGTCTCGCCGTAGCCATTCGCGGCGTTGGTTATGTAGCCGCTCACCGAGCCCGGCAGGGTGGCCGTGCTCTGCAGGTAGATCGTCTCGAGGTTGTTCGTCGATCCGGCGGTGACCGAGACACCGGTATAGTCAACGGAAAGGTAGCCGGTCTTGACCGCGGTGACCTTATAATTCGTTCCGGCCGGTACGCCGGTGAAGCTGAAGGTTCCCGAGGAGCTCGAGGTCTGAGTCGTGCCGACCTGGGTACTGGAGCTGTTGTAGAGGGTCAGGGCAACCCCGCTCAACACGCTGGAGGAGGACGCGTCGCGCACCGTTCCGCTGATGGTTCCCGTCGTGACGAGGTTGAAAGTCGCGCTGGCGACGGACGAGATGTAGTTGCCGTATTTGTAGGCCACGGCCTTTAGGGTTGTGGTGGACGAGACATAGATGCTTCCGGAATAGGTCGTGCCGACCGTATCGGTCGGCGTGCTGCCGTCCGTCGTATAGCGGATATTGGCGCCCGATGTCGCCGTCGACATGCTGACGCTCTGCGCCGTGGAGAAGTCGCCTCCTGTGGTCGCCGTGCCGTCGCTCAGGGTGAAGACCGGATTCGCCACGGGCACGTAGTATTGACCGGCCACCACGCTGGAATCGGAGTTGCCGGTCGAGGTAGCGTAGGCCTCGACGACCATGTTGCCGCTGATGGCGAAGGGTGCCGAATAGGTACTGCTGGAGCTCGTCGGTGTCGTGCCGTCCGTCGTGTAGTGGATCACCGCGCCCGAAGTACCCGAACTCAGCGTCACGGTACCCGTCCAGGCGGTCGAGCTGTTGGTGTAGTAGCCGGGGACGGGGCTGAAGGCTGGAGCCGCCGTAAAACCCGCGCTTTTAGTGTACGTTGCCGTGGTGACGCTGGAGCTGCCTGAAGTGGTGTAGGCAATCGCCTTCACCGTCGTCGTCGCGCTGATCGTGAAGAAACCATTGTAAACGGTTCCGTAGGTCGAGGTCGGCACGCTCCCGTCCGTCGTGTAGCGAATGGAGGATCCCGCGGCGGGGCTCGAGATGTACACATCAATGGAGGAGCTGAAGGTCGTTCCCGTCGATGGATAGAACTGAGGCGCCAAGACCGAGAGAGTGTTGAACGTGTAGGTCGCCGATGCGACCGATGAGTCCGTCAGTCCAGACTTCCAGGCGTAAGCCTTGATCGTCACAGACTGACCATTCGGGTTGCTCACGGGGATAGAATATCCCGCGTAGTAGGTGTAGCCGTTGAGCGAGCTCGGCGTCGTGCCGTCGGTCGTGTATCTGATCGTAGCGCCCGAGGTCGAACAACTGAGGGTCACGTTCTGGGCCGATGTGTAGGTTCCCGCTGAAGGCGAGAAGGCGGGCGTGGCCACTGCCGAAGCGGTGACATAGTACGTCGCGGAGGCTATGTCCGAAACCAGGGAACCGCTGATCGCCACCGCCTTGATCGTCGTCGTGGCGGTTATGGCGATTGGTCCCGTATAGGTGGTTCCCGAGGTCAAGGTCGGCTCGCTTGTGCCGTCAGTAGTATAGCGGATCGTGGCTCCCGAAGTGCTGCTGGTTATGGTGACCGTCCCTCCAGAGCTCAGCGTCGTCCCCGTGACTGGGCTGAAAATAGGCCGCGAGATCGGCGCCCCGAACACGGCTGAGACCGTCGCGTCCGAATTCAGGGTAAGCGACTGCGGGCTAATGGATCCAACCAGGTAGCCGCCTGTCCAGTTTTCGAAACGGTATCCCGTCATCGCCGTCGCCGTTATCGTCACGGTTTCGCCCTTCGTGTATTCCGTCTTGTTGGGGCTAACCGTGATATAGCCGCCGGTCGGCTGGGTGACCGTCAACTGTATCTTGGGGATGATTAAATTCAAGATTTGATCGCAAGAACTGAAAGTAGCGACAAGGAGCAACGCAAGGGCGATTCCAAGCAGCTTTTTCATGGTTCCTCCTCCTTCTTACTTACCTGGACAGTAAATCCAGAATACTATAGGTGTAAGTCTAGTGTAATGCTCTGCCTTTGCAAGAGACAAAAGGTAAAAAAGTCATTTTGTTAGTCCTGTCCGGCTATGGATCAAATGCTCATACGTGCAGCAGACAATACCAGTAGCAACCTTTTTTAGTTTTCACCTATAATGCTGGTAGATATGCTGACCCGAGCATTTCAAGTTTTCAGGTTCAGGCTGCGACGCAAGCCACAAAAGGAGCGCATCATGAAGAAAGCCGTAGTAGTACTGCTTCTTGTCCTGACCATGACTCTTTCCTCCTGTGACATCATCCTTGGATTCTTTTCGGGTAAAGGAAGCCTTTCGGGCACGGTCAACGACGCCGTCACCGGAACAGGGCTTTCAGGCGTCACGGTAACCCTCCGCAATTCGTCGGGAACGTAGAAGGGAAGCACAACGACCGGCTTCTCGGGCTCCTTCAGCTTCACCGAAGTACCCAAAGGTTCGGGTTACTACGCCGAATTCAGCAAGACGAGCTACATTACAGCCACCTACCACGGCATCACGGTGAGCGAGGACGAGACGACCTACCTCGAAACCCTCCTCCAGGTGAATTCAAGCTATGTGGGCACAGGCTATGCCTCGGGGACGATCACCGACGCCTTCTCGGGATCGGGGATCGCCGGCGCCACCCTGGACTTTTTCGCCGGCATCAACACGACGAGCGGGACACTGCTCCACTCAGAACTTACCACCTCCCCCCTTGGAAACTACTTAGTCGACACGACCGAGGTCGGCGGCCCCGGCTACTACACGGTCCGTGCCACGAAGACGAACTTCTCCGAGACGACCTTCACCGTCGTCCTCATCGCCGGGAACACCAAGTCGAACCAGAACTCCTCGATGACGCCCAACATCGACACGAGCGAGTACCGCATCATTCTCGACTGGGGCTCGACGCCCACGGACCTGGACAGCCACCTGACGGGTCCTACCGAGGGTATCAGCAGGTTCCACACGTATTACAGCAACAAGACCTACACTCCTTTGGACGGAGCTACCGAGGATGTGAAGCTCGACCTCGACGACACTTCGAGCTATGGCCCAGAGACGACGACCATCTACAACAAGCGCTCGGGCGAGTATCGGTTCTACGTCCACGATTTTTCGAACAAATACTCGAGCTCAGGCTCCCCTTCCACGGCCCTCTCCTACTCGGGCGCGAGGGTGCGCGTCTACAAGGGTTCGAACCTCCAGGCCACCTACTACGTACCAACGGGCCTCGGCGGGAACTGCTGGGACGTGTTCAAGTTGAGCGGGACCAGCCTGACGGCCGTCAACACGCTGAGTTACGTCAGCGACTGGGCGACCGGTAGGGACCTCGGCCGGGAGGACATCTTCGCCAACCTGCCCGACAAGAAATAATAAGTCTATGGAAGAACGACGAAGGGCCGTCCTCTCGCGGGCGGCCCTTTTCTATCGTCCGGCCTGACGGGCGACCAACCACTCGACAGTCCCGGCCGCCTCGCCCAAATACTTCGCAAGTTCAGCGCAGGCTCTTTCCAGGTCGCGGTCTTCGGGGCCGGCGGGGGCGTAGATGAAAGCGGCCAGGTTCCTGGCTCCGGCGAATATCTTCGTGGCCATGGAATCGCGTACGGGATTGGCCGTCGGGATAAAAAGCTTGCCTTCTCTGCGGCAGACGCAGAGGAGATCCTTAAGGTCGATAGTCTGGCCCCCGGCGTTGAAGACGTACGTTTCACCCTCGAGCCCCCGCCTGAGCAGGAACTCTCCGCCTGACGCGCCGAGGTCGACGATGCTGATGGGATAGCCCGAAACGAGGCTGACGAGGTTGGCGGCGTCGACGAAGTAGTTGACCGAGGGAAAGTCGCCCTCGAGGGCCGCGGCGAGGAGGTACTCGCTCGAAGGCTTGGCTCGTCCCGCGGGCTTGTAGGAACCGTGCCTGAGCATGTCGCGCACGGCGGCCTTGCGGCCTGGGCTGATCGCTGCCCCGCCAAGCGCGCCGAATTCGGCCGCCCTGGCTGCGAAGCAGGGATCGGTCTTTTCAGGCCATTGGATACCTTCTGCCTGGATGAGGCCGATGCGTATGGAGTCGAGGCCGGGATCGGATTCGAATGTCAGGATAGTCTTCACGGCTTCCTCCGCCGCCGATTTTGACCGCACCGCGGGGGATGGGTCAAGAAGCCGGCAGGCAGGCGCTCCGCATTTGCATCCGCCGGCGCGGTAGACTACTATCTGAGCAGGGAGGAACAACATCATGGCTACATACCTCGAACGACAGGGGGCCAGGGAAACCCTCCGGTCCCGAACCCGAGCGTTCCGCTACACCGCTATTCTCGCCCTCCTCCTCGCAGCCGCGCCCTCAGCCTTCGGCGATTTTCTCTTTTTCAAGTTCAGATCGCCCATGGCCGATGTGGCCAAGGCCGCTGGATCCAGGCTCGACGACGAGGAAAGGGCCATAGCCGAGATTGTCCTCGCCTTCTTCTACGTAAAGTACGGCTACGCCAAGAACGGGGAGCCCCTGAAGGATGCCTACAAGAAGCTGAGCGACGCCGAATACGCCTACGCGACGGGCCAGGCGGCCAAGATCTGCAAGAGCGACACGGCCAAGGGCTTCTACCACATGGGCAAGGGGGGAGAAAAGCTCCTCAAGGCCATCATCCAGACGGCCGAGGACGCCGCCAAGGCAGCAGGAACCTTCATCGACAAGAAGTCGGAGCAGTACGACAAGAAATAATAGCCTATAGGCAACCTTTGGCGGCCTTCATACGGCCAGCTCTGCCCTCCATGGCACCGAGTCCGAGGCGCCCGGCCGCGTCACGCAGATCGAAGCCGCCCTCGCCGCGAGATCCAGAGTTTCGGGCAGCGGCCTGCCTTCAAGGAGGCCCGCCAAGAAATAGCCCGTAAAGGTATCTCCCGCCGCCGTCGTGTCCACGGCCTTCACCGGATAGGCCCGCTGCCGGGTCACCTTTCCGTCCTGGACGCAGAGCGAGCCCTCGGGTCCGAGGGTGACGACGACGATGGCCTTTTGATAGCGCTTCGACAGGGCGAGGGCGGCTTCCTGGGGCTCGGAAATGCCGGAGAGGTCGGCGGCCTCGAGTTCGTTGAGGAGGAAGATGCCTATCCTGTCGAGGGGATAGGCGGCCACGGCGGCGTCGCAGGGCGAGGGGTTCATCGCTATGGTCATGCCCCGCAGCCAGGCTGCCTCGATGATCTCGGCCGTCGAGGAAAGCTCGTTCTGGATGAGGAGGAAATCTCCCTCTCCGAAGCCCTCGAGGGCGCGGCCGATGTACGCTCCATCGATTTCCCTGTTCGCCCCTCCGAAAAGGAGGATGCAGTTTCGCCCCGCGTCGTCCACCTGGATGACGGTGTGACCGGTCGCCGCTTCAAAGGATACCTCGATCCTGCCGACGTCCACGCCCTCAGAGGCGAGCTTTTCGACAAGAAAACGCCCTTCGACGCCGACTTTGCCCGCATGGCAGGGCTTGAGGCCAGCCCGCGCCAGGGCTATGGACTGGTTGAGTCCCTTTCCCCCCGCGAAGACGGTTCTAAAGAGGGCTGCCTTGGTTTCGCCGGGCTTGAGAAAGTTGTCTACCCGGTACACATAGTCTATATTGAGTGAGCCGAAATTCAAAAGGCGCATGGGACCTCCGGGCATGCTCTTTTATAGCCGGGGTTCCGTTCGCGTTCAAGAGCGGCGGCAGGAGGCTTCCATGATTCCCAGACTGCCATTCGGCCGAACCGGCCACGACTCTTCCCGTCTGCTCTTCGGGGCGGCCGCCCTCGGCGAGGTCTCCCGGGCCGAGGCCGACCGCGCGCTTGGAGAGGCCCTCGACGCCGGCCTGAACCACTTCGATACCGCGGCAAGCTACGGACATGCCGAGGAAGTGATGGGCCCTTGGGTGGCAGACCACCGCGACGAGATATTCCTCGCTACCAAGACCCAGAAGCGCGGGAAAAAAGAGGCCCTCGCCGAGCTCGAAACCTCCCTAAGCCTCCTCGGAACTGACCACGTCGATCTCTGGCAGATGCATATCCTCATCGAGGAAGAGGAATGGGAAACGGCCATGGCCGAAGAGGGAGCCCTGGAGGCCTTCGTCGAGGCCAGAAAGCAAGGCAAGACGCGCTTCCTGGGCGTGACGGGCCACGGCCGCTCGGCTCCGGCGATGCACCTCAAGAGCCTGTCGCGCTTCGATTTCGACTCCGTCCTCTTTCCCTGGAATCCAGCTCATCAAGGCCTTCCTGCGGCGCCCCTGGGGCGACCGGCCCCACGACCGGGCTACCTGGTACGAACCCCTTGCCGAAGCCGGCGACATCGCCCAGGCCCTGGGCTTTGCCTGGGCAATCGAGGGAGCCTTCGTCAACAGCGCTGGCGATGTCCACCTCTTCCCGACCATAGTCGAGATGGCTTCCAGGGCCCCGGCGAAGCCCACGGACGCCGAAATGATCGCGCTCGCGGCGAGGACGGGGATGGAGACGCTCTTCCCCTGACGCCAAAATCCGATCGCGGGCCGCCCCCTCGCCTATGCTGCGAAACTCGGTATCCGGATCATTTTGCTAACCGCGCCTTCAGGTCGGGCATCGTGTATCCGTACTGATCCTTCAGGTCCCGCAGCGGCTTGTCGACGGCGATATCGGCGGGCAGCTGCAATTTGGCGATGACGGCCGTCTCCGTCGCCTTGAGAGCGGCGGCGACGTCCCTGATGGTCATAGTGCCTTCGAGCGCGAAGCCCGAGGGAACCACCAGGGCCGCGGAAGCGGAAGAGCTTGCCGGAGAGGCGATGGTCGTGGCCGAAGCCGGCGCGGCCGGGGCTACGGCAGCCGGCGCGGCCGGGGCAGGGGCCGCCGCGGTGGAAGTGGTCTGGGCCGTCGAACCCGCGACCGTCGTCGCCGTCCCGCTTTCGCCCGAGTAGGGGATGCCGAGAATAGTCGCCACCGCAAACCTGGCCTCGTCGGCCTCGAAGCTCCGCCCGATGAGGGCACCCGTATCCTTGAGCTTAGTCTCGGGCGGAACCTTCTTCCCGTCGACCTTGGCTTTGCTGAACAGCCGCTCGAGTTCCACGCCGAAGGACTCAGCCACCTGGGCCCAGGTCGACGAACCCTTGATGTCCTCGACCTTAAGCTCCCCGGTCTGAGCCTTGGCGGCCAGAGTTGGCCCGACGAAATCGCGCGTTCCAAGCAGGGCGCCGACTCCCATCGATCCCAGATAGATGGCTAATCCGAGGACGACGATTTTGACGGCCTTTACGCTCTTGCCGGCAAGGGTCGTCACAAGGGTGTTCTTCTTCGTCGGACAGGCCGTCACGCATTCCAGGCAGCCGATGCATTCGGGGGAGGAGATCGTGTCGGCCGTGGAAACCTCGATGTTCATCGGGCAGACATAGTCGCACTTCGAGCAGGAGATGCAGGTCTTCGACTCGCGCTTTATCCTGAAGAGAGGAATCCGCCCGAGAATGGCGTTGACCGCCCCGAGGGGACAGAGGTATTTGCAGAACGCCCGCTCATAGAGCGTGGAAAGCGCAAGCGTGACGACGAGAAGAACGAAGCCCATGGAGAATTCGGCCCAGACGGCTCCAAGGCCCGCCGAAAGATGCGCGTAGGCGGCGAGGGGGTCGTAGGGGCTAATGATGAGCGTCCCGGTATTCCAGGTAAAAAAGACGATACCGGCGAGAAGGGGATACTTTACCCACCGCAGCACCCTGTCGACCTTGGGGGTAACGACAAAACGCTTCTTGAAGATCTTGCGGCCAAACCAGCCGAAGACGCCCTGGAGGGCGCCGAAGGCGCAGATCCATCCGCAGAAGAAGCGCGAGAGGACGACGCCGAGTACCACGATGGCCGCCAGCAGGACGAGGTTCGCGGGCATGATCTTCTTAATCAGCTCGCCTCCGGCCAGGTACTTGAAGAGCGTCTCGATTCCGCCGAAGGGATCCAGCGAGTCCACCGAAGGCATATTCTGTACACGTTGGTGCAGGATCGTCAGCACGGTGAAGACGGCGAGGAAGACTCCCAGGGAGATCCTCCGTGCGAACTGGATTCCATTCATTTTTTTTACCATCTATCGTTCCTCCTTAATACTTTTAAAATGTGGCTTCCCGCGATTTCGCGCGCTGCCAACTTCCCAAGCGGACTACTCCGCGGAAGAGTTAATGAATAATATTAATATCTATATATATCGAAATATGATAGAACGCAAGCCTCTAAAAGAAAGGTTGAGCCGTTCTCTCTGTACGGGCAATCTCTGCAGGGGGAAGAAATTACCGAGATGGGATTTTTTCCTCATCATTCCGCGGCATTCTCCCGTTTTCCAGAGTATAGTGCTGGCATGCTGTTTGACGTCTCGGCCCTGCGCGATCTGCAGGGCAAGGATCTCTCGGGCGAAGGGCTTTTAATCCTCGAGGGCCGGTTTCTGATCGAGAAGGCCATGGACTCCGGGACGGCCATCCTCGGCGCCATCCGGACCGAGGAAAGCGACTCGGGATGGCTCGAGTCGCGGCATCCTCAATTCCCGGTCGAAGTCGCCTCCCAGGCCGAGCTCGCCGGAATCGTGGGCTTCAAGTTTCACCACGGAGTTCTCGCCCTGGCGAAGCGTCCAAAGATCCCTCGCTTTAAGGTCGGCGCCCATGGCGGGGCGCAAGAGGTTGCCCTTCTCTGTATGTGGAACATCACCGACCCCTCGAACGTGGGCGCCCTTATCCGCTCCGCGGCGGCTCTCAGTGTCTCGGCCGTTCTCCTCGGTCCGGGCTGCGCCGACCCCTTCTACCGGAAGGCTCTCAGGGCCTCGATGGGAAACGCCTTGTCTCTTCCCCTGTATTCCTGCGGCCTCGCCGAGCTCCTCGCCATGCGGAAGGCGGGAATCGCCCTGATCGCGGCCACGCTTTCGCCACGGGCGAGACCCCTGGAGGAGTTCAGGCCTGCGCGGCCCCTCGCCCTCCTCCTCGGCAACGAAGGCTTCGGCCTGCCTTCGGAGGTTATCGAACTCTGCGGAACCGAAGTCTCCATACCTATGCGGCCGGACGTCGACTCGCTCAACGTCGTCGTGGCAGGAGGAATCTGCATGTACGAGCTGTTCAGACGTCGGTGACGATGACCGCCAGCAGTTTCAGGGCCGCGTCAGCCGCCGATTCGATGCTGTGGAAAGCTCCGCCCGGAATGCCGGATGCGCTCTGGTCGTCCACTTTTTTTGGGGCTACACTGGGCGTATGCGATCCTCCGGTCCCAGGCCCCATGGCGGACGATATGATGTCCTGTTCGCCTACGAAGACGAGGACATCATCGTCGTGGAGAAACCCGAAGGGCTTTCAGTCATTTCGGCCGAAGGATCGAGGGCCCTCTCCCTCTACGATATCGTGACGGCCCATATCAGGAAGACCAACCCCAAAGGAAGGGCCGCCGTGGTCCACCGGCTGGACCGGGACAGTTCGGGGATCATGGTCTTCGCAACCCACGCCCGGGCAAAGAAAGCCCTCATGGAGAACTGGAATGAGCTAGTCTTCGAGCGCGGCTACGCGGCTGTGGCCGAGGGCGTTTTCAGGGACAAGGCGGGATGTTTCGATTCCTGGCTGGTCGAAAACAGGGGCGGCCAAGTCTACACAGCTAGGCCAGGCGCCCCGGGAGCCCTCCGCTCCGTGACGAACTGGAAGGTGGAATCCTCCTCTCCCCGGTACACCCTCCTGTATATGAGTCTCGAGACGGGGAGGAAGCACCAGATCCGAGCCCAACTGGCCGAGGTGGGTCATCCGGTAGCGGGAGACAGCCGCTACGGGGCGCGGACCGATCCTTTAGGCCGACTCTGTCTCCACGCCTCCATCCTCGGCCTCGAACATCCCTTCACCCATGAACGCTTCAGCTTCGAAAGCCCCCCTCCCGAGGGTTTCACACGCCTTGTGGAAGGCCGCCGGGACAGCCATGAAACCCGATAACCTCTTCGATATCCGCATCTCCGATTTCTTTGAGACTGTCAAAAGAGGAACGGCTGGAAAGATCCGCCCCCTGCGCCTCGTCGAGGCAGCCCTTTTCCAGCGAAGGCAGACCAAGCGCCGCGCCACGGCCGCGGACCGCGGCCTGACGGTGCCGCCGATACTCATCACGAGCCTGACGCGGCGCTGCAACCTCGACTGCGAGGGCTGTTATTCCCGCGCCCCGCGCCCTCCACTACTGGAAGGTACAACGCAGGGACGCCCAGACGACGCGGAACTGTCCGACGACCGATTCATGGAACTCTTCGAGGAAGCCGTCGACCTGGGGGTCGGCGTCGTCCTCCTCGCGGGAGGAGAACCTCTTCTGCGGCGCTCCCTCGTCGAGCGGGCATCGCGGCTCAAGGGAATCCTCCTCCCCCTCTTCACGAACGGCACGCTCATCGACGAAGAGCTGCTCCAGACCGCGGCCTTAGGCTCGATCGTCCCCGTCCTCAGCATCGAAGGCGAGGAAAGCCACACCGACGGCCGGCGAGGGCTGGGCGTACACGCGGGCGCCCTCCGGTGGATGGAAGAGATGCGCCGACGCCGCGTTATATTCGGCGCTTCGGTGACCCTGACCTCGGAGAACGCAGGCACCGTCCTGGACCCGGCCTTCCTCGCGGGACTTGCGGTCGCGGGCGCCTCCGTCCTCTTCGTCATCGAATACGTACCGGTGACTCGGGGCACGGAAGGCCTCGTCGTCGAGGCTGGGCAGCGGGCTTCTGTCAACGCCCCGGAGCGCTTCGCCGACCTCCCCTTCCCCGTGGTCGTCCTGCCGGGAGACGAGGAGGACTACGGCGGCTGCCTCGCGGCAGGCCGCGGTTTCGTCCACCTTTCTTCCGAGGGAAGAATGGAAGCCTGCCCCTTCGCGCCCTTCTCCGACTCCTCCTCGGCCGTTGAGTCGCTCGCAAGCGCCCTAGCCTCGCCCATGCTCGCGGCAATCCGGGAACACCACGGTGAACTGACGGAGACCTCCGGGGGCTGCGCCCTGTGGAACAAGGGCGGATGGATCGCCTCGCTGGGAGCATGTTCCGGAGCGGAACCTTCGGCGAGAGACCAGAGAACGGAGCGTATATGAGAATTCAAGGCAGCCAGTTCGTGGATGAATCAGGTCGGTCCCTCATCCTGCGCGGGGTCAACCTGGGAGGCGATTCCAAGGTTCCGACCATCCCCGACGGGAGGACGGATCTCCTCGAAGGTTTCTACGAAGCAAGAAAGGTCTCCTTCGTGGGACGGCCTTTCCCCCTCGATGAAAGTGATAAGCATTTCTCAAGGCTCGCCCGATGGGGCCAGCGCTTCCTCCGCCTCCTCGTCACCTGGGAGGCGATCGAGCATGCGGGACCGGGCATTTACGACGAGTCCTACCTGGGCTACATCGAGGCCATTGTGGAGCGAGCTGCAAAGCATGGAATATCGCTCTTTATCGATCCCCACCAGGATGTCTGGAGCCGCTGGACGGGAGGCGACGGCGCCCCGATGTGGACTTTGGAGGCGGCAGGCTTCGAACCCCGGCGTCTCCATGCTTCTGGCGCGGCCCTCGTCCACCAGGAATCGGGGGCTTCCTACCCCCGCATGCAGTGGTTCTCCAACCACCACAGGCTGGCCTGCGCCACGATGTTCACCCTCTTCTACGGTGGAAATGACTTCGCCCCGGATATCCGTGTCGAGGGGGAGCCGATCCAGGATTACCTCCAGGGACATTACCTTGCGGCGATAAAGAAGCTGGCGGGACGGCTCGCCGAGTATCCCAACGTAGTCGGCTTTGACAGCCTCAACGAGCCGGGCGACGGCTTCATCGGCCTGGCCGACGCGCGTCTTCGGCGCGGGGATCTTGTCCTACCTGGCCTCGCCCCCACGGCCTTCGAGGCGATGAAGGCGGGGGAAGGCCTGCCAACTGATGCGGCGAGGATGGGGCTGAAGGGCCTGGGCCTGGCCAAGACCGGGCGCGAGCGATTGGGCGAACCGGGCGTCCGCGCCTGGAAGGATGGGACGGACTGCGTCTGGATACGTTCGGGCGTCTGGAAACTTGCGGGTGGTGAAGCCGTCCTGGCCAAACCAGCCTGGTTTTCGGAGCGGCTCTGCGCCGGACGCGGCGGCCTTTCGACCGCTTTCGCCTCACGCGGCGAAGCCTTCTGCGAGTTCTATCTCAAGCCCTTTATAGTCCGCTTCGCCTCGGAAATCCGCGGCGCGGCCACGAATCCCGCGGGCTCCGCGGGCTTCGCGATCTTCGTCGAAGGCCCTCCCCAAGGGACACGACCGACATGGAAACGAGGCGAGACTCCGCCTGAGTATGTCAACTCAACCCACTGGTACGACGCCTTTACCCTCACCTTCAAGCGGTGGACGGGCTTCCTAGCCTGGGACGAGGACGAGCGGCGGCCCGTCATCGGCCCGAAGGCGGTGCGTGCCTATTTCCACGAGGCCATGCGGCGCATCGCGGAGCATTCGAAGGAGAAGATGGGCGGCTGTCCCTCCCTCGTCGGCGAGTTCGGCCTCCCCTTCGACTTGAACAGGCGGCGGGCCTACCGAAACGGCGACTACCGCCTCCACGAGAAGGCCCTGGCCGCCTACTACGACGCCCTCGACGCCAGCCTTCTCGACGCCACGATCTGGAACTACACGGCGACGAACAGCCACGAGCACGGCGACGGCTGGAACGGGGAGGACCTCTCGGTCTTCAGTGCCGAGGACGGAGGCCGGGCTCTTGCCGGTTTCGTCCGCCCCTACGCCATGGCCGTGGCGGGCAAGCCTGCCGGAATGGGCTTCGACCTGAAATCGGGGACCTTCTTCCTGACCTGGGAACCCGATGCCGCGATCAAGGCTCCCACGGAAGTCTTCATGCCAGCCGTCCAGTATCCGAGGGGCTTTTCGGTAGAGACGGAAGGCTGTGAGGCCGCCGAACGGAAGGGCGAGGAGCCGGGTGATCCTTCCATCCTCGAACTCGCTCCTGAACCGGAGGCGAAGCTCTGCAAGGTAGTCCTGCGGCGATTATAACAAAGGAGGCAGCATGAAAAAGTCCGTCGAATCGGTCACCCACCCCACGGGGGCGAGGACGACCTTCTTCGTCATGTTCGGCTTCATGCTCCTCCACGAGGCCGACAAGCTCCTCATTGGACCCTTGACCACCCAGATCATGGAAACGTTCCAGATCAGCAGGACGCAGATGGGGGCTGTATCGACGGTAGCCCTCGTAGTCGGGGCGATCTTCTACCCCCTCTGGGGCTGGCTCTACGACCGATTCTCCCGGCCCAAGCTCATAGCCCTCGCCTCCTTTATCTGGGGTTCGACCACCTGGCTCAACGCCATCGTCCCCACCTATCCACTCTTCCTCCTCACAAGGGCGGGCACGGGTATCGACGACTCGAGTTATCCAGGTCTTTACAGCCTGATATCCGACTATTATCCGCCCGCCAAACGGGGGAAGATCTACGGATTCCTCCAGGTAGCTCAGCCCCTGGGCTACCTTTTAGGCATGATCCTGGCCCTGGTATTGGGCGCCTCCTTAGGCTGGCGCAAGATATTCTTCATCACGGGAGGCCTCGGGATCCTGGTCTCGTTCATCGTATTCATCTTCGTCAAGGACAGGCCCCGGGGCGCCGCCGAGCCTGAATTGGCCCAGACCGAGCACCTCGAGCGCTTCAAGTTCGATTGGAAAACGGTCGGGGGCCTCTTCAAGAAAAAGAGCCTGGTCATCCTCTTCCTCCAAGGTTTCATCGGCGTCTTCCCCTGGAACGTCATCACCTACTGGATTTTCGACTACCTCAAGACCGGGCGGGGCTACAACGACATGCAAACCATGATGACCATGGTCCCGGCCGTCCTTATCCTGGCCGCAGGCTATCCCCTCGGCGGGATACTGGGCGACAGGCTCTTCAAGAAGACTCCCAAGGGCCGCGTGATAATCGGCGCGACGGGCGTCGCCCTGGGATGTGTCCTCCTCTGGATAACCATGGGCATCCCGGCCTCGAACAAGCTGCTGTTCGGAGTTCTATTAGCCGCGACCGCCCTCTTTATGCCCTGGGCCTCGCCCAACGTCCTCTCGTCATTCTATGACGTCACCGAGCCGGAGATCCGCGCCACGACCAACGCTGCCCAGAACTTCGTCGAGTTCGGCGGTTCGGCCGCGGCCCCCCTGATCGCCGGCATCATCGCCGACCATTCGAGCCTGGGCAACGCCATACTATGGATCTGCACGGTATCCTGGGTAGTCTGTTTCGGCTTTTTCATCTTCGCGGGAAAGTTCATCCCCAAAGACATAGCCGATCTGAAGGAGAAGCTGAGAAAGAGGGCCGCGGGACAGGACTATATCGATTCTTCTCGAGATCTGCCTTCGCCGCCTGCGCCAAGTTGAGTACGGCAGCAAGGGCGCAGGGACAGGAAATGACGACTCAAGCTGGTTTCCTTCCTTGACAGAAAGACTGCCGGAGCGCAGACTTTTACGCAATTAGTAGTTAACGACAGATCCGCGGTCGGCTGCCCTGCTAGGCAGAAATCCGCCTTGCAAGGAGGCTCTTCATGAAGAAACTGATGTTGGCGGTCCTAATCCTCGCTATCGCCGCGTCCCTGGGCGCACAGGGGACCGCCCCAAAGGCGAAGCTCCCCGACCTTAAAGGGAAAACTATCGTCGCCGTCACCGAGAACGCCTACATGCCCCTCAATTTCGTTGACGCCAAGACCGGAAAAACGATGGGCTGGGAGTACGACGCGGTGGATGAGATCGGCAAGCGCCTCAACGCGAAGATTGTCTGGAAGATCACCTCCTGGGATACGATGATCCAGGCTATCCGGGATGGGCAGTTCGACGTGGGCATGGACGGCATCACCATCACGGACGAGCGCAAGGGCCAGGTCGACTTCTCCGCCCCCTACATGGTCAGCCAACAGTTCATGCTCGTGCGCGCCGACGAGAACCGCTTCTCGGACGAGAAGGCTTTCGGGGCCAACCCCAAGCTGCTGATCGGCGCCCAGGCGGGCACCACCAACTTCTATGTTGCTGTCTACAATGTCCTCGACGGGGACGAGGCCAACCCCCGCATCAAGCTCTTCGAGACCTTCGGCGCCTCGGTCCAGGCCCTGATTTCGGGCGATGTGGATATGGTCCTCATGGACGCGACTTCAAGCAAGGGCTACATTGGCGCGTATCCCAACAAGCTGAAATCGGTCGGCGGGCCTCTGGGTACCGAGGAATTCGGCTTCATCTTCCAGAAGGGCTCCGACCTGGTCGGCCCCTTCAACGCAGCTATTAGCGCCCTTAAGGCCGAGGGTTTCCTTGACAAGCTGAACACGAAATGGTTCTTCGAGTACAAGCCCTGAGGCCTAAGCCCTGCGGCTTAAGCCTCGGGGCTTAAGCCTTCGCCGGGCCGCGGGCTGGAGATCGTCGTCCTGTGCCGGTATCGGCACAGGACATTTCCCGATTTGTGCCAAATGATGAACGGGGAAGCATGCGAAGACGTGAACTATCCCGGCTCGATGTCCGACAACAATTGTTTCAGTTTATCTCCTTATTTTATATGAAAATAATTTCAACCATTTTCCCGGCCCTCAAACCTCCGGGCTGGCACGGATCTTGCTAATAGGTTGTACGGTTTCCAATTTTTACAGGAGGTTTCCAAATGAAACGAGTTGTTGCCGTTCTCTTGTGCGCCTTTGCGCTGACCACCGCCGTATCGGCGCAAGCGAAAAAGAAACAGGTGGCCGTCTGCCTTCCCGGCTCCGTCGAGTTCTTCGCCGTGGAGCGCAAAGGCATGGACAAAGCCGCCGCCGAGTTCAATCTCCAGCTCACCTATTCCGACGCGGAGTGGGATGCCGGAAAACAGTTGAACCAGGTCGAGAATTTCGTCACCAAGGGTGTCGACGCGATCATGCTCTGCGCGCGCGATCCCCTGGCCTTGCTGCCGGCGGTCAAGATGTGCAATCAGGCGAAAATTCCCCTCATCACCTTCACCAACACGCTCGGCTCCGACCAGAACGGGCAGTATCCCGGCGTGGTGACCTTCATCGGCATCAACGATATCGCCTACGGCACCATGATGGGGAAAATGGCCAAGCAGCTTCTCGGCGACAAGAGCGCGAACATTGTCCTCATCGAAGGCGAGCCGGGAACCAGCGCCCAGCGCATGCGGAACGACGGATTCAGGGCCGAACTGAAAGATTCCAAATACAAGATCATCTACAGCCAGGCTATCCCCGGATGGACCAAGGAAGGATCGCTCGCCGCCATGGAAGCCTTCCTCCAGAAGGGACAGGATTTCGATCTCGTCTCCGCCGAATGGACGGACGGCGCCGTCGCCGCTGCCAAGGCGATCAAGGAAGCCGGGCTGAAGGGGAAATTCATCACCGCCCTCGAATACTCCAAGGCGCTCCAGGCCGAAATCAAGGCGGGAAACGTCCACATGACCGCCTATGCCTCCATCATCGACATGGGGTACTTGGCCGTCCAGAAAACCGCCGATTATCTCTCCGGTAAAAAAATCAGTTCCTATATCGAAGTCGTCCCCACCGTCGTCGACAAGTCGAACGTCGACAAATTCGTTCCCGAAATGTAACTACCTTCTCGATCCGACACCTCCCGGCGCGCCGCGGGGTGTCGGATCGGGCGGAAATCAAGTATGGAACAAGATACACAGAAACCTCGAGCTAAGATCGCCGCCCAGCTGATGGTCGGTCCCGAACAGCTGCGGCATTTCGGCGAAGCCAGGATACTCTCTTGCCTCGACTATGCGCTCGACGCGCTTGAACCGGAGGAATTGATCCTGTCCATTGGTGAATCCTCGCGGGATCTGGCGGACAAGATCGTGGAACGCTGCGGGAGAAAGGGGACAAGGGTCTCCCTGTGGGTCATGGTCTTCGCGGACCGTCCTGTCGGCCTGCCCTCCACCTCTTTTGTCCAGGATGCCGGGGGCAACGAAGGATACGGCTCGGTCGGAGCCTGGGAAAACATAGGGAAAGGCGACGAAAAGTTCCTCTTCCGCTGTCCTTCGGCCCTGGGGGACGATGAGCAAGGCATCGGCTTCGCCATCCGATCGGCGAAAGTCATCGGTGCGCAGGGGATCTTCCTGGACAGGATACGCTACCCCTCGCCGGCCAACGGGCTGGAATTCCTGGGAGCCTGCTCCTGTCCGCGATGCAAGAAAGCCTATTCCGCATGGAGCGGCGAACAGTGGCCCGACCTGACGGCGATCGCCGTCAAGCATGCGGCGCGGGGAACGGAAGGGGCTGGACAGTTCATCCAAGAGGCCGGGCAGGCGCTCCAGTTCCGCTCGCATATGGTGAGCCGGGCGGTGGCGCAGTATGCGCAGGCCGCCCATGCCGAAGGCCTCAGCATCGGCTTGGATCTTTTCGCGCCTTCCCTCGCCTCCTTCGTCGGCCAGGACTACCACTCGCTCTCGCTGTCGGCCGACTTCCTGAAGCCGATGCTCTACTGCAAGGCTTTCGCCCCGGCGGGCATGCCGCTTGAATTCCAGCTGCTCATGCGCGGGCTTGAACAGTCCGGCGTCGAGGCTTCCAAGGCGCGGGATTTCATCGCCGGACTCTCGGGAATTCGCGCCGACCTTTTGGATTTAGTCCGCAGGGGAGAGGGTTTCCCGGCCGCCCTCGCCGCATCGGAAATGCTCCGCTGCCTGCGCGAGACCGGTTCAGGATCGCCCCATAAACCAGAAATCTACGCAGGTATAGAACTCGTGGAGCACGAAGCGTACGATACGAAAATAGACGCGGAGACGCGCGATGCGTATTTGCAGAATCTTTCCGGGCAGAACATCGCCGTCTGCTGGAATATCCTGTATGTGCCCAGGCGGCACATCGACGCCATCGCTGCAAGTCGCAAGGATTTGAGATGAAAACGCAAGAGAATTCGCAAGTCCCGGGGACGCGGGAGCCGGATGCGAATCCGGTGATACTGGCGATGAAACATATTTCAAAAAGCTTCCTGGGGGTCAAAGTCCTCGACAATGTCGATTTCTACCTGCGGAAGGGGGAAGTCGTTGCCTTTCTCGGAGCGAACGGAGCGGGAAAATCCACACTGATGAAAATCCTCTCCGGCGTCTACCACGCGGACGAAGGCCAAATATTCCTTCATGACAAGCAGGTCAGCTTCAGCAAGCCGATTCAGGCATACAGGGCCGGAATCAGCGTCGTCCACCAGGAATCGAGCCTGATACCCACCTTGACCATTATCGAAAACCTTTTCCTGAGCCGCGAATATCGGAACGGTCCGGGCGTACTGAACGACAAGCGCATGCTGACGGAGTACGAAGCGCTCTGCAAGCGTTTCGATCTGGCCATCCCTTCCGCTACGAAAGTCCGCGACCTCAGCCCCGCGCACAAGAAGATGGCGGAGATCATGAAGGCTGTATCCCGCAACAGCAGCATCATCATCATGGATGAACCCACCGACGCCCTCAGCTCCCAGGAAACGGCGATACTGTTCAAAACCGTCGGCGACCTCAGGCGGCAAGGCATGAGCATCGTCTTCATCACACATTTCCTGGACGAGGTGAAAAGCATCGCCGACAGCGCGACGGTGATCCGCGACGGCAGAATCGTGGCCGAGCGCGTTTCGCCCCAGCTTCCGATAAAGGGAATCGTCGCGCTGATGCTTGGAAAAGACATCGCGGAGCGCAGGCCCTTCGTGAAGACGCAGGCCGGAAAAGAGGAACTCGTCGTCAGGAACCTCGGCCGCCGAAAGGAATTCTCAGGCATTTCCTTCGAACTCCGCGAGGGAGAGGTGCTCGGCATCGCCGGCGTCGTGGGATCGGGCAAAACCGAATTGGCGCGCACCCTTTCCGGCGCATCGATCAGCCATGCCGGTTCGATGTCCATCGAAGGTAGGCAGATACGGCTCGGCTCCCCTTTCGACGGGGTCAGGCATGGGATCGGAATGGCGCCCGAGGACAGGAAGACGCAAGGCTTGATCCTCGATCAGGACATACAGAGCAATATCTCGCTGTCTTCCCTGCGCGGCGTCGTCCGACATGGATGCATTTCCGGCAGGGAGGAAAACGAACGTACGGTCAAGGCAGCTTCGCGGCTTTCCATCAAGTACACAAGCCTGAAGCAACGGGTCAAATACCTGAGCGGCGGCAACCAGCAGAAATGCGTGCTGGCCAGATGGCTTCTCGCCTCGCCGAAGGTGCTGATACTGGATGAGCCCACCCGCGGCATCGATGTCGCCACGAAGGAGCAGATCTACGCCATAGTCCGCGATCTCGCCGCGAAAGGGAAATCGATCATCTACCTCTCCGGGGATCCGGCCGAGATCTTGGTCGTTTCCGACAGAGTCATGGTCATGCAGAAAGGGAGAATAAAGCGCCTATATTCGACTTCGCCCACGGAGGAAATACTTTTGAAAGACATGATTGAGGTGAACAATGAGCGATAACGTATCGAAGGGCGGACGGAACAAGACCTATTACAAGGAAATGTTCAAACGATATGGCCTTCTCATCAGTTTCTTCGTACTTTCCATCGGCATTTCGCTATTGACGCCCAATTTCCTTTCGTCCAGGAATTTGCTCAACATCTTGAGGCAGAGCACCATTGTCGGGATCATGGCGATCGGCACAACCTTCGTCATCATAGGCGGCGGATTCGACATCTCCGTCGGCTCCGTCCTGGCCTTGTCGGCGGCCTTGGCCCTGGGGCTCCAGAGCTCGATGCACTGGGCATTGGCGGCGACGATCGCCATTCTCGCCGGAGCCTTCGTAGGCCTCGTCAACGGCGTCCTCGCCGCGAAGATCCGCATCGTGCCGATGATCGCGACCCTGGGGACGTCCACGATCGTGCGCGGCCTTGTGTATCTCTATACCGGCGGCTATCCCATCAACGGAAAGGCTCCCGCATTCGAAGTGCTTGGTTCCGGCTATCTCTGGGGCATCCCCGTACCCGTCATCGTCATGATCGTCCTCGTCGCCGTCTTCCAGTTCATCCTCTCCAAAACCCAGCTCGGCCGCTATTGCTGCGCGGTGGGCGGCAACAAGGAAGCGACGAGGCTCGCCGGCGTCTCGGTCGACTTCTACCATATGATGACCTTCGTCATCGGCGGGCTCATGGCGGGCATTTCGGGCGTCGTATACGCGGCGCGCCTTTCCTCGGCGACCCCGCTTGCGGGACAAAACTATGACATGGATGCCATAGCGGCTGTCGTCATAGGCGGCACTTCGGTCTCAGGCGGCGAAGGCACCGTCCTCGGAGCCATGGTCGGAGTTCTCCTTCTCACCATCGTCACCAACGCCTTCAACCTGCTCGGCGTGCCGGTCTTCATCCAGTATGTCATCAAGGGCCTGATCATCCTGGTGGTCGTGGGTATCGATTCCTACTCCAAGAAGCGCCCCCGCTGAACCGGCTGACTTTCCCAGCCTTTGCCCGTGGGGGAAAAAGGTATACACTGGCTGCATAGGATGAAAACGAAGGTACTAATCGTCGACGACGAACAGCGCATGCGGGCCTCGCTCGGCGAGCTCCTGCAGAATGAGGGGTATTGTACGCTGCTCGCGGACGGCGCCGAGTCCGCGCTCGAGCATGTCAGGCAGAACGACCCTGAAATCGCCATCATCGATGTGCGCATGCCGGGCTGCGGTGGGCTTTCGCTTCTCCAGGAACTCAGGCGAATTTCCCCGAATCTCCGGATCTTCATGATGACAGGCTATCCATCCGTGGAAACAGCCGTCCTCGCCATGAAATACGGGGCCGTCGACTTTTTCACCAAACCTCTTGATTTCAAGAAACTGCGCGAGCAACTGAATCAATGCGAAAAGGCGGGCCCGAGCCTCGCGACGGCGCGGCAAAGTCCCGCCATCGGAACCCTTTACGGCGAAAGCCCGGTGATCCGGGATCTGCGGGACTCCATCGAACGGATCGCCCCGACGGAAGCTTCCGTCATCATCACCGGCGAAAGCGGCACGGGCAAGGAACTGGTCGCCGAGGCCATCCACGGCCGCTCCCTGCGTTCCGGCTATCCCTTCATGAAGATAAACTGCGCCGCGATACCCGAAACCCTCCTCGAAAGTGAATTGTTCGGTTATGAAAAAGGGGCTTTCACCGGCGCTTTGGCCAAGAAAGCAGGACTTTTCGAAAGCGCTGACAAGGGCACCGTATTCCTCGATGAAATCGGCGATATGGATATCCGTCTCCAATCCAAGCTTCTCCACATATTGCAGGGCGGTGAATTCCGAAGGTTGGGCGGCACCAAGGACTTGAAGGCCGACGTCCGCATCATCTCGGCTACCAACCAGAATATAGCCGGCCTCATCGCCAAAGGCCTGTTCAGGGAAGATCTCTATTACAGGCTGTCGGTGATCTGCATACAGACCCCCGCCTTGAGGGACCACGGCGAAGATATCCCCGTCCTCGCGAAGCGCTTCGTGGCGGATTTCTCGCGTTCCTACGGAAAGGAGGAACCCGTCGTGGACGACGAGTTCCTGGCGATTCTACAGGAACAACCGTGGCCGGGCAACGTCCGCGAGCTGAAGAACTGCATAGAACGCGCGGTGGTCTTCTGCGACGGCCAACGTCTTGGTCCGCAGCACCTGCCTCAACAATACAAGATGGGAATCGGCAGGAGCGACCTGGCCGTCTATCTGGACAAAGCGGAAACATCCCTGAATGCGAAGAACTCCATGAGCGAAGCCTGTCAGGACTTGGAGCGCAGCATGATCCTGGAAGCCTTGGAAAAAACGAATGGAAACAGGACCGAAGCCGCCAGATTGCTGGGGATCCCCAGGCGGACGCTCTACAACAAGCTGGAAAAGCTTGGATTCGGCGATGACGCAAGGGCTTGAACTCCGGAATATCACCGCTTCCTACAGGGAGACGATCGCCCTCGATGACTTCAACCTGACCGCGGCATGTGGGGAAATCCACGCGATCATCGGGGAGCGCAGGGCGGGAAAATCGAGCATCGTATCGCTTCTCGAAGGGAACATGCGGCTCGTCAAAGGGAAAATCATCCTCGACGGCAATCCCCTGACAAAACTCAACCCCAAAACGATCGCCCAGGCGGGCATCGGCGTTTTTCACCAAGCCCAGAAAATCATCCCCACCCTCCTGCCTTGGGAAAACATCATGGCGGGACGTATGCCGATAGGCTTCAATTCCCGCCATATGCGCCCCGAAATCGAAGAATCGATCCTGGAGTTGTGCAACAAGTGGGATCTTCATCCCGACCTGCGCCTGCCTCTGCACAGGCTCACCAAAATAGAATCGACCGTCATCGAGCTGGGACGTGCGCTGGCATTCAACCCGAAGATTCTCGTACTGGACGAACCGTCGGGGCGGTTCACCGCCGACGAAATGCAGGTGCTGTATTCCGTACTGGCTGAAAGGCGGAATAAAAACGAAGCAGTCCTCTACGCGGCCTCGAACGTCGATGAAGTACTGAGAATCGCCGACGTCCTGTCGATAATCAAGGCGGGCAAAATCGTCGAGACGCAACCCGCGAGAAGCCTGGACAGGGAAGATTTGGTCGATCTCGCCTATTCTTTCAAGGAATCGAGGGAAGAGTTGTTCAGCAAGAACCTGCGACTCTTGAAGTACAAGAAATACAACGAGGAAATCGCTTCCAACCTCCCCCTGGGAACCGTGTTTTTCGATGGGGAGGGCAAGATCTACCTTTCGAACCAGTCCGCCTACGACATCGTCTGCACGAACCCGGGCACCCTGCCCCCCCAGGCGAAGGACGATAAGGCCCCGGAAGCCGCGCGGACGATGCATCCCTTGACCCTGGAAGCGCTTCAGGACGGCTTCGGCGATACGAAACTCGCCCACGTGATGGAGGCCATACAGTCCGGAAAACCTTCCAAGGGAAAGCAGTGGCCCACGGCCAGGGGCCGGTTCGTCGATATCATGACCTATCCCTTCCACGACAGTCTCAATCAGCTTTTCGGGACAGTCCTCGTGCTGCAGGACGTCACCGAGGAACGGGTGACGAGAGATTATCTCGCCAAGGTCGAGCGCACTTCCACCATCGCGCAGCTGGCCACGGGCATCGTCCACGAAGTGAACAACCCGCTCGGGATCATCTCGAATTACGTGGAGTTGCTGCTGATGAAGACCAAAGACGGCTATGCAAGGGAAAGGCTGGAGATCATCAGGAATGAAATCAAGCGGATCCACGGCTCCATGCTCAATCTGCTGTCGTTTTCAAGCGTCGATTCTTCGACATTGAATCCGCACGACATTCGCCTGGTGATCAAAGAATCCCTGATCCTTCTGGAATATGAGGCGGAAAGGCTTGGGATAACGTTGTCGGCGGATATACCGCCGGGGCCCGTGATGATACGGATGGATCCTGCGCGCATCAAGCAGGTCCTCATAAATCTGCTGATGAACGCGCTGGACGCGGCCGGAAAAAGCGGTTCCATCGTGGTGAAGCTCCGCAAGCAAGGCAACAACAGCGCTCTTCTGCAGGTGCGGGACAGCGGGGCAGGAATTCCTCCCGAACGAATTGGCAGCCTGTTCACGCCATTCCGCAGCGAAAAGGGCGGCAACGGGCACGCGGGGCTCGGTCTGTCGATCTGCAAGCATATCACCGAGGTCCATGGCGGCAGGATATGGTGCGAAAGCGAACCGGGAAGCACGGTATTCTCCATTGAATTGCCCTGCGAAGGGCCCCGTCAGGGAAAGAGCCAGTAGATCCTGTTTTCCCGGGAGCCGCGCGATGGTACTATCCCCCTACGTCGACGATGCCCAGCGCAGCACCATGGCCGCTCCAAGGATCATCCGATGCACGGCAAACGTAGTAAAAAATCCATTCTCGACAGCATACCCTGGTGGCTCGTCGCCATAACAGCCCTGGGTACATGGTTCTTGGTCTCCACCTTGGGGGCGGCCGACTATC
>JAPLSO010000022.1 GCA_026398595.1 Spirochaetota bacterium | reverse complement strand
TTCAAACCTTCACCTCTGCTGGGATTTCCATCATACAATGATCGATTTTATCGTGCCATCTTTCAGGTAAACTGTGCAAGAAGTTCTGGCCGTAGGAGACGGACTCACATGAACGGTACTCTGGCAAACCCGGGGCGGTTCGTACGCCTGCGGCTTGAACGCGCCATCCTTATTCCTGGATAGCTGTACAGGAACATCGGGCTGGTTTTTCACCTTTTCCAGGAATAGCTGGGGAATAGTCTGGGCCATATGGCTTCTCCTTATCGAAGTAAAGCAAGAGCTCCGCAATTATTCCCTAAGCATCAACTTAGCAAATTGCTTGCTTGTAGCCTTAACAACCAGAGAAAGATTAGAAATATAGGTATATGCAATATGATGACCTTCGTTGGCAAATTCTTTTATAGCCTGAATCCGACCGGTCTTCTCAAATTTTGTTGGGTGATTCAAATCTTCCAGCTTTACCAATTTCACCCTTTTCCCAAGTGAGTCAAAAGTAAGATTGATCAATACTTCAACGCCAAATTTCGATGTCTTCATGTCTTCAAGGATTGGCAGTATATCTTTCTTCCTGAGGGAGCGCTGACCTGCCAGCGATCTGAAAACGTTTACTCCATACGGTACCAAGGTGTCATCAGCCTGCCCAAGGACCATGTCTGCATCGCCGTTCAATATCGGCTCAATAAGCTGCAGGAAATGAGCTTCTCTCGAGCCAACGAGATCGGCATCCCAGAATACGAGAATTTCACCGTGAGCATGTTCAACACCAATTGCCATGGCGTTGCCTTTGCCCTTGTTTTCTTGAAGTCGAACGGCTGTCAGGCCACATATTCTTGTAAAGGTTTGTATAATTCCCCATGTTTCATCGGTCGAACCATCATCGACGACAACGATTTCTTCGAAAACCCCGTTTACAGCGACAGCACTCAGAACCTCTTCGATCCTTTGAATTTCATTATATGCGCAAATAATAGCAGTGACATTTTTCAAACCAGATTCTCCTTAGTTTAATTAGCGATGTTGTGTGACGTTTCCTCGCGTATAAGAACTTCTTCCCCGTCTTCGGTAAGAAGCCCCCCGAAAAGCAGCATGATTGTATTTTCAAAAAGATCCTGAAAGGTCATGGAAAGCTCTCTCATGGTTTCAAAAGAAAATATATTGTCTATAAGGGCAAGAAGCGCACGAACGATGAACTGTTCCGATATGCTGCTCCTTAAATAGCCTTGCTCGCGCGCTTCAGCGATAATCGCGCGTATGACGTTAGTAATGTCTTTTTGCCGATTTTCCTGTATCTCCTTCCAGAAGGCTGGATAAAGCCGTTTCAAGTCATCAAGAAAGGCAAATCCAAGGTCAGTCCAGGCATTCATAATTATGCCAATGACATTTTTAAGTCGTTCCATTAAAGGTATAGCTTTGTTTCCAAGTACCACGTTCATCTGTTCCACGAGTTTTTGCCGAAAACCGATAAGTATGGTATGAAGAAGCTCTTCCTTGTTGGCGAAATATATGTAGAGCGTTTTCTTGCTAATACCGCAGGAAAGGGCAAGTTCATCCATAGTAACGCGTAGAGGACCCTTCTTGAAAAAGAGATTTCTTGCTTGCGTCAAGATTCGTTCCTGTGCTGCATTTTCCATGTATTCCTCCCAATAGACGTCAATTACGCTCATTCCACAGGCGATCGGCGACCGACTCCCAATTATCCGCCGCCTGTGCGCATTTACCGCTCAAGTCACGGACATCTTCCGGTTGCCGCATATCCGTGGACTTCGCGTCAGCGGCTTCCACCATCTTGGTCAGGCAATCTTTATTATCCAACAGGGGACAGGGCCGCAAATGGTTATTGTTAAATGGTTGTCCCTTCCGATATTCCATGAACAACGGTGACCGGAAAGCGTCGAGCAAGGACTTCTTGCGAATGCTAGAGTCGGAATAATGGATAAAGGCGCAGGGTTCGATGTCCCCATTGGCATTGATGTGAAGGTAGTTGCGTCCGCCGGCAATGCAGCCTTTCACATATTCGCCATCATTCCAGAAATCTATGGTGAAGAGGGGTTTTGTAGTCCGCCAGGATCTGATCTGATGATACATGTGTTCGCGTTGTTGAGGAGTGACCATCAGCTCAAGGGCGGCATCTTTCCCGACGGGCATGTAGGTGAAGAACCATGCGAATTTAGCGCCCTTTGCGATCATGTCATCAATGAATGCTTCACTTCCGATTTCTCCGGTATTGTTTCTTGTGTAGCAGCAGGAAATTCCGAATGGAAGGTTCTTCCGCTTGAGGATTTCCATGGCCTTGAGAATTCGTTTATATGTTCCTTGCCCACGCCTTGAATCGGTGGCCTCTTCGAATCCTTCGATGCTGATCGCAGGAATTAAATTTTTAACGTACAGCATCTCATCGGCGAAAGTGTCATCGATGAGAGTCGAATTAGTGAAGGTAAGAAACACGCATTCTGCGTGTTTCTTACACAAGGTGATGATGTCATTCTTACGGATAAGTGGTTCGCCGCCCGAAAAGATATACATGAAAGTCCCCAATTCCTTGCCCTGCACGATGATCGAATCGAGGGTCTCAAGGTCCATATTTAAATTGTTCCCGTAATCCGCAGCCCAGCATCCTATGCAATCGAGATTGCAGGCCGAAGTGGGGTCCATCAGGATAGCCCAAGGAATATTGCAGTTGTACTGCTGAATTGCTTTTTCCCTGCGCTCTGTTCCTATCATGGAAGAATTTAGGACCAAATTCTCAAAAATGGTTTTGCGGACTTCCAGATCGATATCGGAATAAAGGCTTTCTATATAGAGGTACCAATTGTTCGTATGATCCTCAAGTACCCTATGGATTGCCTCCCGTGACCCTTTTATCCGGTCGTGACGGTCGAATCGGTCGACCCAGGCTAGAAGCATAGGCATGTTGACGCCGGGATCGGAATCCAGGTAGCGCAGGACCTGTTTCACGCCTATGCTTTTGATATTTTCAGCCAAGCTTTCCCCTGCCGTATCATCTGTCTCCTTGCATTCAATAAAAAAATTGTCGTGCAATACCGGGCAGAGGATCACGATTGCCTTTCCTTGAAAATCCGAGTGCCAGTAAAAACCTAGGAAACCATAAACATTTCCATAGTTTCCTATGAGTGCAAAAATACTTGATACCCTTTCCATTGTCAAGCGAGCTTCCAATTGGAATGGTTCTGAAAAGGTTTTAGTCGGAACCTGGAACGCTTGCTTCAAAGAACCCTACGAGGGTCCTCATTTCGTCCGCATGAGTTTCCCGATCGATTAGAATCTCAGGCCTATATACCATCTTGTCCATGCGATGAAGCTTTCGCCGAACCAGGTATCGGAATACGCAAATCCTTTGGCTAGGCCGACAGGCAGGTTTGGCGCGGACGCGAGGCATATATCCGACCGGAGACCGCATGAAAGACGGATGGCGCCCAGGTTGAGTGAGAGGCTTGCGTCGAGGGTCGGCCAAAGGGCAAGGACGTCGCTCGGTTTGAGCCCGCCGCTGAATGTCCAGGCGTTCAGGAACCCCTTCAAGTCTGGTCCTACGGCCTGGGAGGCCGAGGCTGAGAAGTCCGCGTAGATGTCACGGGTATTGCCTATCCTCGTGCCCAAGCCCGCCGATAGCATGGTGTTGTCGGGGATCTTGAAGAGCTCGTCCTGGGGTGCGGCTATGGAAAAGATGGTGTAGAAAGAGGGAATACCCAATAATAGAGTATTGCGAATATACCCGGTCTGGGGTTCCCAGGATAATGAGAGACCGAAGACATCAATTGCGGGGAAGTAAAGAAAGGCGAGCGCGGCGACTAGGGAAAGAAAATTTCTCATAGTACATCTTCATATCGGCCGATTGCGATTGAGGCGCCCATAGGAGGCGTGCCTTTGTCATTAGGATACCATATAAAGCAGTTTTGGCAATTCCTTGGGCCGGAAGATATCAAATTCGGCATTTCTTCGTTGACCCTGAAAGGTAATTGTCGCTGATACTTTGTGATGCAAGTTACCACGTTCTGAATTCGGCCAGAGTGAACTAGTATCCCGCAAAAATCAAATATATTCCGGCATTAAACCCGGTGGACACGAGTTTGGGAAGAATCTTGCATTTATATAGTGAAACAAGTATATTGTAACCCATGAGCCCCACCCCACCAGGGGTGGGGATACCAAGTATCTCTCCAGGAGGTCCCATGGACCATTCGAGCGCCGCAAGCCAGAAAGCCCTCACCCTGTTGAAAAACGCGAGGGGACAGGTGGAAGCCTCCATCCGCATGATGGAGGAGGACCGCTACTGCATCGACGTGTCCAAGCAGATCCTGGCTGCTGCCGCCCTCCTCAAGAAAGCCAACCTCGCCGTCCTGCGCCAGCATATCGACACCTGCGTCAAGGAAGCGATCAACGAGGGCAGGGGACAGGAGAAGATCGAGGAGATAGCCATGATTCTGGAGCGCTATCTGGGCGATACGGGTTCTGTTTGATAGGGAACGCGTTCTTCTAGGACGCGAAGGATATGGATCATGATCAAGACTGAAACCCTTGAACTCCGCGGTATGACTTGCGCTTCCTGCGCCGCTGCCAATGAGCGGGCTGTGCGAAAAGTCCCCGGCGTGTCCGAAGCTTTGGTGAATCTGGCGGCCGAGACGCTGAAGGTGAGTTTCGACGATGCTTCAGCCTCCATCGATGCGATCAAGGCAGCCGTGAAGAAGGCGGGCTACGAGGCGGTCGAGCGTGTCGCGGACAGGGAGGTCACCATCCCCGTGGGCGGGATGACCTGCGCATCCTGCTCGGCTGCCGTCGAAAGAAGCCTCAGAAAGCTGCCGGGCGTCCAAGTCGCCTCCGTCAATTTGGCGACTGAGAAAGCCACGGTCCGATACGACCCCGCCTTGGTGCGGCTCTCCGAAATCAAGGCAGCGATCAAGAAGGCGGGCTACGAACCTCTTGCCTTGGAAACCCAGGCCCTGGCCGCGGCGGACGCCCACGCGGCGGCGAAAGAGCGCGAAATCCGTGTCATGTGGATGAAGTTCGCCGTGTCGGCGTTCTTCTCCTTCCCCCTCCTCTACATCGCCATGGGCCACATGCTGGGGCTGCCCCTGCCCGCGGCCTTGCACCCTATGGACCATCCCCTGACCTTCGCCCTCGTCCAGCTGGTTCTCGTCATCCCAGCGATCGCGGCCGGCTACCGCTTTTACGTCGTCGGCATACGCGCACTCTTGCACGGGGCTCCCAACATGGACAGCCTCATAGCGATGGGGACGAGTTCAGCCGTCCTCTACAGCCTTTTCTCGGTGTTCAGGATAGTCAACGGGAATGCGGGCGCCGTCCAGGAGCTCTACTTCGAGACGGCGGGAATCATCATCACCCTCATCCTCCTTGGCAAGTCCATGGAGGCTGTCAGCAAGGGACGGACCTCGGCTTCGATCAAGAAGCTGATGGGCCTCGCCCCCAAAACGGCGACCGTCATTCAGAAGGGCAAGGAACTGTCGCTGCCCATCGACGAGGTCGAGCCGGGTGACATACTCCTCGTACGGCCGGGCGAGCGGGTTCCTGTGGACGGGATAGTCCTCTCGGGCGCGAGCGCCGTGGACGAGTCCATGTTGACGGGCGAGTCCATGCCCGTAGACAAGGGTCCAGGCGCGAGCCTGACGGGCGGGACAATCAACAAGAACGGGGCCCTCACCTTCAAGGCCGAGCGGGTCGGCGCGGATACGGCCCTCGCCCGCATCATCAAGCTGGTGGAGGACGCCCAGGGCTCCAAGGCGCCCATAGCCAAGCTGGCTGACCAGGTCTCGGGAATCTTCGTCCCCGTAGTCTTCGGGATTGCCCTTCTTTCGGCCGCGGTCTGGCTTATCGCGGGCCAGTCGGCTGTCTTCGCGCTGACGGTTTTCGTAGCCGTCCTGACCATAGCCTGTCCCTGCGCCCTGGGCCTCGCCACGCCCACGGCCATCATGGTGGGCACGGGTAAGGGCGCCGAATTGGGAATTCTTATAAAATCCGGCGAGGCCCTGGAGACGGCTCGCAAAGTGAAGATCGTCGTCTTCGACAAGACGGGGACAATTACGGAGGGCAAGCCCTCCCTGACTGACGTTCTGCCTGCCGATGGCATCGCTGATGACGAACTTCTTGCCCTCGCGGCCGCGGCCGAAAAAGCCTCGGAACACCCCCTCGGCGCGGCCATCGTCGCGTCGGCGGAGACGAAAGGTTTGACCCTGCCCTCCGTCCAAGCCTTCGAGGCTCTGCCGGGACGCGGCATAAAGGCGGCGATCGAGGGAAAAATCCTCCTCATCGGCAACGCAAGGCTGATGGCCGAGAGCGGCGTCGATGTGGGCGCCGGATCAGGCAGCGGCGCGCCTGGGACAGTGGACGGCGTCGCGGCGGCCGGCGACAGCCTGGCAGGCGGCGCCGATCGTGCGGCCGGCCTAGCCGAAGCGGGCAAGACTCCCATGTTCGCCGCCTTGGACGGCAGATTCCTGGGCATCCTGGCCGTGGCCGACAGGGTCAAGCCGGGAAGTGCCGCGGCGATCGCAAGGCTCAAGGCCATGGGCATCGAGACAGCCATGATCACGGGCGACACCCGATCGACCGCGGCAGCGATCGCGAGGGAAGTAGGGATCGACAAGGTCCTGGCCGAGGTCCTTCCCGGCGACAAAGCGGCTGAGGTCAAGAGGCTCCAGGCGGGCGGCGTCCGGGTCGCCATGGTAGGTGACGGCATCAACGACGCGCCTGCCCTGGCCCAGGCGGATACGGGGATCGCGATCGGCACGGGCACGGATGTGGCTATGGAGAGCGCGGATATCGTCCTCATGCGGGGCGATCTTTCTGGGGTTCCGGACGCTTTCGATCTTTCAAGGCGGGTTATGAGGAACATACGACAGAACCTGTTCTGGGCCTTCGGCTACAACGTTCTGGGCATTCCGGTGGCTGCCGGTCTTCTCTACGCCTTCGGCGGGCCCCTCCTCTCCCCCGTTATCGCGGCCGCGGCTATGTCGATGAGTTCGGTCTCCGTCCTATCGAACGCCCTGCGCCTTCGTCGCTTTGCGGCGCTGAGCTTTTCGCCCGATTCGCTTGCATCGTCGGAAAGATGATCTATAGTAAAGCTAACGTGGACAATAATATCCGGCGGTGCCGGTGATAGGTAATCTACCGATAAGGAGAACGATATGCGCAAGCTTCTGAAGATCGAAGGAATGTCGTGCGGACATTGCGTGATGCATGTCCAGTCCGCGCTCGAGGGCGTGCCGGGTGTCAAATCGGCTAAAGTGGACCTCCTGGAACGTTCGGCCATGGTGGAGGGAGAAAACCTGAACGACCAGACTCTCCGTGCCGCCGTGGCCGACGCCGGCTATAAGGTCGCGTCGATCATGCCCTGATCCAGGGAATACCGCCCTGATATGAAAAGCCCGCAAGTCTTCCTTGCGGGCTTTTCTGTCTTTAGGTAAAAGTGGAAAGCTAACTTGCCTCAGGCGCCGGCCACGTCCGACAGCCGTACGGCTTGGGGTTCTGTGTTCTCGCCTTCGGCAGTCTTGAGTTCCTCGAGGATCTCCTTGCCCCGCCGCGAAAGACGCTGAGGTATCTGGACGAGGGTTTTGACGTAGAGGTCGCCTTTGCGGCCGGATGGGCTGGGAACGCCTTCTTCCCTGATCCTGATGAGTTTGCCATGCTGGATACCCGCCGGGACGGCGATCTTGATGCGTTTGCCGTCGAGGGTCTGGATGGTCACGTCGCCGCCCAAGGCGGCTGTGGTCATATCGACGCGGACCGCGCAGTAGAGGTCCTGATCGTGGCGCTCGAAGTACTCGTGCGCTCTGACGTGGATGAAAACGTAGAGGTCGCCTGCCTGCCCGCCGTTGGGGCCGGCGTCGCCCTGTTCAGGTATAGTGACGCGCTTGCCGTCATCGACCCCGGGTGGAATCGTGACCTTTATCTTCTGCTTGCGCTTGGTGATGCCTGAACCTTCGCAGTCCCTGCAAGGCCGCTCGATGACGGCGCCCATCCCGCCGCAGGTGGGACAGGGCTGGGAAATCGAGAAGAAGCCCGAGCTGCGCCGGACCTGTCCGGCGCCCTTGCAGGTGGGGCAGACCTTCCTGCCCGAGCCGTCGGCCGAGCCCGTACCGCCGCAAGTCTTGCAGGTGTCGTCCCTGGAGTAGGCAATCTCAATGGTTGAGCCGTAAATAGCCTTTTCGAAAGGCAGTTCTATGTCGTATCGGAGGTTGGAGCCGCGCTGCGGGCGGTCGGAGTGGCGTTCTCCGCCACTAAAGCCGCCCTGGTTGCCAAAGATCGAGCCGAAGATCGAGGAGAAGTCGCCGAAGCCGCCGAAAAGATCCTCGAAGCCCTGGAAGGTCGTCGAGTACTCGTGCTGGGCGTTGCCGCCCATGCCTTCGACCCCGGCGAAACCGAACTGATCGTAGGCCTGGCGCTTCTGGTCTTCGCCGAGGACTTCATAGGCCTCGGTGGCCTCCTTGAATTTCTCCTCGGCGGACTTGTCCCCTGGGTTCTTGTCAGGGTGGAATTTTATGGCCAGCTTCCGGTAGGCCCTTTTTATGTCTTCCTTCGCGGCGTCCTTCTGGACGCCGAGGACGTCGTAGTAATCACGTTTAGCCACAGTGAACTGTCCTCGGTATACGGTTTATTTCTTATCCTCGTCGTCGACGACCTTGTAGTCCACGTCGTCGGCGCTCTTGGTGCCCGGGTCTTGACCCGAATCCTGGCTCTGCGCCTGGCCTTCCTGTCCAGCCTGGCCCTGGAAACCTCCCTGGGTCCCTCCGGCCGCGCCCTGTTGAGACTGGGCGTTCTTGTAGAGTTCCTCGGAGAGCTTGTAGGAAGCCTGTTTGAGGGCCTCGGTCTTCTGCTTCAGAGCCTCGAGATCCGTGCCTTCCATGGCCTTCTTCAGATCCTTCATAGCCGCTTCGATATTGACCTTGTCGCTCGCGCTCACCTTGTCGCCGATATCCTTCAGGGACTTCTCGGACTGGTAGAGCATGGCGTCGGCTTCGTTCTTGGCATCGACGCGTTCGCGCTCCTTCTTGTCTTCCTCGGCATGAGCTTCGGCTTCGCGGACCATTTTATCGATATCGCCCTCGTTGAGGCCGCTCGAGGCTTCGATCCTGATCTTCTGCTCCTTGCCGGTGCCCAGGTCCTTGGCGGACACGTGGACGATGCCATTGGCATCGATGTCGAAGGTCACCTCGATCTGGGGAATGCCGCGCGGAGCGGGGGGTATGCCCATGAGGTCAAAACGGCCGAGGGTGCGGTTCTGGCTGGCCATCTCGCGCTCGCCCTGGAGGACATGGATGGAGACGGCGTTCTGGCCGTCGGCCGCCGTGGAGAAGATCTGGCTCTTGCGGCAGGGAATGGTCGTGTTGCGCGGAATGAGGCGGGTGAAAACACCGCCCAGGGTCTCGATGCCCAGCGAAAGCGGAGTCACGTCGAGGAGGAGGACGTCCTTGACGTCTCCGCCCAGGATGCCGCCCTGGATGGCGGCGCCCACGGCGACGGCCTCATCGGGGTTGACGCCCTTCGAGGGCTCCTTGCCAAAGAGTTCCTTGACCACCTGCTGGACCTTTGGGGTGCGGGTGGAACCGCCGACGAGGATGACCTCGTCGATCTTGTCGAAGGAGAGACCGGCGTCGGCTACGGCCTTGCGGCAGGGATCTTTGGTGCGCTCGAAGAGATCGGCGCACATCTGCTCGAACCGAGCCCTGGAGAGCGTCTTCTGAAGGTGCTTGGGCCCCGAGGCGTCGGCGGTGATGAAGGGCAGGTTAATCTGGGCCTGCTGGACGTTGGAGAGCTCGATCTTTGCGTTCTCGGCGGCTTCCCGCAAACGCTGGAGGGCCATGCGGTCCTGGGAGAGGTCGATGCCGGTTTCGGTCTTGAACTCATCCACGAGCCACTGCATCACTTTGCGGTCAAAGTCGTCGCCGCCCAAGTGAGTGTCGCCGTTCGTCGATTTGACTTCGAAGACGCCCTCGCCCAATTCGAGGATGGAAATATCGAAGGTGCCGCCGCCCAGGTCGTATACAGCGATGGTCCTTTCCTTCTTCTGATCCTTGTTGAAGCCATAGGCCAAGGAGGCGGCCGTGGGCTCGTTGATGATGCGCTTGACCTCGAGGCCGGCTATCTTGCCGGCGTCCTTGGTGGCCTGGCGCTGGGAGTCGTTGAAGTAAGCAGGAACCGTGATGACGGCTTCGGTGACGGGTTCTCCAAGGTAATCCTCGGCTGTTTTCTTCATCTTCTGGAGGATGAAGGCACTGATCTCCTGAGGGCTGAACATCTTGCCCGAGATGTCGACGCGCACATCGTTGCCGTTGTCGGCAACTTTAAACGGAACAAGCTTGATCTCGGTCTGCACTTCGCTATACCGCCGTCCCATGAACCGCTTGATCGAGTAGACGGTGTTCTCGGCGTTGGTGATCATCTGGTTCTTGGCCGGCTGGCCTACCACACGCTCGCCTTTCGACGTAAAGCCCACGATGGAGGGTGTTGTCCGCTGTCCTTCAGAGTTGGAGATGACGATGGGTTCCCCGCCCTCCATAACCGACACGCAAGAGTTGGTCGTACCCAGATCGATGCCAATGATTCTGCCCATATCATATTCTCCTTATTTCAGACTATCTAAAAGTTCAAGCTTGACCGGCTTCTTCGGCCGGTTCCTGGTCCGCTTCGGCCTTCTTCGGGGCCGGGATCTTAACCCGCACCTTGGCCGGCCTCAACATCCTGTCATGGAGGGAGTAGCCAGGGAGGTATTCCTCCGAGACGACCGGCTCCTCAACGTCCGATGGTTCGGCGAAGAGTGCTTCGTGGCGGTTGGGGTCGAAGGGTTGGCCCTTCGAATCGAACCTCTTCAAAGCATACTTATTTTCCAGCATTTGCGACAACTGTCTGCGGATGAGAAGAATGCCTTCGTGGACCTGTTCATAGTTCTTGGCGTCCTCGGCGACGGCTATGCCGCGATCGAAGTCGTCCAGGACGGGGATGAGGTCGGAGAGGAGGGAAGCCACCCCGTACTTTTGCCCTTCTTCCTTCTCCCGCTGCATTCGTTTGCGGAAATTGACCTCGTCGGCCAGCTTGCGAAGAAACTTGTCATTGAGTTCGGCTACCTCGGCCTTGAGAGTCTCGATCTCCTTTCGAGCGACGGCAAGCTCGGTCTCCTGAGTCTTGCATTCGTCGGAGGCTTTGGCCTCGTCAGGCTTCTCAGCCTCGGCAGATTTCTCTGCAGCGGCAGATTTCCCTGCCGCTGCAGGCTGTCCTACCTCGGCTGGCTGCGGTTCGATGACGGGAACCATCCGATCCGGCTCCTGGACGCCGGGGACGGTTTTCTCTTCCCTCGTCTTGAATTCTTTCGTATGTTTGGACATCTTCCTGCCTTGCTGAACTCTGATATACCGTGAAAACGTACGCTAATAACATAATAATTGCCGGCTGAACCGTCAATGACGGAGCACTCGGGTTTAGGATCCGCCTTCTATTCGCCCGTACTTCGTATTGACTTTACCTGGTTCTACCTTAACATTGAAAGCACAAGGAGGAGAGCGTGCATTGCCATGCCGGTCGTCGAGCTTACGGAACTGATCCAGACCGAACTGGAGACGAATCCGGCGCTCGAGGTCCTGGAGGACAGCACCGAGGAATCCCTCGACACATACGCCGAAGACAAGACGGATAAAGCCTCCGATGCCTGGGATAACGAGAACGCCGACTTCTCCTACGGCACTCCCGGCGGCGACGAGGACTTGAAGCGCAAGTTCATCGAAGGGGCGATCTCCCTGCCTGAAACCCTCCAGGAACACCTCCTCGCCCAGTTCCACCTCCTGTTCACGAGCCCCGAATTGCGGGAGGTGGGCGAGAAGCTCATCCAAAACCTCGACGAGGACGGTTTCCACATTATCTCGCCAGTGGAACTCTGCCCCGAATGCGGGGAAAAGGAGCTGAAAATCGCCCTCTCCCTCGTCCAGGCCCTCGATCCGCAGGGTGCCTGCACGAAGGATTACAAGGAGAGCCTGCTCGTCCAGACCTCCCTTTACCCCGAGGCACCAAAGGGCGCGGTCGAAATCCTGATGTATCATTTCGAAGCCCTCGAGAAGGGGAAGTATGCGGAAATCCGCAAGGCCCTCGGTCTCAAGGAAGCCCAATTCGAAAAGATCCTCGAGTTCATCAAGACCCTCTCGCCTTTCCCGGGGAGGCTCTACTCCACCGAGAAGACGCGCTATGTCGTACCCGACCTCGCGATGCGCATCGAGGACAACGAACTCGTCATTGAGCTGAACGGCGAAATCATCCCCACCCTGGGCATAAATCCGTTCTTCTCCGAACTTTCGGCCAGGAAAGGTTCTGACAAGGAAGCGTCGGGCTTCGCCAAGATGAACATGGAGAAGGCCAAGTTCTTCATCTCAAGCATCCACCAGCGGAACGCGACCCTGGTGAAGGTGGCGCGAGCCATCGCCAAGTTCCAGATGCCCTTCTTCCTCGACGGGCCCATGGCGATGCAGCCCCTCACTCTCAAGGACGTGGCCGAGGAAGTAGGCGTCCACGAGACCACGGTGTCCAGGATAGCCAACGGTAAGTATGTCCAGACGGAATGGGGTATCTTTGAGTTGAGGCGCTTTTTCACCAACGCTGTGGCGGCGACGATCTCCAGCGCCGCCCAGCACTCTAAAGAGAGCGTGAAGGCCACGCTCAGCGAGATACTCGAATCGGATCAAGGGGAGGGACATGCCCTCTCCGACCGGGAAATCGTGGATATCCTCCGCCGCCGCGGGATTCAGATAGCCCGCAGGACGGTGGCGAAATATCGCGGCGAGCTGGATCTGGATTCGTCCTTCAGCCGCCATAGGCACTAAGGAGGCGCACATGAACATCGATGTCCGTTCCGTACATTTCGAACTCAGCGAAGAGAGTAAAAAGTATCTCGCCACGAAAGTCGAACGGATCGGATACGCCAAGGACATGATCATCGATCTTCTGTTCGCCTTAACCAAGGATGCCAACCGCTATAAACTCGAGGTTACGGTGAACTTCAGGTGGGGAGCCCAGGCCCACCTCCAGGAGACGGCCTTTGAGGTCAATCCTGGAATAGATATCCTCATGGACAAGCTGGACCAGAAACTCACGAAAGAAAAAGAGAAGATCCAGCAGAAGAATTGACCCCGATCAGCCGTCTAGAGGCCGATTTACCTCCGCCCCGCTTCGTAGTACACTCATCGCTGTGCTTGGAAACGAACCTGGGGCCTTCAGTGTCCTCGACCTCCTCGACCTCGACCTGAAGGAACAGAACGCCCTGAGCCTTTCCTGTCTGGCGGGCAGGGCCGGCCTGGGCAGGCCCATCACCGTTCCCGACCTCAACCGTCCGGGCCTGGCACTCGCAGGCTTCTACGAGTCCTTTGCCTGGCAGCGGCTCCAGATCTTCGGCAAAGGCGAATGCGCCTACCTCGCCAAGATCGAGGCCGAGGGTTCACGTGAATCCATCGAAAAGCTCTTTTCCTACGCGATACCCTGCTGCATCTTCACCTCCTCCCTCCTTCCCTCGGAGGCTTTCCTCGCGGCAGCGGAGAAAGGGGGTTGCCCCATCCTGAGCACAACCCTCTATTCGAGCGATTTCTCGGGCAGGGTGATCCGCGTGCTCGCCGACATCTTCGCTCCCAAGATGACGATGCATGGCGTCCTCGTCGAGGTCTTCGGCATCGGCATCCTCCTTGTCGGCGACTCGGGCGTGGGTAAAAGCGAGACAGCCCTCGAGCTCATCGAACGGGGACACCGCCTCGTCGCCGATGACGTCGTCGAGGTGCGCTGCGTCAACGGTTCCACCCTGATAGGCCAGGGAGCCAATAAGGTCATCGGCCACCACATGGAGATCAGGGGCCTCGGCATCATCAACATCACCCATCTCTTCGGCGTGGGTGCCATACGCGACAAGAAACAGATCCAGCTGATCTGCCAACTGGAGGATTGGGACCCCAATAAGGTCTATGACCGCATCGGGATGGACGAACTCTATCAGGAAATCCTGGGCGTCCAGATCCCAAAGCTGGAGATCCCCGTGAAGCCCGGCAGGAACATCCCCATCATCGTGGAGACAGCTTCGATGAACGAGCGTCTCAAGAAGATGGGCTATCACTCGGCCAAGGAATTCAACCAGAACATCATGCGCTGGCTTGAAAGCGAAAACGCGCGAACTCTATACTTCTCGCGCGACGACTACTGAGACAGCGATATTCATCGGAGCTCAAATGATCGAACTTGAGATAACCATCAAGAACAGGGCGGGCATGCACGCGAGACCGTCGGCGCTGATAGCCCAGACGGCGGTGAAATTCTCGTCCCGGATCTTCCTCGAGAAGGCGGGCAACAGGATCAACGCCAAGTCGATCATGGGCATCATAACCCTGGCCGCCAGCTTTGGATCGCGAATCAAGATCATCGCCGAAGGATCGGACGAGGCGGCCGCCGCCGAAGCCATCAAGACGCTCTTTGAGTCCGGCTTCAACGAGGAACTGGGCTGAACCTTCGGGGGATCGAGGGCTTTTCAGCCTCGATCTGTCGTTTTAACCGCGCTTTTCTTCCTGAATCAAGGTTTCCCTCTTGCGCAAATCCCGGCCACGTGGAATATACTTAACGGAAGGATAGTACTAAGGCGATGAAGCAGTTGACCGCACGCCAGCAGGAAGTGCTCGATTTTCTCACGAGCTTCATCGAGGAGAACTCCTTCCCCCCCACAGTGCGGGAGACGGCCAAAGCCTTTTCGATCTCCGTCAAAGGCGCCTACGACCATATCAAGGCCCTAGAAAAAAAGGGCGTCATCCGACTCCAGGAAAACCGCTCACGAGCCCTCGAGATAATCCAAAAAAAAGAGAACGATGACTCGGTCACCGAGCTTCCCATCCTGGGCACCATTGCCGCGGGAAACCCCATCCTCGCCGAGGAGAACTGGACCGAGACGATCCGCGTGCCCGCCGAGTTCGCCCGCAAGAGCGGCTCTTTCGCCCTCCGCGTCAAGGGCGATTCCATGCGGGACGCCGGGATACGGTCAGGCGACATCGCCATCATCGAACAGCAGCCGACAGCCAATAATGGCGAGATCGTTGCCGCACTCATCGACGACTCGGCCACCCTAAAGCGTTTTTTCAAGGAGAACAACAGAATACGTCTCCAGGCAGAGAACCCCAACTATACCCCCATCTATACCCAGGACGTGCGCATCCTCGGCAAGCTCAAGGCCATCATCAGGAGCTATTGAAGCCCCATGCCCCCCAAAGCCCCAGCCCCCTTTTACATCCTCGCCGGCCCCGAAATCGGCCGGAGGGAGGCCTTCATCGGGGAAATCGTCAAGACCTGCGCCGCGATCGACGGCTCGCAGCCCGAACTCCACAGGCGCTATGCCTCGGAGACGGGGCCCGAAGAGCTGACGGGACTCCTCAGAAACGGTTCCCTCTTCGCTTCACGGAGGATCGTGAAATACCAGGGCGCCGAGACCATCTCCACCAAGGCGCAGATCGCGGCCATTACCGACTACCTCGCTTCCCCGGCCGATGGCGCTGTCCTTCTCCTCGTCACCGAGGGATATTCTCTGGCCAAGCCCCTGGAGACGGCTGTGGGCGCGGCCAACAAGATCATGTTCTGGGAACTCCGCGACGCCGAAAAGCCTGTCTGGCTAAAGGACCGCCTCGCCGCGGACGGGCTCTCGGCCGACGAAGGGGCCATCGATGCCCTGCTCGAGCTGGTGGAGAACGAGACCTCCTCCATGGAATCGGCCTGCCTCTTTCTTGCCGCCTGTTTTCCCAAGGATAAAAGGCTTTCGGCAGACGAGGTCGAGGCAGCTCTCTCCCATTCCCGCCGGGAGGACGCCTTCAGCCTCTTCGACAGGATGACTTCAGGCGATCTCTCCACGGCCCTGGGCGTTCTCGACGCCATCCTCGCCGACCGGCAGAGCGACCCTTCCCAGATCGTCGCCGCCCTGGTCTGGAGTTTCAGGAAGCTTAGGCGGATCCAGAGCCTCGCCGCCGGGGGCGAAAGCCCCGAGGAAGCATTCCGCATCGAGAAAATCTTGAGCAAAACGGGCCAGAAGAAGTTCCGCGCAGGCATGAAGCGCTACTCGGAACAGGACTGCGGAAGGATTCTGCGCGCCATTTCAGAAACCGAGGCCGCTCTGCGTGGAGGCTTCCCCGGCTCCTATGCCCGGCCCTTCCTCCACCTCCTTGTACGTTCGGTCATGATGAAGAAGGGCGGAGGCCTCATCTTGTCGGGCTGGAAGGAACGAGAGTACTATCTCTCTCATTGAAACCAAAGGATCGACGATGTCCAATACTGTTCGCAGCATTGAATTGAAGGGCAGGTCCGTGACCCTGGTGGGCACGGCTCATATCTCCCTCGAAAGCGTAGGAGAAGTCTCGGAGCTCATAGAGCGGGAAAAACCAGGGCGGGTCTGCGTCGAAATCGACGCCAACCGCTATCAATCGATGACCCAGGGTTCGCATTGGGAAAGCCTCGATTTAGGCAAGGTGCTCAGGGAAGGCAAGGGCTTCTTCCTCCTCGCCAACCTCACCCTCTCGGGCTTTCAGAAAAGAATGGGCGAAGGCATCGGCGCCAAACCCGGCGAGGAGATGCTCGCCGCGGTACGGGCAGCCGAGGCCGGGGGCATACCCTGGTCCTTCTGCGACCGGGACATCCAGGTGACCTTGAAGCGCGCCTGGGCCAGATCCAATTTCTGGAACAAGACAAAACTCCTCTCCAGCCTCGTCGGCTCGGCCTTTTCCAACGAAAAGCTCACCGAGGAGGAGATCGAAAAGCTGAAGGAGCAGAATGAACTCGAACAGATGATGGCAGAGCTCGCCGACTACCTTCCCTCGGTAAAGGAAGTGCTCATCGATGAGCGGGACAGATACCTCGCGTCCAAGATATTCGAGGCAAAAGAGGAAAAGATTGTCGCCGTCGTGGGAGCTGGCCATATGGAGGGCATCGATCGCTGGCTGGGGAAGCTCGACCGAGGGGAAATAAGCCCCAACGTGGCCGATATAGACAACGTACCTCCCACCTCACGTTGGACCAAGGCTGCCGCCTGGCTCATTCCCGTCCTCATCGTGGCCCTCATAGCCCTGGGCTTTCTTCGTTCGGGCTCCCAGGCAAGCCTGGCCTTGATCCTGCGCTGGATACTCCTCAATGGCTCCCTGGCCGCCATAGGCTCGGCCCTCTGCCTCGCCCATCCCCTGACTATTCTCGTCTCCTTCCTTATGGCGCCTGTGGCCACCCTCAATCCCTTCGTCGGCATCGGCCTCTTCGCCGGCATCGCCGAAGCCTACCTGCGCAAGCCCAGGGTCCAGGACTTCGAGCGCCTGACCGAGGATATCGCGAGCATCAAGGGTTTCTACAGGAACCGGGTTACCCACATACTTCTCATCTTTTTTCTATCGAGCATCGGGGGAATGATAGGAAACTTCATCGCCCTGCCTCTTCTGGCCTCGGGCGCGATAGGATAAAAAAGGGCGACCGCGGCAGGCCGCCCTTCGGATCAGGATTTCAGCAAGCTTCGACATAAATACTCAGCGTTCCTGTGCCTTCTCGACGAGCTCGAAAAGGGCGGGCATCAGCTGCTTCTTCCTCGAGAGTATGTCCTTGAGTACGTAGACTCCTTTCTGCTGCGAGGGGAATTGGATATATCCGTAGAGATCGGAGGCCCCGTCCAGGAAGAGGATGCTCTGCAGCTTGGTGATGTCCGTGGCCATGAGGGCGGCCAGGTAGGTTCCCGTCTCGGCCCGCAGCAAGGCGAGCCCTCCAAGGATCTCGTCAGTCCGCTTCATGATCGTGTCCGTACTCGTCAGCTCTATCTGGCTCACCGACAGCTTCTTGGCCGACGATTCGTATTCCTTGCGGTCGACCCTGACCATCTTCTCGATGGGAAAGCCAGCCGCCTCCGACGCCGAGGTCATGATGTCCCGCCCAACCTCCTCGACGACAAGGTCGGTAATGGAAGCGAGGTATTCTGCGGTCTCCCTATCCACCTCGGTGGTCGTGGACGAGTTGAGGACGAGGGTGTCCGAAAGGATGCCGCAGAGGAGAATCGAAGCCAGCTGGCGCGTGAGCGGCGTGCGGGTCTCCCTGAACATAGTGGCGACGATAGTGCTGGTCGATCCCACTACCTTGTTAATGAAGGTGATGGGATAGAGCGTAGTGAAGGATCCCAGCCTGTGGTGGTCGATGACCTCGAGGATGCGGTAGTGCTCGATCCCTTCGACGGCCTGAGTGAACTCGTTGTGGTCCACCATGATCACCTCGAGGTTGGCTTCCTTAATGAGGTCGCCCTCGGAGAAGAGGCCGATCACCCTGTCCTCGTCATCGACGACGGGGACCGAACGACTGGCGGACTTGGCAATCGCCTGCTTGGCTGTCTTGATCCAGTCCCTCCTGCCGAGGGGCCGGACGTTTTCGTCGGCCGCGGTAATGACGGGCGCCGAATAGAGGACGAGCAGGGAGGTGGAGGAAGTGTCGTAGGGTGAGGAGAGAATGGACACGCCCTTCTTCTCGGCCAGTTCCTTGATCTCCTTGCTGGGCAGGATGCCGTTGGTGATGATGAGGACCTTGGCCCCTGCCTCCACGGCTATGCGCTGCGAATCCTCCCTGTCGCCGACGAGGACGATCTTGTTGTCGGCCGGCTCAAGGTGAATGTAGTCGTTGAACTTCTCCGTGCTGAGGGAGACAACGACCAGGCGCGCCTTGAAGATCGTGTCCCTGTCGAAGACGACGATGGGCTGGGCCTTGATCGTCTCTATGAGAAGACCGAGGGAAGTCGGGATGACGGCCTTCCTTTTGGGATTGATCTTGGTGAGCATGTTCTGGGCGAAGGCGCTGTAGTGGAGGAGGGCTTTGTAGCGCCCATCTGCGTCGACGATGGGAAGGACGAGGCTGTTCGTCTTCTCCATGATCGAAAGGGCTTCCCAGAGCGGTATGGTTGCCTCGACGCAGGTGGGAGGGTCGCCCAGAAAGTAGTCTACCTTGGGGATGAGATCGGGAACGAACTCCGGAAGCGGGAAGCCAAAGCGGTGGAAGATGTACTCTGTCTGGGGATTGACCGCGCCCGCCCTGGCAGCGAGGACATTGCCGCCGTCCAGGGCGCGCTTGAGCGCGGCATAGGCGGCGGCGGCGACGACTGAATCGGTGTCGGGGTTCTTGTGCCCGATAACGTAGGTTGTCTTTTCCATAAGTTTTTTAAGTATAGGGTCAGGGATTCGAATCGGCAAGCCGAATTTTCCTGAGTTCAGCGCCCCGATTTCTCCAGTCCGAAAAGGATAAGCGATTTAGCCGGCAGGACCGCGGGTTTGGCCTCGCCTGTTGGCGACTCCAGCGCCAGCGCCTCGGTCCTCGATGAGAGATTGATCGCCCCATGGATTTCTCCGTCCTTCGATCTGAAATTGTAGATGTCGGGACTTGAAAGGGCAAAGCGCTCGACAGCGAAATCCCTGCCCCCCAGTTTGCCATACAGCGACGAAAGCTCGGCCTCAAAATCATGCTGGGAGAGAGAACCGCGAGGGGCGGCGCCTTCTGGCGAGCCAGAAGGCGCGTCCGACGTCATGATCTGGGAAGCGAACATCCACGCGACGAGGCCTACGAGGAATTTTTGGTTATCCTCGAGCCTGATGTTCTCCGTCCTCGAGAAGACAACATCGGGGTCGGAGAGAAGGAAAGTCCTGTCCAGAAGGGAACGGGCCAGGCTGTGGGAGATGTTGATCTTGGCAGAAGGCCTGCCCTGATGGCCGATCAGCCGCAAGACGGTCCAGTCCCAGATCTCCTTGGTGTCGGCGCCGACGCGCATAAGGGGGGCGATCGGGGCCGTGGATTCGAAGGGTGCGCCGCAGGAGAGAATGGCCACCTTAGGCCTCGATAGGCTGGTGGCTGGTCCGTCGGCCGGTCCTGTCGCCTGGGTAGCTTCGCAGGACGCGGTCTTGATCGCGGCGATCCGTGAGAGTACCCGAGCATAGTGCTCCCAGGCCCCGCCCGGAAAGCCGCGGCGGCGGCCGCGGAGCATGCCCGCGTAGAGGAAGTCCAACTTGAGGAACTGAAAGCCCCAGTCCTGAACGATGCTGCGGAAAAGCTCGACAAGGCAGTCTTCCACTTCCGGGATCGAGAGGTCGAGGCAATGGACCTCCCCGCCCCAGCCTGGGTTCCAGCCGGCCGATACGGGAGCGCCCGCATCGTCGCGGAGAATCCACGCGGGATGTTCGATGGCAACGGGCGAGCCGGGCAGAACGAGAAAGGGGGCAAGCCAGATCCCCGGGACAAAGCCCTTTGCCGCGATGGTCCGGGCCAGCTTAGCCATGCCCTCCGGGAACTTGGCGGAATCGGGCCGCCAGTCGCCCACCTGCCGCTCCCAGCCGTCATCGATCTGGAAGACTGCCGGCTTTCCCGCGCCGAGGGCAGCGCCGACGATGCCGCGTGCGGCGCCGAAGGCCTCGAGGTCGGCGAGGACAGTTTTCTTGTCGATGTTCAGGTATCGGTTGTACCAAGTCTCGAAGCCGCCCAGCCTGGGTCTGCGGGATTCGAGATCGCAGAGCCCCGACAGGCTTTGGAAGCGGCCCGCGTCGCCTGCGGCTATGGCGGCGAATCCGTCCTTCAGCTGGAAATAATCGGCTGCGGGGACGAGGGCGACGCGGGCCAAGGTCTCGCCCTCCCCGAAGCTTCCGCCTTCGGCGTAGGCATACAGCCGTAGTCCCTTGGACCCGAGCAGGAAACTCAAAGGAGGGCCGGGGCGCCGACCGCCTGCCCATACCGTCGAAACCAGGCCCAGTCGGGTATCTTTCTCCCTCAGCACGGCGAAGAAATGAGATACAATGTCGGGCCGGCGCCCCTCTCTTTTGGAAAGAGCCCTCAGTTCGGCCTCGGCGGGGTGATCCACGAAACAGTTGAGGGCCTTCTTCACCATAGCCCGCCTCGGCCTCTCCCTCCAGGTCAGTTCGCCTGCGAAAGACCAGGACTGCCAGCCTGAGGCGAGGAAGAGGCGCTGTTTCGGATCGGCGAAGAAATCGGCAGGCAGCCTGAATCCGCCCGCTGGATCAGGGCCCGCCTCCGCCGAACTCGGTTCGCCTGGGCAAGCCGCGGTCGCCAGGTCGGCATACCTGTACTCACCCAGAAAGAACAAGGGGCTCTCGCAGACGAATGCCTTCCTGTTGCGCGCGACCAGCTCGACGAATCCAGCGGGGCCTTTTTCAAAGGACAAATCCAATGCTCCAGTTCCTTCGCCTTTTCCAATCACAGCTTCCTCCCCGCCAGCATTGATCGGCCCAATCGCCCCGCTCGGGCTCCAGCCTTACACGACGGCCGCCCGTCGGTATATAGTAACATCCGATATAGAGGCGAGGAACGGGAAAATGATCAAGCTCTACGCATTCCTGGGCAACTACGGCAAGGAATATTCGGACAACAGGCACAACGTCGCATGGCTCTTCCTCGAAAGCCTCTCACTCTATCCTTCCCTCTCCTGGGAGAGGAAGTTCAAGGGGAAGGTGTCATCCATCGAGCTTGCGGGAGAACGGCGCTTCTTCCTCAAGCCGGAAACCTACGTGAACAACTCAGGCGAAAGCATAGCCGAACTCTGCCGCTTCTACCGCTTGAAACCCGAGGAGGTCCTTGCCGTCCACGACGAGCTCGAGATGGGCTTCGGTTCCTTCGGTTTCAAGTTTTCGGGGGGCTTGGGAGGCCACAACGGTCTCAGGTCGATGGAAAAGCATCTCGGAACGCGGGATTTCGCCCGGCTCCGCTTTGGTATCGGCAGGCCCGATCACCCCGATATTGCCGGTTACGTGCTCTCGGGTTTCAAGAAAGAGGAGCGGGAGATTCTCGCGACTTCGGTTTTTCCCAAGGCGGGAGCCGCGTTTTTGGAGTGTCTGGATACAGGCTTCGAGGCGGTTGTCGATGCGTGTAAAAAAGTGATCTGCCGTTAAGTAACCCGCTTCTATGACCGTGGGACTCAGCCGTCTCACCATGCCGCCGCGTCCAAGGTCCGGGGCTTGGTCCAGGCTTGAACTCGATAAGGGCCCTGCCTCTGTCTTCTTCCGACCCTAAAAAATGAGACTGTCCAGCCTTTTATCGTCGTGCTTCCATGATGGATCCACCCTCACCATCAACCTCAGCTTCACCGCGTAGTCGAAGAGCTCGGCGAGGTCTGCCTCGGCCTCCTCACGTATAAGCTTTATCATCGTCCCGCCCTTGCCGATCACGATGCCCTTTTGGCTGTCACGTTCGACGACGATGTCGCAGGAAGCTTCGAGGGACCCGTCGGCCAGTTTCCGTGAGGCCGTGAAGTCGACGAAGATCGCGTGGGGCAACTCCTCCCGGGTGTGGTTGATGATCTTTTCCCTGATGATTTCGGCGATCCTGAAGACGGGCTCCTGGTCGGTGTAATACTCCTCGGGGTACCAGGCCGGCCCTTCCTCGGCCTTTGCAAGGAGGTGATCGATGAGTTCCTCGAGGCCCTTGCCCTCTTTGGCCGAAATCTCGAACACCTCGGCTTTGGGGAGCTTTTCCTTGATGAAAGCCATGGCGCGCTCGGGCTGGGCTTCGGGGTGGTCGATTTTATTGACGACGCCTGTCAGGGGGATGGATACGCCCGCGAGGGCGGCGGCGAGGCTCTCCTCCTCTGGGCCGGGCTCCCGCGTGGCATCGACAAGATAGAGGACGAGGTCGGCGTCTCCGAGGGCGCGTAGCGCGAGGTCCTTGAGCCTCAGATTGAGTTTCTTGTCAGAAATATGGAAGCCGGGCGTATCCAGAAAGACGATCTGTCCCTCCTTCCTGTTGACGATGCCCCGCACGGTATTCCGTGTCGTCTGGGGGACGGGGGACACGATCGAGACCTTGGCCCCGCAGAGGGCGTTGATGAGAGTGGACTTGCCCGAGGAGGGGCGACCGACTATAGCCGCGAATGCCGATTTTGCCATGATTGCTTCCTTCAGTAGTATTCGGCGGGCGGTTCCTCGCCCCCCATCCAGAGCCTGAACTGACCGGCTGCCTGGTAACGCAGCATCTTGTACCCGTTGCAGACTGCGCATCCCGCGGCCGCCGCCCGCTTAAGGAAGGTCGTCCTGGCCGGTTTGTAGATGAGGTCGAAGACCTTCTCTCCCCCGTTGAACTCGTAGAAGGCCAGGGGGTCGCCCTGACTCCCGCCTTCCATCCCGACGCTCGTCGCCTGGACGATGAGATCGGAGTACTGGATGACGATGTCAATGGATCTGTCGTCCAGGGGCCCCCAGGCAAAGCCATACTTACGGGCGAGGGCCCGGGCTGTCGAGATCGTCCGGTTGAGGATGACGCATTGGGCTCCTTTTCGGAAGAGCGAGAGGGCGATGGACTTGGCTGCCCCACCCGCTCCCGCAAGGGTCACCTTCATGCCCTTGAAATCCAGTCTGTCGAGGAACTCGAGGGCGCTCCGCTCAAAGCCGTCGGCGTCGGTGTTGTAGCCGGCCCAGCCTGAGTCCCTCCAGAAAATAGTATTGCATGCCCCGATCCTCTGGACGTCCGTCGACTTAAAACTCAGGAAGGGCAATACGGCTTCCTTGAGGGGTACGGTGATGGCCGCGCCGACTGCCCTGAAGCGCCGCATCGTCTCGAGGGCGTCTCCTATAGTGTTGGAAGGCAGGGGGACGAGAAGGGCGTCCTTTCCCCTTCCCCTGAAGGCCGAGTTGTGGAGTTCGGGAGAGAAGGAGCCGAGGATGCTCTTGCCGCCGAGGAGGGCGTAGAGGGCCGAGTCGGGACCCGTCTCCTTGCCCCGATAGATTCGGGTAAAAATCCCGGGTGTGGTCTGTCCGGGCGAGGCTATGGGGACTGAGCCCGATCCCACGCTCGTGTAGGTGAAGAGGGAACCCATGCGCGAAGCCAGGATCCGGGAGGCGAAGCCGTACTCCCCCATGGCGATGATGAGTCTGTCGCGTTTGGGGAGTCCGGAGGACCAGGCGACGAGCTGGGCAAGGTCGGCCGCGCCCCGAGGATGGACGGCCAGTTTGGGGATCTCATCCTCCTCCTGAGCCAGAGGGGTCCAAGCGGCGTCGAGGTCCTGGGGCATATTTTCCATATAGCAATGGGAACGTATGATCTTCGTCCCGAATGTCCTGCAGGCTTCCTCGATCACCGTCATGTGAAAGTCGTCCTCCAGGTCGACGTAGGCAAAATTGACGCTGGCATCGGAACTGGCGTAGGAGAGAGCTTTGGCGATCATCACGAGCCTGCCGCCTTCGCCGTCGTCGAAATAGCCACCGTCGCTTTTCCGCCTCACGGTGAGGAGGCAGGGCAAACCGGCTTTTTCCGGAAATGAGCGTATAAGGAACCTTTCGGCGTGGTCGAGGCAGTCGACCCTCAGCTCGACGAGGTCGATGCTGGAACGATGCTCCTCGATCATGGCAAGATCGGCCGCTATGGTAGGTCCGGTCACGCAGAGACAGACGGGAAAGGCGTCAATGGCCATGTTTCATCCTTGGATCTGAAATCAGACCTATTCTAATCCGTCCCGCCATCCCGATGCTATGGCCGCGCTCGGGGGCTTAGGCTGGTTCCGGATGGAGGACCCAAAAACTCGGTCCGTCGGGGCTGCCATCATCTTGCTCCAATTGCATCTTTACTGCACAATAGGAGTTACCTTTCCTCACGGTTGAAGGAGAACCTTGTGTCCATCGAATCACAGGAAAATAAAATCCCCGAGGAAGCGATGAACGCCTTTCTCGATGGGATCCTCTCGGAACTGAAGACTCCGGCCGATCCAGCCATGCTCACGGAAGTGAGGGCGATCTTCAGAAAACGCATCCCCCTCCACCTGCGTTCCTACGCCGCGTCCCTCCTTATCATGAGGGCGGCGGGCATGACCCGAACCACGACCCTGCACCCCGCGTCCCAGGGTCCCGCGCCGAACCCGGCCAGATTCCCAAGCCCAGCCAAGTCGCAGAATCCTCCTAAATCCCAGAGCCCTGTCAAACCCCAGTCAGCCGAAGCGGCCCCGGAACACAAGCGTACACCCACGCCCAAACTCGCCGAGCCCACCGTTCCCCTCTTCGTCTCGATGGGCAAGCGCCAACGCCTGAGGCCCCAGGAACTGAGGGATCTCATCACGGAGAAGACGGGCATTCTGAACGAGGAACTGGGCAGGGTTCACCTCTTCGACAATTATTCCTTCATCGACGTCCAGATTTCGCATGCGGAAAAAGTTGTCGCAGCCTGCGACGGCGCTCCCTTCAAGGGCAGGAACATCGAGATCAAGCCTGCCAAAAAGAAGAGCGGCGAGGCGCAGGAGAAGGACCTGGCCGAGTGAAGTCCCGCGTCGAACGGCTCATGGTGGGCCCGATCGGCGAGAACGTGTACGCCGTCGAATCAGGCGGAATAGGGATTTTGATCGACCCGGGCGCCGAACCTGAGGGAATCCTCAGGTTCTTGAAGATGAAGGAAATTTCCATTTCCCTCATCATCCTGACTCACGGGCATCTGGATCATACGGCAGCTATCCCCGTCCTTTTGGATACATGGAAGGCTTCCCTTCCCAAACTCGCCATTCATCCCCTCGACGCAGGCTACCTAGGGGCGGGGGCCGAGAAGACGAACAAGGCCCTCTTCGAGGCTATCAACGCCCTGGGGTTCTTTCACGGTTTCTGGAAACCTCTGCCCGAGCCCGACATTCTTCTTTCGGAAGGAGACTGGATTCCAGGGACATCGATGAAGGTCATCCACACGCCGGGCCACAGCGCCGGCTCCATCTGTCTCTACGACGCCGGGTCGGCGTTTCTCATCTCGGGCGACACACTTTTCAGGGACGGCGTTGGCCGCTCGGACGGTCCCGATTCAGACCCCCGTGCCCTCGAACTCAGCCTTTCGAGGCTTGCCGCCCTCCCCCCCGAAACCCAGGTCTTCCCCGGCCACGGCTCGAGGACAACTATCGGCAGGGAATTCCCGGTCGGGGCGACTTTGCCATCAGTATAAGGAAACTTTCTATGAGCAAATTCTTCCCGATAGCGGCCTTCCTTTTCCTCTGCACGGCCTGCGCGCCCGCTCTGGCGGAGATCAACCGCACCGATATGGTCCTGGGGACAGTCTGTACTATTCGCCTCCTCGAGGGAGGGTCGACGAAGACAACGGACGAGATCTTCGCCCGTCTCAAGCAGATCGAAGACAGGATGAGCGTCAATAAAGAGGGCACGGAGCTGGCGGCCGTCAACGCGGCGGCCGGCAAGACAGCCGTCAAGGTTTCGAACGATACTTTCTTTGTCATCTCCAAGGCCCTCGATTACGCCAGGTTGACCGATGGGGCTTTCGACCCGACGGTAGGGCCCCTCGTCAAGCTCTGGGGCATTGGAACCGATAATGCCAGGGTACCGTCGAAGAGTGAAATCGCCTCAACCCTCGTCCTCATAGGTTACAGGAACGTCGAGCTCGACAAAGCCGCCAGGACCATAAAACTTCTCCGATCCGGCATGAGGCTCGACCTCGGCGCTATCGCAAAGGGCTATGCGGCCGACGAATGCTCCCGGATACTCGAGGCCCACAAGGTCAAGTCGGCGATTGTCGACTTGGGCGGGAACGTCCTCGTGTACGGCAAGAAAAAAGATGGAAGTCTCTGGAAGGTGGGGGTTCAGGATCCCAGTTCCGACCGGGGTGAGTACATCGGCATCGTTACAGGCCCGTCCATGACCATCGTCACCTCAGGCGTCTACGAGCGCTACTTCATGCAGGACGGGATCCGCTACCACCACCTCCTGGACACGAAGACGGGCTTCCCCATCCAAAACGGCCTGACTTCCGTCTCCATCATCACCGACAGCAGCATCGACGCCGACGGCCTGTCCACTTCGGTCTTCGCCCTCGGTCTGGAGAAAGGCAAAAAACTCGTCGAGAGCCTGCCTGGGGTCAAGGCTGTCTTCATCGATTCAAATCAGAAGGTTTACCTCAGCGGGGGCGCGGATAAAGTGTTTACGATAACCAACAAGACATTCAGCTTGGCTAAATAAGTCCCGGCTTTACTTCTCTTCGCCTGACTCGGGTTCGGCCAGCTTGAGGGCCAGGAAGAGCCGCGGCGCGCCGTAGGCCACCCAGGCACCGACGAGGCCGTAGCGCAGGAACCGTATCATCGCGGCCTCGGTCGGAAAGGCATCGCCTAGGAGCAGTTTCGGTACAATATAAAGGACGAGTGTGCAGGCTATGCCCAGAAGGTAGCGCAGCGCCTTGATGGAAAGCTTGCCTTTGGCGCTGAACCGCGCCGTCTTCGATGCGAAAACGAAGCCAGTCGCCCCGCCGAAGAAGGCTCCGGCCAGAGCGGTGTCGTGGGGCATGAGGGCGTTCATGCCCAGGACGGCGGCCGCGACCACGATCATCTTGATCGATGTTTTCCTGCCGCCGAGCAGGGTCTCAACCCTCAGGTCGAGTACCTTGTAGAGGCCGACGATCAGGACGCCGAAGACCCAGCCCGCGAGTACATCCGTGGGAAAATGGGCACCCAGGTAGACACGGGAGAACCCGACGAGGAAGGGAACAGCGATCGCGGCGACGATGCCGATGGTCCTGGGCAGGATATCGAGCATCCCCCCCCAGAAGGTGACGCTCGTCTGGCTATGCCCCGAGGGAAAGGCCGAGGTGGGATCCTTGTCCAGGCCTACGGATGGGTCGATGTCGTAGGGCCGAGGCTGCATGAAGAGGGATTTGACCCAGAGGTTGAGGAAAGCCGACAGAAGGATAAGTATAGCCAGCCTCGCACCCTTTTTTCTGTCCACGCACCAGTAGATGAGGGGCAGGGCAGCAAGGACGAAGAACTCCGAACCCAGCAGGGTAATGGCCTTCATGGGGATCAGGAAGAAATGGCCGAGGGAACCTTGCAGGCTTCTCACGACATCGAGACCCCAAGTCAGGATAGGATTCACCGTCGAGTTCTCCTCGGGCGGGCCAAGTCCGGCACCGCAGCTTCCTTAGTATAGGGGGAGATAAACTCTGAGGCAAGCTTTCTCTGCCTTGACCCAAGGAGGCTCTGAATAGTATAAGGGAGTTCCGCGCCGGCATGGTGAAATGGCATACACGGTAGACTCAAAATCTGCTGCTCGCGAGGGCGTGTGGGTTCAAGTCCCACTGCCGGCATTGCAAAAGACCCCGAAGAAATCCGGGGTCTTTTGCTTTCTCCGCAGTTGACCGCGGAGACAATCATTCAAAACTTCACGAGAACGTCGGCGATCGCCATCTTGTAGGCAGTCTGGAGCTCGAGCGAGTAGTGCTGGTAGTCGGAATAGGTGGCTCCGGTGACGACGTCGGCGATGACGTAGACATCATCCGTGGCGACGGTATAGTCGGCGGTCTTGGCGTTGGCATCGATGTTTTTGTTCTCGACCGGGGAAAGCTTGACTTTCTGGAAGGTGGCGGCCGCGAAATCGGCGGTGGGATGGGCCTTGAAGAAGGTTACCATGGCGTTATAATTATAGCGGTAGCCGATGGAGTCCTTGGTCAGGGGCATATAGTTGGCGTTCTTGTCGGCCTTGTTCATGGCGCCGTAGTGGACGGTTTCAGAGGCTTTCTTGCCGACCGTGACCTTAAGACCGTCGATCTTCACGTTGACGAGGCTGTCTTCGCGGGCAGCCTTGACGTAGGCGGCGGCGCGGAGGGGGTTGGACATAAGTCCTTCGAAGTCGCGCTCCCACTGGCGGGCGGGCCTGGTAAAGCCGGCGGCGCCGGGGGTGAACTGCGACCAAACCGCAGGGCCCTTGCCCGTCGGGTCGTTCAGGATGTAGAAGGTATAGCCCGTGATCTCGGGATCTTTGCTCGCCAGGTTGGCGAAGGGATCGGGGACGCGGACCACGGCGCCGTCGACGATGGCTTTGCCGTCGGCTGAATTGTTTTCCGCCCAGCCGCCCGGGCCCTGCCACTCTTCGATGGCCGCGGAAACGACATCGCTGGACTTGCCGACGGTGACAGTGGCGGCACCCACATAGCCTCCCTGGTGAGCCACGAAGTACTTGGTCGCCGTCTGCGCGAAGGCCGCTGAGCCTGCGAGCGCAAACATGGCGAGAAACGCGATGAGCTTACGGTTCATACGAATTCCTCCTGATGATTTACCCAAGCCCGCGGACCTGGGTTTGGTGAATAATATACTATATATATCGATAGGACAATATAGAAAAAGCCGATTTTTCAGAAATGTAGAAGAAAAGTGATGCCCCAGAAGAACTTCTCCAGGTCCGGGAAATAAGAAAAATACAGAGGATCGTCGACCGGGAACTTGCAGCCGGCCCGCAGGCCCAGGTAGGCGAAGTCCAAGATATCAAGGGCGGCGCCGCCGCCCGCCGAGAAGATGAGCCCATTCTTGTCGGCCACCGTGCAGTCGTAAAGGCCGCCGAACCAGCCGGCGTCCCCGAAGAGGTAGGCTATCGGCCTCAGGCCAGGGACGCGGAAGAGGCTCGGTCCCACGAGTCTCAGGTCGAAGCTCGCTTCGGCTTTCATGGCAGCCTCGTAGCCCCAGCTCTGGTAACCCCGGATCGAGTCCCCCAGGCCGTCGCGCAGCTTCCTGCCTCCGAAACCCGTGAGGACGTAAAGGGGTATCTTCGAGCCCATCGCGTAGTCTCCCGTGAGATAGGCCGCCCCGTAGAGGGAAAAGGCTTTCAGGTCATCGATATCTGAGGAATAAAGCGGAAGATAGCCCTCCAGAAAGGCCGAAAACCGCGAGAAATCAGTCCCGCCGGAAAGAGCGAGAAAGGATGGTGAAGTCTCGAACGAGGCCTCGCCGGCCCAGCCTGTCATCATCCGGCTGGGTTCCTTGACCACGGCGTCGACACCTACACCCCCCAGCAGGGAGAGGGTTAAGAGTCCCTGTGCGTCGGGGAAGCGAGCGGTGGAAAGACCGGGAGAATTGGATTCCCAGCGCCCCCGCGCCAGACCGAAAACCTCGGCCTTGACCCCGGCCGCCGCGAGACCCGGGAACCTGAAGATCAGACCTGAATCGAGTTCGGCGTTGGGCCAGTCGAACCAGGTGGTCTGAGTACCGGCCGCAAAGGAGGCTGGCTGAACCACGGGAGCCCCCGTGACATCGTCTCTCAGGATGAGCCTGTCTTCATATCCGCCGGCTGCCCTCAGAGAGAACAGCAGCCCTCCGGAAAGTGGAATATGAAACTCGAGGTCCGCCCCCGTGGGCACAGGCAGCACGCCCAGGAGCACATTGTTGAATCGGACGCCGTTGAGCTCGAACTCGAGCCCAGCCGCCCCCAAGGGGGCAGCGACAAAGACGGTCGCCGCGAAGACGAGCGCGAAACCCAAGGCTTTTTTGGTCATGAAATCCTCCATTTCCGGTCCCCCTTCCAAACTAGCATACCCCGATATATATTTCAAACATGGACAGGGAAACCGAAAAGCCCGGGCAGGAAGGCACATCCCGAAAAACACTTGCAAAGAGCATCTTCCTTGCCCTCCTTGCTGGAATCGTAATCAATGCCTTCATCGGCCTCCTGGTCGATTACGGTGAACTGTTCTCGGCCTTTTCCAATACGTCGATCGCCACGCTCATTGTCCCCTTCCTTGCCATCATCGTCATCTACATCATCGATAGTTACCGATTCAAGTACGTATTCAGCAAGTTCGGGATACGGCTTTCGTTCAGGGACAGCTTCTACGACAACATCATCGGCAACTTCTTCTCCGGCATCACGCCCGGATCGGTGGGGGGCCAGCCCTTCCAGGTTCTCCATTTCTCCAGGCTGGGGATAGACTCGGCGATCGCTTCAAACGTAATTTTTTCGAGGCTCATCGAAGGCAACTTCGTCCAGCTCATCATCGTCATCATCTTTTTCAAGAACGGAATCGGCATGATGGCCGGACTTGGCAAGGGATCCTTCCTCCTCTCCGCAGGCATGGTCGCCACCGTCGTCATGACTATTGTCCTCCTCCTGGCCTTCCTCAACCCATACCTGCTCGGCATCCTCGCCCTGAGAATGGAAAAATCCTGGCTGGGCAGACTCATCACGAGAATGACGAAGAACCCCGCTTGGGCCGAAAAGCTCTCGGTTTGGAGCCAGGGACTCAGCGACGGCTTCAAGGTGCTCTGGAAGAACAACACCCACACGATCGTGATCGATATATTGGCGACCGGTGTGACCCAAACTATCTGGGCGCTCTCCCTCTATCTGCCCGTCACGGTGCTCACGGGCGTAGCGACTCCCTTCCCGGAGTTTCTCATCTCCTACTGCCTCTGCGGCCTCATCTCCCTCTTCATACCCACACCGGGGGGGTCGGGAAGCGTCGAGGCATCCTACCTCCTTGTGCTTAGCGCCTTGACCGGAAAGCCCGCGGCGACTATGAGCGCCATCCTCCTCTGGCGTGTCGGCACCTACTATCTGCAGCTCCTTCTGGGATCCCTCGTCTATATATTCGTCAAGGTGCCTAAAAACGTCTACGCAAAGGACAAGGACGGAATAATGCGCCATGTGAGGAAGCCCCGGGTCCCGAAACGGACAGCGGTTTCAGGCTAGAAGTAAGGTCCCTTTCGCGAGCTTCCTAGCGGCATCTTCCCCGACTAAGGTCGAAACCAAAGCCAGGGCGAACTCGCCGGCCGTTCCCGGTCCCCTCGACGTGATCAGATTTCCATCCACGACGACATTCCCCTCGCAAAAGCTTGCCCCCGCCGCCTCCTCCTCCATCCCCGGATAACAGGTGAATCTTCGCCCTTTCAGGATTCCGCACGCCTGATACAGAACCACGGGAGGCGCCGCGCATATCGCGGCCACCAAAGCACCCGAGGAGAACTGGGATTGGATGAGGGCTCTGGCCGCCTCGGATGCGGCGATGTGCGCGGCGCCCTTCATGCCGCCCGGGACGACAACGGCGTCGAAGCTTTCTCCGACCAAGGCCGAGAGCAATTCGTCGGCTCCGAGAAGTATGCCGTGACCGCCTTTTACGTTTATCCCGGTCACCCCGGCTGCGACCACCTCGACCCCTGCCCTTCGCAGGTAGTCGACGATCGTCACCGCCTCGACTTCCTCGCAGCCGTCGGCCAGGAGAACACAGGCTCGTTTCATGCTTTTTCTCCCCGACCCGCGCCAGGCGCAGGCATTGTAATGAGACCGAGGGCCTGGCGCAGCGTACCGAGGCGCCAGTCAACGTCCCTGTAAGGGTTATCTCCCTGCATCGTCCTATTCGCAAGGGAAAGGGCGTAGCGGAGGAGGGATCCGTGCGAAGCATTGGAATTAGCCATCTCCATGTTCCGCCTCCTGTCCTGAATATATCGTAGTGCCAGTGACTTGAAAACGACCGCGCAAGACAATAGCTGATTCCATCTGGCCGAAGCTTGGAAAGAAGGATAGAATCGACCCCTATCGGACCTTTCAGGCCCGCAGACAAGGAGCATCGATCATGGAAACTCAAGTCGGCGGAACGACAATCCTGGTTCTCAACTGTGGCAGTTCGTCACTCAAGTATGAAGTTTTCCGCATGCCCCAGCGCGACAGCCTCGGCAAGGGACTCGTGGAGCGCATAGGCGAGGTGGGGAGCTTCCTCCAGCAGACTTCGCCCAAGGGCACGATGAGGGTCGAGGAGCCCATGGCCGATCATGGCCGCGCCATGGCCCGTGTCGCCAAGGCAATCGTGGACCCGAGTTCGGGTATCCTCGCGAACATAGATAGGATCGACGCCGTCGGCCACCGTGTCGTCCACGGTGGCGAGCAGTTCTCATCATCCGTAGTGATCGACGACAAGGTGATGAAGGCGATCGAGGCCAACATCGAGTTGGCCCCCCTGCACAACCCCGCCAATCTCACGGGCATTCGGGAAGCGATGAAGCTCCTCCCCGGAAAGCTCAACGTCGCCGTCTTCGACACGGCCTTCCACCAGACCATGTCCCCGGCCGCCTATCTCTACGGCCTTCCCCGCGAACTCTACGACAAGTACAAGATCCGACGTTACGGCTTCCACGGGACGAGTCACCGCTACGTCGCCGCCCGGGCCCTCCAGCTCATGAAGCGCAATGCCGAAAATACCAACCTCATCACCTGCCACCTCGGAAACGGCGCTTCCATCACCGCCATCGAGAACGGCCGCTCAGTCGACACCTCGATGGGCTTCACGCCCCTTGAAGGCCTCGTCATGGGCACTCGATGCGGCGACATCGATCCCGCCATTCTCGGCTTCCTGGAGGACCGGGGCTACACGTCCAAGGATCTCACCGCCATGGTCAATAAAAAGAGCGGCCTCCTTGGCCTCTCGGGCATCTCGAACGATCTGCGCGATCTTGAAGGTGCCGTCGACGTAGGCAACATGGACGCCGTCGAAGCCCTCGAGGTCTACGCCCACCGGGTCCGAAAATACATCGGCGCCTATTCCGCCGAACTCTTCAAGGTCGACGGTCTCGTCTTCACGGGCGGCGTCGGCCAGCATGGTGTGCGCATGCGCGAGCGGATCTGCCACCGCCTCGAGAACATCGGCATCGTGATGGACTACGCCAAGAACGAGGCCAACGGGCACAAGGAGGGTATCGTTTCGACGCCCTACTCTCCCACGACCATCCTCGTCATCCCCACGAACGAGGAACTGCAGATAGCCCTCGACGTCGCGGAGATAGTCTTCCCCGGCATGGGTATTGTGAACTGCGACGCGTGAAACCGTGACGCGGGAAACCGCGACGTCTGAGAAAGATTCCAGGAGGCCATGAATGGACAACATACTGAAGACCCTGCTCCAGCAGGAAGCTGATCTGCGTTTTCCGGCCTTTGACGAGAACACGGCATGGGCCCTTGGATCACTGCTGGTCGAGACGGCGAAGGCGCGCAACTTCCCGATAGCGATCGACATCCGACGTGGCGAGCGCCAGCTCTTCCACGCCTCCATGCCGGGAGCCTCGGCCGACAATGACCAATGGATATCCCGCAAAGTCCGTACCGTGAACCGTTTCGGCCACTCCTCATTCTATATGGGGAACCTGCTCAAGAGCGAAGGCAAGAGCATCTTTGAAAAATACTTCGTGTCCGAGACCGAGTACGCGGCCCACGGCGGCTGCTTCCCCATCATCGTAAAGGGGACAGGCATAGTGGGAACGGTGGCTGTCTCGGGTCTGCCGCAGGAAGAGGATCACAGGCTCGTCGTCGAGTGCATCGCTATCGTGCTGAATAAAACACCTTGAGACCAACATGATCCTGATCGGGACTGTATAGGTTAATGAGTTTGAATTGACCGAATACCCTGCAGTATGAATATGCCATATTCATACTGCGAGATATGAAGTATATCCCTCGTTCGATGAGCTCCCGATTGCTGACCTTCGCCCAACATTCCCCGATCGTTGTCGTGTCTGGAGCCCGACAGGAAAGGAAAAGCACGCCGCTCGCTATGACTCTTGGGATTGGCTCGAGAGAGAGTCTCTCTAGCGGCCGAACCGCTTCAGCGCCTCTTCCAAGGTCGGCATGAAAATCGTCTGCCCTGTGGCGTTGCTCTCGCGGATAAAATTCTGAAGGAATTTGCTCGCGTACTTCGAAAAATCACCGACTATAGCGAATCTTACTCTGTAGTTCGTAAACTTCTGGAGTATATCCCCCGCCAGGCGCGAACTCAGGCGAAAAAATTCAGGCGCCAGATGCTCCTCGCGCACGACGATGCTGCGAGCCCCGGCATTGGCCATGAGGTCGAGGGCGTCGGAGACGTCGGTGATCTGCACTCCTTTTCCCACTAGTTCCGCGACAGCGGCTGAGCCTTCGCCGTGGATTATATATTCCATTTCAGTCCTCGGATTTGGCATTCATTGAGCGGCAGTCTGGCTGACCTGATGTACCATCAGCATTCTCGTACACAATATCCTCTCGTCGACCCTGAGCCTCAGCGTATACTGGCCGGCATGAGGGAAAACGGTGGCGACATGGTTGATCATGATGTCGGCCAGGCCTTCGTTGTCGTTCCCGTTTATTTCGCCTTTAAATGAGGCGATCGGTTGGCCTTCGGATTCCGGCTCAAGGTCGAGTCTGAAGGTATGAAGCCCTTTTACGTTGCCGATCGATATAAAATTGGCCCAGGGAGGGAAAACCGCAGGAAAGCTCGGTGCGTTGAATTGGTTGAAGATGCCGATTATTCCCTTCTTGTCGTTGTTCTCCACAATCACCCTGTCGGCAAAAAGCAAGGCTATCAGATAGGGGTCTGCCATCGAACTTTCTCCCGTTTTTTCTCAGGGATGGATTCGATATGTATATCGTATTCAACCCTCAAGAAGTCCTTAACACGCTCAGCTGGACGCTTCGCCTTCGCCTTTACGACGGCGTTCCCCGCAGGATCGTTGATTCGGGCATTCAGGTCACTATGCACTAATCTTCGACAGGCTACAATCGGAATGTATCATCTGTCGGAGTCCTTGGATGCGTTCTTTAATTCCGCTTTGCTGTACAACTCGCCGAGCTTGAAAAAGAAATCCTTGGGATTGAGGACGTCATGGCGCCGTTCCATGAGATCGACGATTTCCTTGATCTTTTCGATGGATACTCTGCCTTCATCGAAGAAAAGCCTTTTTGAGGCGCTGGCTTCTTCCCAGCTCGTTATTTGCCGCTGAAATAGTCTTCAGCGCGATCGGCGAAAGACCGAACATGGCGGAAACCGCATAGTCTTTAGGCATACGTAAAGCTCAGGCGAGGGAGTCGCAGAACGTCTCCTCGGCTTCGATGTCCAGGAACTTGCCCCGCACCAGGGAATGGATCATCTCGTGAAGGATCCAGAACTTGAAGTCCATGGGTTTTACGTCCAGATTGAGGAAAACCCAATTCGTGCCCGAGGTTGGAAGGTAGAGGCTCAAGGCGTTGTATTTTAGTTCCTTCTCTCCCCACGGCACGGGGAACAGGACGGTCTTCAGCTCCCTGCATTTCTTGACAGGAGCGTCCACCTCGATGACCAGTCCCTCTCCGCCCAGGGTCTTCCTGATACCGTCGGCGGCGCTTTCGATGTAGTCCGGCATGTTTTTGGGGTTAAAAGCTCCGGAGGAAATTGGTATTTATTGAATGGGAGGTAGTCCACAAGGTTTTCGAGAGCCTTGCCCATCGCCAGCGCGTCTTTTTTTCAGGCTTGCTGTCGCTTCGCTTTCCGTACGCGACCACAGGCTCGGCAGCGGCATCAGCGATCATGATCTCGGAAGCTTTTAGCCTCAGCAGCCTCCCCAGCTCGAAAAGCAGGCGCGGGTGGGGGAGCCGCGTTGCGGGGACTGCCCGCTCGCTTCACATCGCGAGACAGGCAGGCGCCCAAATGGATGCTAGTCCGCGGTCTTGCGCATAAGACGTTCCCATTCGATGTCGAGGCGTGACTGGATCAGGCCGATATCCTGATCCGAAAGGTGCCGGAAACGGCTTTGGGAACGCAGGTATTCCTTGACCGGCTTGTCGCCCGCCTCATTGATCGTGTACTTCACTCCATCCTCGACTTCATAGAGGGGGAAGGCCTTCGACCGCACGGCCATGCGCGCCACCTTGACCGTATTCTCAGGTGCGAAACCCCAGCCCGTCGGGCAGGAGGAATAGAGGTGAATGAAGCGCAATCCTGAGCGTATCAACACAGCTTTCTTCAGCTTCCTTTCAAGATCCTCAGGGTAGGCGATGCTCGCCGTCGCCGCGTAGGGAATCCGGTGCGCGGCCATGATCTCGACGATGTTCTTCTTCTGCTGGCGTTTCCAGTTCGCTCCGGGCGTCGTCATCGTTCGGGCTCCCCACGGTGTCGATGAACTGCGCTGCACGCCCGTGTTCGTGTAGGCTTCGTTGTCGTAGCAGACGTAGATGAAGTCCTCGCCGCGCTCGGCCGCGGCTGAGAGAGCCTGAAAGCCGATATCGAAGGTGCCCCCGTCGCCCGCCCAGCCCACGACCGTCGTCTCGGTGTCGCCGCGGAGGTCGAGGGCGGCGCGGAGACCTGATGCGGCCGCCGCCGTCGTGGCGAAGCCCGTGTGGAGTATCGGCACCTTCAGGGAGGACTGGGGGAAATTGCCGCCGATGATAGCCCAGCAGGAGGCTGGAATAACCATCATGGTATGCTCGCCCAGAGCGCGCAGTGCGAGCTTCATCGCCACGGTGGCGCCGCAGCCGGGACAGCCCACGTGGCCGGAATTCATGTATTCGTCGCCTGAATAGAGTTCGGTTTTCATGATCGCAGCATCTCCTCGTTCAACCCCAGCCAGAGGCTCTCGCAGGCAGGCTGGTCCCGGTCGCGGGTCATTGCGTACATCGTTCGGATCGTATCGACCGTGACATCCCTGCCGCCCATGCCCGTGATGTAGCTGTAGAGCTTGGGCGCGCCAGCGCCTTGGCCGTAGAGTGCGGCCTTCAGCTCCTGAGCGAAGATGCCGCCCGCGCCGAAGGAACAATTCCTGTCGAGGACAGCCACTTTCTTGGCTTTCGCGAGCCCCGCCCTGAAAGCCTCGACCGGGAATGGGCGGAACATCTTGATGCGGAGAAGCCCGACTTTTTCACCCTCGGCCCTGAGACCATCGATCGCCACGCGCGCGGTTCCGGCGGCCGTACCCGCCATCACGAGGACCGTCTCCGCGTCCTCGCAGCGATAGGCTTCGGCAAGCCCGTAGCGGCGCCCGAATCGCGCCTGGAATTCGTCTTCTATCTTCCTGTAGACTTCGGGCACTGCCTCCATCGCCATCTGGATGCTTCGGCGCATTTCCATGTACACGTTGGGAGGGGCGACCTCGTTCAGCGAGTAGCCTGCTTTCGTGTCCATCAGGAATTTGGGTTCATAAGGAGGAAGGAACTTATCCACATCCTCCTGGCTCGGAACATCGACCGGTTCATAGGTGTGCGAGAGGAAGAAGGCGTCGAGGACCACCATGACCGGCAGGTTCACGATCTCGGCGAGCCTGTAGGCGAGGATGGTCGAATCCAGGGCTTCCTGGCCGTCGGCGCAGTAGAGCTGGAGCCAGCCGGTGTCGCGCTGCGCGAGGCTGTCGGTCTGGTCCATCCAGAGGTTCCAGCCTGGCCCGAGGGCGCGGTTCACCTCGGCCATGACAATGGGAAGACGGGCGGCGGAAGCCCAATGCAGCATCTCGTGCATGAGGGCGAGCCCATGGGAGGAACTGGCCGTGAAAGACCGAACGCCTCCAGATTGGGCGCCGATGACCGATGCCATCGCTGAATGTTCGCTCTCGACGCAGATGAATTTGCCGTCCAGGCTTCCATCCGAGCAGAATTTCGCCAACTCCTCGACGATATGCGTCTGGGGCGTTATAGGATAGGCGGAGACAACCTTGACCCTCGCCAACCGCGCCGCTTCCGCGACCGCCTGGCTCCCTTCGAGTACTTCTCTCATGATTGCTGCTCCTCGATGACTATTGCACAGCGCGGACATTCGGTGACGCACACGCCGCAGCCCTTGCAGTAGTCGGTGTTGACATTCCGATCCACCCCGGCTTCGGCCGCCCAGTCTCTGCCGCTCGTCGCGCGGAAGGCATTGACGGCCGCTTCCGGGCAGTAGGTTCTGCAGTTGTCGCAATCGTTGCAGATACCACAGTTGAAGCAGCGCTCGGCCTGTCCAGTCGCCGCGTCGGCATCCAGGGCTGACTCAATTTCGTCGAAAGACCCGATCGAATCCGCCGCGGGAATCGACACGCCGCGTTCGGCCGCGGAGGTGGAGAAATAATCGACGTTTATATCCGCAAACCGGACAATCCGGCTGGCGCGATCCCGCCTGGCTCCGCCCAGGTATATTTCCATGGAAAGCGAATTCCCGTCGCCTAGCGTACATCGGGCGATCTCCGCCTCGACCGAAGACCCTCCCTTCGTAAAATATGCGTCGAGGGCTATGGCGGCTTGCTTTCCGGAAGCGATAGCGTCGGCCACGCTCTCATCCGCGTTGACGGGATCCCCTCCGTACAAGAGAGGGATGCCCGCGGTGGAATTCCATTGCGCCGCGCTGTGGCTCATGCGCTGGATTTCACCCCCTTCCGGCGGAACCATCCAGGATTCGGCGGGAGAAGCTCCGATAGCCGCATAGAAAGCGTCGGCTTCCATGACCCTGGTCTGTCCTTCAATCGGAGAGACGCGCATTCTCCCGTCGGCTCCCATTCCGGCCGGCCGCATCATCTGGACCTCGAACGCGATGCCGCATGATGTGCGGGAAAGGGAAAGCGGGGCGCTCAATTCCACGATGCGAACGCCTTCCTCCAGAGCCCGGGCGATTTCATGCCCGAAAGCCGGCATATCCTCCTTCCGTCTTCGGTAGATGATGGTCGGGGAGACCCCTGCGCGCAGAAGGGAACGGGACAGGTCTATGGCGCTATTGCCGCCGCCGACGACGATGGCCGATCCTCCTGGTCGGGGAGCGCCGGCCGACCGGTTCACGCCGTTCTTGCCTCCATCGAGAAATTCCATTCCGTCGATCGCGAATTCCTCTCCCGGTATTCCCAGCCTCGCTGATTTGCCGTGGCCGCAGGCTATGAAGATGGCATCGAAGCGCTCTTCACGTTTGGCCGAGGCGATGAACTCCGGGCCGATCACCGCCGAGCAATGAATGGCCACGCCCAATTCTTTGATCCGTTGGATCTCGCGGTCGATCGTCTCATTGGGCAGGCGGTACGCGGGAATGCCGCTGCGCAGGACACCGCCAGGCGCTCGGCCGGCTTCGAAGATCTCGCAATGATACCCGAGTCGCGCGAGGAAATACCCAGCCGACAAACCGGCCGGTCCCGAGCCGGCTATGGCGACGCGTTTTCCCGTAGGGGCGGAAACCGGGATTTCTTCAGGAATCGTATTCGCGCGGGCAGCATCGTCAAGGAAACGCTCGAGGGCGTTGATGGAGACCGGCTCGTCCAAGTCGCCGCGGTTGCAGGCTTCCTCGCAGGGATGGAAGCAGACACGGCCGCAGACGCCGGGCAGGGGATTCTCGGCGAGGATGGTTCGCCAGGCTTCGGCGCAGCGCCCGCGCGCGACGAGCATCTCGATGCGAGGAATATCCTCGCCGCAGGGACAGCGAGCGGAACAGGGTGCCGTCTTTTCCAAATACCGTGGGCGCATGAAGCTCCATGTCCCCGTCTTGTTGACTGCTGTGGAGGAACTGGATCGGGGAAAGAAAAGGGAAATACGCATCGCGTCGAGTTCGTCCCTGCTCATGATACGACCTCTCCGATGACCTTGGCCTTCGGCCTGGCCTCGCCGATGAGGCCGAATTCCCTCACCTCGTCGTAGGCGGCTCTGGCCGCAGCCACATTTTCGGCTATCTTGGCGGGCATTTCATGTTCAATCGCCGCGGTCACGGTATCCAAGGGAGGCATGCCGAACAGTCGGGCGAAAGCGCCCATCATCGATGTATTGGTGATAGGCTGGGTTTTACCTCCCAGATCATGCTCGAGCGCGATGCGCGAAGCATCGACGCAGGCGAGTTTGAACCCAGCGAAAAGCTCGAGGTTTTTCGGCAGATCGGGCGAATTGAGGAGGATCCAGCCGCCCGGCTTGAGACCTTTCGTCACATCGACAATCTGGAGAAGCCGCGCATCCTGGACCACGACATGGTCAGGTTCATAGACATTGCTTCGAACATAGATCTTCGATGTATCGAGGCGGAGATAGGCTTCTACCGGCGCGCCCCGGCGCTCTGAACCGAAGACGGGGAAGGTCTGCACCCACATGCCCGCCTGGAAAAAGGCTTTTGCCAAAGCGATGGAGGCGAGCACGGTGCCCTGCCCGCCCCTTCCGTGAAATCTGATTTCCTGCATTTGACGCCCTCTTGAGACTATTCAATTGTTCTTTTTATACCGGAATGCGCGTGGCGGAATACCATAGGCCGTTTCAGCCTGCATAACTCCGTTTCAAATGTTATAGCATCACCTTTCTGCGCTGTAAAGAAATTTATTTAGTAAAAGCACCTGGCCGGCTGGGACAGCGACTCCGTCCTGCGACCCGCCGAACCTTGCTCTGTTTCTCGAGAGGCAGGTCCGGGATGTTTAAGACCGAGAAAAGGATGCCATCAGTCGACGAAGTGGATCCATCCTTCGGGCGCCTCGACGTCGCCGTACTGGATACCGACGAGGGTGTCGTAGAGTTTCTTGGTGACGGGGCCTACTTCGGTTTCGGAGTGGAAAACATGGAGCTTGCCGTTGTGGAAGATGCCCCCGATGGGCGTGATGACGGCCGCGGTGCCGCAGGCGCCGGCCTCGGCGAACTCGTCCAGATTATCTATGAAGACATCGCGCTCTTCGGTCTTCATTTTGAAGTATTCGCCCGCGACGTAAAGAAGCGAGTATTTGGTGATGCTTGGCAGGATGGAGGGCGAGAGCGGCGTGACAAAGGCTCCCGCCTTGGTGATGCCGAAAAAGTTGGCGGCGCCAACTTCCTCGATCTTGGTGTGGGTGGCTGGGTCGAGGTAAATGCAGTCGGCGTAACCCTTGTGGGCTGCTTCCTCGTGGGGCATGAGGCTGCCGGCGTAGTTGCCGCCGACCTTGGCAGCCCCGGTACCCCTGGGAGCCGCGCGGTCCCAGGTCGATACCATGAAGTTGACCGGGGTCATGCCGCCCTTGAAATAGGGGCCCACGGGCATGCAAAAGACGCCAAAGATATATTCGGGGGCGGCCCTGACGCCGATGTTGTCTCCCACGCCAATAAGGAAGGGGCGCAGGTAGAGCGTCGCGCCGGTGCCATAGGGCGGCACGTATTTCCAGTTCGCCTTGACCACCTGGTCGCAAGCGTCGACGAACTTCTCGGTCGAAACCCGGGGCATCAGGAGGCGGTCAGCCGTGGACTGCATGCGCGCGGCGTTGCGGTCGGGGCGGAAGAGCTGGGTCCTCCCATCCTTCCGCGTATAAGCCTTGAGGCCCTCGAAAGCCTGCTGGCCGTAATGGAGGGCAGTGGAGCCCTCGGAGATGGTCAGGGTGTTCTCGGTGACGAGCTTCCCGGAGTCCCAGGCGCCGTCCTTCCAGTGCGAGATATAGCGATAGTCGGTATTCATGTAGGAAAATGACAATTTACCCCAGTCGAGTGCCGCTTTCTTCATACGATACTTCCTTTTCCGAGCGTATATTCCGCAGAGGATGCGCAGGTACGACGCTGCCCCCTTCGTTTGCGGTCCATTTGAATACTTATACAATCTGTGAAAAGGCTCGTCAACTCGTGACAAAAACGAAGCCGGGATAAAGAGCCAGGACGTCAGTTCTCTATCTTCTGCTTCACGGCCCTTCTGCCGCCCATCGAATCGCCCCTTCGTAAGAACGCGGTCAAGCTCCAGCCCCAGTTTGGCGCCCTTAAGAAAGATCCGCAAAGCGCTGCCTTGCTCGCCAAGCTGCGCAGCGCCGATGTCGCTACTATCGTGAACGATCTGACGCACCTTTCCTCTTGAAATACACCCTGGTCTGGCGCATCATGGCCCTGACCCCCCACGAGGAGAAGAGCCCTACGGTCCGGGACTATCGGACCGAAGACTAAGCAGGCGAGATTGAGGGCAGGAGCGCTCCCCCCCCGTCTCTCATTCACAATGTCCCTGCGTTTCCGCTACAATAATGATCTGGGGGTGGAAAATGGACGATGCTACGCCGGAACAGCCGCATAAACGCCGAGTCCGCTACAGGGGCACCCATCCCCACCGTTTCGACGAAAAATACAAGGAACTGAACCCCGAGAAGTACGCTGCGGACGTCGAGCACGTCATCTCTCGCGGCGACACGCCGGCCGGGACGCATCGCTCGATCTGTCTCGCGGAAGTCCTCGATATCCTCAATCCCCAGCCTGGGGAGATCGCGGTGGACGCGACCCTCGGGTACGGTGGGCACAGCCAGGAGATCCTGAAAAGGATACTGCCGGACGGCATACTGTTCGGGCTGGACGTCGATTCCATTGAACTCCAAAAAACCGAGACAAGACTTCGCAATGCAGGATTCGGCCCCGAACGGTTCATAGCGGTCCACTCCAATTTCACCGCCCTTCAAAACATGCTTCCCAAGGTCGGTCATCCCGCCGTGGACATGATTCTGGCTGATCTGGGCGTTTCATCCATGCAGATCGACAATCCGAAGCGCGGGTTCGCCTACAAGAACGAAGGTCCCCTGGATATGCGAATGGACCAGGAGAAGGGCGAGACGGTCGCTCATCTTTTAAGTCATCTTTCAGAGGCTGGAATTGCTGCTCTCTTACATGACAATGCAGATGAACCCAACGCCAAGGTCATCGCGCGGGGTATCGTGGGAAAACGCCAGGAGATGACGACGACCCGCGCGCTTTCGAAAGCTGTAAAGCTGTCTCTTGCCGGACTGAATCTCGACGATAAAGCCGTTGCCCAGGCCATCCGCCGCACCTTCCAGGCTCTGCGCATCGTGGTCAACGGAGAGTTCTCGGCCCTCGAGGCATTTCTGTCCGAAATACCCTATTGCCTTAAATCGGGCGGACGCGCCGTGATACTCACGTTTCATTCCGGCGAAGACAATCGCGTAGTGGATTCCTTCGAAAAGGGAAAGCTCGCAGGCCTCTATTCACGCACCCAGGACGCCGAGATCAGGGCAAGCAACGAGGAAAAGTACAGCAACCCCCGTTCAAAATCGGTGCGGCTGCGGTGGGCGATCCGATCATAATGCGTCTTATGGCCGATCTGCACATTCATTCCCGGTTTTCGATAGCGACGAGTCCAAAGCTCACGGTCCCTTCCCTCGACCGCTGGGCGCGCATCAAAGGCATCGACCTTCTCGGTACGGGCGACTGTACGCATCCTAAATGGCTGAACGAGCTCGCAGGCGTCCTCGAGCCTGAGGAGGACGGCTTCTTCAGGCTTACAAAGCAGACGCAGGAAGCCTTCGATTCGATCCAGGCACTCGCTGACGACCTTCCAGATCCCACCGCGGAGCGATCGGTCCGCTTTGTTCTCACCGGCGAAATCAGCACGGTCTATCCCCGCGGCGGCAGGACGAGGAAGGTCCACCACCTCGTCATCCTGCCCGGCTTCCCGGCTGCCAAACGCTTTCAGACGATGCTGGGGAAGATCGCCAACCTGTCATCCGATGGTCGCCCCACCCTCAGGATCGATTCCCGCGACCTTCTGTCCATGCTTCTCGCGGCCGACGAAAGGTCCATTCTCGTGCCCGCCCATATCTGGACGCCCTGGTTCTCCGTCCTGGGCGCCCGTTCGGGTTTCGATTCCATCGAGGAGTGCTACGGCGACCTTGCTTCCCGCGTCGGCGCGATCGAGACGGGTCTCTCCTCGAACCCGCCCATGAACTGGGCGCTGAGCGCCCTGGACCGCTTCGCCATCATCTCCAACTCCGACGCTCACTCCCCTGACAAGCTAGGCCGCGAGGCGACGATCTTCACTATGGAACCATCGTTTACCGGATTGGCGGACTCCCTGTCGGGCGCCGCCGGCGGCCCTGCGGGCAGCGTAGCCGAGACCATCGAATTCTTCCCCCAGGAAGGCAAGTACCACTACGACGGCCATCGCGCTTGCGGTGTATCGCTTTCGCCGGCCGAGAGCGCGGACTTGCAGGGCCTCTGCCCCGTCTGCGGCAAGCCGCTAACTCCCGGCGTGATGCGGCGCGTCCTCGAACTCGCCGACCGCCCCATGGACGAATGGGCCCCCTGCCCGCCCAGTCCACTTCCCTTACCTGGCTTATCGGGCGCCAACCGCCGTCCCTACCATTCCCTCGTCCCCCTCGCCGAGCTGCTGGGCCAGCTCATGGGCGTCGGACCGGGGACGAAGAAAGTCGCCGCGGCCTATGCGGCACTCGTCGAAAAAGCGGGCAGCGAACTAGCCCTGCTCATGGACCTGCCAATCGAGAAGATCGGCAGACTGGCCTGTCCGGGTTGTCCTGGTGAAATCCTGGCCGGCGCCATCGGACTGATGAGGCGGGGAGAGGTGTCGGTGCGCCCAGGCTGCGACGGTGTCTATGGGGAGGTAAAATTCACATTCGATATAAAACAGGTGACGATAAACCAAGATCGTTACCTATCCGCCGAGAAATTGTAACGATCGCCGCTGGTCGCAAGGTTACGGCGCTTCGAAATCTCCTCACTTCTTCACGTGTACCCTTCCCCCGAACCGGCACCAGGCTACGCGGCCCGAAGCGTCGCGGAGAAATTCCCCCACCGAACCCTTGCTGGGCTCGTCGAGGACGAGGAAGCGGTCGCCCTCGCAGAGCAGAGCGCGCAGGGGAGGAGTTGGATCGCCCGCCGGGCTGTCGGATCTGGGAAAGCCGCCCCTCGGAATGTCGATGACCGTGAAGCCGCCTTTGCGTGGCACGAGCTTAAAGGCGGAGATCGGAAGATCGTAGCGGCCGGTAAATTCAGTCAGGTTGACCGGCTTGGGCCGGGCGATGGGCTCAGGTTGCTCGGCTTCGACGTCGAACCAGAGCCTGGCGGCCCAGGCAAGAAGATTGTCGGTGAGGACAGTACCCGACTGGGAATTCGTTAGAAGAGCGACGGCGAAGTTTTTCCCCGGGGCGAAGTGGAGGGCGGCCTGCTGGCCGTGCGTGGCCCCGCCGTGCCCGTAGAACCGTATCCCGCCTGGCTCCCGCAGGTTCCAGGTAAGGGCCATCCGCCTGCCAAAACCCGCCGGGATCAGGGGCTCGAGCATCTCGGCGATCGTTCCGGGCGCGAGGACCCTGACGCCCTCGGGGCTCTCGCCCTGCCCCATCATGACGCGGGCCCAGCGCAGGAGATCACCCACGGCGCAGACGCCGCCTCCCACGCAGTTGCCGGCGCGGCCGATGGCCCAGGGCCGGGACACCACCGTCCGGCCTCCCTTTTTTTCATGGCCCGAGACGAAACGGTAGGTGATGAGGACGTCGTCCGGGTAGAACCGGGTGCGGGTCATGCCCGCGGGCTTCAGGATGAGGTCGGCCAGGGCTTCCTCGTAGGGCTTGCCCGAGGCCACCTCGACGAGGCGTCCGGCTATGTTGAATCCTGAGTTGTTGTAGGAGAAGAAGGCGCCTAACGGAGTCACTTGGGGCAGCCGTCCAACGGCCGCGACCATCCTCGCGAGCGCGTCGTCGCCTGAGCCGAAGTCGTCGAAGTAGTCGCCCACCCAGCCGCCCGTGTGGGTGACGAGGTGGATAGAAGTGAGCCGGGCGGTTACGTCGGGGTCGGCCATTGAAAAGCCTGGGAGCTGCTTGGCCACAGGGGCGTCCATGTCCACCTTGCCGAGTTCGGCGAGCCTAAGGAGGGCGGCCGTGGTCATCGTCTTGGTGATGGAGCCGATCTGGAAGTAAGTCTCCGGGGTCACGGGCAGGGGATTCTCGACGCTCGTGCGGCCGAAGGCGGCGACCATCTGGCGCCCCCCGCTCCAGACGCCTAGGGAGGCGCCCGGCACGCCCAGCCGTCTCATCCCTGTTTTCACGCAGGCCGCCAGCTCCTCGAAGCGCGGATCGGAATTCGGTATCTCGTTCACAAAAACCTCCAGAATCGGGATTGCGCGGCCAGCGATCAAGTCAAACTTGACGGGTCCAGATAACAGTAAATAGTCTTTATGGATTCTCTAGGGGACCGTCTCAGAACCACCGCTTTTCCCTGAGCTTATGCTAGAATCTCCATTATTCCTGACCACACGGAACCCCGAGTAGGTACCTCTAGTAGTAGCTTTATCCAATCCCCTGGACGTAGAATACAAACTTTCAACATTGCCAAATTTAAAATTACCGCCACGCAATATCACTAAATACTCCATCGCGTTGACCCAGGTAGTATTCAAAGGGTCTCTCTGCATGCCACCTCTGTAGGCCTCATATACGTCTTGACACCACTCTTCTACGTTTCCAGACATATCGTAAAGTCCTAGTTCATTAGGCAGTTTCCCACCAACTTCGTGCGTCGTACCGGCTGAATTGCCTTTATGCCAAGCCACTGAATCCAAGTCGTTGGAACCGGCAAAGCTGAAGTTCCTGATCCAGACTCCCCCCCGCGCCGCGTATTCCCATTCAGCCTCCCACGGTAGCCTATAGCCCTTGGCTTCTCGGGAGATGCTGACATTGATCGATAAAAATCCTGATTCAACCTTATAGACTTGCTGCAATCCTTCTAACTTGGACAAGGCATTGCAGAAAAGCACCGCGTCCACCCAACTCACGTTTTCCACGGGCAGGTTGGCCGAATTCTTCCCTGAAGCGGTAAAGTGCGATGGATTCTTTTTCATTACTTTCTGGTACTGGCCTTGGGTCACTTCATACTTGCCCATGTAGAACGGTGCCAATGTAACTTTATGTTCAGGAGCAGAGTGCTCAATGTCCCTGTTCGAACCCATCGTGAATGTCCCGCCATCAATGTATACCATAGGAATCAAGCCAGACTTTTTAAGATCTATGGTCAATAACGAAGATCTGCCAGCAAGTGCTGAAATAGTCGTTTGAAAATCATCGTAGCCTTTCGCCGTCGCGATAACCCTGTGGACGCCCGGTTGGACGCCTATTTCAATCGGTAGATAACCCATCGGTATACCATCAAGAAAAAGCTCGACATCGGCTAGGGAGCTCTCGAATCTGACTGCCGGCAATCGTTCAAGGTTGAGGATGTGGCGATAGGGCACAGGCGACCGAGGCGTGATGGTAATTTCTGTCATCAGTTCAACATGGCCTTTGGCGCTGCCAGAAATCGTGTGGGTGCCCTGCCCCAGTTCAACTTCGAGGGGCGTGGTACCTGCTTTTTCCCCGTCGATGATGAGCTCAACGCCTAAAACAGGGCTCTCGAATCGAGTGATAGTACCTAGGCGAGATCCGGGATTTTCGGCACTAAGCCAGAACAGTATCTTCTCCGTTCCACCTGCCGCCAACTGCTTTCCGGTCGTCAGGTCAAGAACGCGTACGCCGCGCACCGTAGCGGGAACAAGAGGCTCGCCCGCTTTGCGTCTATAGACATAGTCGATCTCGCCGGCTATTGCCCCTGCCTGTCGCGCCACGTCGAAGGCGCGATAGGCCGCGCCGATGTCGGGGGCCCCCGCGATGCTGTAGACGATATCAGATGAATATCTAATTTGCGGATCCGATGACTCGACCTTGAGCGGCCAGGATTTCTTCTCCCGATCGTACTCGCCTATAGTCACTTTCACCGACGAGCCTGCCAGGGTGTAGGTCTTGGTCGAAAACTGGCATGTCACTTCCTGAAGATGAGCAGCGAGATTCTTTTCCTGCGACGAACGTTCAGCCATGATCGAAGCTGCGTATTTCGAGAGTTCGGCCGCCTTCTCCTTCTCCAACGCCGAAAAACCGCCAGAGCTCCGGACCTGGAAATCCTTCTGGCTCTCCCATGGTTCCATCACCAAGGTTGCCTTGAGGGCTTCTGCCTTCTGAACGTAGACGGTTGCTATACCCTTTTCACCTTCTACCCGCATGGATTCGTATCGAGAACCTATCTCGGCCAAAGCTTTCTCGAGGGATGTCATTTGGCGCAGGAACTCAGGCGCCGAATCATCGACCCGTGCAAGTGCTTCGTATTCTTTTCGGAGACGCGCCGCTTCATCCTTCATCGCGGCTGCCCTCGATGCTTCCGTCGACTCAAAAGCCTTGCGTGTGGTCAGGGCCTCATCAGCCTTCTTCCGCTCCGCCTCCAGCCTCCCAGCCTCGGCCGCTAGCCGCTCGCTCTCCAGCTTCTTGGCCGATTCCATGGCTCTCGCCGTTGTCAGCTCTATGTCGTACTGCTGCCGCGCCGCGTCGTCCTTGGCCTTGGCGCGGGCTACCTCCAAGTCGGCGATCTTTCCGCGTTGGGCGTCCAGTTCGGCTTGAGCTTGAGCTCCAAGAGCCTTTGCGCGCGCCTCGGCCGCCTCCCCGGAGAAGAACACGAAATCCTTCGAAAGAGGCGTCGAATTGAGCCAGGGCACCTGGGCTCCCCCCGTCGTCGCCTTCACCGTACCACCCACCCTGTCGAAGACTTCCCGCACGGTGAGCCCCGGGGTCGGCAGCTCGGCCAGAAGAGACCGCGTGAAGACTGAGTTCCTTCCCGCTCCGTCCGCGGCCGTCGTTCCGGGGGCGGTCGAGTACACGATGACGCTCTCCGTCTGGGTCGGAGCAGCCATCACGGCGAGTCCCCTCGACCCGGCGCCCCGTGACGGAAGCGGGTTGTTCCTGCAGGCGTCCAGAATGAGTATAGCCAATCCGACCCGCCGCGCGGAAAGCTCTTCCAGGATCCTCGATGCGTTATAAGCCCCGTACTTGAGGTCGGCCTCGCTCTCGATCTTCGCGTTGTCCACCGGCACCAGGAAGTTGGCGTTGTCGGCTTCCACGCCATGGCCAGCGTAAAAGACGAGGGCTGTGTCGCCAGGGCGTAAAGAAGCCGCGAACTCCTTGACGGCCGTTTCCATTCCGCGATTGTCCAGATCCGTCCTTATCATCGTCGCGAAGCCAGCCTCAGCCAACAGGGCCCCCAGATCCTTCGCGTCGTTGGCCGGATTGGCCAGGGCGTTCTTCTGATAGGCCGCGTTGCCTATCAGAAGAGCCAAGCGATGATCTTTGGCTGTGCCCTGGGCGGCTATGGACTCGATAGTGATCAGAAATATCAGTGCAGCCGAATACCATGACAGCAATACCGGGCGGGACAGACGACACATATACTAGCTCCTGTTTTAAGCGTGTCGAGTTTATGCAAATTATCCCCCTACACTGGTTGCATGGCAAGCTATCGAAGAGGAAACTTGAGCGACTACGCGAAGATGCCTAAGCTCAATCCATTGTCGCTACTGCTTCGTGGAGAGAAAAGATGGAAAATACTAAACTAGTCAATATTTATCTTTATCATTTAGTCTTGCGAACCTAAATGCCTGATGTTATCATTTAGTCTGGATTCATACATTGTTAAAAGTTGAATCCGGAAATTACATGAAAGCAGGGATAAACCTTGCGAAGGATGCATTATGAAGCGTACCTGGTCGAGTATCGTCCTTCTGTCCGCCTGCGTTCTCCTGTTGTTTGCTTCCTGCGCTTCTGGCCCAAAAGTAGTGCAAGTCTCCAAGGAAGAGAAAGAACTTCAGAAGAAAGTCGAAGCAGTGAACAAGGCGGGCGGCGTCGCCGTTATAGGTACAGGCATAGATGAGACCGGACGTCAGGACCTGGCCCTCAAGAAGGCTACTCTCGATGGCCGTGCCCAGATCGCGCAGGTGTTCGAAACCAAAATGCAGGTGCTCGAGAAGAACTTTGTCGATGAGGTAGGATCGACAGCCAAGGCGGAAATCAACACCATGTTCAGCAGCACTACCAAAGCCATATCGAAAACCACTCTCTCTGGATCCCAGAATCTTTCACTTCCCGTGACGTTCAAGGAAGGCAACAAAATCACCGTCAAGGTGGTTGTCGGAATCGATCCCAAGACCCTCAACTCGGCCGTGATGTCGGAGTTGAAGAACAACGGTCCGAACCTCTATGAGCGTTTCAGGGCTTCCCAGGGCTTCAAAGAAATGCAGAAAGAAATGGAAGATTACGACAAAGCCGGCAGTTAATGTGCGTTTGGTGTATCTAGACAGACGACTTGGCCTGGCTGGTTGTCTGGTACTGCTCCTGGTCTTTGCGCTTCCCGCGTGGGGCCAGGAGTATGCGCCGGCTTGGTTTTTTACGCCGCCCCCGGGCGACTTGGTCGCGTTGTTTGCCTCCTCGGAGGGCGCGGCTAAGTCGGATGGGGCCCGTATCATGGCCACCTACGCTCATTCCATAGTCTGGGGGGATTTTCAGTCTCTTTACGACTCCACCATCGATTCCGAGACTTGGCTTAATACTGACTATTACTACTATGTCGATCCGGAGCGGGCAGCCAAGCTGGAACCAAAAATGATTGTTCTGGATTCTATGGTGGCCAGCGTTTTCCCCAAGATGAACCTTTATCTCGTGGGCCAGGACGCTAACGCACAAGTCAACAGGGAGAAGATACCGACCACGAGTCTGGCGCGTCCCTCCTGGGCCGATTCAACGGGTTTCGAACGCGACGGCATGATTTTCGGAGTCGGACGCTGCGCGTCATCGGGCAGCATCGCGGCCGGGTGGACCAAGGCTGAGGAAAACGCGGTGTTCGAACTCCTTATGTTCCAGAGCATGAGGATAGGCACGATAACCAAGGCGACTTCGACCAACGGCAGCGAATCCTTGGCAAAGATCGAGTGGATAACGCTCAAGTACAAAATGGAAGGACTGCGTATCGTCGGGCGATGGGTTGATCTCGCCAATTCCCTCTGCATGGTGCTTGTTTCCTCGCCCGCAGAGGGAATCAGGAGAATCAATGAGTGAGAAAAAAATCAAACTCGTCATTTTGTTTCTATTGGTGTCGATGGTTGCCGCGCCAAGTTTCGGGCAGAGCATCTGGACGGTCCAGGAAATGGCCGAGATCGACGGCTTTTCCGAATTGGATGATATCCTCGTCCTGAAGTTCAAGGATGCCATTTCCGGTGTCCCCATCCAGGCGGTGACCGTCAATGTCGACGGCGGCAGCTACATCGGGGACAGTCAGGGTGTGGTCAGACTCCCGATAGAGCTGGTGGAGGATGTCGACGATCGTGACCTCCCCTTCACCGCTTCGGTCCCAGGCTATATCACCTTGCAGGATACATTGCGGATCAGGCTCGGCTCGGTCATCAGCAAGCGTTTCGTCATGACGAAAGGCCTGCAGTTCAACCAGGCCCGTTTCGTGCTGGAATGGGAGAAGAAACCAGCGGATCTCGACGCTCACCTGGAAGGGCCAGGATTCCATATCTCCTACAGGAATATGCGATCTTCGCCGGGCAACGCGGCGCTTGACCGCGACGCGAGACAGGGGTACGGTCCGGAAACTATCACCTTGAGCGGGATCAGGAATGACGCGACCTACACTTTCAGCATCGAGAATTATTCCCGGGAAGCTCCGATGTCCAACGTGAAAATCACGGTCTACTTCGACAACGCCATGCACAAGACATTGTTTTTCCCCGAAATCAGGCAGAACACCCTGGCAATCCTGACGATCCGGAACGGTGGGATCATCTACGGCGCGAGATAGACTATCTCGAGGTTGGAATATGGCAAGACGGACTCTCATTGGAACGCTGGCGATATTGTTCATTGTATCGGCAGCAGGGCTCGCGGCCCAGGACACATGGTATAATAGTCTCGGAGCCACGACGAATTATGACTCGAACCGCTACCTGACCGGATTCGGGATAAGTTCCGAAACCGGGAATTCCGCCGAAAGCCTGGAAAACGCCAAAAAAACGGCACTCGCCGATCTCGCTTCGAAGATCAAGGTAAAGGTAGACTCGAAAGCCAGGATGACGACATCGGACTTCGGCAAAGAGAACTTCTCGAGCTACCAGAGCGACATCTCGTCGACCGTCAACATCGATCTGTCCGGTATCGAGAAATACGAAACCCAGTACGACCAGAAAGCTAAGCGATGGATGGCGCTCTGCGTTCTGGACAAGAGCAAGATGAGACAGTCGCTTTCGATAGTCCGACAGGAGAACGTCGCCAAGCTGGAGAGCCTCCTGGCGGAGGCAAGGGATTGGGCGGGGAAGAACCAGCTGGACCTTCTGTCCCGTACCCTGGACAACATGGGGGTGGCATTGACGGAACTTTCGATCAACCTATCCGTCGACGCAGTGCTTGGGACTCCGGGGGAGATCGACGGCATCCTTGGCGAGTATTACCGCAAGCAGGATGAAGTCAAGGCCTTGGTCCGTTCCAAAGAAATCCTCACGGATGCAGATCTCGTCGCGGATATACTCGGCGCCTTCGACTGGACGCCATGGCAGGGGGCCAAGATAGCTGTCCTGCCCGCGCTCTATAAGACAACGGAAATAACCGGAGCGTTTTTCTTCTCATTGAAAGGTAAACTCGAGGACGCCTTGGCCCTCTCGGCTGACAAGCTCGTGCCGTCCTCCCAGACAGAGCCCGATCTGGTGCTTGTCCTGAAGGGATCCTATTACGAATCGAAGGATGGATGGCGCCTCGTCTATAAATTGAACGATCTGACAGGGAAGAAGCTTATCGGAAGCCATGATGTGGATCTGGGACCACGCTTCGTGAAGACCCAGAAGCTGGCCTTTGTTCCCCCGAATCTGCAGTTCGCAGCCGCCGATCACGATCGCTTCGTCGCCGTGATAGATCAACCTACTGCCACGGACTTCCGAGCCTGGACAGAAAAAGGCAGCGAAGGAGTCGTATACACAAAGGGGGAGATAGCCAGATTCTACATCCAGTCCAATCGCCCCGGTTATGTGAGTCTTATATACCATCTCGCAGGCGACCAGAGACTGAGAGTTCCATTGATCCAGAACTGGCGGATCGACCCCAGCCAGCTCATGCAGCCGATAAAGATCGATATGGACTTCGAAGTGACGCCGCCTTTCGGCAGCGAGACGGCACAGTTCTTTTTCTCTCCCGACCTGATCCCCCAGTATATGGTCAAACAGGCTCTCATCGACGGCACCTCTTACGATGTCCTGGCTGAAGATTACGACCAGTTTCTTGTCCGAACCCGGGGCCTTAAAGCCAAGTCTACAACAACCAATGCCAGCAGTCTTCAGGCTGAGTGTTCTCTGAGCATTACGACCATGGACAAGCTTAAGTAGCGATGGGCTGTATCATGTGGGTATAACCGTATCGGATTTCCTGGCAATCAGGTGGGGCGCCACTGAAGGCCCTCTCATCGAACCGCCGCGGTTCTCACCGATCATCGCCGACCCGAGCTTCCTCTTCCCCGAGGAGACGCCCGGCGGCAGATGGGAGCTTTTCGCCCATTCGGCCTGGGGAATTCACCGTTTTTCGTCGGCTGACGGCCTCTCGTGGAGGGACCACGGCATTGTCATACAGAACGCCATGCGGCCCTTCGTACGCAGGTTAGGCGGTTCCACAGAAGTTGCCGCGATCTCTGAGGCTACCGCTGGCACCGCCGCCGCCCCGCGACAGCCTGCCCATGCCACAGCGGAATATGTCCTCCTTTTTGAATCCTATCCGCCTTTCGCCCTTCCCTTAAGCGCCCTGCCCTTCAAGCGAAAATGGAACTCGACGATCGTCATAGCGCATAGCGGCGACCTTGATTCCTGGTCGCCGCGGGAAATCGTCCTCAAGGCCGACCTGCCCTGGATGCGCGACCCGGAGCTCGGTGCCTCGGTCTCCAACCCCTGCCTGGTCGAGGAGCCGGGCAGCGCGGTCGGCTGGCGCCTTCATTTTTCTGCATCCCTTTCCTGGATCCCCGACTGCGGCTTCTGTGAACCGCGCTACCTCGCCTGCGCGCGGGGAACTTCACCTTTCGGCCCCTTCGAGCCATTGGCTCAGCCCATCCTCGACCCAGCCTCCGATCCTGTGCCGGGCGTCCTGGGCGCGGGTTCCATGAAGATCATCGCCTGTGAGGACGGCTGGATCGGTCTCCAGAACAAGATCTATCGGGACATAGGAGGCCGGTCACGATCGGCTATCTTCGTCCTGCGTTCAAAGGACGGCCTCGCCTGGACGCCCGCAGGCTCCGAACCCCTCCTCTCGCCCCAAGCCGGCTGCAGCCTTGGCTGGACCCGTTCCCATGTCTACGCCTGCGACTGCCGCTTCCGCGAAAAGGATGGGCTCTGGTACCTCTACTTCAACGCGAGGGACGGATGGAAAATCTCCGAAGGCAAGGAGAGGATCGGACGAATCGTCGGGAGGAGTTAGGTTGATCGGCATAAACCCGCGATGAGTTTATAAGGGTTAGTATAAGGCATGGAGTTAGTTTGACTTAAATCGCTTTAAGACACTAAATACGATACATAGTCGTAGAAAAATGAATGAGAAAAGGAGCCTGTAAATATTTTTGTGTAAACGGCTCGATTCATAGCGGCACACGGTCGCCATAGAGAATCGCAAATTGATTCATAGCCGAACCCCAGTCACGTATCGGCATCGTCCACCTTTTCGAGATGTTCTGCAAGGCCATA
>JAPLSO010000053.1 GCA_026398595.1 Spirochaetota bacterium | reverse complement strand
GGGTTGAATCCGGGGGTCACGATGTAGGAAGCCCCGGCAGCCATGGCAGCCTCGGCCTGCTCAATGGTGAGCACAGTACCGGCTCCCGTGATAAGCTCGGGATAGGCCTTTCTCAGAGCGAGGATGGATTCGGCCGCGGTCTTTGTCCGGAAAGTGACTTCGGCTATGGGAAGACCGCCGGCCAAGAGGGCCTTGCCGAGAGGAAGGGCGCTTTCAGGCGATTCCAGCTTGATGACGGGAACGATGCTGCGTCGCGCTATCTCGTCGAATATCGAATGCATGCTATTACTCCTTTCAATTGCAGCGTTGATATCAAGTGGCGGGGGGGAGGGGGGGCTTTTCCGCGTCCTGGGCCCCGAACTGGCGTTCCAGTTCGGCGAAGGGATCGACGATGGCCTCGAGTTGGCCGTTCCGCAGATCCTCAATGTACTTCGAGAGTTCCTGTGAGCGGGCACGCAGGGAGGAGATGGCCGATTCCCCGCTTGAGGCTGCACTCTCCTGGTCGGATGCCCTGGCCCTGGCCAAATCGATCTTGAGTTGATTCAGTTGGTTGACTGATGAACGCAGCCGCAGATCGATGATCTCCCGCTGCTCCTTCAACGCCTTGAAGGATTCCTCCTGTTTCTCTATCTCAGCCACGGAGCCTGAGTACTCCGACTTGAGGGCCGGGCTAGCCTGCCTTGCCTTGGCGAGGAGTTCTGCCTTGTCGGAGGCAAGAGCTCCCATGGGTATCTCCCCGATGATGACGTCGAGTTCGTTCGCCGTCTTGGAAAGGAGAAGAACCTGGTCGAGGAAGGCATCGAGCTGGGGTTTCATCTCGGCGAGGCTTTCGGGGTCGGCCAGACCGAGAGAAGAGGCGATGGCTGCCGTCGCGGTCTTCGCCTCCTCATAGACATCGGCATAGGAGCCCAGGTCCTTGGGCTCAGAATCCCTGCGCTTCCGCGCCTCAGCTTGACTCTTTCTGTCCGCGGGCAAGCCTGCCTTGGCAAGGAATTTTTTCAGTTTGGCGGGCATCGTTGAGATGAAGCCCGCGAGGATGGCCGAGACGATAAAAGGCCAGGTTTTGCCTGGCCAGAGGATGGGGTTGAGAAAGAAGAGGGCTGCGGGGATGGACAGGGCATTGATGAAGTGCTTGCCTACCGAATCCCTCTCCTTGTTCAGGAGTTTCAATTCGCCGGTGGTCTGTGCATCGAGATTGGTGAGGGCTTCGGTTTCCGCCGAGTGCCGACCCGCTCGGATGGCGCCCAGGATGGAGTCCAAAACTCCGGATCCCCAGAATATAGTGACGATAGGAGCCCAAGGAAAGCTATGGGCCTGCGAGGCGTAAAGGTACCAAAGTCCGGCGTTGACGATTCCGAACGAAAGAATAGAGGGGATGATACCCCCCTTGAGTTTCCTTGCCTTAGTCTCGAGCTCGGCCCTGTACTTCTCGAAATCGCTGGCTTCGGCAGCTACCGGGATACCTTTCCTGCGTACCCTTCTTTCGGACTTCCTGTCTTCCTTCCAGTTCTTGCGTTCGCGCTTCACCGCGTGGCGCCAATCGCTTCCATCGAAATCGAAGCTCCTGTGTTCAGCGCTCGACCGCACCGACCGTTCGATCTCCGAGACTATGGAGTGGACGGCCTGCTCTATGCTCTTTCCGATATCGCCGGATTGGATGCCAGAGTATGAAGAGCGGGGATCCTGGGAGGAAGCCTCGGGCCTGCTATATTCCTTCTTCACGTGCTTATTCACGAGAATCCCGGCCTCGGCGAGGGAGGCTATGACCTCCATCGCTTCAACGCCATACCAGCAGTATTTTTCCTTGGCTTCCGCGACGGAAAGGCGCCGCCCCGCCGCCTTCGTGTCCTCGATGATGGCCCGGCGGATCTCTTCCAGAAGCCCGGCTGACCCTTTTAGGGCACTTCCGTCCGCTTTGGGAGCCGAAGCCTGAGTCACCCGGGCTTGATCCCTTGCCCCGATGAGATAGCCATTCAGGCCTTCAGGAAGGGAACGCTGACTGGCTGCGGCGAGAGGGGATTTGGAGAACAGCTTGGGATCCAGAGCCGCGGCGATTTCGCCTGAGACGAGGATGGTTCCGGGGATCGCGAGAGCCTTAAGGAGAGAAGCCCCGTCGACGGCCTTCCCGAGGATCTCGCCATCAAGGACCCTCGCCTGGTCTACGTGTATGCCGATCCTGGGCCTGAGCCGGGGGCTGTCGCCTGCCGGGGAAGCCAAGCCGCCAGCTGTCTCCGCGAGGGCGAGGGCTCCCTTGACGGCGTCTAAGGGATCGGAAAATTTTACGATCAGACTGTCACCGAGCGTCTTCACCACTTCACCGTTTCCAGCGGCAGCGGCGCGCTCCGCCAGACTTCTCAACTCTTCACCCGAGGGTATGGGCTTCTCACCCTTAACCGTACGGCCTGCGGCGGGGAAGTCGGCGGCGAGGACGGTTATCGAAGACAGTTCGCTATAATTCATGATCCTACGCTAGAGCATATGTTCTGAGCGTTAAAAGGTCAATCTTGGGAAGGAGATGTTAGGCACCTTCGACAATTTCGAGACCAAGGCCGAGGCCTGGAAGATCAAGCCCGAAGGAGGTGACGAGGAGTTCGGTATTATCCTCCAGCTTCGATCGCGTGCGGACCGGGGATTCCAGACCCAGTTCAGGCACGAGAGTCCAGGCATCCTGGTCCCTCGCATCCAGGACGATGGCTTTGCCGCGCCAGCCTGGGTTGAGCTTGAGGTGACAGATCGTCCAGTGGAGCCTGGAATCGCGTTCCGCCTGACGCGTCGATGCCGCACCCCTTCCCGCAAGAAAGCAGCGTCTTCCCAGCTCATCGGCGGGAAGAGCTCTGTCCATCCCCCCAGAAAGAGCTGTTCTGATCTGATGATGGGCGAGGAGATCCTGATAGCGTCGCAAGGGAGAGGTCACCTGGGAATAAAACGAAAGGCCGAGGCCGCGGTGCGCGAAGTGCTCGGGGCCGAAAGAACCCGCTTTCATACCCTTCCTTCTCCTGTACTGAACGGAGAGCAGGCCTGGGCCATCATCGAAACGGCTTAGAGTATCGGGAAGCTGCGGGGCTTCCTGGCTCGAGTAGACGAAAGGAAGTCCGCGATCCCATGCCCAGCGAGCCGCTCCTTCCCCGGCCAGAAGCATCATCTCCCTGACGATGACCGACGAGAGGGTGGTGCTGATGGGAATGAAGCGAGGCTTGTCGTTCTCCACGGTCAAGGAGACTTCCGGGAGTTCGATATCGACAGCACCGTTGGAGAGGCGGCGGGTTCGTCGCAAAGCCGCGGCTGATTCAAGGGCCTTCAGGGTCTCGTCGCCCCGCTGGAGTCTTTCGTCGGCCTCCTCGTAGCTGAGGCGCTCGACTTGGACGAAGGAGGGTGTGATGATGGTGTCGATGATCGAGCCCTCAAAGTCAAGCTTCAGGCCAAAGGAAAGGGCATATGAGACTTCGGCGAGACCTAGTCCCAGCCTCTCCACTGCCTCGAGAGGAAGCATAGGGACGATCCGCTCGGGAATATAGAGCGTTGCTCCTCGCGTCATGGCCTCGGCATCTATCTCAGAGTTAGGGGCGATGAAAGCCGAAGGGTCGGCGATATGGACCCATATCCTCTCGCCGTCAAAGGCGACGGCGTCGTCGGGATCCTTCGACCAGGCACTGTCGATAGCGTATGATCTCTGCCCGCGCAGGTCGAGCCTCTCTTCCTGGATTCTTGGGTTGAGAGGGAAGGGAAGCCTGGGGGGTTTGGAGGTGCAGCCCGCCCGTTGGGGCCAAGGATTATAGAAGGGAGGCCAGAGTCCCGAATCGATGAGGACCTTGTGAGCCGCTTCCTTCGTCTCCTTTATTCCGGCCTCGGCAGCTATTGTGGATGTATCAGCAAGGCCAAGCGCTAGTTTTTCCAGGTTGGCGCAATAGCGCGGCCAACACTCCCTGTCCTGGGCCGAAGCGCTCCCCGTCTTGACGGCTGATCTGAGCCAGGCAGCGAAGGCTATACGCTCCGAAGTCTCCTTCTCCCTCTCTCCTTCCCTTTTTTTCGCCTGGGCGAGCTCGGTTCTGGCCGCTGCGACGGGAGAGCCATCGACAACCTTGAAGGCCCCGCCCTCGAGGGCCCGATGGAGGCAGGCGAGGACCGTGTCAGGCAGATATTCGCCGAAGACCAGTTCGGAGAGATCCTTCCAGGTCGTCAGGGCCTCTTCCTCTTCCTTGCCTGGGGGAAGGAGCATCTCGTAGGCTGTATCAAAGTCTCCTCCTATCCTCGGACTGGGCATACGGCTCAAGGGGCCGGGATGGAGGAGGGATAAGTCCTTTTCACGTACCTTCTTGGATTCGCTCTCACCCAGGGCTATAACCGGTTTACCCTCGGAGACCGAAGTGACGAGGACCGGCTTGTTCTTGAAGAGGACGAGGGAACCTGGATGAATCATGGAAAAGGTATAGCCGGATCGTCGGCGCGGCGCAATCGGCGTGATATTGCTTAAGCTATGGCTGTACTGCTATACTTAATTAACTTGTGCTTTATCAAACCTACGGTAGGTCAGTCAAGGAGAATTCAATGGTAGCTCTGATAATCGGCATTGTTCTCGTGGTCGCGGCCGTTCTAGGCGTGTTTGGCTGGTGGGGGGACGTTCTCGCCTTTCTGCGCGGCATGCTTCCCGTCCTGGCCCTTCTGGTGGGCGCGGTAGCCGTTCTCATCGGTGTCGCGGACATCAAGGACAAGAAGGAAGCCGAAAAGGAAGAGAAATCCGAGGGAGCCCAGGAAGAGAAGCCTTCGGATAAATAATCGCGGACCTGATTCTATCCTGCTGGTGAGCGGCAGGACAGGAGCGCTTGACACATCTCATATAATGTGGGATTATGCCTCGCGTATTTTGTGAAATCCACAGGAATAAGGTTAAGGTATATGTTGGTAAAGACTGTTTTCGTGACGCCAGCCACAGCGGAACGCAAGTGGTACGTGATTGACGCCGAGGGCAAGGCCTTGGGCCGTGTCGCCGCAAAAGTGGCCTATATGCTCCGTGGGAAGAACAAGCCTACCTACACGCCGAGCCAGGAGACGGGAGATTTTATGGTGGTCGTCAACGCCGCCAAAATCGCTGTAACTGGCCGCAAGCGCAAGGAAAAGATCTACTACAGGCATTCGGGTTATCCGGGCGGCCTCAAGGATTTTACTTTCCAAGAGCTCCTGGGACGTGACCCAATCGCTCCCCTCGAGCTGGCTATTAGGGGCATGCTCCCCAAGGGTCCCCTAGGCAGGAAGCTCTACAAGAACGTCAAGATTTACGCTGGTTCGGAACATCCCCATATCGCCCAGTCGCCGATCGCCATCGAACTTTGAGAGAGAGGAAATAAATGGTCAGAAATCTTGGAATCGGTACAGTGTGTTCCTCCGCGAAGGTACGGGTAAGCTCGTCATCAACGAGACCGAAGCCACACAGTATTTTCATCTTTCGGAACTTCTCAATGTGGTTCGCAAACCCCTTGTGCTCACGGCCAGCGAGAATAAATACGATATTTTAATCAGCGTTTTGGGCGGCGGTCCCAACGGCCAAGCCGGAGCCTGCGCGCATGGTATTTCCAGGGCCCTTGCCCAGGTCGATCCCGCGAATCACGCGGCGCTGAGAGCCAATGGCCTTCTCACCCGTGATCCTCGTATGGTTGAACGCAAGAAATACGGGCAACGCGGTGCCCGCAGAAGGTTCCAGTTCTCCAAGCGCTGACAAGGAATTATCTGTGCGGATAGAATCCGTACGTTTCGATGCCTCTGGAAGTCCGACTATAGTCGTTTCCGGAGGCTTTGTTTTTTTTATCCCTTCTCGCAGACTCATCGAACTCCAAGAATCCATTGAAGCCTTGATCCCTTCTCAACTCCACCCCGCCGACCCTCGGGAAGCTCTCCTTCGGCTCGCGGCCGGATGTGTTGATCTGGAAGTGGATGATCAGCTCTTTATCCTGCTTGTGAAGGTGGATGAGGAGGAGCGTGCCCTGCTGAAGGCAGTGGAGCTCTGCGCAAGGGCCGAACAGCATCGCGCTGGCCTTGAACTGAAACTCAAGGCCAAGGGATTCGGGAAAGCGGCCAGCACGAGGACGCTCGACCGCCTCGAAGCCGAGGATGTCCTTAACGACGCACGCTACGCGGCGGCCTGGGCACGTACGCAGCTGAGGCGCAAACCCATGGGGCCAGCCCTATTGAGAGCCGAACTGAGGGCTAAGGGCTTGGGTGCCGAGGCCGCGGGACGGGCCGTCGAGGATATAAGCTTCGGCGAAATCCTGCCGCGGGCGGCCAAGCGGGAGATGGATCGCGGCCTACTCGATCGGGACGACCTCAGGGCTGCTCTCAGGCGGCAAGGCTTTTCCTATGAGGCTCTGTCGGAATTTTTCGATGGAACCTTCTGATTCGGGGATTAAGTGTATTTAAAATGTAACACTTGACAGGAAACGCATTGGATTCAATAATATGTCATTAAATTCTAAGAGAAAAGGGGTAGAAATATGGACGATGACATCCTGACCATCGAAGAAGTCGCCCGTTACCTCCGCGTTTCCGAACGGACTGTCTACGACTGGGCACAGAAAGGTGAGATTCCCTCAGGGAAGATCGGCACCGTTTGGAGATTCAAGAAAAACGAGATCGAGCATTGGGTGAACGAGCGCCTCTCCTCCAATAGACCGGCAGGCCTTATCGGTTCAATACAGATTCAGAATATCATTGCTCCCAACAGGGTGCTCTTTTTAAACTACACAAAAAAGCGGGACGCGCTGATTGCCCTCGCGGAAAATCTCTCCACTGCCCCCCAGATCAAGAACAAGCAGGACCTCGTCGCCGAGATCCTGCGACGCGAGGAACTGATGAGCACGGCCATCGGCAGGGGGATCGCGATTCCCCATGTCCGACTCTCCTCGGTCACCGACCTGGTGGTTTCGGTGGGTATCTCCAAGTGCGACATTACCGACTTCCAATCCCTGGACGATGTCCCCGTGCGTCTCCTCTTCATGATCGCCGCGGCCTACAACCAGCACGCCTACTACCTGCAGACACTTTCATTCTTTTCAGCCAGGCTCAAGGCAGCCGACTTGCGCGATTCCCTGCTCTCCTGCGCGACGCCTCAGGCGGTCTACGAACTCCTCGTCAAGCAGGACGAGTAAGACTTTAAACGACTGTCTCGAATTGCGGGGGCGCTCCTTCTGGAGCGCCCTTTGTATTGCCGTTTCTTCTTCAAGCATGATAGGCTGGGCCCAGGTTTCAGCAGCAAAGGAATAGGTGAGTGTTTCTTAAAAGCCTCGAGATTTTCGGATTCAAATCCTTCGCCGACAGGACGAGGATAGAGTTCTCCGATGGCATTTCGGCCCTCCTTGGACCCAACGGCTGCGGGAAGTCCAACGTCGTCGATGCGATAAAATGGGTTGTCGGCGAACAGTCGGCAAAAAGCCTCAGGGCCGACTCCATGGAAGACATCATATTCAACGGTACTGAGGCCCGGAAACCGCTCTCCGTGGCCGAGGTTACTATTACCATTTCCAACGAGGCCCAGACTCTGCCGCTCGACGTGCCCGAGGTGGCGATAAAGCGCAGGCTCTACCGGTCAGGAGAGAGCGAATACTACATAAATGGACAGCTCGCCAAACTCAGGGAAGTGAGGGAACTCTTCTGGGACACGGGGATCGGCAAATCGGCTTATTCTGTCATGGAGCAGGGCAAGATAGATCAGATCCTCTCCTCCAAGCCCGAGGATAGACGCTATCTCTTCGAGGAAGCCGCGGGCATCACCAAGCACAAGGCGAGGGTGAAGGAAGCGGAGTCGAAGCTCCAAAAGACCGAGGAGAACATGCGCCAGGTCGAAGTCGTCCTGGCCGAGGTCAAACGTTCTCACGACAACCTGAAACACCAGTCCGACAAGACCATAACTTTCAGGAGGCTGAAGGACAGGATCTTCGAGGTGGAACGTGATGTCTATCTCCTCCGCCTGAGGCAATTCCTGCGCGATAAGGACAGGAAGGACGCCGAACTTCTCGAGAAGCGCAAGGAGCGGGACGAGGTCAAGGCTCAGTCGGAAAACCTTGCTACATCCATGGCCGAAAGCCTGGATCTGGTGAACGAGCTCGAGGCCAAGCTCGTCGATATGCAGAAGAACCTCTATGGCCTGGCCGTAGAGAAGAACGGCATCGAAAAACGGAGGAGCCTCCTCATCGACCGTGGTCGGGAGATCAAGGCCAAGATCGAACAGCTCGGGTCGAGGTCCCGGGGCATTCAGGACAAGATAGAAGCCCTGCGGGAGGAAGAGTCCGCCAAAGAGGAGGAGCTTGCCGACATCCGGTCCAGGCTCAAGGACACGGAACGTCATATAGCCGAGTTCGAATCGGGGATAGAGGCGGCTGGGCTCGCCCTCAAGCACAACGACGCCGAGGCCGGGCGGCATGGACAGGAGATCTCCGGAATCCAGGAGAAGATAGCCTTCTCCCGCGTCGAACTGGATGGTATCACCGACCGGATAGTCGCCGAACTCGATGCGCGACTCAAGGACATCGGCTATTCGGCCCAGGACAGGTCTGGCCTCGAAGGGGCAATCCAGGCCCTTTTATTGCGGCTCAAGAATAAAATAGAGACGCGAGCCAACATCATCGCCGACATCGGCAGGTCCCTCGCCTACGAGAGGAAGGGACAGGCAGACACGGCAGGCCTTCTCCAGAATTCTCTCGCTGACCTCTCGGAAACCTCGCGAATGCTGGAGGAACTCTCGGCCAAGTTCGAGCGCTACAGGAGTTCGACACCCTCCTTTCTTGATGAGTTTCTCTCCCCGCAAGGCATCATGACACGGAAGCGGTCCATCGATTCCGCCATCGCCGTAGGCGCCGAAAGGATCGACACTCTCAAAACGGCCATCCAGGAACTCGGGGAGGAGAATAGGGGCCTAGCCTTGAAAATGGAAGGCTACAGAAAAACCCTCGAGGACGCGCGACTCGCCAAGGCTAAACTCCAGACCCAGGCTACAGGAGCCCAGGACGCGCTCTCCGTCTTCAGGAGGGAGGTAGCCGGCCAGGAAGCTACGCTGAGGGACCAGGAGGCGGAGATCTACGCCGAGACGCGGCGGTCGGAGGAGCTGAGGGAAGAATTGGGGGAAGCGGACTCGGAACTGGCCGAGGTCGAGGCGAAGGGCAAGCGACTCACCGTCGAGATGGACTCCATCGAGCGGGGTATCTCGCTCAAGAACTCCGATCTGGAGCAGCGGAAAAAAGACTCGACCAGACTGGCTGAAAGGCTCCAGGCCCTTATGTCGGAGATGGAAGCCATCCACCTCGCCCTGGCCCAGACAGAGACCGAGATTAAGAACATCAAGGAAAATTTTCTGGAGTCATATTCGCGCGACCTCTCTGAATTTGAGGAGAAGATGTTCGAACTGAGGACACCCGTCACCGACCTTAGGGAAGAGCTGACCACTTTAAGGGCCAAGCTCAAGGATCTCGGTTCGGTCAACCTCATGGCTCCCGAGGAGTACAAGGAAGTCAAGGAGCGTTACGACTTCCTGGCGGGCCAGATGGCCGACCTTACAAAGGCGAGCGCCGACCTCGCCAAGATCACAGATGAGATCCGGAGTGAAAGCGCTGACCTCTTCCTCACGACTTACAATAAAATCAAGAAGAACTTCCACAATATGTTCCGCAGGCTCTTCGGAGGCGGAAGGGCTGAACTCCTCCTCTCCGACCCCGACCATATCCTGGAGTCGGGCATAGAGATCCTCGCCCAACCCCCTGGCAAGAAGCTTGAGGCTATCTCCCTCCTCTCGGGCGGCGAGAAAACCTTGACGGCCATAGCCCTCCTTTTCGCCACCTATATGGTCAAGCCCTCGCCTTTCTGCTTCCTCGACGAGATCGACGCTGCCCTCGACGAGGCTAACGTCATCCGTTTCATCAACCTGCTGCGGGAGTTTTCGAAGACCAGCCAGTTCATCGTCATATCGCATAACAAGAAAACGGTGAGCGGGGCTGACTCCCTCCTGGGCGTGACCATGGAGGAGTCGGGAGTGACCAAGACCATCGCGATCCGCCTCGAGCGCCACGCCTCGGGCGAGGCTTCCCTCGCACCTCCCCTGCCTGAGGATTTTGTCGAGGAGGAAGTCGTCTACGAGACGGGGAGGGAACTGGCTCCCGACCCGAAAGCCCAAAAGGACGGGAACCTTGAGCGAAACTGAGCGTCTCTACTATAAAAAGAGCGGCCTGGTCAGGACTGAAGCCAGGGTCGTCTCGGCGCGGAGCGCCGAAGGCTTCACTGACCTCGTCCTCGATTCGACCATCTTCTACCCTGAGGGAGGCGGTCAACCCTGTGATCTCGGCACGATAGCCGGCCATCCCGTCCTCTCTGTCATTGAGGACGCTGGAAGGATCATCCATAGGCTGCAAGGTGAAGTCGACATGGCCGAAGGCAGCCGGGTTGAACTTGTCCTCGACGTGAAAAGGCGCAGAGACCACAGTCAGCAGCACTCGGCCCAACACCTCATCTCCGCCATCCTCGAACGGGAATTCTGCGTCCACACCCTCTCCTTCCACCTTGGAACCGCCTATTCGACCATAGATATCTCCTGCCCCGAACCGGATTCAAGGACCCTAGCGGCGATCGAGAACATGGCCGAGGATTTTATCGCTCACGGCAGGCCCTTCAGGATCTGTGTTTGTCCACCCGAGGATGCCGCCTCCTTCGATCTCCGGAAGAAGCCTCCCGAGGGCGAGGTGGAGCTGAGAATTGTCGAGATCGATGATTACGACTGGGTGGCCTGCTGCGGGACCCACGTTTCCTCCTGCTCCGAACTGAGATTGCTGAAGATATTGTCTACGGAAAGATACAAGGGAAACACACGCCTTTATTTTGTTGCCGGCGACAGAGCCGTGGCGTACTTGAAAAGCGGGTTCTCTTCGCTCAAGGTAATAGCCGGTATCTTGGGAAGCTCCACGGAAGAGGCTTCCGCCAGGGTCGAGGCTCTCGCAAAAGGTTTAAAACTCAAGGAATCCGAACTCGAGAATAGCATCCGCGATCGAGCACGGGTCGAGGTGGACCTCGCTCTTTCGGGATCGGTGCGCGATGTCCAAAAACCTGGCTGTCTAAGCTTTTCCTACGACGACAGGGGAGCGGGCGAAGCCTTTGAGACTGCCAAGGCGGGGGCGGTGAAAGGATTCCCTGTCATAGTCCTCTCCACGCTGGACAGGACGGTGGGCGTCGTGTTTCCGCCAGCCCTCGCGGCTTCCAGATCTCTTCCTCCCCTCGGAATCGCTCTGAAACCGCTCCTGAGCGCTTCGGGTGCCAGGGGTGGAGGAGGACCAAACACCTTCAGGGCTAGTTTCGCCTCGATCCAGGATGCCAAAGACTTTGCCGATGCAGCTCTCCGCCTCTTCGAATAGATACTCCTTTCTCATGCGCCGGAGCTAGAGCTCCAACGGCCTCCTGTTGTCCGAAAGCCTCCTGGCTAGGTATTCCTTGTCGAGGGCGAGGCTTTGCACAAGGAAGCGGACCTGTTCGGCCGAGAGGAGGTTCTGCTCGGCGTAGAGGTAGGCTATGGCCCGCTCGGCCATGCAGGGGACGAGGAGGGAGTTCATCTGGACGACGCAGGGTTCGTCGCAGTCCAGGTAGCGGCCCTTGAGCGAAGCGTGGAGCCGCGAGACTTCGACCTCACCCGAAAGGGCGTTGAGCTCAGCTAAAAGGGGAGTGATGTTGCCCCGCGCAGCCTGTTCGCCCAAGGGTTTAAGGGTGAAGAAGGTGTACTCCTTGCCGGGCAGGTAGTGGTGCTCGTCGCAGCGAGTGCAGTAGTTGGGTTCCCTGCCGTCGGACTTGGTCCTGTCGCCCCCGACGATGATGAGAGGATCAAAGTAGAGAGCCGGACATTCGATGCCGCCGAGGGAGTAGTAGCGATAGGTGTAGAGGGAATCCTTGAGACAGTCCTCCTGTTCACAGTAGGCCGTGAGGGGAAAGACGTCCGTGGCGTTTTCGAGGAGGAGCCTGGCGGTCTGGTTGAATATCTCGCGCCGGAAATTGAGGACGAGGGTGGGGCAGATGAAGCAGAGTCCGCGCCGCCGCGACTCGTCTGCCATGAGGTAGGCTATCCTCTCGTCGAAGAAAGCGGCTTCGTCGATGATCCAGGTACCGACGTTTGGATTCTCGGCGAGGAGGGTTTCGAGCTGGAAGGAATCGGCAGCCGAGCCGATGTGCGAGCCGCAGCGCTCGTAGCCTCCTCTGAAGGCGAGGGCGTCGTCCGGATAGTCGGGGAATCGTGTTTTGTCCAAACTCTGTCCACGCCTTGTCGCGTCGTGAGGGCGGCAGCCTGTCCACGCTTGCGCGATGCGATCTTGCCATCCCTCCATACCCTGGCCGTGAACTCAGTCTTGCCCGAACCCATGGGGCCAATGACGAGTATTCTCCGCTCCGGTGTCACAAAATCGTAGTGGGAGTAGGATGAGTGCACTTTCAGGATAGGGAATCCCAAATTTCTGAGGAGCTGACCGGTTTCGCCTTCGTCCATGCTGTATCCTTCCGCCTAAAAACCTAAAGGGACGCCTTGGTGCCTTTGCCGAGGTTCGCCATATTGGGGCCGATACTCGGTGTGCCGAATTTCAGGTACTTATAGGGGTGAAGGTCGAGGGCGTTCTGGTACCAGCCTTCGATGTAGTCGATGTCGATGATCGAATAGGCATAGCCATGACAGAGGGGGAGAACGGCGGCGCTCTGGAGGAGGACGGTTTCTGCGTCGGCCAAGATCCTCAGCCGCTCTTTACCCTCCTTGGTCGAGGACTCATCCATGAGCCGCTGGAATTCCTTGTCGTTGTAGCGGGCGTCGTTGAGGGGAGAATCGGTAGTCCACATCTGGAGAAAGGCTTCAGGGTCAGCGAAATCGCCTATCCAGGTGCTGTGTGCCAGGCCGCCTGATTCGATGTCCCTCGTTTTAGCGAGAGTCTCATAGTAGATGGAGGGGGAGATGGGCATAAGTGTCACTTTTATCGAGAGCTGGCTCTCCCACGCGGTCTTGAAGATGGTCGAGACACGCTTGCCCGAAGTCCCGTCGGCATAGCGTATCTTGAGTTCGGGCAGAGCCGCGCCGCCTGGATAGCCCGCGTCACCGAGGAGCCTCATGGCCTCCTCCTTGTTTTGAAGTTCTATGCCTTTCGCGCTGTTGTAGCCGGACATTGAGAGCACAAGCGTCGAAGTGGGGACGAGGTACTTGGAAGGATCTCTCAGTTCCGACCAGGGGAGAAGGAGGGCGAGGGCGCGGCGGACTCTCCCGTCGCTCCAGGGGGCGGCGGAACAGTCGAAGTACCAGTAGTAGGTCGAGAAGATCGGGTTGGTCTGGATGGCCTTGTCCAAGAGGATAGCGTTGTAATCTCCGGGGCCGGCGAGCCAGTGGGCTTCCTCGTTGTTGAAAAGTCCCGACGCTTCGGCGTCGTCGTCGGTAAACCGCATCTCGAGTTCCGGTATGGACACGGAACCTGAGTCCCAATAAGTGGGATTTTTCCTGAGTTTAAGGCTTTGCCCATCGTAGGAGACGAATTCGTAGGGACCCGAGACGGGGAAGGGTATCTTGGATGCCCAGTCGGAGACTATACGCATGGAGGGATGGATGACGGAGAAAGCATGATGGCAGAGGAGGCGAGTGAAGTATTCGGCCGGATGCAATAATTTGACGACGAGCCTGCCCTCGCCCGACAGATCGATGCCCACGCTCGCAGGATCTGTCGTCTTTCCCAGCCTGTAATCTGCCGCCCCGTCGATGAGATCGAAGAAGGCCGCGTACTGCGCGTTGTTCTTGAGAAGTCTCAGCCAGGTATCACGGAAGTCGACTGCCTTGATGGGACTGCCGTCGGACCAGAGCGCCCCCTTCCTGATCACGAAGGTGTATACGAGGCCATCCTTGGATTTGGTCCAGGATTCGGCCAGAGCTGGCAGGGCCTCGAGGCTCGCAGGATCATAGGTAAAGAGCCCTTCGTAGAGTGCCGTGAAGATCTGCGCCTCTGTGGAGTAGATGGCAAGCTGGGGATCGAATTCAAGCTTGCTCTCGTTGTAGAGTGTAACGAAGCTTTCAGGGGGAGCCGATTCGGCAGCCAGGGGGAAAAGGCAGAGCGACAGAACTGCGGCGGCAATGGTGATTTGGATTTTCATCACCATCGAGTATGCGATAAAATAGGGGTGAAGGCAACAGCATGGGAATCCCAAAGATATTCGGGAAAGAGTTCCTTGTCATGGGCATTCTCCTCTCCCGTGGGGCCAACCGCGACGAGTTGCTCGAAAGCTTGACCTCAGGCTTCGGCCCGATAGACGAGATGAGTCCCGAGGAACTCTTCCTCTGGACCCATTATTACGATGGAGAGATGGGGGAGGGGATACACAGGCTCTTCGTGCTTTTCCGCGATCCGGTAGATCCCTCGGACTTGGCAGGGATAAAGACGAGGACGGATAAGCTGGAATTCCTGTTTTCCGGGCAGGAAAAGAGAAGAGTAAATCTCGATCCCGGCCTGCTTGCCCCGGGACGCTTCGTCCTGGCGACGACCAAGGACAGGGCCCATCGCATTCCCCTTGCCGATGGAATCTACGCAGAACTCACCCTGATCTACGAAAAAGGAGCCTTCCATGCCCTGCCATGGACCTATCCCGACTGGGCTTCCGAGCCCGTCACCTCCATGTTGGCCCGCTGGAGGAAGAAGGTCTTTCATCGCGATCACCCGGAACTGACAACTTGAAGCGGAGCCGGGCTTCTCAGGCTGTATAGTCTGTGGAGGCCGAGCATGGAAAAGTATTTTCCCGCCGCGCTCGCGGCGGCGATTCTTTCCGCTGTGCTGTATTCCTGCGGCTTGGACGTTCTGTTCAAGCATGAATTGATCCTGGAGACGCCTGAGCTTCCCGAGGCTTGGTATGGTCAACACATTGATGCCTATGTGCTCGAGTGGCGCGACGCCGAGGGCATTCTCAGGACTGCCGCAATAGAGCCGGGTACCCAGAAGGCGGTAAGTCTGGCCCGAGGCGTTCCGCAGGCTATCCTCGCCTATCCGAAGGCGGACAGCTTACGCCTCAAGCCTGCCGGCTTCCTGTATCCATCCGACTGTGGGGAGGAAGTCGATGCCCTTCCTTCAGGATCTCCTACTGTGGCAGCCTTGAGCTTCGCCTCGGGCTATGCGGCTGAGGTCGCCCGGAAGCTCGAAGCTCTCGGCATCGACGCTTTCGCCTTTCCTCTCGAGAGACTCGAAAAGATCTGGTCGGAGAAGGGCCGGGATCCTTGGGCTCTTCAGCCTTGGAAGGTAGCCAAGGCCTTGGCCGACGGAGCACTCAGAGCCTCACTTTTTCCCCAAGCCAAGACCCCTGTAGCTCTTCCAGCAGGAACATGGCTGCCTGAAAGTCCCTTCTGCGCCATAAGCTCCCTCGAAGCCGGGGTCAAGAGAGCGATGCTTCCCGAAGGGATGAGCCGCTTTTATTCCGGCATGGAGATTCTTGAGGTCCTCGTCGAAGGGGGGACTTCTGTCATACTGCGGATGGAATTGGATGAGCTTTCCCCTTCAGATCCTCAGCATCATCCGTATATCACCGACCGAGGCTACGGATTTGGCTTCCATCCATTCCACGATGCTCGAAAGGACCAAGTCTGGGATCCGGGGATCGGCGAAAAGGGCCGTCCCCACCTGGACGGCCGAGGCACCCGCGAGAAGGTATTCGATTGCGTCCCTGCCGCAGCGGATTCCCCCAAGGCCAATGACGGGGATGGAGACCGCCTTGGCTACTTTCCACACGCAGGCGACACCGATCGGTCGTATAGCCGGTCCTGAAAGCCCTCCCGTCCCCCTGGGCAGGTACGGCGAGCAGCGCTCGGTGTCAATGCTCATGCCCACCAGGGTGTTGATACATGAAAGGGCATCGGCGCCCCCTGCCTCGGCCGCTCTGGCTATCTCGGCTATGTCCGTGACGTTCGGGCTCAGTTTAACGATGAGGGGAAGGGACGTGCGCTTTCGGAGCGAGGCGGTTAGGTGCTCGACCGTCGATGGGTCGGTGCCAAAGGACATCCCGCCATGGTCGACGTTAGGGCAGGAAACATTGATCTCAAAGCCGTCGACTCCCCCGCGCGGAGCGGCGGGACGAGTTGCGAGGGCTTCTTCAATACCTTCGACGACGGCGGCATACTCGTCCTGTGTCGAGCCGGCTACATTGACGATGACGGGACAGCGCAGCCTGGCTAAAGCCGGAAGCTTGTCCGAAATAAAGGCTGTTAGGCCGGGATTGGCGAGACCGATGGAGTTGATGAGTCCCTGGGGTGTCTCGACGAGTCGGGGAGGCGGATTGCCCGCTCTGGGCTGGAGAGTGACGGCCTTGGTGTAGAGGGCGCCTAGTGAATCCAGGTCGATGAGTTCGGCGTATTCCTGGCCGTAGCCGAAACAGCCCGAAGCCACGCCTACCGGATTCGGGAGGACGAGGGAGCCGATTTTGACAGTCAAGACGGGCTTCATCGCAGGGCCTCCCAGTCGAGAGTCTGGCTATCGAATACGGGTCCATCGACGCAAGCGCGCAAGAATCCGCCCGAAATTGAAGGCACGGCGCAGCCGTAGCATGCGCCGACTCCGCAGGCCATCCACTGTTCGACAGAAACCTCGGCAGGGTTTCCTTCACGCTTGGCCAGGGATGCGACGGCTGAGAGCATGGGCACCGGACCGCAGGCGTAGAATCGTCTTTTTCGCTGTCCTTCTGTCGCGAGTTGCGCCTCGAGTGCTTCGGCCACTCTCCCAGAGAATCCCACGCTTCCATCGTCCGTCGCTAAAAAGGCCGATGCCAGTGCTTTGGCCATTGAAGCCTGAGGTATGACAGGGATCTGCGCGGCGCTGCGGAAACCCAGGAATAGTTTTATATCGCCGGCGATCTTCGCATTCTGGAGACAATGGTGGAGGTAGAGCATAGGGCCGATGCCTACACCTCCTCCGACAAGGATGGCTGCCTCGTCAGGCTCGGGAAGACTGAAGGGAGTGCCGAGAGGGCCCAGCAGGTCGATAGAAGAGCCCGTACACAAGGAAGCGAGGGCCCGAGTTCCATTCCCCCTGACCTGGTAGAGGGCAAATGCCTTGTTGTCCTTGAATGCGGCGAAAGCGAGGGGCCTCCGCAGGAGACTCGAATCCCCAGACATGAGGGTGCTTGGTCTGAAGGTGAAAAATTGGCCGGGCTCAGGGATAGAGAGATCGGGCGGCCAGGCAAAGCTCAGGGCTTTCCAGGTAGGGGAGATGGTTTCATTGGTCGCGATCAAGGCTTCAAATTGACGCATTGCCGTCCTTTTAAGGCATTCTCGCGGCCCGAAGCCGCGGCTGTCAACGGGCACGGGCCTGCCGGCGACAGGGCCTTTTCGCTAAGGTATCGGTCATGGACATAATCGTCCGCTCTGTTTTAGGGGTACTCCTCTTCGGAATGGGGTTCAGGATCGGGAACAATCCCGCGATCTATGTCAATCTCAGCGCGATGGGACTAGTGGCTTCGGCGACGGCCGCGCTTTCGGTTATCGGTAGTTCGGCCGCGGTCTACGGCGTGAGCTTCTTGGTACCTGGCTTTCTCTTCTGCAAACTAAGCTGAACTGTCTTACAATTCCGAAAGCTTCTGCTCTATCTTCTCGAGGCGGGCCGAAAGATTCCGTATCATTTTCTCGATCCGTGACTTTTCCTCGAGGAGACGGTTGGCGGGATCGACCTGGGCTTCGACCATTTTGAGCCTGCCCTTTGCTGCGGCAGGGCTGTCGCCCTTTTGAAGGGCCTCTATCGCCCTATCCCTCGCCTCAGGGTCGCGTATCGATACCGCGTACTTGAAACCGTCCCAGCCAAGGCGGGGATCGAGACCAAGGCGGCTTGCTGTGGCAGCCGTCGCCGCTGTCGATTTTGGAAGGCCCAGTACCCGTTCGATGTAGTCCTCGAACCGCATCTTATATTTTCCGCAGAGTTCGGCCGCTTTGGCGAGGAGCCTGCCGAATTCGAGCATGATCTCGCCGTTTGCCTCGATGCAGGTCTGTTTGATGGTCTTGGTCAAGGTAAGGAATTCTGGCTCGGTATCGAAGACATTCCTGAAAAGTCCCTTCTCTTCGGCTTTCTCCAGGAGGTCATGGAAAATAGCCCAGAATTCCAGGTTGTGGGGACGGGAATGGCCGAGGCCGCCCAGCCTGGCGCTGTGGAGATGATGGGCGTATTCATGGATGGCCGTGTAGAAAAGCTGGTCGTCCGAGTCGAAATTCTGGTTGTGAATGATGATTTCAGCCTTCTCGGGCTTATAGAGCCCGTTGACTTTGACGCTCTTCTTTCCCGAGAAGAGCAAGGTGAAGGGGCTTGGGCTGGGCTCGATCTCGAGCAGCATGGACTTCACCTGATCCTGGTTCAATACGAGCCTCCTGACGACGCCTTGGAAAGACAGCGACCGGAAAGCATGATACTTCAGGTCCAGTCCCGATACAACCTCAGGCTGCTCAGTGTTTCAGTGCCTTTTTGATTTTGGGCTTGTTGAAACCGATGATCATGCGTTCGTTTATATCGAGGACAGGTAACCCAACTGCCCAATTTCCTTACTATCTCCCCGGCTTTCCTCTGGTCGGAGGCTATGGTGAACTACGTGAAGCTTACACCTTTCTGACGGAGATGGTCCTTGGCGATCTGGTAGTATAGAAACTGGGGATTGAATACATGAGGTCCGACATAATCCCTCTATATCATGTTTAATATAGATTTAGGGGCTGTAGTAGATAAGGAGCCATGATGCACTCTTTTCATGAAGATAACTCGTTGCAGGTTAAGCAATAAGATGCAGTGCCGCTTGCTTGAGTTTTTCATCCTTGAAGTTACAGCCCGTTCTGCAGCAGATATCCTTGGTATTCAACCCAATTCTGCAGCTCTTTTCTA
>JAPLSO010000045.1 GCA_026398595.1 Spirochaetota bacterium | reverse complement strand
ATACCAACCCCGCGGCTTTCCGAGCGGAAACAGGCGGCGACGTCTCTCTGCCTCTCGGCAACCTCGAATATCTTGCTAGCCGCGGCGCCGACCTCACCATCCGCGTACCCGTTGTCCCCGGCTTCAACGACGACGAGGCTTCAATGCGCGGAATTCTCGAGTTCGCGGCCGGACTTCCGCGCCCGGTTTCCGGAAAGCGCCGTCTTGACCTGCTGCCCTACCACGACCTCGCGGCCGGAAAATACGCCGGCTTGGGGCGAACGTACGCCTATCCCCCCGGGATGAAGGTGGAGAGCACACACATGACCAGCTACGCCGAGCTTGGACGGTCACTTGGCCTCGAAATCTCTCTAGGAGGATGAAATGAACAGCCGTCTCAAGGGACTCAAGGATGAGATTCTCTCAGCCGAGCCCAGGCTCTGCATTGAAAGGGCTCAGGTTTACACCCGTGTGTATCAGGAGAACGAAAGCCTTCCCATCGCCAGAAAGCGGGCGCTTGCCCTCCGCAAGACTTTCGAAGAGAGCAGCATCTATATAAACGACGGCGAGCTCATTGTCGGAAACACCGCATCGCGGGCCAGATCAGCCGCGATCTTCCCCGAGTACGCCGTGAACTGGATCTTCAAGGAAATCGACGGCATCAACAACAGGCCCGCCGAATCCTACGGGGCGACGGACGCGATGAAGGCCGAGATCAAGGAGCTCTGCTCCTGGTGGAAAGGCAGAACCCTGCAGGAAAGGGCCGAGACCAACTTCAGCCCCACCCTCAAGGCCATCAACGAGTCGGGCATCGTCCACGCCGAAGGCAACATGACAGCCGGCGACGGGCATATCGCGGCCAACATGGCCCGGGTCCTCGCGCTTGGGATAGGCGGCTACGCCGCCTATATTCGGCGCACGAACGACGCCCTCGACCTCGTCAGCTACGAAGACCTCAAAAAGCGCCAGCTCTACCTTGCCATGCTCGACTCTCTCGCCGGCCTCTCGACCTGGATCCGCCGTTACGAAGCCCTCGCCCGGAGCCAGGGCGCGGCCTGTATAGACCCCGTCCGTAAAACCGAGCTCGAGGAGATTGCCCTGACCTGTGGGGCTATAGCGGAGAATGCCCCGACCAGCTTCCGAGCCGCCCTCCAGCTCACCTGCTTTATCCAGCTTGCCCTCCAGATCGAATCGAATGGCCACTCCGTCTCCCTTGGACGGATGGATCAGTACCTCTACCACTTCTATCGAAAGGATGCCCAGGTGGGACTCGTCACGCCCGAGCAGGCCAAGGAACTTCTCTCCTGCTTCTGGCTCAAGCTCCTCGCCGTCAAGAAAGTACGCTCCTGGTCCCACACCCGCTTCTCCGCAGGCGGCCCTTTGTACCAGAACGTGACAATCGGCGGCGTGACAAGGGAGGGCAAGGACGCCGTAAACGAGCTCTCCTTCCTGATTCTCGAATCGGTGGGCGACATGAAGCTGACCCAGCCCAACCTTTCCGTCCGCTACCACAAGGATATGAGTGACGAATTCCTCAAGGCAGCCATCGAAGTCATCAAGCGCGGCTTCGGGATGCCTGCCTTCAACAATGACGAAGTGGTCATCCCTGGCATGATCAAGCTCGGCGTAAGCCTCGAGGACGCCCGCGACTACTCCGCCATCGGCTGCATCGAAGTTGCCATACCCGGCAAATGGGGGTATCGCACTACAGGGATGAGCTTCCTCAACCTTATGCGGGTATTTCTCGCCACGATCAATGGCGGAGTGGACACGAAGACCGGACGGACCTTCCACGGATCTATAGGATCCCTCGAGTCCTTCAGGAACTTCGATGAGCTGATGGCTGCCTGGAAGGACCAGCTCGCCTACTACGCGCGGGTCTCGGTCGGTATCGACACAGCCATCGACGCCGCCCTCGAGGAGCTCGTGCCCGATATCCTCTGCTCGACCTTCACAGACGACTGTATCGCCCGCGGCAAGCACATCAAGGAAGGCGGGGCAGTCTACGACTACGTTTCCGGCCTCCAGGTCGGGATCGCGAATCTCGGCAACTCCCTGGCCGCCATCAAAAAATTCGTCTTCGAAGATCGCTCCATAACGGCGAAGGAGCTCCACGACGCGCTCGAGTCGGACTTCTTAGGCCCTGACGGCGAGCTGCTCCGGTTGCGGCTTCTCAACCAGGCGCCGAAGTACGGCAACGACAACGACTACGTCGACTCCCTCGTCGTCGAAGCTTACGGCGCCTACGTCGGCGAGATGGCCAAATACCACAACACTCGGTATGGACGCGGGCCCATCGGCTGCGGCTACTACCCCGGGACCTCCAGCATCTCGGCCAACGTTCCCTCGGGCTCGGTCGTCCCTGCCACGCCCGACGGACGCCGCGCATGGACCCCCCTCGCCGAGGGCTGCTCGCCCACGCAGGGCACGGACACCCACGGTCCCACGGCCGTCTTCAAGTCGATAACGAAGCTCCCCACCATGGACATCTTCGGAGGCGTCCTCCTCAACCAGAAGCTCACACCCCAGATGCTCTCGGGCGACGGGCAGCGGGATAAACTCATCGCCCTCCTGCGCACCTTCTTCGACGACTTCACCGGCTGGCACGTACAATATAACATCGTCTCCCGCGAGACCCTCCTCGACGCCAAGAAGAACCCAGCGAAGCATCGGGACCTCGTCGTCAGGGTGGCCGGCTACTCGGCCTATTTCAACGACTTGGCCGCCGAGACGCAGGACGATATCATTGCCAGGACCGAACAGGAGCTTTGAAGGCGATGGCAGAGAAAAGGTACAGAATAGGCGTCGACCTCGGTGGAACGAAGCTCGCGGTCGGCGTCGTGGACGCGGAAGGGAAGGTCCTCGGCGAGGCCGTGACCTACGACCACAGGGGCTTGAGCGAAGAAGCGGTTATGGACCGCATGGAGCGGAACATCGACGCGGCCCTCGGCGCGACGAAATCCAGCCGCGCCGAGGTGAAGGGCGTCGGCGTCCTCTTCCCCGGCCACATCCGCTGGCCCGACGGCGTGACCCTCACCACGTCCAACCTTCCCGGCTTCAAGGGCTTCCCCTTGCGCGAGAGGATGGAGGCGCGGCTTGGAATTCCCTGCCTGGCCGACAACGACGCGAACGCCCAGGCCCTCGGTGAATACCGTTACGGGGCCGGGATCGGCCTCGATCCCCTCGTCTTTCTGACCGTGTCCACGGGGATCGGCGGAGGCATCGTCATCGACGGCAAGTTGTATCGCGGGTTCACCGGGTCGGCCGGCGAGTTCGGCCACATGATCGTCGACGCCTCGGGGGAGGGGCGCTGTACCTGCGGGAACCGAGGCTGCCTCATGGGCGTCGCTTCAGGCATCGTTCTGCCCGAAACCGCCAAGCGCCTGGCCGACCGCCTCAAGCGCGAAGGCGCCTGCGCCGACCTGCCCGGCGGCTGCAATGATTTTGCAGGCCTCGACGGCGCCACGCTCGCCGCCGGCTGCGCCGACGAAAACGAGCTCTGCAGGGCCGTCGTGGAAGAATACGCGCGGTACATCGGCATCGGCATGTACAATATCTTCCAGGTGCTCAATCCCCGGGGCATCGTGCTCGGCGGCGGACTTCTGAATCTCCCTGATTTTTTCTTCGATACCGCGGTCGCGACCTGCTATCATCTCGCCGGCCCTATGATGTACGACCGTATGGAGATCAAGCGGGGCCTTCTGGGCGGCAAAGCCGCTATCCTCGGGGCGGCATCCCTGTTCGAAGCGTGAGTGTGCTCGAACTGAAGACTTGCCCCGCATGAAGAGCATGGAAAGTCAGCAGTTATATTCCATCACCGTATAGAAAGCCGTGTTCTGTTGGCGCGTATCGATCCTGCCGTATTGCGCGACAATCGGAATATCGGCTTTTACTCGCAGCGCCTATTGAGTTTCCCTAGGAATGTGTATGCTGATTTCGTCGGCATTATCAAGTCTAAAGCATCGTACACGTTGAGCGACGACCTTCACTGGAGCAAGTTCAGCCGGTTCTTTATCCGTAAAATAAAGGGTAAAGACGATTAAGACGTCAACATCATTCATGTTCAGGATGATAAGCGACTCATGTCCCTTAAGCAGAAAATTTTCGGGTGGAGGCAACTCCAGATCGGGATAGACCCATAGCGTTCTCCCAATATCATTATTCATTCTTTGTCACCTATAAAACTGACTCGCCCCGAGGTTGCCGGAGACTGAATACTTTGAGAGGATACAGTCATGGGCAAAGGAAGGAGGTTTTCACCAGAAGTACGGGAACGGTCGGTTCGGCTGGTCGGCGAGCAGATTGGAGAACATGAGTCGCAGTGGGCGGCTATTTGTTCCGTGTCAGACAAGATTGGCTGCACGGCGGAAACGCTCAGGCGCTGTGGGTTCGTCAATCTGAACGAGATCAAGGGAAACGGGAAGGTTCGACGACGAGCGAACGGGAAGAGTTCGAAAAGTTGCAGCGGGAGAACCGCGAGCTCAAGAAAGCCAACGAAATACTTCGGTTGGCTTGAAGCGTATTTCGCCAAGGCTTAAGCTCGACCGCCGACAGAAATGATGGTCGCCTTCATTGATACGTATCGCGAGGAACCGGGAGTCGAGTCGATCTGCAGCTCGTCGCCGATCGCTCCCTCGACCCCCTACGATCATAAAGCTTACTCCGCGGATCCGTAAAGGACGTTCACCGCGTGTATGGACCGCGTAAAGTCTGGCGACAGCTAAAGCGCGAAGGCCATAGAGTCGCCCGTTGCACCGTCGAGCGTTTGATGGGCAAGATGGGCTTTCGCGGTGACGTTATGGACAAGTCCATACGTACTACCGTGGCCGCCGACCACGACCAGCGTCCCCTGGATCTCGTCCGAAGGATATTCAGGGATGAAGACCCCACCAGCTCTGGGTGGCTGATTTTACCTATGTGGCGACCTGGTCGGGCTTCGTCTACGTCGCCTTCGTCATCGATGTCTTCTCGCGGATGATCATTGGCTGGCTAGCGGCGCGATCCATGAGCGCAGAGCTAACCCTGGATGCCTTGGAGCAAGCCCTCTGGGCCTGAAAAGTCAAGGGTAATCTCATTCATCACTCGGATCGTGGCTCCCAATATCTATCGATCCGTTATAGCGAAAGCCTGGTAGAAGCCAGCGTTGAAGCCTTGGTCGGTAGCGTGGGCGACGCCTACGACAACGCCTTGGCAGAGACAATCAATGCTCTCTTCAAGACCGAGGTCATACGTCGTCGCGGACCATGGCGCGGATTGGATGCGGTAGAATATGCTACGCTCGAAAAGGTCGACTGGTTCAACAACCGAAGGCTGCTCGAGCCAATTGGTAATATTCCACCGGCGGAGTTCGAAGAATTATAGTATACTGAGCAAGAAGTCTTGGCCTTAGGAGCCGGACTCACATAAACAGGACTCCAGTAAACCAGGGGCGGTTCAGTCTGATTTGTGCCCTAGGACTTGGGAAGCTCGAATCCCAGCTTTTTCCAATACAGATCCACGTGCTTGAGCATGGCCTTCCACGCTTTTTCCGGCGCGTGCGCCTTGACCGCATTGAATATTTCCCATTGCTGCTCGAGATCCTGGTCTGGTAACACCGTGAAATGGAATTCCTTCTGGGAGAGGATCTCGCTTCGCAGGGTGTCATGGAGCTTCACAAGCAGCCTGTTGCCGGACATTTCCACGATCGACTTGTGGAACAAGTTGTGGACTTCGGTCTTGGTCTTGCCTTTCCCTTCGCTCAACAAGATATTTTCAAGATTTTCAATGCTCTCCGAGCTGGCGCGCTCAGCGGCCCAATACGCCGCCTGGCCCTCAATCAGCCTACGAATTTCGATCAGTTCAGGATAGGAGTATTCGGAGAACATCGCGGACGAAAGCTGGTTTCCGTTTAAGATTTTATCTGCGTCCCATGTGAGGAAGGTTCCTTGCCCGGGCCTTGCTTCGAGCACTCCCGAGTGCTCCAGCGCCTTTAGTACTTCGCGGATGCACGCCCTGCTCACGCCGAAGGTAACGGCCAGGCTTTGCTCGCCGGGAAGTTTCGTACCGGGTTCCCAATGCTTTTCTTTTATTGCCGTGATCATCTGCTCCATGATGTTGTCATGGAATGTCGCCCTAGTCGCATGCTTCAGCACTGGAATCCCCTTCGCCAATAAAAGGTAGAAGAACTTTTAAACATCGTCAATAGCGGTGTGCCGCCTGCAATATAAAATTATTAATAATCTATTCGCGACGTTCTTACGTCGTTTCCCGGCCTATCAGTTCCCGTGACATGTATTCATCCACGCCAAGCATGCCCACACTAGCAATCCGTCCCAGCATGGCAAGCGTCTGATCGCCGCTCGCGCATACGATCCCGTCCAGTGCCGGTATATGCACGTTCATGAGGGCGAGCTCAGCCGACTCGATCGCCAGGCCAACGGCCGAAGCAAGTTTGTAAGCGCAACCGTACTTCGCACCATCACACAGAACTCCGCCCGTACTTCCGACGATATTCGCGATCGTGTGTTCGACCTGTTCGAAATTTCCGCCTAGCATCATGCAGGTACCGGCGCCGACTCCGATGCCGGCGGCCAGTGCGCAGGCGCATATCGGGGACAATCGGCCAATGTGGGCCTTCCCGAGGATGGTCAGCAGGTAGCTGAGCGCGAGTGCCCGTAGGAGGCCCTCCTCCGAAATGCCATGTCCTTCCGCGATCACAGCGAGCGGCACCGACGCCGAAATGCCCACGTTGCCGCTCCCGGCGCAGCTCATCGCAGGAAGCGGCGCGCCGGACATCCTCGCGTCCGAGGCTGCGGCGGCAAGCGCTTTCGCGCGGAGATACAGTGTATACCCCTTTAGTTCCAGCAGGGCGAGGCCAAATCCGGCACCCGCCTTCATATCGAGGCCATAGCGGGCGAGGGCAAGATTCCGGTCGAGCGCTTCTTTGAGAAACAGAATTTCGTCAAGGCCGACATTCCTGGCGAATTCGTACAGCTCTTTCATCGTGTACGAGCGTATGGGGCGCTTCCGTTCGAATTCCAACGTGTCTTGGGCGATGTCTTCCTCGCGGTGGATGATCCGGCCATTCACCTCGAGGAGGACGATGCGGTCATGCTCATTCGCTACGACGGCGCGCCCGTATCCCTGTTCGGTATCTACCCGCACGTCGATATGGATTCCGAGGGACTTCAAATCCCATTTGATATCCAGATCGCAGTGATCTCGGGCAAACGCCTCGATGGCGGGGAAATCAGCATCACGCACATCCCTGATCACTTCCAGGCCAAGTTCTGCTTTCCCATAGAACGCGCCCAGGACCGCTGGGTTTTTCGTTCCCCGGAATGGTGTGCCGGGTGTGGCCACGCTGATGGAATTCTTGTAGGTATCCTTATCAACCAGGATACGGACGTGCTGGGGTATCCCGCCAATGACGCTTTTCGCCGCGCTGGCGGCGAAGGCCGCGGAAATGGGGCCCGTGCAGCCTAACGCCAGCTTCACTTCGCTTTTCAGTATCGTAAGTAGTTCGCTATTCATAACTCGACCTTGGTGTTGCCGGCGGCGGAAAGCGTAGCCCCGGTTTTTATTGAGTAGTACACACGATGCTCCCATTCCTTTTTAATGCAGAGCGCGGTGGGGGTGGAGGCGAGTCCTCCAATCATGGTTCCTTTGAGTTCGCCGGGTAGCAGCTTCTGGGTGTTCACAAGGGCGCCGATCACTTCATCCGCGGGAATCGCACTCTGCAATTCGGACAGCGCCATGTCCGCGGCGGCGAACGCGTTTGCCACGCCGATCGAGTTTCGTTTGATGCAGGGGATTTCCACGGGTCCAGCAACGGGATCGCAGATCAATCCAAGGATGTTTTTCAGCGCAAAGGCGACGGCTTGCGACACCTGGTCAGGGGTGCCTCCCGCGATCTGAATCAGCGAGCCGGCGGCCATCGCCGATGCCACGCCGATCTCTGATTGGCATCCGCCGATCGATCCTGAAAGTGAAGCTCGCATGGCAATGAGGGTTCCAATCATCGCGGCCACAAGCAATGCGTCTATTGCGGCCTGTTCGTCGAGGCCCCGCGATTCGATCATCGTGGCGAGTACGCCCGGGATCACACCGCAGGACCCCGCCGTCGGCGCAGCGGCGATACACCGCGAGCACCCGTTGGTTTCCATCACAGCGATGGCCCGCGCGATCGATAGGCCGATCATCGGACCGGATAATGTCTTCTTGTCGTTGACCGCGCGGAGCATCCTTGCTCCAGAGCCGCGCTGAACGAATCCGCCCAGCAAGTCCCCGTCATCCGACATACCGATTTTTATCGATTTTTTCATTATCGCCCAGATTTCCGTTATTCGCTTCCGTACATCGGCCTCGTCAAGGCCGCTCCTGCGGCTTTCATAGCGGACAGCCAGTGCAGGAATGGAAATGTTTCCCCTCCCTGCCAGCCGCAGCATTTCATCCACAGAAGAGAACAAGGGATCCTGTGACTGAAGTTCGTAATCGAAAATCGGCTCGAGCACCTTTACTTCGGAAACGCCAGGAGTTTTCCTGATCGTTTCCACGAAAGAATCCGACGGCGCGGCGCCGGTTATGCAGGTCCACAGGGTGCGATCGCCCTGTTTCTTTCCCGTGAGTTTTTTTAGATCGGAACCGAAGGTTTCCCTGAACGCGGCTTCTTCGAGGGAATCATCGGAAAACACAAACAGGCCGCGTTCGTATCCTTTAAGGGAAATCGGATACGAGTAGAGCCTAGTCATAAGAATCTGGCCGCCACCAACCGTGATCCCGACGACCCGCAGGTTCCGGTCCGCCTTACAAAGCCTCATGTCCACGGTATTGGGATTGCGGGTAGAGGATTCGTGCGGATGGCAGGTCACCGCGATTCCGCGTCGTCCGGCGTTTTCTAGTACATCGCGAAGATGTTCATAATCCTCGCGATACCCTAGGAGGCCGGCTACAATCGCGGAATCGCTCAGGTGACCCTTGTACATCCTGGCGAGTCCTTTACCATAGAAATGCAGGTCGATCCGATCCGGCGTGCCTCCAAGAAGCATGCGTCCTTCAAGGCCTATCCTAAGCACTCCCGCGGTATGGGAGCTCGAAGGGCCAGTCATAATCGGACCGAGCGTGTCGAACAGACTTATCGGCGAGTGGTGTCTCATGGTGATGATCGATTCAATGCTCAACGAAGGAGTACGAGCCTCCAATACCTTTTTCAGCCGCCCTGGACCACGCGAGCGTCGCGACCGCGACATCCATCGCACCGGTGCCGATAGGGATGCAGAGGGTCCTAGATCCTTCCGCGCCGATGCCGGGTTTTTTACCCACCGCAACTTCGCCGATAGTGGCGTAGATGTCCTTCACGGTCAACCGACCGCTCGTTCCAAGCTTCGCCATGGCGCCGCGATGGAGGGCCTGGCCAACGTGATCGACGATGATCCGGTCCGCCTTCAAAATGCATTCATCGGAACATTCCTGGTACGATCCCATTGGGAATAGGATCATTCCCGGCTTGAACCAGTCATACCGAAAGAATTCTTCCTTTGACTGTGTCACGCAGACGACAACGTCGGCATTCGATGCCTCTTCGGGACACTTCGCGATGGTAATCTTTCCCTTGACAACATTCTTCATGTCTTCGGCGTACCGCTCTGCGGCCTTCTGGCTGACGTCATAGACAATCACCTCCGAAATATCGAAGAGTTCGGAGATCGCAAGCGTCTGCGTGTGCCCCTGCATCCCCGCTCCATAAAGTCCGAGCCGCAGGGACTTTCCCTTGCCGTACAGGTACTTCAGCGAGATGGCTGTCTGTGCGCCGGTGCGACTATTCGTGATATACGCGCCGTCCATCACGGCGCGAAAATCACCGAGCTTCGGATCAACGAGCATAATCATCGATGTGATGTACGGCCATCCTTGTTTTTTGCGCTCCCCCAGGAAGCCGCCTGCCCACTTGATTCCAGCACTGTCACACCAACCGATATACGCCGGCATAGCGTTCATAAACCCTGAGTAGGGCGGGAAATCCGAAATTTCACCGAGATCAAGATTCACCTTGGTTGGATTGATGACGGTGCCATCCCCCATGCCCTGGAACGTCTTGTCTACGCATTCGATTACGTCCTTCATCGTTATCACCGAACGAATTTCATTCTGGCTGAGCAACATGGTTTGAACTTGCATACTGCTATTCCTCCTATTAAAAATTGTGGGATCGATTCCCGATATGATCTCAGTCGGTGAGTGGAAAATGGCAGGCGACAAACCTGCCCGGTGCGATTTCGAGGAGCGGCGGTGAGGTTTCTTTGCATTTTATCTGGACGCAGGGACATCGCGGAACAAATCGACACCCGGGGCCAAGATTGATGGGTGAGGTTAGTTCGCCCTTGAGAAGAATCCTACTGGCTTTCGGTTCCAATTTCGGCTTCGGGATGGCAGATAGCAGTGCCTGTGTGTATGGATGAAACTGCTTGGTAAACAGTTCCTTAGATGGGCTTTTTTCCACAATCACACCGAGATACATCACGCATATATCGTTGGAAATATGCTTAACCACTGATAGGTTGTGCGTGATGAAGATATACGTGAGGTTCATCTGCGTCTGTAGGTCCTGCATAAGGTTCAGGATCTGCGCTTGGATGGACACATCCAGCGCTGAAACAGGTTCGTCACAGACGATGAATTTCGGCTTCAGGGCGAGCGCTCTCGCGATACCGACCCGTTGCCTCCTGCCGCCATCTAGCTCATGCGGATACGCGTTTTCGACACGTTTAGCCAGACCGACTACATCCATGAACTCGGCTACGCGCGCATCATACTCCTTCCGACTGGAACAGGTTCTATAAATCCGCATGGGCTCGCTGATTATTCTTGATACCGGCATTCGAGGATTTATGGAGGAGAAAGGATCTTGGAAAATGATCTGCATGTCCTTTCGCAGGTTCTTCAATTCCCTGCCTTTCAGGTTAGTGATATCGTTGCCTTCAAACAGTATCTTGCCGGAGGTGGAATCCAGCAGGTGCAGGATTACCCTTCCCAGGGTGGATTTCCCGCATCCGGATTCCCCAACGATACCAAGCGTCTTGCCTTCTTCAAGGCTAAACGACACTCCATCCACCGCGTGAAGCAATCCGTTTGGAGTCTTGAAATGCTTTTTTAGGTCAACAACTTCCAATAGGGTTTTCATAAAGTGTCTCTCCCTATCCCTTCGGCCAGAAGGCATTTTACAAAATGGGTCTCGGATATCTTCGAGATTTTCGGGTTTCTCGTGGTACATAGCTCCATGCAGCAGGGGCAACGGGTATGGAACTTGCACCCCTGTGGCAGGTTGGTCGGATCCGGCATCAGCCCCTGAATCGCCTTGAGCCGTTTCGACTCGACATCGATATCGGGGATCGAATTGAACAGGCCAATGGTGTAGGGATGCTGCCTATTCAAGAAAATATCGTCGATCCTTCCATATTCAACGATCTCTCCTGCGTACATAATCGCCACATGGTCACAGATTTCTGCCACAATACCCAAATCATGGGTTATCAGCAGCATAGACGTGTCAAACTTCTTCTTCAATTCGCCCATCATCTCCAGGACCTGAGCCTGGATCGTAACATCGAGCGCGGTGGTAGGCTCATCGGCGATCAGCAGCAGCGGATTGCACGCCAGAGCTATCGCGATAACCACGCGCTGCTTCATGCCGCCGGAGAACTGATGGGGATAATCGTTATACCGCTCGTTGCCGATGCCGACGAGCTCTAGCATCTTGGTCGCCTTCATGGTGGCTTCACCCGGGGAAATTTTTTCATGCAGCTGAATAACTTCGGAAACCTGCTCGCCCACCATGAGGACTGGATTGAGCGCCGTCATCGGATCCTGGAAAACCATCGATATTTTACCGCCCCTGATCTTCCGCATCCGTTTCTCGGATAGCTTGAGCAGGTTCTCTCCGTTGAAGAAAATCTCACCATTGACGATTTCCCCGGGGGGATCGGGCACGAGTCGCATTATCGACAACGCGGTGGTCGTCTTGCCGGCGCCGGTCTCGCCGACGAGGCCAAGCGTTTCACGCTTGCCGATCGTCAGCGAAATGTCGTTCACGGCATGAACGACTTCGTAATCGGTCTTGTATTTGACGACAAGATCCCTGATCTCGAGTATGTTGTCTGTCATTATTTCACCCGCTAACTCTTGAGGCGCGGATCCAGGGCATCCCTCAATCCATCACCCAACGTATTCAAGGCATAAACAACCAGCATGAGCGCTACGCCCGGAATGACGGTCATGTGCCAATAATCCCTGATGTAGGTCCGACCGACTGACAACATCGCCCCCCATTCGGGTGAGGGAGGTTGTATCCCCAGACCCATGAAACTCAGCACTGCGGCCAGGATGATAGCGTTCGCCACACCGAGGGTAGCCTGCACGATGATAGGTGAAAGCGCGTTTGGCATGATGTGTAACAGGATGATCCTGAAATCGCTTGCGCCGATCGCCCTTGCAGCCTCGACGTATTCCAGGCCCTTTTCCTTCAGCACCGACGCCCTGGTAACGCGGGCGTAGGCTGGGATGGTAGAAATTCCAACCGCCAGCATCATGTTATTGATACCGCTACCGAGGGCTGCGGCTATCGCGATGGCTAAAAGAAGGTAGGGGATGCCACCAAGGATGTCAATGAAACGCATAACCATGTTGTCGGCTTTCTCGTAGAAGGCCGCGAGGGCTCCCAACGTGCAGCCGATGGCTGCGGAGAACCCGACCGCGATGAGACCGACCATCAGCGACACGCGCGAACCGTAGATCATGCGACTTAACATATCCCTTCCGAAATTATCCGTTCCGAAAGGATGCCTCAAGGAGGGGAACTGCAGGATCTCATTGGGATTCTGGTCGTCCATTCCATACGGCGCGATCAGGGGACCGGCGACCGCTACGATGATCAGGAATAGGATGAAATACAGGCCGATGATCGCCAGTTTGTTTTTATTCAACCTTCGCCAGATATCGACGTATAGCCCGGACTTCTTTGTTGTGCCCTTCTCTTTCATCTGGCAGCACCTCTCTTGCGATGGCTGCTATAGATCGATTTTATCCTCGGATCCACGAAGCTATATGAGATATCGACAATTAACATGAGAATGATGTACATGAATGAAATGACAAGTACTGTACCTTGAACGGCCGGAAAGTCACGGTTGTTGATTCCGTTCAGCATGTACTTGCCGAGTCCCGGCATGGAGAATACTGACTCGACAAGAATTGCGCCGCCGACCAGGACACCCGTCTGGTTGCCGATAACCGTGATGATCGGGATCAGGGCGTTCCTGAGGGCGTGCTTCATGACGACGACCCACTCGGTCTGTCCTTTGGCCCTGGCGGTACGGATATAGTCCTGCCGGATAACTTCGAGCATGCTGGACCGCGTCATCCGCATGACGATGCCACCAGCTTGCAATCCCAATGTAAAGGTCGGTAGAACCCAATATTTAAAGCCGTAGCTGCCCGAAACCGGGAACCAGTGGAGATTAACGGCGAATACCAGAATGAGCATCAAGGCGAGCCAGAACGACGGCGTGGAGATTCCAAAAAGCGATACGAGCGTCGTGATTTTATCAGTGACCGAATACTGCTTGATGGCGGAAATTATCCCCGCTGCTATGCCCAATATGGTACCGATCGCCATGCTGATGAATGTCAATCGAAGCGTGATACCGATCCGGGAAAATATTTCATCGATAACAGGAGTCTTTGTCCTGAAGGAAGTGCCAAGATCGAGCCGCGTGACCACATTACCTATATAGGTAAAAAGCCGCACGAGGAATGGTTGGTCCAGGCCCATCTCCTTTTCAAGGGCCGCAATTTTCTCAGGGCTCGCCTCCTGTCCGAGGATAATCGCTGCAGGGTTCCCAGGCGAGAAATAGAGGAGCGTGAATACGATGACAATGACTCCGATAAGTACAGGTATCATTGATATCAGCCGTTTGAGTGCATATCGATACAAGGAAGCACCTCCTCCGTACCTCGCGACCTCATCTGCGAGAGCCGTTGCCGGGCGGAACATCCCAGCAACGGTTCATCACAATGCTTAAGTCTATTTGACGAAATAAACACTCTTGAGATATGGGCTTTCGAACGTGATGTTGTTTTTAAATCCTTTCAGTTTGGCTGTGGCTGCTGTCAAGATCTCACGGTGAAGGGTCGGGACCATGATGCATTCATCCTTAAGCATTTCCTGGATCTTGCTGTATAGCTGGAGCCGCTTGGTCTTGTCGAGGGTCTGGGCGGCCTCGTCGACGAGGGCGTCGTATGCGGAGCTTTTCCAGGCGGTGAAAGTCTGGCCGAGGGCGTGCCCGCTATGGAACCATCGGAACGCCTTGTCGCCTTCCGCGGTTGTCGTGGTCAAGCCGTATACCATGAGGTCGAAATCTCCTTCCTTAAATGCGGCCTGGTAGGCTATCGGCTCGATCACTTTCACCTTGCACGTGATGCCGATCTGCTTGAGCTGGTTCTGGAAAACCTCCACGATGTCCATGCGTTCGGGTGTCGTATCGACGATGAATGTGAGGGTAATTCCCTTCGCGTAGCCGGCGTCAGCCATGAGCTTCTTGGCCTTGGCCAGGTTGTATTCGTAGGGTTTCACCTTTGGGTCAAAACCTTCGACACCGGGGCTGCAAAAACCGACCGCTGTCACGCCGGTGCCCTTATAGGCGGTCTTTACCGCGGTTTCGCGGTCCAACGCATAGGAGATAGCCTGCCGGACAAGCTTGTTCTTCATGTATTCGCGATCCGTCCGGAAGAAAACGAAGTTCGTGTTCATGGAAGGATCGCGATAGACGACCATGTTCTTGTTCTGGGAAAGCCTGTTGATATCGGCAGCGGGAGCTTCATAGATGAGATCGACGCCGCCGGTCTCGAGCTCGATAGTGCGATTGGCCGCCTCGGTGATGACGCGGATGGTCAGGTGCTTGACATAGGGCTTGCCCTGATCCCAGTAGTCCTTGAAGGCTTCGAACTCGTAGCTGTCACCCGAAATGTATTTCACGAGCTGGTATGCACCCGTTCCGACTGGAGCCTTATTGAAGTCTCCGCCCGATTCGGTGAACGCCTTTTCACTGAAAATGCCCGTGAGCGCCCACTCAAAGTAGGCTATCTGAGGAACGTACACGACTTTCGTCACGATTTTGACCGTGTAGGGGTCGATCACGGCGCTTTTTTCGAAGTCAATCTGCGAAACGGCGGCAGATGCTGCGGGGACCTTCGCGACTCTCTTCAGGGAGAAGAGCACATCGCTGGCTTTCAGTTCCCCATAACCACGGTGAAATTGCACGCCCTTGCGGATATGAAGGATGATCGTAGTCGGATTTTCATATTCCCAGCTCTCGGCAAGCTGAGACTTGAGGGTGCCATCGTAATCCCGCCATACGAGCGTTTCATAGATCTGCTTCTTCATGGCGTGGACCATCTGAATCGAATTGTCGTTGGGATCAAAATTGCCGGGATCAGAAGGGAGCGCCATGATCAGGCGATCCTTGCTGCTCTTTATTTCCGCTTGCGCAAATGTGACCGCTGGAATCAACAGTAAAATTGCGAGCACGCTAACGACACAAATCATTTTCTTCATCCGACTTCCTCCCTTCTCTTCGACGTGTTTCTTCGCCTACATACCATCAATCCGATGCACGATGGTCTCAAAAGAATGTTGGATTGTATAGCTGTATGACATTTGAAGCCTATCTCCACCTTGTTGAGCTGTCAAGTATAAGTTTTT
>JAPLSO010000027.1 GCA_026398595.1 Spirochaetota bacterium | reverse complement strand
TAGAAAAGAGCTGCAGAATTGGGTTGAATACCAAGGATATCTGCTGCAGAACGGGCTGTAACTTCAAGGATGAAAAACTCAAGCAAGCGGCACTGCATCTTATTGCTTAACCTGCAACGAGTTATCTTCATGAAAAGAGTGTATCATGGCTCCTTATCTACTACAGCCCCTATTTATTTAGATCCGCAATAGATCAGTCAAGAGGGTGTAATCACCAAGTATTGTGTCAAAGTCCCGCCAAGCCAGTTAGCAACTGGTCTTTCCCTGTCTTGGCAAGGTAATAAAAGTATTCAAGGCTGAAACCGTCTGCCAGAGTACGGTGGATCTCCAGGATTCCTGCTTCCGTGCTGCTCTCACTGAAAAGCGGTATCAACTCGGTTTGGTTTCCATCTCGATCCATGATCAGCGCGCTTGTTCCATTGTATTTTTTTTCCCAGAAGACAGGGATATTTCCGTCCTGCGATTCCAGAATCCCCTTGCCAATCTTCATGCCATCTTTCTCGTACCGAGATTTCCACTTCACCGAGGAAATATGCCTGTATGGCGTCGAGCCTTCCGGAAGTGCCGACAGCTTCAAAGGCGCAAACAGTGTTTTCATTGATACTACTCCTATAGTTCTCGCCGAGTGTGGCAAGGGACTGTTCAGGAGAGGGGGGAAATCCTTCACCAACGCGGCTTTCCCGTTGTCGAAGACCACTGCCTGTATTTTTACTAATCTCATGGGTAACTCTGAGGAGCCCGATGTTTCTGTCGAGACAAGCATCGCGTTGAGCGATTCATCAACCAGCCATTGCAGTTCAATACTTCCTTCAGGCCCGCTCAGTATGCCCGGTATAATCGTCTTCTTGTTTTCATGAAGGGCGACCTGCCATAGAATCTCCATCACCGTGTATTGCGCAAAATCATCACCGATACGGTCCATCGCATAACCTTTCGCGGAAGCGCAGCCTGCGAGGAATATGCTCACCGCAATCAATGCGACGATCAGCCTTGCGGTATTGTTTCCCGGGAGGTTTTTTGCCTCCCTATCCTTTGCTTTCAATACCTCAACCCAAAAGCGGAGCCTGACATATTCGTACCTGATACGCCTATAGTGCCGAAGGTCCCCTGCCATTTGTCGAACGAAAATTCGTACGCATAAAGAGTATCCGAATAACTATTTCCGGCCCTAAGAATCAAGGAATACGGAAGAAGGCCACACCTGTCTGAAGGCTGCACCGTCCGAAGATCAAGGGTTCTGAAACCATACTTCGAATCGTTCGAGTCTCCGGTATTGGACATGGCTATCGCCCGCAGGAAATTGCCGAATATCGTAGAGAAAGAAGCCCCTGTCGCCGCTTCGACTGCCGCGATGCCGGTCTTGTCCGTGGAACACATATTCTTGATGGCAGTATCACCATATTGCTCAATTACGTACCTGATGAAAATGGCGCCATAGCCATAGTTCGTGGAAGTCCAGTAGGTCAGGGACAGGCCAGGCCAACCGTGATTAAGGAATGCCTGTATCCACGTAAGGTGGTTGTTAAGATAACCATTGTAATACTCGGCAGCCTGTGAAAGTGCTTCGTTGAGCCATGTATACGTGGATCTCACGCCCAGGTTGTAATGCTGGTCAAAATAGATCATGTGTTGGAACTCGTGCGCCAGCGTCTCCTTGAGCGTGTCCCCTTGGTAGGCTGACATAGCAGTCAGGTAGAGGATATCCCCTTCGTTGGAGTCACTACAATCGATTGCAGTACTTGGGAATTTATCAACTGAGTAGAAGTACCCCAGCAAGCTTCCCGAAAGTTCCTGTGAAAAAATGAGAATGACTTTATGATTCAAGTCCACATCATTCTCGTTGCCGAATTTTAACCTGTTGACAGAATAGATGGCATCAAAACTTTCACCGTAGCCTTGCAAATATGTTTCCATCGCCGTGCTGTCGCGGGTATCAACAAAGAAATATGCATAAGTCGATATATACTTGCAGGTAGTGTTTATCGTCTTGAGTGTATCATTAGCGTCATAGACATTGACTCCGTTCCATGCCGTTCCGACTACGATACTTGCCGGCGCTGCCCGGAGTCCTTTGCCGTCCGTCCCTGACAGCTGTCTGGCTCCGCTTCCCAGCACCTTTTCCTCGGCCCCCCTCATCCTCTTGTCGCTGTTGATCTGGGCCTTGCCATATACGCTTGAAACCTGCCTTGACAGGCTTCTGGATTCCGCGATTCCGGAAGAAACGATCGATGCCGTGCCGGCCGCTGAAGAGAGTGTGTAGGAGTAAGTTGTTGTCGGAGTAATGTTGCCTTGCGCAGAAGCGCCAGGCATTGAGGTCACGATGCTGTAGATATTGGTAGTGTTGAAGGAAGATACATCCACTGAAGCCCCGGATCCGAGACCGGTGTATACGGTGACAGGTGTCCATATTGCATACAGGGTCTTGCTGCTCGTCCCCATTATAATGGCAGCTCCTGCCGTGTACGCAGTTCCCGATCCGGTCGGTACGGTATTCCAGCCTTCGAAAGTAGCATTTGATTTTGTCAGCGATCCAGTATTCCCGAGGACCGTTACACGGTCACCCTCATAATACTGTGATGAATCCACCGGAACCGAACCGCCAGTCGCGCCGTTTGCGTTGTACGTCACCCTATACGCGGACTCCGCGGTCCACTTTGCATAGAAAGAAATATCCGCGCCAGCCATTATAACAACCTGGCCTGCAGTATAGATTGCACCTTCCCCGGACGCAGAGGTAGTCCATCCTGAAAAAGTGTGGTGGAGGAGTGCGAGATTGCCCGCGGACATAACGGTAAAAGTCTTCCCTGCCTTATACATCATGGTATCGGTGGGAGCTTCTCCGCCTGTGGCTCCATTCTTATCGTATGTCACCTTGAACGAGGGCGCGAAGAGATCACAGGAGGATAAAAAGAGAGTACTGCCAAAAGACACTACCAGGAAAAGTAAAACGACCAGAAGGGAAGAACTCGTTATTCTGGCACTTTTGGGCAACAATATCTCCTTTCTCTACAGTAATGCAAATCATTTATTGTATTTGCATGGGTCCGCTACCAAGTCTACTATATAATTGGGTTCCGTCAAGAAACATCAATACAAGCAAAGTTATCGATAGAGTCTCATGCATGAATTTTAATTTGCAAATTGTCCAGAACAGTATACAATTATTGTAATTATTTTCGCAAAAGGAGTCCCAGCACAAAGAAAGTTGCAGGTATAGTCATAATACTTGCCTTGGTGATGCTTCTTGTAGGTTGTCCAGTACTTTTAGATCTTTTAGCTACGACAACCACGACCACCGTGACGCCCGCCACGACGACGACAACCACGACCACGACCACTATTCCTACGTACACCTTCGCCTATAATGGGAATGGAAACACGGGCGGCAGTGTACCAAAGACTCCCGAACAGCACACGACTGGTGATAGCGTTATAGTCCTGGATAATAATCTAAACCTTGCAAAAGCTGGATATTTATATTTCACTGGCTGGAATACGCAAACCGATGGAAGCGGCAGTACCATGACCATCGGCTCATACTTTACGATAGGTACCGCGAATGTGACGCTATATGCTCAATATGGAAATATTCCCCCTATCGGCGCGGTCGGTCCGGCAGGAGGGAATGTATTCTATGACAAAGGCTTCTATTCCAATGGCTGGCGGTATCTTGAAGCCGCCCCTTACAGTACTGAAGCAATGAAGGCATGGTGGATCGGACGTGGAGAAACGCTAGGAGCAACGGGAGCGGCTATAGGAACCGGGAAAGCCAATACCGACACGATTGTGGCAGCGACAGGGAGCAGCGGTTCTGCGGCACAGTATTGCGCTGACTTGGTGTATGGAGGATTTGACGACTGGTTCTTGCCTTCGATCGACGAGTTGGCACTTATCTATCACAATCTCAAGTTGAACTATAAGGGCAACTATTCCAATTATTATTACTGGAGCTCCACGGAGATGGATCAGTATGACGCATATATCTATAATTTTTATTCTGGTTCAGTACATGAATCCAATAAAGTCAATGGTGATGATCCTTCTGACCGTATCAGTGTCCGAGCGGTGAGGGCTTACTAGCCGCTGCGCCAGCTGGCTACTGCCACAATATAACCTGGAAGACCGACTTTATCTCCCCGGAAGTCCTCACTGTCTGGATTGCGCGATAACCTACCAGATACACACTGGTCGCAGCCGCTCGATTGTCGTCCCGTCTCCCACGCCGCCGATGCCCATTGCCCAGCTAGTATCGTCGTCCTTGAGTATCATCGTGTTGAAAGAGCCCGCCGATACGGCTCGGACGTTTGTCATGATCTGCGTGGGAGTCGACAAGTTGGTTGTAGTCCCGTTTCCCAACTGACCATGATAATTGTCGCCGGTCGCCAAGAGGCTGCCGTCGGTCATAAGGATCATGGTATGATTGCTTTTTGTGGAAACCGCCGCAACACCGCTGGAAATAATCTGGACAGGCTGATTATGACTTGTTGTATCCCTTGTGCCTAACTGGCCGTCGATGTTTTGCCCGGTCGCCCAAAGGCTCCCGTCGGTCTTGAGGATCATTGTATGATAAGCGCCTGCCGACACGGCCAGGACGTCGCTGGTCATAACACATACAGGACTGCCACTGCTTGTATTGTCTCTGACACCCAGTTGCCCGCAACTATTATTTCCCATCGCCCAGAGGCTGCCGTCATCTTTAATGAACATGCCGTGCGAATTACCTGCGGCAATTGCCTTGACGCCGGTCGTGACTCTTAGGGGATGGTCGCCGTAATTATTGTCCCCGGTGCTGTACCCAAGTTGCCCGTACGAATTCATCCCGTTCGAATACAGGTCTCCGTTGTTCAGGAGGATGAGCGTGAGATTGAGGTTGGCGGATACATCCTTGACGCCGCTGGGCATGTACACCTGGACAAAATTGTGCTGTTCCGTGTCCGTCCCATCTCCTATCGTGTAGTTGGAGTTCCATCCGGTTCCCCAGAGGCTGTCATTCGTTTTGATGATCATGGTAGCGCCGCCGGCAGATACTGTCTTGACGCCAGTCGTGATTTGAACCGGGCTGAGTCTGTTGGTAGTGGTTCTATCTCCCAATTGCCCATGGTCATTTAGTCCGTATCCAAAAAGAGTGCCATCGGCCTTAAGGATCATAGAGGCGTCATTACAGGAAATAGATGCTACCGAGCCATGTGCTGTAGCGATCGTAGTGGTGGTGGTGGTAGTAGTAGTAGTGGTCGTGGTCGTGGTTGTCGGAGGCACGGTTGTCGAAGTAGACCCCGCGACCGTCGTCGTAGTCGTGAAAACCGTAGTCGAAGTAGTACCGGCAACGGTCGTGGTTGTACTGCTGCCGGCGACCGTGGTCGAGGTAGTACTTGTCGTCGTTGACGTTGTGCTGGTCGTCGTCGTGGAAGCCAGCCACTGTGTTATTAGGTTATCGCACCCTATCAGGGACAATGAGAAAACAAGCACCAGCCAACAGCAGAGAAACTTTCTCATCTATTGCTGCCTCGGATTATAATGACCTAATGGTACATCATTTCCGGCAGGATTTCGAACTTTTTTGATATTTATCGTAATTTTCTATTTTGTTTCGAAGGATTTTGCAGATGTGAGGTAGGTTTGATTTCATATTATATTTAATTGCTTGATATACGGAGGCCCCGAGCGCCTGAAGCCTGGCGATCTGCGGGGCCTCTGCCAAGCAGCGGGTACCGAACTCGCCTAGTACGAGTTCGAGAACACGGTCCGCGGCTGGATGCTCCTTGACCTCAAGGAATCCAGGATCGCGACCCCGATGAAAGGCAACCTCATCACTTTCTATGCGGGAAGCATCCGCTAGTCCCGAAGGGCCTAGCCACCCTGACAAAAATACCGGATCCGTCTATACTCCCCGTCATGGGTCAGGCGATGGTTCTCAAGAAACCCGACTGGATAAAGGTGAGGCTGCCGGCCGGCGGGACGTGGAAACACGTGGACGAAGTGCTCTCACGATATGGTCTTTACACGGTCTGCGACGAGGCGCGCTGTCCCAACAAGGGCGAGTGCTGGGGCTGCGGAACAGCCACCTTCATGATCCTGGGCGATGTCTGCACGCGGGGTTGTCGATTCTGCGCGGTCAAGACGGCCCGATGCGGCCTCCCCCCCAGGTTGGATGAACCCGAGGCTCTGGCAGGGGCCGCCCTCGAGATGGGGCTCAACTACGTCGTCATAACTTCGGTGGACAGGGACGATCTGCCGGACAGGGGATCGGCCCACTTCGCCGCCTGTGTGAAGGCCGTCAAGTCAGGCGGCGGGAAGGCGAAGGTCGAAGTCCTCATCCCCGATTACGCCGGCGCCGAGCTCTTGGCCGTCGCCGAGGCGAAGCCCGACCTTCTCGCCCACAACGTGGAAACGGTCCGACGCCTCCAGACGGTACGCGACCGACGGGCAAGCTTCGACAAAAGCCTTTCGACGCTGAGGGAAGCCAAGACCGCCGGCGTCACGGTCACCAAGTCATCCATACTCCTGGGTCTTGGCGAGACCAGGTCCGAACTGAAAGAAACTTACGATGAATTGAGATCGGCAGGCGTGGACATCCTCATCATGGGTCAATACCTCCGCCCCACCGAGGATGAAATTCCCGTCGCCGAATACATCCACCCCGACACTTTTTCTCTCTATGCCGAGGATGCCCGCTCTTCCGGATTCTCGACCGTGGTCGCCTCGCCCTTCGCGAGGACAAGCTACAAGGCTCTGGAAGCCTGGGAATCGGGTTCACGGTGAAGATACTGGCCATAGGCAAGCCTGAAGGCTCCAAACTCCTCCGTGTATCGGCCGAGGTCGAATCGAAGAGCGAAAACGCACAGATCGTTTCCCTCTCGGTAAGAGGAGATTTTTTCGCCATACCCGAGGAGGGTTTCGAGGAAGCAGAAGCTTCCCTGCGCGATATTCCCCTCAAGGAGCTCGCCGCGGCCTTCGATGCCGCCATGGCAGAAAAAGGGGTCAGGCTTATGGGAATATCAGGCAAAGGGCTCGCGGAAATCCTCAGGAAGGCCATAGATGAGGCATAGTTTCCGACTCCTCGAGACAGGCGCCGACAATGCCTTCTACAACATGGGGCTCGACGAGGCCATCCTCGAATCCGTCGCCTCGGGACAATCCCTCCCGACGTTAAGGATCTACGGCTGGAAGCCAGCGGCTATCTCCCTCGGATATTTCCAGGGAGCGCTGGACGAAGCAGACCTCGAAGCCTGCAGGCTCCAGTGTGTGGATCTGGTCCGCCGCACTACGGGAGGAGGAGCTGTATTCCACGCCGACGAGGTTACTTACTCGATCGTGATCCCCGAAGGGCATCCCCTCGCGCCCGAATCCATACTCGAATCCTACAGCCTCATCTGCGCAGGCATCGTGACTGGTCTCGGGGAAATCGGAGTCGAGGCCGAATTTGCCCCCATCAACGACATCCTGAGCGGAGGCAAGAAGATTTCGGGCAACGCACAGACCAGGAAGCAAAACTGCCTGCTCCAGCATGGGACCCTTCTCCTCAAGGTCGATGTGGAGAGGATGTTCTCCCTCCTTAAGGTGCCCAAGGAGAAGGCTCTTGGGAAGATGATAGCGGACGTGAAGTCCAGGGTTTCCTCCCTCGAGACAATCCTCGGAAGGGAGATAGAATACAAGGAGGCGGCGGCCGCCCTCGTCAAGGGATTCGCCTTGGCTCTCGATCTCGACTTGATCCCGGATCATCCTTCGAAAGCCGAGGTCGTTAGAGCCGGAGAACTGGCCGCCAAAAAATTCTCAACCGAAGCATGGACATTCAGACGATGAACGTGGAGCACTACTGGCATGAACGAAAGGAATAATCTGGCCGATGAAGTCTTAGGTCCGGGGCAGGACCTCGCCCGCAGGATCGAGAGACCGACACCGGCTTTCATCCTCCTCGCGGTGATCTATGGTTCCCTGCTCATCATCTCCAACATCACCGTGGTCAAACTGGTCAAGGCCGGCCCCTTTCTCCTGACCGCGGCCTTCTTCACCTACCCCGCCGTCTACGTGATCTCCGACATCATGACCGAGGTCTACGGCTACAGGCTCTCAATGAAGGCCATTTGGGCCACCTTCGCGGCACAGGCCCTCGTCTCGGCCGTCCTCGCCTTTACGATACGGCTCCCCGGTACCGATGAGGCCATACAAGGTTCCATGAACATTCTCTTCTCGACTACCTGGCGCATCGTCCTGGGCTCGCTCGTGGCTTTCTGGGTCGGCGACTGGATGAACTCACTCATCCTCTCCAAGATGAAGGTACTCCAGAAGGGACACTGGTTCATCTTCAGGGCCATGGGATCATCCCTGCCCGCGCACTTCGTGGACACGGGCCTCTTCAACCTCGTAGCCTTCTTAGGCGTCTGGACGGCAGGCGACATCGGGCGCAACACTCTCTCCGAGGGCCTGCTTGCCACGGTCTACGAGCTGGTCGTTTTCCCCCTCACGCTGATGATCGTACGGTGGTGGAAGAAGCGGGAGGGCATCGACGTGTACGACGAGGGAATTCGGTATGGACTATTCAGGTAAATGAGGCCCTGGCTGTCCCCGATTATCGCACAGCCGATACTAGAATCCTGGCTACCGCCGGAATTCTATAAAATGAAGCCCCGGCTATTGCCGGGGCTTCATTAAGCTCCCCCGCCCGGGTTCGAACCAGGGACCCAGTGGTTAACAGCCACTTGCTCTGCCAGCTGAGCTACAGGGGAAAGCGCTCCCGGTCACCCGGGAACGGCTGAAATCTAGCGCCTTCAGTACGCTTTGTCAAGGGGAAAATCCGGATTGGCGGTAAAGTCGGGCAGCCCTATTGGAGAGCTCACGATGGCTCGTTCTGCGAAATCGAGGGCAACCTTTTCCCAGGTCCCGGGCGAGGTATTCCAGCTTTTACCGTGGCCCGCCCCGGGCATGAGAAAGAGTTCGGCGGGCCTGCCCGCCTTGATCATGGCGTTGTACATCGCTATGGACATCGAGGTCGGGACGAACCTGTCCTCGATGCCATGGATGAAGAGGACGGGGGACCTGGCCTTAAGGACGGCATCGGCGCAAGAAGCCTCCTCCAGGTAAAATCCCCGACGCCGCTTCGACACGATGGAGACGAGGGTCTTGGCCTGGACGGCTATCCAGCGCGGCAGGCCGCGTTTCTGGAGCTGGAAAACGACCTCATCGGCTATGCAGGAGAAGGGGCAGTCGGCGACGATAAAACTCAGTTTCGGGACGCCCGCGGCGGGCTCGAGGGCATTGTACTGGAGGGCGGCCGCCGCGCCGAGGGACTCGCCCGCAAGACCAAAGGCTAGGCTCTCGGGAAACCTGGACGAGAGGAAGGCGAAGACTTCGGCGATGTCCACCTTGTCCCCCAGGCCATAGGAGGGATAGGCCGGCCGAGGCGCGGCGCTCGCTCCGTGGCCTGCGAGGTCAACCGCGGCGATGTTCCAGCCTGCGGCCATGAATGCCTTGCCGAACTTGAGCGCGAAGTACCTGTTCCAGGTGATCCCATGGAGCAGAAGGATGGTAGGCGCCCTCACTCTCCCCGAGGCCAGGAGGCTCCCCTTGAGCTCGAAACCCCGCGGAGAGCGGACGGAGAACTCCTCCCAGGGCAGCTCGAGGAAAGATGGGTCGAAATCGCCCCGCTCATAGCAGGCCGAGAGGGCTTCCTCAGCCGACCTGAAACGCGGAAAGAAAGTACCCCTATAGGCGACGACGCTCATTATAAGCACAACGACGATATAGACGGCGACCAGCATAGCGAAGGCGAGAGCTATCATGGCTTACCCCTTTTTCTCCCCGGAGTCTTTTTCTGAGTCAAGCAGGGCTTTCTTGCGCGCCAGGGCCGCCAGCAGGCCCTTGCCATGCTCCTCGGGGAAGAGATCGAGGACGGGCTGTCCGTCGGCGGGAACCCTGGTTTCCAGAACATCCTCGGCCATGAGTTCGTCATCGATTATCTCATCGACAGACTTGGTTGCGGACTTGGCAACTGGTGGGACGGGAGTCTTGGCGACGGACTTGGGCTTGGCGGTCACCTTGGGTTTCACCTTGGCCTGGGCCTGGTCAGCTGGCCGGGGAGTCTTTATAGGGACAGCCGGCTCCACCTCTTCCTCGGCCTCGGACTTTCCAGATGCCAAGAGCCTAAGTCCCAGTTCGGGTACGACGGGACCTATAGAGGATGTCCGCTTTGCGGCCGAGGCGGCCGAAAGCACCTCGCGCGTGGAAAGCCTGACGCCCGCGGCCTTGAGCCCCTTCAACGCGTATTGCTTTGTCTTGAAGCTCTCCTCGTTGTGTTTTGTCCGGGGCTTGGGGGCATAGGTCAGGGAAAACTCGAAGTCCTTCTCGGTCGAGAAGAGGAGAACCTGCGCCCCGTCCGAGACCAGGGAATAGTCCTTTTCAAGGATCCAAGCCTCGATGGAACAGCGCTTGATATAGGGAAAGCCCGTGTCGGCGGCCTTGTACACGATGGTGAGGACGGTCGCTGAGACATTTTCCTTGACAGCCGGAGTGACCCAGAGAAGTCCTGAGTCCACGAAGAGCTTTTCGGGTACGGGCACGACCGAGTACATGCCGTTGCGGCGCACGAAGAGGATACGGTCGAAGGTTGAAACCTCGAAGACCTTCTCCCCTGAAGAGACGGCCGTGCCGAGATAGCCTGAGGCCTCGTCGTAGCGCAGGGCTATGTCCTTTCGCGCCGCCTCCTTGATCTCGATCCTGTTGAAGCTCTCGATCTTTGTTTTACGGGGCCAGGTTGCCTCGAGGCGCTTTACCATAGCCTTGAGGAAATCGATGGCGTAGTCCCTCAGCGCGGCCAGGTGCTTTGCCACCTCGGCAAGGGCCGCATCGAGCCGCTTCAACTCCTCCTTGGCCTTTTCGATGTCCCAGAGGGAGATGCGCCGGATGGGGATCTTGAGAAGGCGTTCGATGTCCCCGGCCGTTACTTCCCTCCCAATCTCCTTCGCATACGGCACAAGCCCGTCACGCACTGCCTTGAATACCGTTTCCTGGGTTTTTTGGGTCTCGATGCGCTTGTAGACCCTTTCCTCGATGAAGATGCGCTCGAGGGTGCGGGAGTGGATCTCGTCGAGGAGTTCGCCTCTCTGAATCTCCAGCTCCTGTCTAAGGATGGCGAGAAGCCGTTCACTATGGTGGGTGATGATCTCCGAAGTCGTCATAATGACGGGCTTTTCGTCGCTGATGAGGAGGCAGTTGCACGCGATGCTCTGCTCGCATTCGGTGAAGGCGTAGAGGGAGTCGATCACCTCCTGGGTGTAGACGCCGCGCTGGAGACGAATCTCGATCTCGACTTTGTCGGTCGTGTAGTCCGAGATCGAGGCTATCTTGAGCTGGCCCGAGCGCGAGGCAGCCTCGATGCTCGCTATAAGACTCTCCGTCGTCGAGGAGAATGGGATCTCTCGGATGACGATCTTCTTGGGGTCCGAGGTGTCCAGCTTGGCCCGAACCCGCAGCTTGCCGTTGCCGTCCCTGTAGTCCGACAGGTCGATCGAGCCGCCCGTGGGGAAGTCGGGGTATATCGCGAACTTCTTCCCATAGAGGCAGGCTATCTCGGCCTTGATCACCTCGACGGGATTGTGGGGAAGGATCTTCGTGCTCATGCCGACGGCAATGCCCTCGGCACCCATGAGGAGGATGACGGGGAGCTTGGCGGGAAAAAGCAGGGGTTCTTTGTTGCGTCCGTCGTAGGAGTCGACGTACACCGTCGTCTTGGGATTGTAGAAGACGTCCTTGGCGAAGGTGGATGCCCTGCACTCGATATAGCGGGGGGCCGAGGCCTGGTCGCCCGTGAAGATGTTGCCGAAGTTCCCCTGCTTGTCGATGAAGAGTTCCTTGTTCGCGAGGACAACCAGGGCGGAGCCTATCGACTGGTCCCCGTGTGGATGGTACTGCATGCAGTGGCCCATGACGTTGGCTACTTTGTGGAACTTGCCGTCGTCCATATCGAAGAGGGAGTGGAGGATGCGCCGCTGGACGGGCTTGAGCCCGTCCTCGAGGTCGGGTATGGCCCTGTCCTTGATGACGTAGGAGGCGTAGTAGAGGAAATTCTCGTTGAACAGTTTCTTTACGTAGGCCATGGTCCTTCCCTAAAGATCGCGACCTAGAGGTCGGCGATGAGATTCTGCATGATGAATTCCCGCCGTTCGGGCGTGTTCTTGCCCATATAGAAACTCAAGAGGTTGGGAACGGCAGCGAGTGTCTGTATGTCCACCTTGACTATCCTCATGTCGTCGCTGATGAAGCGGCCGAATTCGTCGGGACTGATCTCGCCCAGGCCCTTGAACCTCGTCACCTCAGAGGATGGACCCAGGGTACGGGTCGCCTCGTCCCGCTCCTTGGCGCTATAGCAGTAGCGGGTCCCCGTTTTAGTCCTCACCCTGAAGAGGGGTGTCTCGAGGATGAAGACCCGCCCCTGGGTGACGAGTTCCTCGAAATACGTCAGGAAGAACGTCAAAAGCAGGTTTCTGATGTGAAAGCCGTCGTAGTCGGCGTCCGTCGCCATGACGATCTTCGCGTAGCGCAGATTTTCGATCTCGTTCTCTATCCCCAGGGCCATCATGAGGTTGTACAGTTCCTCGTTCTTGTAAATGGCCGTCTGCCGCTTCCCGAACATATTCTCCGGCTTGCCGCGCAGAGAGAAGACAGCCTGGGTGGTGACGTTGCGGGAAGAGACCATGGAGCCCGCGGCCGAAAGTCCCTCAGTGATGAAGATCGTGGATTCTTCGCCCTTGGATTCGTCGCCCAGATGAAATTTGCAGTCGCGAAGGTTGGGAATCTTGAGCTCTATCTTGCGGGCGGCCTCCTTAGCCTCCTTCTTTACGGCGTTGAGCTCGGTGCGGAGTTTTTCGGAGGAGAGGATCTTTTCCTGGAGACTTTTGGCAGCCTGGGGGTTTTTGCGGAGATACTCATCGACGCCCCGCTTTGCCTCCTGGAGGATCCAGGGGCGGATATCGGCATTGCCCAGCTTGTTCTTGGTCTGGCTCTCGAAGATGGGATTCTTCAGCTTTATGGCCACGGCCGCGGCCACGCCCTCGCGCACGTCCTCGCCCTTCCAGGAAGCCTGGTAGAACTCGTTGACTGCCTTCAGGAAACCCTCGCGGAAGGCCGAGAGGTGGGTGCCGCCGTCCGAGGTGTACTGGCCGTTGACAAAGGAGAAATGCTCCTCGCCGAAGTTGTTGGTGTGGGTAAAGGCGAACTCGATCTTGTCTCCCACATACCAGCCTATATCGTAGAGGGCCGAGCCGTTGACTTCGGAGCCGAGGAGATCGAGGAGCCCTTTTTCGGCTTTGAACTCGTTGCCGTTGAGGACGAGGGTGAGGCCGGCGTTGAGGCAGGCGTAGGCCCACATCCGCTTTTCGAGGAATTCCATGGTAAAAGAGTACTCGGGGAAGATCTCGGGGTCGGGGGTAAACTCGACGAGGAGGCCGTTCTTCTCCCGGCCGCAGGAGTCCTCGCGGGAGTCAAGGAGGCGGCCGCGTTCAAAATTTGCCTCGAAGCAGCGTCCGTCCCTGTAGGAGACGACGCGAAAATGCTTCGAGAGGGCATTCACGGCCTTCGTGCCCACGCCGTTGAGGCCTACCGAGAACTGGAAGACATCGTCGTTGTACTTGGCGCCCGTGTTGATAATGGAGACGCAGTCTATCACCTTGCCCAAGGGGATGCCCCTGCCGAAGTCCCGTATCCGGACGAAGTCGTCCTTGACGGTCACCAGGATGCGGCTTCCGGCCCCCATGATGAACTCGTCGACGGAATTGTCGATCACTTCCTTGATGAGTATGTAGATGCCATCGTCGGGGTTGGAGCCGTCGCCAAGGCGGCCAATGTACATTCCCGTCCTCAGGCGTATGTGCTCGAGGGAGGAGAGTGTCTTGATTTTCGATTCGTCGTAGAGCGCCGATGCCGTTTTTTGTTTGCTTGCCACGACCTTTAGTCTAGCACAAAAAAAGGGCGGTAAACAACGGCTTGGAAGCCGGATCGCAGGCCGGAAGCGGGATCGGCCTAAACTTCGGCTCCGGGAGCGAAGCTCGTGCCCTCGTCCACGTAGTGGAACCGCTCTTTCCAAAAACCTTCGATGGCTGCCGCGTAGAGGACATCGCCCAGCACCAGGGCCGAAGTGCCCTCGACGATGACGCGGGACACGGAGCATTCGATCCAGCCGGTAATGCCCTGGGGCAGACGCACATCGATCCGATTCGCTCCGAAATAAGGTATGGAAAAGGCCTCGTACTTGTCCGCCGCGGCGCCCGAGACCGAGCCGCACTGGAGTATGAGATCCTTCTGGGAAGGCCGGGGCAGGGCCATGGCGAATTCCCGCGAGGCCGAAAGGTCGGTGAAGGTTTGGTGTCCCGTGTCGAGGACGCAGACGAAACGGGAAACCGGGGCGTAGTCGATGGGACAGGACCAGGCGATCGGGGCCAGGTTGTACCGCCCTCCGACGCCCCTCGTGCAGATCATCACCAATCCCCCGGCGTTCTGCAGCTTATAAGCCTCGGCCTTCGAGTATTCCCTGTAATCCATGTCATCCTCCCGCGTTGATTTCATCAACCTTCCAACAGGGTCAAGGTTTCCTTGACCTTGTCATAAAGGCGGGCGCAGTCCGAGGGCTTGGTAGCGTAGCCTCCGCCCGAGGTCTCCTGTCTCATGACCACGGAGCCGTATTTTCCATCCCCGCCCTTCTCCAGCACATAGCCTCCCGGACGAGCCGACGAGAGTTTAGTCCAACTGCGCCCTTTGCCTTCGGTCAGGAAGACCGCGTAAAGATAGGGCACCTCACCGTTGGGGCCCTTGTTGACGGCAGCCTGGATCTGCACGCCCACGAAATCCTCGGGCTTACGCTTGGGCTCGATCATGACCCTCAGGTCCTCGGGCACATCCCTTCCTTCCTTGTCCTTGTCAAAGCGGAAATATGGGGTCAGAACGAGTTCGTCCGAGGCTTTTTCCTCGAACAAGGCCTGGAAGCAGGGCATCTTTACGTCAAGGAGTCTGGGGACGAAAACCCTCATGCCCCCGAAGAAGAGACTGGGCACGAGAAAGAGGAAGGCGTCGGCAAAGAGTAATGACAGGGATCTGCCGACGAGCCTCGTGATCCCGGCGGCAACGAGAAGGAAAATGGAAAGGGCGACGGCGCCGACGAGCCCTCCAGCGCTCCTGAGTCTCGATTCCTTGGACTGGCGAAGCGTGTCGGCGAGCCTGTCCACCTCGGTCATGGAGACGGGGCGCCATTCCTCGAGGCCCAAGTCGGCCGGTTTGTTGGTCACGGCCTTGAGCGCAAGGGGCGCCCAGCCCGCGGCTATGAGGATGAAGCCCGGTACCGTTCCCCAGGGAAAAAGAATCTGGAGCAGGGCTCCCGCCGCGAAGAATCCGGCGACGGCGGCGAGACGCGCGCTTTTCCCCAGCTTGAAGAAGGCGAATGCATCTTCCATGGCTCTACCTCGCTTGTCCGGCAGGGAACAGCCTGGATCGGACCTTCCGGACTTCAACCCGATCGAGTTCACCCGAGCCCGCGTAGTCCCAGTAGAGGGGACAGGCGGCCTGGCAGGCGGTGAAGGCTCCACATCCCGCGCAGGAGGAGGGAGCGTACCGTTTGTTCTTGAAGTAGGCGGCGCGCTTAGAGAACCAGACTTCCGAGAAATCCTGTTCCAGCAGGCTGCCCAGGACCTCAGGATACGATGAACAGGGCAGGACCTTGCCTTCGGGATCGACATGGATGAGGCCGTCGGCCGCCGCGCAGCTCTTGTTGCCCAGGCCTCTCGCCAGGGGGTTGAAGATGCACAGGGGGGTCGGCGAATACCAGAAGAAGGTAAGGCCGAGGGCCGAAGCCCGCTTGGCGATCTCGTCGACGAAGGGGCCAATCTCTGAATATGAGACAAAGAGTTCGGAAGCAATGTCCGAATCCTTGGCCGAAGCCTTGGTAAAAGCCCTGACGGCCTTGGCGGCCGGGATGTACAGGTTCATAGAGAAGCGCTTGACGCCGATGCCGGCGAGAAATGCGGGCACGGCGAGGAGGCTTATCCGGTTCCGCTTCGTCACGGTCGAATTGGTCTGGACCGAGATGCCTGCCGACTGGAGGGCCTCGATGCCGGAGAGGGTCTGGGCGTGGGCTCCGGAGCGGCCGCAAAGTCCGTCATGGATGGAAGCTTCGGGACTTTCGAGGCTGACCTGGGCCGTGCGCAGGCCCGCGGCATAGAGGGAGGCCGCCCGTTCGGGCGCGGCGAGGGTAGCGTTGGTGATGAGGTTGACCCGCAAGCGGCGCGATACGGCGTAGGCGATAAGTTCCTCGAGATCGGCTCTCATAAGGGGCTCCCCCCCCGTCAGGGAGAAGAAAGGTATCTTGGCCTTGTCCCTGAAGATGTCGACGATATGCTTCATATCCGCGAGGCTCGATTCGCCCGAACAGCCGCCCGGGCCGCAGACCGATCCTGCCTGGCAGCCCGCGTAGCAGAATCGGCAGGCGTTGTTGCAGCGATAGGTGACGGCGAGTTCGCCCAGGATGGGCAGCCTCGTGAATTGGAAATCATAGGGAACCGATGACGTCGAGACCGGTTTCCCGTCGTATAAGTCTCGAATGTCGCCGAGGAAGTTCTCTATGTCGCCCAACTTGGCGTTATCCATCCCCGGGATAGAGGCGAGGGGCCGATCCGAGTCGATCCAGCGCAGGACCGCGATTCCCGTCCTGTTGGTCTTGTAGACCATGTTGGGAGGCAGGATAACTACCTCGTCCTCCTCGCGGACGAAGATGTAGTCGCGGACCTGAGCCCAGAAGCCCGGCACCCAGGAGAGATCGGGGGCGCTTTTAACCGGTTTAAAAGAAGCGGCGGCCAGGCCGGCCCCGATTGGGACAGCCGGGCCCTTCCCGAAAAGCCTCATCAGTGAGTGCCCCCGGAGACGCAGGCCGAATGGCAGGCCGAATGGCAGGCCGAGTGACAGGCCGAATGGCAGGCGGAGTGGCAGGCGTCATGGCAGGCATTGTGGCAGGCCGAGAAGCAGTCCCCAGCCCTGGAGGAACCAGCAGGCGAGAAACAGCCCGCGAAGCAGGCCGAAGACCGCATGAACTCCGCATAGCCCGAACGCAGGGCCTCGGGCAGGCCGAGGTTGGCGTAATAGGCCGGATTCCTGTGGACGTGGTAATACCCATACCAGTAGTACCAGTAGGGATTGCCTGCCCTCCAGGCGGCAAGCCTTGCGGCATCGACTTTCGTTTCGGCCTCCATAGCCTCGGCTTCGGCCAGCTTGGCCCTGTAGAAGGCCTTGGTCGCCTCGATGTCGCAGTCCCAAAGCCTCTCCTGAAGTTCCTTGATCATCTTCTCGAAGAAATCCATGAGAAGGCCCGAGAGAACCCGTCCCTCGGCGTCGAAACAGGCAAGGAAGGCTTCCTCGTGCTCCTCCCCTGCCCTCTTCTCGGAAAGGATCTTGATCCTCAGAGGATTCTCCTCCACCACCTCGATGATATCCTGGGCTTTCAGGCCCTCGAGCATGAGGGCCACGACACGCGCGAGTGGCAGCTCGAGGAGGAGGGCCGCCTGGGCAGGATGAAGGTCTTCCACCACCTTACCCTTCACCTGATAGGTGCCCGTGAAAAGCTTGGGAGGGATCCATGCGTCGCCCGCCCAGGCGATGCCTTCGAGAAGGGCTTTCCGCGCGGCATAACCCTTGAGCCTCCTTGTATACAGGAGAAGGGCGCAAGCGATGAGGACGGCCAGGATGGGCAAAACGATGAAGGGACTGGGCTCGGGGATCGGCGTCTGTTCGCCATCCCCATTGTCCCCGGCATTCCCGAAGGGTGCCGCTTCCTCCGACTGCCTTTCCTCGGGCGCGATGAGGGGACGGTCAGCCCCCTGTTCAGCCGTCGCCTGACCAGGCGGCGCGGCGATCAGCCCCAGCCAGCCAGAAGGGAAATAGAGAAGGAGCCGCTGCGTACCCTTCGTCCCGACGTTCTCCTGATAGAAGCGCAGTGTCAGGTAGTAGGCTCCATCGCTCCCCTTGGATCCGTAATAATCGATCTTGTTCTGGGCGTTCACCGACTTGTCCGTTAAAAGGGGGACGGCGGCCCCTTCGGTTTCCGTCAGCTTCTCGGCTCCCACCTTCACGGGGAGGATGAGCCGCACCGTCCGCGACCTGAGGGGCTCGTCCCATTCGACGGGAGCCCAATCGAAAAAGTCGAGGGCCCCGTGTTCGGCGCTCTTCGTCGAGCCTAAGAGCCCAGCCTTGAAAAAGTCGCCAGCGTAGTGGAGGAAGTAGTACGCCTGGCCTGAAAAGCCTTCCCCCTTGGCGAGGATGACGTCGAATTTGCCTGAGCCCAGGGCCTTGATCTCAAGGGGATGCCGCGTCCCGCCCGCCACGTCGGCGTAGCAGGTGGAAAGATCCCAGACGGGTTCGAAGGCCTCGCCCTGGAAGTAGAAGCCGTGCATCCGGCCGCTGGAAGCTTTCCACAGAAGGCTGTAGTAGATATCGGTTTTCCCATCCGTTCCCAGGACGAGCGTGATGTCGGCGGAATCGAGGTCGGTGGAAAGAGCTGCAAGGCTTCCCGCCGCGCAGAGTGCGAAGACCAAGGCGCAAAGCGCCGCGAAGGCTCTTCTCATTTCAGTTCCTCCCTGATCTCCATCCGGTCGACGGCGGGCAGGCCCCCGTCTATCTGTATGCGGCGCTCCCGCAGGAACGCGGCCTTTTCGCGCAGGGCTGCCACCGTCCTCTGCCTGGCCTGGACGAAAGGATCGGCGTCCTCGAGCCTGTAGCGTTTTTCGACGGAAGCCTCGTCGACTTCCTTGAGATAGATGTCGACGATGTCGAGACAATCCCCGAGGGCGGCGTCGGCCAGGGGGTCGTCCTTAGACTCCTTCCGGCCAGCCTCCAAGTACTCGCCCGCTGCCAGGATAGCGAGCCCCGCCGCCTCGGACACCTTAGGATCGGCTATCCTCAGCCTGGCTATCCTCTCCCTCACTGCCGAGGCCTCGGCAAGACGTCTGTGGCCTTCGGCATCCTTCCCGGCGTCCAACGCAGAAACAACCTGCCTCGGCCCCAGGCCCGTGAACAGACCAACCAGGGAAAAGGCGGCAATAATCCCGAGCCCCGCGAGCAGGGAAAGAACCAGGGGAAAGCCGACGGCCGCCAGCACGATACAGCCGCCCAGGCCCCCAAACAGACTCCCAATGCCCAGGGGGGACCGGGCGTACCACCTCAGATAGTCCTTGCCTTGCATGCCTGGAACTCTACAACGGAGGTACATGGCTTACAATACCAAACAGCAGCATAAGCCCATCCCCATCATACGTAATAGATGAGAAAGGCAACTGCCCCGAATAACTTGCCAACGCCTTCCCCCAGCTGAGCTGCAAGGCCATGCGGAACGCTTCATCAGCCCGATTCAGCCAGGACTTTCCGTACCGCCTCGAGAAGGATGCCATCCACGGCGATGGAGGCAGTCGAAGCGGGCTCTGCCGGGTCGGGAAAGGAAAGCGCTCTGGCCGCCCTAACGACCAGGGACAGAGCCGAGGCAGGTGAAATCTTGCCTGTGTCGAGGACGAGGTCGAAGTCTTCGGCCGAATCTAGCCTCGTTCCGTAATGGATCTCGAGATAGAGAGACCTCAGCCGATCCGCTTCCCTGATCGCCGACTCGGCGGCGGATATATCCCTCGTCCCGTAGCGCTCGATGAATGTGGAGACCCGGCGTTCGAAGGGAGCTTTTATCCGCACATTGAGGACATCGCGGAAGCCTGAGAGAACTTTAAAGGCCCCCCGCCCCACGATGACGAGATCCCCTAGCCTCGCCATCGCGAGGACGACCCGGTCGAACATACACACAAGGCGTTTGGTCTCGTCGTCGAAGCGGGTCCAGAAGGTCGGCATTGAATCGTAGGCTATTTTGAGTCCCACCATCCCGTACTGGACCAGGACCTCCTCGATGCACTTTTTATTAGCGAGACGATACCCCAGCTCGGTGGCCGCGGCTTCGGCAATCCAGCTGCCGCCAGAGCATGGTTCCCTGGAAATGGTAATGACTCCCATAGAACCTCCTTTCCCCAGATTCTTCGCCCGCGGCAGCCGGCATTGGACAATCCTGTCCATCAGCCAATCCCAATCATCGTGTATTCCGCCCTTCTGTCAAGAAAGTCCATCCAAACCCGGACCGATAAAATATGTATAGATGAGCCAATTTCAAAAGTCGGTTGCCTTTTAAATTGGCCTTGCATTTGCTGCGCATTCTTTGGCCGAATGGCCTATACTTCCGTTGTTTTTCCAGTCATACCTGAGCCAGATCTCCTCACGGAGACGAAGGAGAGATCATGACCCCCGGCCGGCTGATCCGCGCTCTGTTCATGCTGCTTTTCGCCACATTGCTTTTTGCATGGCCTCTTACCTCCTGGGGCTCGGGCAATCCGCCTCCCGCCATAAGCCAGGCTAAACGTCATGATCTAGAGAGGACGCTCGAGGCCCAGATGGAGCTGTTCAAAGTTCCGGGGGCAATCGTAGGCCTGTGGTTTCCGAGTATCGGATCCTGGGTGACAGGGGCCGGGCAAGGCGACCTAGCGACAGGTCGAGCCCCCGACATCGGTGACAAGGTCCGCATCGGGAGCGTCACCAAGACCTTCACGGCCACCGTTGTCCTCCAGCTGATCGACGAAGGAAGGCTCTCTTTGGACGACAAGCTGAGCGCCTGGGAACCCGAAGTGCCCGGCGCCGCTGATATAACCGTCAGGCAGCTACTCGACATGACCTCAGGGCTTTTTAATTTTACGGACGATCCGGGGTTCTGGCAAAGATTCATGGAAGCCCCCAAGGGGGTCTGGACTCCGCAGGATCTCGTCGACATAGCCGCCGCCAGGCCCGCGGCATTTCCGCCGGGCCAGAAATACCAGTACTGCAACACGAATTACATTCTCCTGGGGATGATCATCGAAAAGCTGATCGGCAGGACGGCGGGCGAGGAGATCACGACGAGGATCATCGAAAGGCTTGGGCTCGAGAATACTTCCTTTCCCTCTGACCCGGAGCTGCCTTATCCCTTCACGCATGGCTACGTTCCGGCAGCAGGCCAACCGAGCGGCTCGGCTGACCTCGAGGACCTCAGCGAATACTCACCCTCGCCCTTCTGGACCGCGGGCGGCATGGTGAGTACCCTTGCCGACCTCAGAATCTGGATAAAGGCCATCGCGACAGGAGAGCTGCTGAGTCCCCTGATGCACGCCGAGCAGCTGAAGTTTTCCTCTCCCGACACGGCCTTGTACGGTCTCGGCATGATGAATTGGTCCAACATGCTGTTCGGGCATTCGGGCGAGGTCCCCGGCTACAACTCGTCGATGTACTATATGCCGAGCCTGGATGCCGTCAGCATCGTGCTTATCAACAGATATCCCAGTTCAGTCGAGGGGGCGGCCGACATGATCAACGACGCCCTCATCACCGCCATGGCGACGAATTCGTCAGCAGGCTATGCCTATCCCGATCCCGCTGACTTCGGCGCCCTCTCCTGGACCGAGGCTTTCAAGGCAGCCCACGAAAAGCTGTCGCGCGAATACGCTTTCGGTGACTGGAAAGGCGTTGACTGGCCCGGTCTCTCTACGCGGTATCTGCCAAAAATCGAGGACGCGCAGGCAGCCGGCGACATGAAGGCCTACTACCTGGCCCTTCATGAGTATTTGTGCTCGATACCTGATGGCCACCTCAGCCTGGCTTCCGACGATCCATCGATACCCGAGGCCATCGGGAAGGACCTCGTCGGCGGCTGCTTCGGCCTGGCGGCCGCCGAACTCGACGACGGGCGCCTAATCGCCGCCGCGCTGGTCCCGGGAGGCGGCGCCGAGCAGGCGGGAATCGCGACAGGCGCTGAACTCCTCTCCTGGGGAGGCCTTCCGGTATCCGAAGCCATAAGCCGCATCGATCCCGGCGCCCTGCCCTACAAGAGGCTGAGCGGAGCCGCCGGCAACGAAAGCCCGATCGCCACCCTTGAACGCCTCCGACTGGAGCAGTGTCGACTCCTGACGCGTGGCCCCATAGGCTCGCTCATCGAGGTCGAGTACGGGAACCCGGGAGCGATTGATACCCATTTTGCCACCTTGGAAGCTACCGACGATGGGGGCCGCGGCTTTTCTCTCGTGAATTTCGCGGCTCGACCCGAGCTGTCGGACAAGATCGACTGGAAGATCCTGCCGGAGGGCTACGGCTACGTCCTCGTCAGGATGGAACACGACCTTTCGAATCCCGGCTACCCTGAGCGGTTATATGATCAATTCAGCAAGGCCATAGCTTCCTTTGTCGCCGCTGACCTTCCCGGCCTCATCCTCGACCTTCGGGGCAACTATGGAGGCTCAGACCAACTCTCGGCCGACATCTGCGGCTTTTTCTCCGCGTCGCCCGCCTTCTACGAAAAGCAGGAATACTACGACAAGCGCTCGGGAGGCTTCCTGCCCATCACGCTCGACGAAAAAGGTCCGGAACCCTTCGTCGACAGCATCGTCATCGAGCCCCAGACGCCACATTTTGCTGGTCCAGTCGCCATTCTCATCAATCCCGGAACCACGAGCTCGGGCGAGGGACCGGCGCTTTGCCTCGGTCGGCTTCCCAACGCGGCCGTGATCGGGTTCCATGGCACGAATGGTTCCTTCGGCATGGTGGGGGGAGAGATAGGGCTCCCCGGCGGATTCTCATTCGGCTACCCCTTCGGGCGCTCCGTGGATGAAGATAGCGTCGTGCAGCTGGACTCCAGGAATGGCTCAGGCGGCGTACAGCCCAGCCTCCGCGTGCCGGCTACGATGGACAACGTCCTCGCCTTCGCCGCCGGAACCGATGTCGAGCTCGCCTATGCCGTTACGTGGCTCAGGAGTTGGAACCAAGGCCGCTGATGCCGAGAAGCATAAAGCCATATCCGGCTGCTTTTTAAGACTGACCAGCAAGTCGAAGGACCCGAATTCAGGAACCTACGATGTCTGGAAGTTCGACATTAATCGAAAAATTTCTCGATACAGGGACACTGGGTGTCCCTGTACTAGAGCTATGTTTATGCTAAAAATAGAAAACGATGACGGAGGCGTCCCGTGAGCCAGACCGAGCGAATATTCCACATCGACCGCGAGATCAGGGAGAAAGGGGGCGCGTCCGTCGTCGAGGTGGCGACCCGCTTCGAGGTATGCGAACGGCAGGTCAAGCGCGACATTGAGTATATGCGCGATCGCCTCGACGCCCCCATCTTCTGGTCGGCGGCGCGGCGGCGTTACGAGTATTCCGAACCCTGGGACAGCCTGGC
>JAPLSO010000056.1 GCA_026398595.1 Spirochaetota bacterium | reverse complement strand
TGAAAGCTCCATTGGCAGCCCCCTATAGATAAAATAGAGGAGGCTAGAATTGAAACCTTCGTCATGTTTTACTTTTGAGGCATCACGGTCCGTTCGTCGTGTTTTATAATGAGGCAACACGAATCCTTGATTTCGTCACTGGGATCTTGATCATGATGTTCTCGGACAACTTATGGTCTTCGATCCCTTCGTCGATGATGTCATAGTCGACGAGAAATTGCCGGTTCTTGTCCTAAAGAAAAGAGGTTCAACCTTGGGTAGAGTGGTGGTGATAAAGCAGGCCAGATACCCAAGGAAACCCCCCTGGACAAGGAGCGTCGTATGCTGGAAGCACGACTACTGCTAGCCAAAGGGTTAACGCGGAAAAAGATCGCCGAAACGATCGGCAGGCACGAACGGACCGTCAGGTATTACCTGAAGCAAATGCCCAGGTTAAAAAAAATCCCGTGATGGGAAGCAAGGTAGATTCCTTCAAGCCTATGATCGGCCAGATCCTCGAGGAGAATCCGTCCTACAAAGGTGAGATACTCTTCGAGCGTCTTTCAGAGATAGGCAATATTGGTTAAAACGTGGTGGAGAGGGTTCATCTGGAGCTACTTGAGGACGAAGAGGTCGGGCAGGAAGCGCTAAAGATATTCCATCATGCCGTGGTTCTGGTTAGGGAGGTCGAAATAGTGCACGTTGCCGGAAGCTTTGAGGAAGGCGAAGGCTTCGGCTATTTCCTCGCCTTTCCGGATGACGTCAAGTCAGTGGAGAAGGAGAATGTCGAGGTATCGGTATATAGACGACGCAAGGAATCTTCGACAGCCTCCAGGAATTGGGCATTGCTGAAATCGAAGCGTTGAGGGGATTCGGGGGCTCGTCGGGTATGCTAGAATCTAGACCAAAGGGCAGGATGCCATGGGAATCGGAGAAAGAGTATCGAGCGGTGATTGTTCCTCGATCGATGAATATATCAGAGGATTTCCGTCCGCGGTTCGGGAAAAGCTGGAGATCATGCGGCGGATCATCGCGCGTGAAACTCCGGGGGCTGAGGAGATCATTTCCTACCGAATGCCCGCCTTTCGGCTCGTTGAAACCTTGGTTTACTTCGCTACATTTTCGCGGCATATAGGCTTCTATCCGACATCGGGTCCCATCGCCGCTTTCAGGGATGAATTGAAGCACTACAAGACCTCGAAGGGGGCTGTTCGATTCCCTCTGGACGAAGCGCTCCCAGTAGAGCTGATAGGACGCATGGTGAGGTTTAGGGTCGAAGAGACGTCGCGAAGATACGCGGCGCGGAGTGCTGCGGAAAATAAGGCGGCTAAAGGAAAGGATAAATGAAGATGGATGTGACTTATGGAGTATCGAAATACCGATGGGCCGTTCTGACAGCTGTCATGCTCGTCAACGCGACGATCCAGGCACTATGGATAGCTTATTCGCCCGTAGCGAGCGCGGCTTCGGCTTATTACGGCGTTTCGGAACTGGCTGTGGGCTTTTTCGCCATGTCCTTCATGATCGCCTTCCTGCCCTTCTCGCTTCCCGCCTCTTGGTTCATCGACCGCTTCGGCTTCGTCAAGGCCATAGGGCTGGGATCGGTCGCTGTAGGGATATTCGGCCTCCTGCGCGGCCTGGCCGGAAGTAATTTTACCCTGGCGATGATCGCGACCTGCGGCATGGCGGCCGCACAGCCCCTCTTCCTCAACGCATGGACGAAGATGCCGGCTGTCTGGTTCCCCAAAAAGGAGAGGGCGACGGCTGTGGGCTTGACTACGATCGCGAGCATAGTAGGCACGGCTGTAGGCCTCGTTGTCACGCCGATCCTGGCCGAGGGAATGGACATGGCGAGGATCCAGCTGATCTATGGCGGGGCGGCGGCGTTCGCGGCCTGTGTATTCTTCGTCTTCGCCAGGGGAAAGCCGCCACTTCCCCCTGATGAGTCGGCTACGGAAGAAAGAGCTTTCATGGTCGAAGGTCTCGTCCACGCTATTAAGAATCCTTCCTTCCTCAAATTCCTTGCTCTTGCGTTCGTGGGCATGGGCATCTTCAACGGGGTGACGACCTGGGTCGAGGGCATCGTGAAACCCAGGGGTATAACCTCGACCAAGGCGGGGATTCTGGGAGCAATCATGCTGGCCGGGGGAGTGGTTGGGGCTGTCGTCATCCCTGCCCTCTCCGACAAGGCAGGAAAGCGGAAACCTTACATCGTCGTCGGCCTCGCGGGAGCCATTCCCGGCCTTCTGGGTCTCGCTTTCGCGCCGGGCTTCGCCCTCATCGCGATATCTTCGTTCGTACTGGGATTCTTTTTAATCGCCGTCAATCCCGTAGGCATGCAATACGCGGCCGAGATCGCTCGCCCAACCCCCGAAGGCAGCTCGAATGGGCTGGTCTCCTTGGCAGGCCAAGCATCAGTTCTTTTGGTTTATGCCATGGAGGCCGTCAACAGGGCGACGGGCTCCTTCACGGTTTCCCTCGCGGCCTCGGCGGTCCTTCTCGTCTTTTCAACCTTCCTGGCGGGCAGACTCGTCGAAGGCAAAGGACAGGGCGAAGAGGCGGCGGGGCACTAGGCTCGGCCCGCCACGATTGTCAAATCGAGCCGATAAGTCCCCGGCCGTATTTTGTAGCGTTCCAGCGTGTCGGGACCACAGGTGGCCGTTCCCAGACCCCGCTGTGCCAGGTCGAGATTCAGAAAAATATTGTCCTGCCTCACGAGATCGCATTCGTGAAATGCCTTCCAGAGCTGTTCCGCCGAGTAGTGCGAGGCTGAAAAGTCGAATCCCGGAGCCGAGAAACGTATCTTCTCCCCCGATCCCGGGGTCGAGAACTCGACCCAGCGGAGGTCGGTCCGGTTGCCGTTCTCCTGGGGCAGGACGTAGGGGACGCGGAGCTCGTCGACGTCGCGCTCGTAAAGGCCTATCGGCGCTCCCGCTTTCCGGTCCGAATAGCATTCGCAGGGACCGCGGCCATACCAGAGCACATGTCCGAAGGCAGGATCGAGGGAGCAGGCGAGGCCGATCCGCGGTAGTTCAGGCAGACGGGGGTCGAGATCGAAGATAAAGGATGGGGCGAGTCCGCCTTCCATGAAACGCCAGAGTTGGCTGAACTTTCCGACCTGGCGTCCCGTTCCGCTTGTCACGGAATGAATGAATTCCACCTGTCCTGCCGCTGGATCGAACTTTTTCCCGATGAGGCTGAATGAAAGTTTGTCGAGGCCGGCCTCGAGCCATTCGTACATCACTTTGTTCTGGCAATAGAAGGAATAGCCCAGCTTCCCCCTCTGGGCAATGAAAGTTTTTAGGCCATCGTTCTCGGTTGGAGCTCTCCAGAGGTTCATCATGAGGGGCGAAGCCAGCCGTTCGACGCCGCCCGCGGCGAGGGATTCCAGAAAACCCTCAGCCGAAAATGCCGCCCTGTAGCCTGAGGAGGAAAGGCCTTGAGTCCCTTTGACGCTTGGGGCCTGAAGGGCGACAACCCTGTCGCCCTCATCGACCAGTTCGAGCAAGGCGGATGCGGCGGCCCGCGAAGAGAAAGCCGTGTCCCGCCGAGGTCCGAGGGCGAGCTGTTCCCAGCCGACGCGGTGCCCAGCCTTGGCCCATGCATTATCCTTGACCAAGAGAAAAGCGAGGAACAAAAAGGACTCGGCCGTGGCTGCCTGGCTTCGGGTGGCTTCCGTCCAAGGGATTGAGAGATCCAGATCGGCTGTTTCGCCTGGGCCGACAGGGGGAAGCTCTTGGGTGCCTGAGAGAATCTCCTCGCCTTCGACCTGGACTGACCATCTGAGTCCGAGGCGGTCGAGGAGACTGAAATCGAAGCGATTTCGGACGCGGATTCGGCCTGTCCAGGGATGGTCGGAGAAGACCGTGACAGGCTGGAAAAGCTTGGAGCATTCGGCGAGGACAGGCTTCTCGGTCCTGTCCGGGAAGACGAGGCCGTTGCAGATAAAATCGAGGTCGCTGGGCTCGTCGCCGAAATCGCCGCCGTATTTCCAGTATTTTCTGCCCGAAGCGTCCCAGGCCTCTATACCCTGGTCGACCCAGTCCCAGATGAAGCCGCCCTGGAGGCCCTTGTAGCGCTCGATGAGGTCCCAGTAGTCCGAAAGTCCGCCGTTGGAGTTGCCCATGGCGTGGGAATACTCGCACATGATGAAGGGACGGCTGTCTTCGGTCGTCTTGGCCCAGGTTTCCACGATATCGAGGGACGGGTACATGGTGGAGACGATGTCGGACGCGGCTTTTCCCCGTTTCATGGAGTCGAGGGTATGCCAGTCCTGGCCCCATTCGGGCCGCTGCGACCCCTCATAGTGCAGGGGGCGCGCGGGGTCGTATGAGCGTATCCAGCCGGCCAGGGCATCCTGATTGGGGCCGTAGCCCGATTCGTTGCCGAGGGACCAGACGATGATGGAAGGGTAGTTCTTGTCGCGCAGGACCATGCGCATGCCTCGATCGAGAAAGGCCTGGGTCCAGCGGGTATCCCTGCAGAGGTGGTCGTAGAAGGCGTGGCTTTCGATGTTCGCCTCGTCGAAGAGATAAATGCCATACTCGTCGCAGAGCTCGTACCAGCGCTCGTCATTGGGATAATGGCTGTTCCGGACGGCGTTGAAATTGTGGCGCTTCATGATCTCGAGGTCGCGGACCATATCGGCCGTCGCGAGGGTCTTGCCGAGGCGCTCGTCGTGTTCATGCCGGTTGACGCCCTTGATGAGGACGGGCCTGCCGTTGATGAGGAGCTGCCTGTCCCTGACCTCCACCCTGCGGAAGCCCACCCTGCAGGCTGAATGCTCCAGGTCTTTTCCAGATGGTGACAACAGACTTAAGGAAACGATATAGAGGGCGGGGTCCTCGTGACTCCAGAGTCGGGGGCTTTCTACCGGAAGGTCGAATCGGGCCTCCCAGCGCGAATCGCGGTAGCGGGCCCCGATAGTCGTTCGAACTTCAGCCAGCGGCCGCCGAGGATCGACCGATCCAGGGCTGTAGAGCCGCAAGTTCACCTGGTAGTCGCCGTGGAAGTTGGAGAGATCAAGCCCTTCGAGGAGGCCTGAGGCGCCATAGTCGGGGCGGGCCATGCCCTCCCTGTCTCTGTCGCCGGCCGGATCGAAGCTGAAGCCGAGGGAGACCGAGACGGAAAGCCTGCCGGAGCGGAGATCAGGTTCGAGCAGGGGGCGGATGTCAGCGTCGGCCAGCCAGGCGAATCCGGTCGAATAGAGGTAGACGCTCCGATAGATGCCTCCGTACCACCACTGGTCCTGGTCTTCGATAAAGCTCGCGTCCGAGTAGCGGATGACTTGGAAGGCGAGAAGGTTGGAGCCGGACCTAAGGATTGCGGTCAGGTCGAACTCGGCAGGGAGGCGCGTATCCTTGGAGGCACCGACGAAGATTCCGTTCAGGAAGACCTCCAGGTAGCTTTCCGCGCCCCCGACATGGATGACGACGCGACGCTTTTCCCAATCCGTCGGCAGATCGAAACCGACGCGGTAAAGCCCCGTGGGATTTTGGGAGGCCGGGGCGGAGGGCGGAACGTTGCCGAAGGGCATGACGACATTGGTGTAGTGGGGCTTGTCGTAGCCCTGAAGGGTCCAGGTCCCGGGGACCCTCAGATTGCCCCAGACTGAGGCGTCAAAATCAAGATCGGCGAATCCTTCAGGCACGGCTCCCGGGTTCTCCGCCAGGGTGAATCTCCAGCTTCCGTCCAGGTCGAGGCACCAGGGTGTGGAGGGGCGGTCAGGCTTAGCCGGCCCAAGCCGGGCGGCCTCGAAGGCGTCCTTGAGTTCAGGAAAAGGAAGAAGGGGGCTCCGCATTGGAAGCCTGGCATGGGCCAGGAATTCGGGGTTTTCCCAGGGTCTTCCCGAGTGGAAAAGATCGCGATACGCCGACATCGTTTCTCCTATTTGACCGAGCCGAGGAGGCCGGCCACGAACTGCCGCTGCATGACGAGGAAGAGAATGGCCACCGGCAGGATCGAGATTGAGACGATCAACATGACAGCCCCGTACTCAATCGTGTAGACCCTCATCATGGAATAGATCGCTATGGGGAGGGTCTTCTTGGCCTCGGTGAGGATGGTCATCAGGGGCCAGAGGTAATTGTTCCACTGGGCCAGGAACATATAGATGGCGGCCGAGGCGAAGCTTGCCTTCATGGAGGGTAAGACAATCCGCGTCAGGATGCGGAACTCTCCCGCTCCGTCGACGCGGGCGGCTTCCATGATCTCGGTCGGGAACATCTGGAAGTTCTGCCGCATGAAAAAGATGATGAACACAGAGGTCAGAGAAGGGAGAATGATCGCGGCATGAGTGTTCAGCAGCTTAAAGAAGGTCATCAGCTTGAAGAGGGGTATCACGACCGCGATCTGGGGAATGATGAGGGCGAGCAGGAATACGGAGAAAAGCCCTTCTCTGGACTTTGATCGATATTTCTCGAATCCGAACGCGGCCAGGGCGTTGATCGTGACGCCGAGGACGACGGTGAGGATGGCTATCTTCATAGAGTTGAAAAAGAAAAGCGGCAGGTTGTAGTTCTTCGTCGCCTTGGTCCAGTTGAGGGCGAACTCCCTGCCCGGAAGGAGGGAGCCGCCTATGACGGCATTGGGGTTCATGGTCGTGCCCAGGAGCATCCAGACAAAAGGAAAGAGGCTGATGAAGGCGCTGGCGACGAGAAAAATCCACATTATCAGCGAGGAAATCGAGAAGCGGCGGACAACGCTCATTTTTCCCTCCCTCCGAGCAGCTTCACCTGGATATAGGCGAAGATGCCCGAAATGAGGACGACCACGTAGGAGAGGGCCGTAGCGTAGCCGAAGTCGGAGTTGAGGACGAAGGCCTGTCGGAAGATGTAGAGAGCTGCCGTCATGGTGCCATTGGCCGGCCCTCCCTCCCAGGTGAGGGCGTTGGGCTCGTCGAAGAGCTGCATTGTACCGCTTGTCGAGGTGACGATGGAGAAAAGGATAATAGGGACGAGGAGGGGCAGCGTGATGCTGAAGAACTGCCGCCGTTTGCTCGCCCCGTCCACCTCGGCCGCCTCGTAGATTTCGCTGTCGATGTTCTGGAGGCCGACGAGGAAGAAGACCATGTTATAGCCCGTCCAACGCCAGGTGAGGGCGATTATGATGGTTATCTTGGCCCAGAAGGGGTCATTGAGCCAGCCTATCGGTGCGGTGACCAGATGCATGTTGAGAAGAAGGTTGTTGAGGAGGCCGTTGGTCTGGAGGAGCATCCTGAAGATGACGGAATAGGCCACGAGCGAGGTGACGCAGGGCAGGAAGATCAGGACTCTGAACATGCCGCGGAGCTTTCTGATTCCCTGATGTAATATCACGGCCAGCATCAGGGCGAGAATGACCATGATGGGAATCTGTATACCCATGAAGAGGAAATTGTGGCCCAGGGCCTCCCAGAATATCTTATCGTGGAACATGCGGATAAAATTGCCGAAACCGAAGAAGGTGTTCCGCAGGCCCTGCCATTTTCGGGTCACGAGGTAAAGGGAGGAGAGAATGGGATAGAGCATGAAGAGGGCATAGAGGAGGGTGGCGGGCCCTATCATCAGCCACCCTATCCTGTTCAGGTATCGATAATAGGCGCCTTTCTTATTCACTCCATCCCTCCTCGGCCCCATGGCGAAAATTATTGAAAAAAAATCCGCCCCGCTTAAGCAGGGGCGGATCGCAATGGGATCGGCGGCTTACTTGCCGGAGACCTGCTTGAATTCCTGCTCGGCGTGGGCGATGGTGTCGCTGACGGTCTTGAGATCGCCCTTGAACATCAGGAGGATGGCGTTCTTGACCGCGTCGCGCATCGTGACGTAATTGGCAGTGTACATGAGGGTGGGAACATTCTCCATCCAAGCGGAGAAGTCTTTGTAGACGGCCTGGTTCTTATAGAAGAAAACGTCGGTCGCCGTGTAGTTGGATCCCTTCCTGGAGGGCAGGTAGGTGCCCATTGCACCGGCTCCCTTGAGGATGGTGTTGTAGAACTCGAGGGCGTCGGGAGTGCTGCTCGCCCAGACCGACTTCAGGAAGTCCACGGCCAGGGTTTTATTGGGGCCTGCCGAGAAGACGTACCAGCTCGAGCCGCCGTTGTTGGAGGCGTTGCGGGCGCCTGAGATCCCTTCAAGTTTGGGCGTGGGTATGGCCATCCACTTTCCTGAGTTGGTGGGCTGGGACTTAAGGGTGCCGATGATCCAAAGAGCGTTCAAGAAGCCCGCTGTGTTGCCGTTGTTGAATGCCGATACCCAGTTGTTCCAGCCTTCGGCGTTGTAGAGCAGGCCTTTGTCGTTGAGTTCCTTGAGGATAGCGAGGGACTTCTCCATGGCCGGTGTGCGGAGATTGAGGCTGCCGTCCTTGTTGAAGAACTGGGTCCCTGTGGACTGCACCATGATGCGGAGGAAGTCGAAGCTCGTGGTGTCATAGGCGATGAGGGGCTTGTTCGTCTTGGCCTTGACCTTGACGCCAAGAGCGATGATGTCGGCCCAAGTCAGGTTCTTCTGGTAGGAATCGGGATTGAGGCCGGCATCCTTGAGGTAGTCGGTGCGGAGCCAGAATCCAGTCGAGCCGGTGTCGAAGGGCAGGCCGTAGACCTTTGTCCCTTCGGTCATCGGGCCGACCTTGTAGGAGGCGAACTTCGAGTAATCGATGCCCGCGGCTTTAAGGTCGATGAAGGCCTTGGGATAGTTGGCGATGAACTTCTCGATGACATAGTCCTGGAAGAGGGCGATGTCGGGAAGTCCTGCGCCGCCGGCCTGAAGTCCAGCTTCGATCTTGCCTTCGATGTTGTCGGGAACATCGACGATCTCGATCGTGACGCTGGGGTTGGCCTTGTTGTAGACGGCAGCCGCTTGCCTCATCGAATAGCCATTGAAATTAGGATCCCAGCACCAGACGGTCACGGTCTTGGCGTCGGCGGCGGACAGGCTTGGAGCGATTATGATCAGAGCCAGTACCACTAGAACCGCGATTGAAACACGTTTCATAGGATTGCCTCCTTACTAGGCATATAAACGCTTTACTAAAACGTTTAAATGACGTATAAGAGTGTAGGATCGATTCCCAAGTCTGTCAACCAATAAAAGTCGGATCAAGGGAGGACGAGACCATGGCGGGGACAAAAGTGATAATGAAAGATGTAGCCCAAAAAGCCGGGGTATCGATAACGACCGTCTCTTTCGTCCTGAACAAGAACACCCAGGTCGCCATACCCGAAGAGACGAGGGAGCGGGTCAGCCGCACGATCAGGGAGCTAGGCTACGTGCGTAACGCCGCCGGACGTCACCTCGCGAGCGGGAAGAGTCACATGCTGGCTATCGTTCTGCCCGCGGCCGAGCATCTTAGGGTGGATGCCTTCATACCCCAGATACTGTCGAGCCTCAACGAGATCTGCCACAAGAACGGATTCGGCCTCCTCGTCCACGCCATCGAAGACCCCACACGGCCGGACGCCTACGCCGACCTGGTGAGCGCCAATTCCATAGACGGCCTATTCATCCTCAACCCCCGAGTGGACGAACGGCAGATCAACGCCCTCATCGACGCGGAATTTCCCCTCGTCATCGGGCCGGGCTGGAAGCACGACAAGGCATGCGGCATAGGCTTCAGCAACAGGGGAGCAGCCTGCAAGGCCGTCGAATACCTTATCGGACTGGGACACAGGCGCATCGCCTGCGTCAATTACGGGCCGGCAAAGTTCCTCACTGCGGCGAGCCGCTATCTTGGCTACAAGACCGCGCTTGAAAAGGCAGCAATCCTTTTGGACGAGGACCTCGTCGTCTGGGCTGACTTCAGCCACGAAAGCGGCTACCGCGCGGCCATGGAACTCCTGGATCGATGCAAGAATCCCACAGCTATATTCGTTGGCAACGACACGGTTGCCATCGGCGTTCTCGCCGCCCTGAGGGAAAGAGGATTCGCCGTACCCGGCGACCTCTCTGTCGTCGGCATGGACGACATCCCCGCCGCCCGCTTCCTCTATCCCCCCCTGACGACCGTGAGCGTCGACGCCATGGAATACGGCCGCAGGGCGGGGGAGATGTTGATCTCCCTCGTCAAGGGTGTACGGCCCGAGCCGGCTCGCGTCTATCTCGAGACGAAGCTGGTCGTCCGAGATTCGAGCGCCCCGCCTTCCTGATAGTGGTCTTGTTTTTCGAATTGTCGCATGCAGAATAGGCCCAGGAGGGCCCGCAGGACCGTGAAAGAATATCGCCTCGTCTTCATGGACGCCGATGAAACCCTCTTCGACTTCGCGCGAGCCGAGACCTTTGCCCTTTCGGAGGTCTTCAACCAGTTCGGTCTGGCGGCGGACGAGACGGCGCTGCGCCAGTATGACGCGATCAACAAGGAATGCTGGCGGAAATTCGAACGGGGCGAGATGGACCAAGCAGCCTTAAAGGTTGAGCGCTTCAGGCTCCTCTTTGAGACTATGGGCGCAGGCATCGATCCGGCCGAATTCGGGCTTGCCTATCTGGACTGGCTCTCGAAGGGGGGCTTCCTCCTCGAGGGTGCCGAGGAACTCTGCGAATACCTGAGCGGCAAATACAGGCTCGCCCTCGTGACCAACGGCATCGCGCAGGTACAGGAGCAGCGCTTCGATGCCTCGCCAATACGGAAGTACTTCGAGGCCATCGTGATTTCAGAGGAGGCTGGGTATAGCAAGCCCAACCCGGACATCTTCGAATATGCCTGCGGCCTGGTGGACTATCACGCCAAAGACAGGATGATCATCGTCGGCGACTCCCTGAATTCGGATATCGCCGGTGGTGCCGCTTTCGGCATTGATACCTGCTGGCTGAACCCGAAGGGTTCCCCCCGGACGCCGGGCATCGTGCCGACCTACGAAATTGCCGATCTCTTCGGCCTAAGGGCCCTCCTGTAAAAGACCGGAGAGCGGTGGCGGCCAGGGCTGCCTGGAGGTAGTGATGGAAAGAAACTCACCGCTGAGAATCGTCCGGCTCGACGCTGAAGGCCTCGATGCGTGGCTGGATTTCTTCGACCATCGGGCTTTCGCCGACAATCCGGAATGGAGACATTGCTACTGCACCTTCTACCACAAACCCGAGCCGGGGAAGGGTGCCGCAGGGCCCAGAAAGTCGAACAGGAACCGAGCGATTGGGCTGATCCAGGAGGGCGCGATGAGCGGATACCTGGGTCTGGACGAGACCGGAAGGGTCGTCGCCTGGTGCAATGTCAACGACCGAAGCGCCTTTGCCCGCCTAGGAAACTCCAAGGCTGAAAGAGGCAGGGTACTGGCCATCGTCTGTTTCCTTGTCGAGAAGGGATGGCGACGGAGAGGTGCAGCGGCCGGCTTGCTGTCCCACGTCCTCGACGACGCCGAAGCCGCCGGATACGAGGCCGTGGAGGCCTATCCGAGCGGCGAATCGCGGACCGATGCCGGTAATTACCACGGCCACAGGGCTCTCTATGAGAAATTCGGTTTCGAGATTCACGAGGATGGAGGACGGCTGGTCGCACGAAAAGCGCTGGGAAGCCGAAATTGAGGGGGGAAACATGAAATACAGGACCTTGGGCTGGACGGGGGAGAGAATATCGGCGATAGGGCTCGGCTGCATGGGCATGAGCCATGCCTACACGGGGCGGGATGACATGGAGTCGCTCGCTACCCTTGAAAAGGCCCTGGATCTTGGCATTAATTTTTGGGACACGGCCGATTTCTATGGCTCGGGGGCCAACGAAAGCCTCATATCCAAAGTCCTGAAACCCAACCGGGACAAGGTCTTCATAGCGACGAAGTTCGGATTCAAGGCCCTGCCCGATGAGCCTTTCACCGTCGACGCATCGCCTGCCTACATGAGGAAGGCGGTCGAGGCAAGCCTCGGGCGACTGGGGATAGGGACAATCGATCTGTACTACCTGCATCGCATCGATCCTAAAGTACCCATCGAGGAGACGGTGGGGGCTATGGCCGGCCTCGTAGCCGAGGGGAAAGTACGCTACCTGGGCCTCTCCGAGGCTTCTCCCGAGATCATCAGGCGGGCGGCCGCGATCCATCCGATCGCCGCGCTGCAGAGCGAATATTCTCTTCTGTCCAGAGACGTGGAAGCCGAGATTCTCCCTCTCTGCGCCGGCCTGGGTATAGCTTTCGTGCCTTTCAGCCCCCTGTCGCGGGGCCTCGTTACGGATACGGTGCGGGTGGATGATCTGGACGGGAAGGACTTCAGGTTGACCCTGCCGAGGTTCCAGGGCGGGTACTGGGAGAACAACAGGTCTTTGGCCCACGCCTTCAGGCGCCTGGCAGGCGAGCTGGGCAGCACGCCCGCGCAGTTGGCTCTGGCCTGGATCCTCTCCCGCGGGGAGAATATCGTACCCATCCCGGGTACGAGGCGAAGGAAATATCTGGAGGAGAACGCCGGAGCTGTGGAACTCAAGCTGGGCGCTCCGGAACTGGAGGCGATCAATACCCTGCTTGCATCCTTTCCTGACGTCGGGCCGCGGTACAACGACAAAATGAACAGGCTCGTGAAAAAGTGAGGCGGAAGGCCCGAGGCTCTGGACCATACATCCCAAATACCTCGACACAAGGGGACTCCTGGCGGCCTGGAGGGAGGGCTTTGGAATCGATCGCCGTCTATCTCGTAGATATTCAGGCCGAGGCACCGCTTCCCGGGAGAAGACTAATGAGTCGGTTCTGGCAAGGCTGAAGAAGCTTCCCAGGCGATGATGGCCTTTTTCCTCTCGACTCCCCATCGATAGCCGCCTATCTCCCCCGTTGCGCGAAGTACCCTGTGGCAGGGGATGAGAAGGGCTATGGGATTCTGCCCCAGCGCGGTTCCGACAGCCCTGGCCGAACCAGGAACGCCTGCAATGTCGGCCAATCTGCCGTAGGAGGCCAGACGGCCCTCGGGGATGGAGAGGAGAGCTTTCCAGACCTTGAGCTGGAAATTCGTGCCTTCGAGATGGAGAGTGATGGGCTTCGGGCTGTCCTTGGTCGAGGCTCCGAAGGCCGCGTCCCCCGGCGTACCGAACATCGCCGCGAGAATCCCGGCGCCCGGCCTTCCGTCCTCGACCAAGACAGCCTCCTTCCAGCGGCGCCGCAAGGCGGCGACGGCAGCGGCTGATCCACCTTCGGCAGCATCCAGGAATTCGAGAGCGCAGACGCCGCGGGAACTCGTCGCCACGAAGCAGACGCCGAAGGGGCTCGCGTGGACGCCATAGCGCAATTCGATGCCCCGTCCCGATGCCTTGAATTCGCCTGGCGTGACCGCCTCGACGCCGATGAAAAGGTCGTGAAGCCGGGAAGGTCCGCTCAGGCCCAATTCGAGGGCTGCGTCGAGGACGGAAGCGGATTCGTCGAGGAGGCGCTTCGCTCCTTCCACCGTCACATACTGGAGAAAACGCTTGGGGCTGACACCAGCCCAGCGCTTGAAAAGTCTCTGGAAATAGAAGGGACTCAAGCCCAGGTGGGCTGCGACTTCGTCCAGCGAAGGCTGTTCCGACGCCCTCGCCGCGATATAGCGGATCGCCTCCTCGACGCGTTTGTAGTCTGTCGGCTTCGTCATAGTTCCTCCCTTCCTCCATGAAACTACGATACGCGGCCGCCGGGAATAATTCCACCCGATTCTTGCGGCTCAGGCGCGGAAAGGGTAGGATTCCGGCCATGGTTTCAAAATCGAGGACCGAACTTCTGCCAATCCTGGCAATACTCGCCGGGGCGGCAATAGGCGCCTCGAGCGGCCTGTACATCAAGGGGCTGGCCTTTTCGAGCCTGGCGATGAGCGCACTGCGCATGGCCGTGCCTTTCTTCGTCGTCCTGCCCCAGACGGCAAGACACGGCCTCCTTCTGGGGAAGCCGGGGATGAGGGGGCGCCTCTTCCTGACGAGCGCCCTGAATGCCGGCCGGATGTACCTCTTCATCCTCGCCTACAAGCTGACGGGGATGGGGAACGCCGTCGTACTCCTCTATCTCTGGCCCGTCTTCGCCCTCCTCATCGACAGCTTGATGGCGAAAAAAAAGCTCAGCGCCACCAAGCTCGGGGTCCTTTTCCTGGCCACAGGCGGCGTGGTGGTCATGAACCTCCACCGGTCCTTCTCCCTGTCGGGTCCCGACCTTTTAGGCAGCGCCTGCATGATCGTCTCGGCCTTCGTGTACGCCGGCACTACTGTCATCTACAAGCAGGCCCTCTCCGTCATGGGCGAGGCTGACGTCATCTATTTCCAGAACGGAGTGGGGGGCATCATCTTCCTGGCCTTCCTCATCGCAGAAATACCGGGAGTTCCCTTCGCCCAGCTGGGCATCGGAATCTTCTATGGCTTCACCGTCGGCTTCATCGGGTTCAGCCTCTTCTTCTACGGCATGAAGCGGCTCTCGCTCTTCCAGTACAGCGCCCTTTCGTACTCGGAAATCCCCTTCGGGGTTTTTCTAGGTATCGCCTTCAGGGGCGAAACGATGACGCTGAATCAGGCGGCTGGCATCATCCTCATCATCGCCGCGAGCCTCCTCGCCCAGCGCTTGAGGACGGTAAAGGAGAGCCGACTATGACATTCACTCTTCTCCCTGGATCCTATTCGGTATATCGGCTTTCCGCCGACAAAGTTCCGGAAGCCGATTTCGCTCGGGAGGATTTCTTCTCCTTCGCCAGGACGACGGAGGAGGTTTCGGTCGTCTGCCGCTCGGGCCTCGTCGAAGGCGCGATGAAGGAGGACGGCGGCTGGCGCGTCTTGAAGATCGCCGGTCCCATCGATTTCGGCGTCGTCGGCGTCCTTGCCGGGGCGAGTGGCCTTCTGGCCGCGGTGGGCGTCTCCATCTTCGTCGTCTCGACCTTCGATACGGACTATATCCTCGTCAAGGAAGCCTGCCTGGACGGGGCTATTGGGGCGCTGGAGGGCGGCGGCCATTCGGTCGAGGAAGCCGGATGAACTCCGAGGAACTCTATCGCTCGATCGACGAACGCGATCGCGCGAAGATCGCCGCGAACGATGTCGCGATCGACGCGTTGGCCATGAATCCCCGGAGCGACGGCCGCCTGGGAATCAGCCTCATCCTGCCTGTACGCCTGGACGGAGAAACGTATGAACGCCTCGTTCACCGGCTCGCGGGGATCGAGCCCGGCCAGTACTACTATCCAGAGGCCGATCTTCACACGACGATATTCGATTTCCTGAGCGCGAGGAGGCTTTCCTGGCCGTGGCTAGCGAAACCTGTACGGCAACCCGAACATTCGCGATCCGCTACAGGGGGATCGTCTGCGGGCGGGCTGCTGGTCTGATTGCCGGATACGCCGGAGATGCCCTCGTGGACTTGCGCCGGCTGATACGGAAGACCATGAAGACCAAAGGTCTTTTCAACGACAAGCGCTGCGAATCGCGCTTGACGCCTCTTCGGCGGATCGGGCAAAGAAGGGAAGGGTCGAAGGTCTAGCGGAGGGAACCCGCTCCGCGCTATCATCCTCCTTCGATGCATCTGAAGTTCTTCAACCAGTCCACAACCCAGCGCCGCGACTTCATATTGAACGGATCGATCTTCCGTACGATCGTCTTTCTCTCCGTTCCCAGCCTCATGCTCGGGGTCGTGCAGTCCCTCATGCCCTTGATGGACGGGCTTTTCATAAACAATGTCTCGGGGACCCTGGTAGCCAGCGCGGTGACGTTCTCCGAACCGGTCGTCAACATGATGACCGCCTTCGCCCAAGGCCTCTCCGTCGCGGCCATGGCTATCATCGGTCAGCTGAATGGCAAAGGCGACTTCGTTGAATCGAAGCGGACTTCAACGCAGATCGTCGTGGCCGGATCCATCCTGGGCTGCCTCTCCGCCCCTCTTCTCGTTGGCGCCGGGGCCCTCATCTCGCGCACGGTCAACGCCCAGATATCGCACAACGTGTTCCTGTATCTGTCCCTTTACGCCTTGGTGCTGCCATTCTCCTTCATGGAGTCGATATACAACGGGATTAAAAACGCCAACGGCCAGCCGGAGGCGCCTTTCATCCGCATGATCCTCATACTGCTTCTGAAGATCTTTTTCAATGTCATCTTTATCTACTTCTTCCACCTCGGTATCGTGGGCTGCGCCCTCTCCTCCCTCCTCGCCAATATATGCATCACGGTCTGGATGTTCTACGAACTGTTCCTGAAGAAAAGCCTCGACAAACTGGAGCTTAAAGGTTTCCATTTCGAACGCGCGACGCTCGAGAAGCTCGGCCGCATCGGCCTACCTGCCATGCTGAACACTTTCCTCCTCAACCTCGGCTTCTACCTCATCAACAACGAGACCCAGAAATACGGACCTATCGTCCTGAACGGCCAGGGAATAGCGAACAACATCTCGGCTGTGTGCTTCAACCTGCCCGGAGCCTTCAGTTCGGCTGTGACCACGATGGTGAGCATGAGCATCGGGGCGGGGAGAGCGAACAAGGCTAAACGATCATGCGTGGCAGGATGCATCTTGTCCGCGGCGACAGCCGCCGTCGTCATCGCGATAATCGTCCCTCTTTCCTCTCACCTCACTATCCTCTTCACGCGGCAGACCGACATGCTCGAGATAGCGAACCGGGCTCTCCATATCTATACGTATTCTGTCGTGGGATTCGGGGTCTGCATGACTGTCCAGGGCGCCTTCGTGGGTCTCGGGCGAACCAAGGTCCCCCTCGTGCTGGGCTTTCTTCGGATATGGCTTCTCCGCTACCTTTTCATCCTGGCGACTGAAAGTTCACTCCAATACTATTCCGTTTTCTGGGGGAATCTCTTCTCGAACTACACGGCCGCCATTCTGGCTTTACTTCTGATTTCGAGAGTGAAATGGGAATCGGCCATAGATTTTTCGGGAAAGCCCGCAGTTGAATTCACTACCTGAACCTGCTCAGGCTTCTTCGACCATCACGCGTGACTGCTCCCTGAAATCCTCGAGTTCCTGAATCCAGAAAGCCCTGCTTCCCCAGTCGGGAAAGTCGCGCTTGAACCAGAGGTCGTCCCTCTGGAGGGACCTCCAGGCGAGGAAGTGGAGCATCCTGTGAAAGCGCAGGGTTTCGATCACGGCGACGCTGCCTGAGGGCAGGACGGCAAACTCACCGTAACCCCCGAGAATCATGGATAGTTCGCGGCCACAGTCCGCTGCCCTGCCAGGAAGGAGGAGCCAGAGGTCCTGAACCTGGGGACCCGTGACCATGTCGTCGAAATCGAGGAGGAGAAGACCTTCGCCGGGCCGCTCGAGGATGTTGCCTCGGTGGAGGTCGCCATGGATGCGGATGGGAGGAAGGGCGTTTAAAGATTCGGCTGTAACCTGGATGGCAGTGCGGCAGAGATCGCCGAATTCAGCGCGGAATTCAGGATGGACGAGAGGCTCTACGACGGCGAGGTTGGCCAGAGCAAGGGAGGAGGAGAGCAGCGGCCTCGCATGGGCAGGGCGATTGGCACCGACGGCGTGGAGCCGGCCGGCCAGGGCACCCAGTCGCTCCCAGTCCTCGGCCCGCTCGGCGTCGAAGCTGCGGCCGCCCTTTTTGGGGAAGACGGCGAAGCTGAAGCGGAACCCTCCAGGGTAAGCGCCGGTCTCGGGCTCGTCCTCGACATCGATCGTGAAGAGGGTCTCGCCATCATCATCGGGGAGGGGAAGAACGACGGGCAGCTCGACCTTGGCGCAGTCGGCCAGGAAGGCGTGTTCCTCGAGGATGGCCATTTCACTCCATCGGCCCGGGCGGTAGAATTTGGCGATGAACTCGCGTCCCTCCTCGTCGGAGAAACCATAGACGCGGTTCACGTAGCTGGGGTAGGGGGTCAGATTCCCTTCAGGCACGAAGCCGAGGGCTTCCTCGACAGCCCCGAGGATTATCTCGGGGGAGAGAGCGTCGAAGGCTCCGGCCTTCATAATTCCGCGTCCTGCAGGGCGAGTTCCTCCCAGCGCAGGGTTTTATCACCTATTGAGGCTTCCACCTCGAGATAGCGGGCTTGGGCTTGGCGCAAGTCCTTGGGCGCAGTTCCTTTCCGAGCGAACAAGGCTTCGAGTTCGGCTTTCTCCGCCTCGAGGGCGTCCAGCTCGGGGAGAATCGCCTCGAACTCCCGGCGCTCGGCGAAAGAAAGGCGTTTCTTTCTGGGGCGCGGGGCTGCTGCAGACGGCTCTGATCCGGCCATGGGCCGCTCTTCGGCCGCTACCCTTCTCTCCTCGAGCTCGACGCGCCAATCCAGATATGAACCATTAAAGCCGAAGGCTCTCCCGGATCCGTCCATGACGATGAGAAACCGGGCTATCCTGTCGAGGAATGCGCGGTCGTGGGAGACGGCGACGATGCAGCCCTGAAAGCCTTCGAGGAAGTCCTCGAGGGCTTCGATCGTGTCTATATCAAGGTCGTTGGTGGGCTCGTCCAGGAGGAGGACGTTGGGCGCCTCGGAGAGGACGCGGACGAGCTGGAGCCTACGGCGCTCCCCGCCTGATAGTCTGCCCACGGCCATGGCCTGGAAATCCCGGTCGAAGCCGAAGCGCTCGAGGAGGTATGCCGCGTCCTGGACTGCGCCGTCGGAGATCCGCACCAGCTCGGCTTGGCCGCGGATGTAGTCGAGAACGGAGACCGATGGATCGATCGAATCGGCTGTCTGTTCAAAAAGGGATATCCTCACCGTGTCGCCCCACTCGATCCTGCCGGCCGAAGGTGCGATACGTCCGGCAATGAGGTTGAGGAGACTCGTCTTGCCTGAGCCGTTGGGGCCGACGACGCCCAGCCGCTCGCCCGGCTGTATCGCGTAGTCGAAGGCTTCGATGACGGGCTTCGTCCCATAAGCGGCGGAGGCGCCTTTTAGGATGACTGCCTTCTTGCCCAGCCTGCTCGCGGCGGACGAGAAGACGAAACTTGAGGGAGGCCGTGCGAGGGCTTCTTGTTTCATGGCCCGAATCTCGTCCTTGCGCCGCTCACTCTTGGTGGCGCGGGCACGGGCGCCCCGCATGAGCCAGGCAAGCTCGATCTTGAGGTTGGAAAGACGCTTGTTTTCGGTCTTCTCGAGGACAGCCCAGCGTTCGGCCTTGCGTCGGAGATACGTTGAATAGTTGCCAGGGTAGTGGTGGATCCGCCGCCTGTCGATTTCAAGGATGGAATCGGTAACCGTGTCGAGGAACCAGCGGTCGTGGGTGACGAGGATGAAGGCGAACTTGGAGGCCAGGAGCCTCGCTTCCAGCCACTCGATCGTGTCTAGGTCAAGGTGGTTGGTGGGCTCGTCGAGGAGGACGAGGTCGGCGCGAGGCGCCAGGGTTCGGGCCAGGGCTGCCTTCTTCACCTCGCCGCCCGACATGGTAGTGAGGAGACGTCCAGTGTCACGTATGCCGAGTTCAGCGCAGAGGGAGGCGTAGCGGTTTTCCAGGGGGACAGGGCCGAATTTTTCAAGTTCGGCCTCGACGCCTGAAAGTTCGCGGCCCGAGGCACTCAGGCGGCGCCGGTTCAGGGCTATTTCGGGCGCGTCCCCGCCGTAGAGGAATTCGGCCACGGTTTCCTTGGGTCCAAAGCTGGGCATCTGCTCGAGGCTGGAAACGGCAAGGCCCCGCCTTCGGGCCATATCGCCTCTATCCGCCGGGATGGAACCGGCTATCAGCTTGAGAAGCGTGGTCTTGCCCGTGCCGTTCCTGCCGACGAGGCCAATGCGCTCACCCGCCTCGAGTCCGAGGTCGAGATCCTCGAAGAGAAAACCGTCCTTGACGGCGACGGCGGCACCCGAAATGGAAAGGATATTCATGCGGGGCCACTATAGCACGGGGGAGGACGGAGCGCCTACGCCGGTTGATTTCCTGTTCTCGATGAGGGATGATGTGGCATGTCCGGAACAGGCGGGAAGAGCCGCATTTTCGTAGATCTCGCCGTGGGCGCCTTGGTAATAGCCGTCCTCTTTCTCATCGCCGCAACCTATAAAGTCGAGACTGCCCAGAACGGCATCGTCGTCAGGGGACTTTACGGGGCGACGATTCCCTACGCCTCCATACGTTCGGCGAGCCTGATCGACAGCCTGCCCGTCGGTCTCGTCCGGGTGAATGGAATCGGCATGGGCTTCATGGATATAGGCCATTACAGGTCGGCGGTCCTCGGAAAATTGAGACTGGCTGTCCTCAAAAGGGAAGGGCCCTACCTCATCCTCGAGACAGAAACCGAAAAGATCATACTAGGCTTGGGTTCCCAAAGGAACAGGGAACTTCTGGCCCTGGTGGAAAGCGAAATCGTACGAAAATGAATGGAAAGAAAAGTGATTCGCCGAGTGTGACATACAGAAAAGCCGAAGCTAGGGATCTTTCCGCCGTGCGCCGTCTCATCCGCGAATACGTCGAATCCGAGAATCTGGACCTTTCTTTCCAAGACATCGAGGAGGAACTGGCCTCCCTGCCGGGCAAGTATGCCGAACCCGAGGGGGCCCTGATTGTGGCTGTGGTCGATGGGGTTGTATGCGGTTGCGTGGCTTTACGGAGGATAGGCGAGGGCGTCGGCGAGATGAAGCGTCTCTTTGTCACCGAAGGACGCAAGGGCCTGGGACTGGGCAGGGGGCTGGCTGAGAAAATCATTACCGAAGCCAAGGCCAAAGGGTATCGCAGCATGCGCCTGGACAGCCTCGAGCGCATGAAGCCGGCGCTCGGACTCTACCGCTCCCTAGGCTTCCGCGAAACCACCCCCTATGTGTACAATCCCATCGAAGGCGCCGTCTTCCTTGAGAAGGACCTGACCGGAACCTGATCTTTGGGACTTCGAGGAGCATTCATGGACATCTTGAGCCACAACCGGGAAGCCTGGACCAAAGAGGTGGCCGAAGGCAACAAGTGGACTATCCCTGTGGCTCACGAGGTCGTCGAGGCCGCGCGGCGGGGCGAATGGGCCCTCCTCCTTACGCCCACAAAATCCGTACCGAGAGGGTGGTTCGGAGAAATTTCAGGCAAGAAGGTCCTCTGCCTGGCATCGGGAGGGGGACAGCAGGGGCCAGTCCTCGCGGCCGCAGGCGCGAAGGTGACGGTATTCGACAACTGTCCCGCCCAGCTCGACCGCGACAGGGAGGTGGCCGGGCGCGAGGGGCTTGATATCGCCCTCGAGCAGGGCGACATGCGAGACTTGGGCCGCTTTTCCGACGCCGCCTTCGACCTGATCTTTCATCCGGTCTCCAACGTCTTTGTCGACGATGCGCGCTCCGTGTGGAAGGAATGCTTTCGCGTGCTGAAATCGGGCGGCATCCTTCTCGCCGGCTTCGCGAATCCCCTCCTCTACATCTTTGACCTCGAAGCTTACGACGAGAGCGGAGTCAGGGAGGTGAAATACCGGATCCCGTACAGCGATCTGGATCAGCTGCCCAAGGAGGTCCTCGCCAAGAGATTGGCCGACAAACAGGCGCTGGAATGGGGGCACTCCCTGGCCGACCTCATCGGCGGCCAAGTGGACTCAGGTTTCTGCATCGAGGGATTCTTCGAAGACAACTCGGGGAGAGAGGATATACTCGATCCCTACATAGACTGCTTCATTGCCACGAAGGCGGTGAAACGTAAATAGGCTGCAAGATAAAGGAAGTCTAAGCATGAAGAAGCTATTCTTGAGCGCGGACATCGAGGGTACCTGCGGCATCGCCGACTGGAAGGAGACGGAGCTGGAGAATTCCCAGGGCGCCTACTTCAGGGCGGAGATGACGAAAGAAGTTGCCGCCGCCTGCGAGGCTGCCTTCGCCGCGGGGGCGGAAGAGATCCTCGTCAAGGACGCGCACAGCACGGGGCGGAACATCGATCCCTCCTTTCTCCCCGAAAAGGTCAAGATACTCCGATCCTGGACACGCGATCCCCAGGTAATGATGGCCGGTCTCGATTCGAACTTCGACGGGGCGATGTTCACCGGCTACCATTCGGCTGCCGGCTCGGATGGCAATCCCCTTGCCCATACCATGAACGGGGGCAACGTCTGGGTGAAGATCAACGGCGTCCAGGCGAGCGAGTTCCTCATTAATTCGTATACATCGATTTCATTGGGCGTGCCCGTTCTCTTTCTCTCTGGCGACGAGGCCCTCTGCTCTTTCGCCGAGGGCCTGGGCTGGGGGATGAAGACAGCGGCGGTCTCAAGGGGCGTGGGGAACGCTTCCATATCGGTCCATCCCAGCGTAGCCCAGCGCATGATCAGGGAAGGGGTGGCGGCTGTCCTCGCCGACCCGCCGACGGTGGCCAAGCAGTACATCCCGCGTCGATTCGACGTGGAGATACGGTTTAAGGAACATCACCTGGCGTACAGGGGCTCCTTCTTTCCCGGGGCTCAGAAGCTGAGCAGCCACGAGGTCGCCTTCTCCGCCTCTTCATGGAAGGATGCCCTCGTCTTCCTCTTCTTCGTACTCTAGGCACAGGGATTGATCCGGGCTTCAAGGGCTGGGCGCGCTGGATGCGGGCATGTAGGCCACGCCGCGGCCCGCCTGCCCGGCCTATTGGAGATACCAATGGACTGCAGGGACAAGACGATCGTCATCACGGGGGCCAACGGCGGAATAGGAAAGGTGACTGCCCGCGAGCTGGCCGCGGGGGGAGCCCGAATCGTCCTGGCTTGCAGGAACCTCGAGGCCGCGCTCGCCGCCGCTGACGAAATCCGAAGGGGCGCTCCAGGGTGTCGGATCGAACTCGTCCGCCTCGACCTGGCATCTTTCGCCTCGGTGCGAGCCTGTGCCGCCGAGATCGCCCAACGCTTCGGAAAGATTGATGTCCTCATCAACAACGCGGGAAACTATACTCAGGGCGACGTGCTGACGGGCGACGGAATCCACCCGACCATGCAGGCCAACTATTTCTCTCCATTTCTGCTGACCAACCTGCTGCTGCCCAATATCGAGGCCTCCGGCCGGGGGAGGATCGTCTCCTTGAGTTCGGCGATGTACGTCGTCGGCAGACTCGACCTCGACAAGCCGGGCTTCCTCGTGCGGAAGAACGGCTTCTCGGCCTACGCGGGTTCCAAGCTGGCCGTCCTCCTCTTCACCCTCAAATTGGCCGAGAGGCTTTCGGGCAGGGGCGTGACCGTGAACGCCGTCCACCCCGGCCTCGTCAACACGAAAATCATGACCCTTCACAAATGGTATGATTTTTTCATCCGATCCTACATGAATATGAAGTCCATCGATGCGGAGGAAGGGGCGAGGACGAGCATCTGGGCGGCGTCTTCAGAGGAGGCCGCCGGTTTGACCGGGAAGTATTTCGTGCGATGCGCTGTTGCCCCTATCCGTATCGCGGCAGGGGTCCTGGCTATGCGCGATGAACTCTGGGAGAAAACGATGGCCGTCGTCGGCCTATGAAGATTCGGCTTCCTTTGGAAGCCGGCGGCGGCTCTCGAGGGCTCGGCGGCGGGCTTTTCGCCGGCCGCTGACCTGAGTATTTCGAATTATTCTGTTTGTTTGAGACTCGGCCCCGTACCAGCCGCGAGCTGGTGAGCGAAGCCCGCGTTCAGGGTGAGTTCGGGGACGCCGGCCTTGACGAGGAGATCAACCCCAGCCGTGGCCATGGACTTGGCGCTGAGGCGGTACTTTCCGTCGAGCTTGAAGTCCAGATTGGTGGTGGGAGAGCTCGGCCACAGAGTATTGACATAGTCGACCGTGCTGTAGTTGTAGTCTTTCACGGTGCTTTCAGAGCCGACAAGCCTGTATTCGAAGGCGAAGGAGGCCTCCCATGGATTACCCGCCCAGGTCAAGGCCAGTCTTCCCAGGGCCGTATCCGGCGCCAGAGGCGTGGCGAGGAAGGGAGATACTACATCACGTCTTCCAGTGCCGATCCAATTCGTCATTACCATGTACTAGGCTGTAAAGCCTTCTTCGAGAACGGTTGTTTGCCTCCGATAGAGATACCGTGACATGAGATAACCCTCGAGTCGGAGGTTGAGCCCGCCTTTGGGCGTCTGGTTTCGGCCGATATAATAGGTGAAGTCGGAATCGTAGTACTTGGCTCCCTTCGTCCTGGAACCCGGGATCAAGTTGAGGTCGGCCCCGGCGGTCATGCCGATGGCCGTCGGGTTGGTGTCAGTCCCCGCCTCGAACGCGAAATCGTCCAAGATGAACTGGCCATAGAAGGAGAATTTCTCCAGGGGAGTCCAGTTGAAGTCGAAGCCGGCCATGACGTTCTGGTGGTTGTTGAAGAGGTTGTGGTAGAAGAGGAAGGGTCCCCAGTCCTGGAAGTCGGGATCGGTGCCGGCGATCAGGTTGTATTCGTTGATGCCGAAGGTGAAGTACTTGCCTGTCCAGGAAGCCCGGTGGAAAAAGAAATACTTGGGCTCAGTTCCCGAGCCCAAATAATCGGTGTTGTTAAAGCGTTGCATACCCACGGCTACGTAGTCGTAGCCGAGCTTCCCGGTCCCGATGGGGACTGCCATAGAGGCGGCTACATGGTCGTAGAAAGGGTTGTAGGAGGAGAGGCCGAGGCTATAGGTCCCGGGTCCATCCTCAATCTTCCTGCGTCCTAAGGAGAAGCTGAAAACATTGGTGTCATAGTCAACGTACCCAACATTGGGATAGAAGGTACCCAACCCCATGATGTCGGGATACCAGCCCGTCTCGGAATCGGGCATGTTGAAGATGGATCGCTTGTAGAGCTTGGACCAGATGTCCTGCTGAAATTCCATGATACCTACGGCCGTGATCGGCCCCTTGTTGAGGTAGATGCCGCCTGAACCGAAGGTGGGTTTTTCGTAGTACTCGCCGAGGGCGAGGTCTGGGATGTTTGATATAGTCGAGGATACGGCTGCATGGGTCGTGTACTCGAACATCGGGAAGAGGTTGAAGAAAAAGCCCGCTTTGAAATTGGCCGGAGTCTCCTCGGCATACCCGGCCAAGGCGGCGGCGCAGGCGAGAATCAGCGCCAGGGATACAATTCTTTTTCGCATCATCTGTCCTCCTGACAGTACCTATAAATATAGGGAGCCGCGGCCGCAGGAGCCGCGTCTCCCTGCATTGAGGCAATATACCACGGTTTTAAGGAGTGATTACATGATAGTTGTCGTCTCGGACTTCGTCTTGAGCGCGGCGGGAAGGGCCTCGATCCTTTGCCGTGAGCTTAAGGCTCCCGAGCGCGCCGTCGTCGCCGCCAGGGCTGCCGACAGGGCTTTAAAGTCTTCGGGAGAGGCCGAGAGTATCTCCTTCCTCATCGCCTGGCGATCCTCATAGGTATAGCCGGTCAGGAAATGCACGAGGGAAGTAAAACCCTTGGCGTCGGGAAGGAGGTAGGCGTCCACACCCCCGATCGTCCCGATGATGGATCGGGTCAGCTCTTCCCTGGAGATGTTAAGCTTTCCGAGGAAGTCCCCGGCCTTGGAGAAGACCTCGATAGTTTTCTCGAGGTTGGGATCGCGGTAGGACAGGAAGATGAAGAGGCCGGAGTTGAGGTCGAATGAGGAGAAACCGCCATAGGCCCCTCCCTTGACCCTGACGTTTTCCCAGAGGAAGGTCGTGTCCAGGTAGTTCTTGACGACGAGGAAGGCACCCAATCGTGCGCCGCCCGAGCCTAAGGGATATGCGGTCCCGACGAAGTTGACCTGTGTGGGAGCGGTGAGGAACTCCATAGCGGGGCCCGGCAGAGGGCCGCGGGCGGCGCTTTCCTTCCGGGGTCCTGCCGGCAGGGATGCCATGAAGACCCTCATGGCTGGCTCAATCCTTGAAAAAGCTTCCGCGTCGATCGTCGCGTTGAAGACGGCGCCCCGGGCATTGATCAGGGCAGCCCTCACCGACTCGAGGTCGGATAGCACAGCTTTCCAGTCTTTATCGAGCCTCTCGGCGAGCCTGCGCAGGAAGAAGAGTTGTTCCACTCCTCCGATGCGCTCCGACATGGCGTCAGCCTCGGTGAAGCGCGCTCGGAGCCTTAAGCTTAATACCCTGTGCCCCGAGGGGATGAGGGAGGCTTCGGCCTGGGCCTTTTCCTCGAGGACGATCTGCCTGAACCTCTCCCTGTCGTCGATTCGCGTCTCGCGAAGAACCTTGGAGAGAAGCTTGAAGAGGCGGTCGGCGTTGGAGGCGAGCGTCTTAGAGCGGAGAATGAAACGAGCGGCCGTTCCCGGCTTTCTCCATTTCGATGCTGTCAGGGTCGAGGCGCCGATGCCACCCGTCTTCTTCCCGATTTCTCTGCTCAAGGCTATATAGTCCATATCCCCGGCTCCCATCTCCAGAAGAACCCTGCCGAAGAGACCGACATAGGGCAGAAGCTCGTCGGATAGGAAATCCAGGGAGAAGGCGATGTCGAGGTAGAGTATCGAGCAGGTCGGTATGTCGTGGAAAAGGAGAATCGAGTCGCCTGCTTCCCTTCTTTCAGACGGGATAGGGACGGGTTCGGACGGAAGGTCGGCAAGCCCGAGGGAAGGTATGGTCGCCAGGGCCTCCGGGCTGTCGGGCTTTTCCTGCCGGGCCTTCAGCCTTCTGGCGGCTTCGGCGGTCGAAGCCAGCTCGGCCTGGGTCATCGAAGCCTTGGAGGCGTCGAGCGCCTTCCGCTCGGCCTCGGCGAGTTTGGTCCCCGCCTTCGCCTCCGGCAGGAGGGTGACGGTCGAGCGGTGGTTATTGCCGAGGAAGGAGCTCCCGATGAGAGGCTCGAAGTACCTTCCAGCCGCGACGCCGCGCTTAATCCTTTCGAGAGGCTCGGCGAAGGCGAGGGCGTCCATCGGATTGCCGCCGTAGAGCCATTCGCCCAGGCCCTCGAGCATGACGGCGAGTCCCCTAGGGAAGCGGCCCGTGTTCTTCTCCCTAAGTGCAAACTCGACGGTGTTCATCGAAGCGGCGACCGCATCGGGGTCTATCCCATCGGCGGTGAGCTTCGCCAGAGTCTCAAGGACGACAGCCTCGACCTTGGGTGCGTTCTCGGGGGAGACGCCCTTGAGGCCCGCGGAGAAGGCACCCTGCCGTATGTCGTCCTCGAGGCCGAAGCCGGCCAGATCCTCACCCAGCCCTGAATGGATGAGGGCGACCCGCAGGGGCGAGGCAGGCGTCCCAATGAGGATATGGGAGAGTATGGTACGGGCGAGTTTGGTCTCCGGGTCCTCGCTGCCGGCGAAAGCCCAGTTGACAGCAGTCCAGGCCTTAGCCTCCTCGGACTCGTAGAATGCCGTTTTACCAAGCGGTGTATCGAATGGTTTTTGAAGCGCGGGCAGGGAGTCGATCTCGAGCCGGGAGTAGGGAGAGAGCCAGCGCTCAACGATGGCCAGCCTCTCATCGGGCTCGTCGTCGCCATAGAAGAAGATGTAGGAATTCGATGGATGATAGTAGGTCTCGTGGAAGCGCTTGAAGGTTGGATAGTCGAGGCTGGGGATGATGGCCGGGTCTCCTCCCGAATCGAGGCCGTAGGCCGTGTCGGGGAAGAGAGAGCGTCTGCAAAGGTCGTCATGCTGGTCGTCGGGGTCGGAATAGGCTCCCTTCATCTCGTTGAAGACGACGCCCTTGTAGTCCAGGACGCCGGTTTCGGGGTCGACCTCGTAGTGCCAGCCCTCCTGCCGGAAAGTGTCCTCGGCGATGAGGGGATGGAAGACAGCGTCGAAGTACACATCGATGAGATTGCGGAAGTCCTTGAGATTCGTTGAGGCCAGGGGGTAGACCGTCTTGTCGGGGTAGGTAAAGGCGTTGAGGAAGGTGTTGAGGGAGCCTTTAATCAGTTCGACGAAGGGTTCCTTGACCGGGTATTTATCCGAACCGCAGAGGACGGAGTGTTCGAGGATGTGGGCCACGCCGTCGGATTTTTTCGGGGGTGTCCTGAAACTAATGCCGAAGGCCTTGTTCTCGTCCGCGTTGACGACGGAGAGGACACGGGCTCCCGTGCCGTCGTGGACATAGAGCCTCGCGGTCGAGGCGATCTCGGGTATACGGCGCTCCTCTTTGAGGGAGAACGACATAGTCTGCTCCTTTTTGCGGGTCGGGAAAGACCCAATCAAGTCTTGGCTTTAGGCCGGGGAAAGCGGGACCTTTCAAAGGCCAGCCTGCCTAGGGCGTTGGCTATCGCAAGGCCAGCTGCCAAGGCGAAAGCCGTCATGAGGGTGGAGAGGACGATCTGCACCGATGTGGCCGGATCACCCTCCAGCGAAGTCAACATCGAGTAGTACATTCCCCCTCCGGGGACGAGAGGGATGATGCTCGCGATCATGTAGACCGTGGCGGGCCGCTTGCGGAACCAGGCCGCGAATTCACTATAGAAACCGGCGGCCAAGGCGGCGAAAAATGAGGCGAAGGCCGGGGATTTGAGGGGCGGAATCAGCTCGAGCACCGCCTGTCCAACGGCTGCACCTCCCGCGGCGAGGACGATATCCGTCGAAAGGAGACCGAAGAGGACGGAGAAGGCCGAGGTCGCGGCCGCTGCGTAGAAGGGCCCTTTGATCGCGTTGATGACGGAACTGAAGTATGAAGTTGTCACAAGGCGCCGGCCAGATGGAGGAGCTTGAGGAGGGCGAGTGACCCGCCTGCCCCGGCCGAGATGGCCGCAGCCGTGAGGAAGGCGTCGGCTGCCCGGGCTATGCCGGCGACGAGGTCCCCGGCGATGATGTCGCGGATGGCGTTGGTGATGGCGACGCCGGGCACCATGAGCATGATGATGCCGATGGTCGTCGTGTCCACGTGGATGACGAGGCCGACCGCCCTGAGGCAAGAGGCAGCGCCAGCCGCGAGGGCACCGCCAGCCAAGGTCACGACGAAATCCGGCAGCTTGAGATGGCTCAGCGCCAGGATTAGGCAGGCGACGGCTGATCCAATCACCGCGGCGGCGACCGCGTCCAGAATGTTGCCCCCGAAAAGCAAGGTGAAGAATCCGGCTCCGGCCGCGCTCGCCAGGATCTTCACGGGCGCCGGGCGCTCAACTATGCGTTCAGCGGCGTCGAGCCGCTGTCCCGCCTCGATCATGTCTATCCTGTCAGCGAGGAGATCCCGCAGCATCGTATCTATCCGCGATACCCGTTCGAGATTCATGCCCCGGCGCTTGACCCGCCGGACTATCGAATGGACCAGCCCATCCTCGGCCATGAAGGAGAGCATGAGCCCCGTGCTCGTCGCGAAGCATTCCGCCTCGGTCCCCCCCTGGCTCGAGATGATTCCCATGGCTACTTCCTCGGCCCTGTAGGTCTCGCCCCCGCTCTCGAGCATGAGACGGGCCGAATCGGCGGCGAAGAGGAGAAGGTCCTCTGGTTTCATACCCCCATACTACTTTCCCAGGCCTGGTTTGGGCAAGATTGTGCGCAGGCCGCGCTTTTTCAAGGGAACCCGAAGGGCCTAAGAGACGACTAATATTCGAACGATCGAAAGATTCGGAGGCTATTGATGAAGAAATCGACATTCAGGTATGGACTTGTTCTTCTCGCGGGCATCGTCCTGCTCTTTGCAGGCGGCGCCGCCGCCTCAGCTCAGCCGATGGCCAAGCCAGAGGGCAAGGAAACCGTCAGGGGCTGGCTGCGCGAGCTGAAAATTACGGACGAGGAGTTGACACAAATCTCCGAACTCGTCGCCAAGGACGAGCCTGCCCTTTCCAAGGCCAGGGCCGATATCCGCGTCCAGCAGGCCAATATCGCCAGGCTCCTCCTCGAAGCCGAACCCGACAAGGCAGCCATAGAAGCCGAGGTTGACAAAAGCCTCGAGGCCGAAAAAACCATACGGATGGTGCAGATAGATCGCCAGATCCAGGTGAAGTCCATCTTCGGTGAGAAGCGCTGGAAGACGGTACTCCTCATCGTGAGAGAAGCCAGGATGGCCGAAAGCGCGGGCCGGCTGAAGGAGTCCTTCAGCAGAAAGGGACTCAACCAGAAGGAAGCCGAGCGATGGACGAAGGCTCTCCTCCTCCTGAGGAACTGCCTCTGATAGTAAGGCGTCGTGGTCTAGGTTCAAAAGCGGAGAGGCGGCGCATAAGCACCGCCTCTCCGCTTTTGTTTGGCGCGGAATTGGGGTACTATAGGTCCGTACGAACGCTGGAGACGCTGATGGGATCGCATAAAACCGGCTGGACCGCCGGATCGCGGGAACATGATACAGATCCTCTTGCTTCCTCGCTGGCGGCAAAGACCGGCGAGACTTTGGACGAGGTCTTGGCCGAGGAGGCCGGGGCTGGGGACAGAGGTGCTTTCGAGCGCCTCGCCTGGAGATGGTGGGACAGAATACGCGGCTTCTGCGCGGCCATGTCGGGGTACGACGCCGACCTGGCTGACGAGGCTTCCCAGGATGCCCTCATCCGCCTGCACAAGGCCATCAAAGGCTGGAAGCGCCGCAGTTCCTTCGGCACCTTCCTCTATGCCCTGTGCAGGACTTCCGTCGCCGACGCGGTCAGGCGCCGCGCGCGGCGGAACAGGGGTATGATCTCCCTGGACGGGGAAGCGGCGCCCGAATTTCCGGACATTCGCGCGGCGCCCGAACGCGAGGTCCTGAAGCACGATCTGGAGACCCACCTGGCCGAGGCCATGCGGAGCCTCACCCCAGAGGACAGGGTCCTTGTCTATCTCCACGAGGCCGAGGGGGTTGGATTGGCGGAACTGGGTTTGACCTTCGGCCTTCCGGAAGGCACGGTCAAATCCAGGCTTTTCAGGGCGAGGGCGCGCCTCGCTTCGATAATGAGGGATAAAGGTTATGGCTGAACGACATGAGACATCCTCCTCCGTCGGTGAACTCCTGAAGGATATGGCCCTTCGATCGGGCTCGGCATTTCCCGATTTCGACGCTGTCTTCCAACGTGAAAAGATACGCAGGCATCGTGCTCACTTCGCCCTGGCCATCGGCACGAGCTTCGCCATTCTCTGTCTGGCCGCCGGTATGGGCTGGTCTTCCTTGTTTCCCGCCAAGCCCATGATAGAGGCATGGGACGGCCCGTCGAGAGGTACGGAAATCGCCCGGGGCGGTTCCTCATCGCAGGATCCCCTCGTCTCCTACATTGAAGTTCTCTGGAATTCTTCCTCCGACGCGGTGGGCTCAACGCGATGATCGTCCTCCGCCTCCTTCTCTTCGCTTCAGCCCTGGTCTACCTTGTGTTCACGGTTTTGTTCATATGACGGCGGAATCAGCTTTCGACACTTTTCGCCCTTGGCTGCGCATCGATCTTCATCTATACCTTGGGCTATGCCTTCGAACTCGGTTCCTCGAGTCTCGGGGAGATCCTGTTCTGGCTCAAGTTCGAGTACTTCGGCCTGCCCTTCGTTTCTGTCTTCTGGTTTCTCTTCGCCTATAAATCCTTTTCGAAGAGGGAGCCGAGCGGGCTTCTCTACATCTCCACCCTGTTTTTCTCGCTCGTCACGCTCTTCTTCAGTTCGACCAATGACTACCTGCACTTTCATTACAGCAAGGTTTCCTTCATTTCGGTGGACGGCAGCCTCATCGCCCAGCTTTCGAAGGGGCCTTGGTACTATGTCTTCATCACCTATTCGGACCTTCTCATCCTCGCCACCATCATCCTCTACTTCCTCCAATGGCGCAGGTCGAACCGAGCCAGAACGAGCTCTTCGCTTAAGCTTCTCATCGGCTCCTTATGCGTTGTCGTGCTTCAGATTCCCTATCTCCTCGGCTATTCGCCATACAATATAGACTTGACGCCTTTTGGCTTCCTCATCGCCTCGATCCTCGCAGCGCTGACCATCTTCAGGAACGATTTCCTCCGGACAGACGATCTCGTCAAGGATGTCGTATTCTCGGGGATAAGCGAGGGCATTCTTGTCGTCGACCTCAAAGACAGGATATCGGACTACAATAAGATCGGCGCGAAGCTCTTTACCTGGCTGAATCCCGACTGCATCGGCTCGAATCTCTACAAATTCGAGGAGGGGGCAACGCTGGCTGCCTGCGCGGGAAGCCGGCGACGCTTCATTCTGAAAAGCGCCGTAGGCGGAAAGAAGCGCTATTTCGATGTCAAGTCGGAGAAGCTCGAAGACAAGGGGAAGGCAGTCGGCAAGATCTTCATGTTCAAGGATGTCACTGCGGTGAGAAAAGTGTTCAGGCGACTGTACAAGCTCGCCAACTACGATACCTTGACCAAGGTGTTCAACCGGAGGCGTTTCTTCGACGATGCCGAGAAGGAGGATTTCGCGGGTCAAGCGGTACGGGGGTTCCCTGGCCTTCCTCATGCTCGACCTGGACAATTTCAAGGACCTCAATGACAATCATGGCCATATAGCGGGCGACGCTGTCTTGATCGAAGTGGGAAAGGTGCTCAGGAAAAGGGTTAGGGTCTCGGATATCGTCGGCCGTTACGGCGGCGAGGAATTCTCGATCGTCCTCATCTCGGCCGACGAGGGTAAAACTCTCATCGTGGCCGAGGATATCCGGCATAGTATCGAGACGCTGGACATCAAAACCGGAGAGGAACGGCTTTCCGTAACCATCAGCATCGGGGTAGTGGCTTCGACCCGAATTGATGGGACTCTATCCCTCGAGCGTCTTCTCACCGAGGCGGATAGGGCACTTTACCGTGCCAAGCGCGAAGGCAGGAATAAGGTTTGCGCCGGACCGTTTGTCCCGCCTCCCCCGCAGGTGTATCAGTAGTTTCTCGCGAAGACAGCTCGATATTTGGCGGGAGCGCCGCAGAGCGCGCATACGCCTTCGATTCCTTCCTGCCGGTCGAGAGGCAGACAGCGCAGGGTGGCCTTCGTCCTGGTCTTGAGGTCGGTCTCGCAGACGGCCGAACCGCACCAGAGGGCTTCCGCGAAACCTCCCCTGGCGTCAGCCGTTCCCTTGCCCTCGTCGCCGAAGAAATCGAGAAGGGCCTTGAGATCCTTCAGTTTGACAGTATTCGCCTCCCTGAAATTCCTGGCCTTCTCGTAGAGGGCTTTCTGGATCGCGTCGAGCAGATTCCTGGCTTCGGCAACGGCGTTGGCCGCCATGACGAACTTCTTTTCCCCTGAATCCCTCCGCACCATGACGAGCTTGTCGGCCTGCATGTCGCGGGGACCGATCTCGATCCGCAAAGGGATTCCCCGCATCTCCCACTCGGCGAACTTCCAGCCGGGACTGGAGGAATCGTCAGCGTCGAGGACCGTACGGATGCCTGCGGCCTTGAGTCCAGCCTCGATCTTTCCAGCATAGGCGAGGACGGCAGCCTTGGAATCGTTCTTGTAGATGGGGACGATGACTACTTCCTCGGGGGCGATGGTGGGGGGAAGAACGAGCCCCTTGTCGTCCGAATGGGTCATGATGACGGCGCCGACGAGCCGCGTCGACATACCCCAGCTCGTCGCCCAGACATAGTCGAGGCTGCCCTCCCTGGTCTGAAACTTGACGTCGAAGGCCTTGGCGAAATTCTGTCCCAGGAAATGGCTCGTTCCCGCTTGGAGAGCTTTTTTGTCCTGCATCATGGCTTCGATCGTATAGGTGCGGATGGCACCGGCGAATTTTTCGGTCTCGCTCTTCATCCCCGTCAGGACGGGGATGCAGAGGTAGCGCTCGACGACATCGCGGTAGACCTCGAGCATGCGCAGGGTCTCCTCGACCGCCTCCTGTTCCGTCTCGTGGGCGGTATGGCCCTCCTGCCAGAGGAATTCGGAGGTGCGGAGGAAGAGTCGCGTGCGCTTTTCCCAACTGAGGACGTTCGCCAACTGGTTGATGAGGAGGGGGAGGTCGCGCCAGGACTGTATCCATTCCTTGTACTTGGACCAGATGATGGTCTCGCTCGTGGGTCGGATGCAGTAGGGCTCTTCCAGTTCCTCTCCGCCCCCGTGGGTGACGATGGCCAGTTCGGGGGCGAAGCCCTCGACGTGCTCAGCCTCCTTCTTGAGGAAGCTCATTGGGATAAGGAGGGGGAAGTAGGCGTTCTGGTGTCCTGTCTCCTTGAAGCGCCTGTCTAACTCGTCACGGATCCGCTCCCAGATGGCGTAGCCCCTGGGCCGTATGACCATGCATCCCTTGACCGGCGAGTAATCGGCGAGCTTCGCGTTGAGCACGATGTCGATATACCACTGTGAGTAGTCGGTCTCGCGGGGAGTGATTTTTTCGGCCATGTCCTACCTCAATATGTATCGAGAATATTTGACTATATAAGAAAAGAGGATTTCTATCAATCGGAGAAAGGTGGCGGCTGCCGGTGACCTTTTCCCCCAAGCCGCTTCGCGATATTCTGTCAGCGTGACCCTGAAAACGCGGCGGCGAGCCTATTGGGCTCTGTTCGGGATTTCCCTCAGCCAACTTCTTTTAGGCACAGCCTGCCTCCTGGCCCTCCTCCTGTCCAGGAACCCCGCGGTTTTCCTCATCGAGCATGACATCTACAAGGTCCACAGACTCTTCGGGCTTCACCTGCCCTCCCATCTGCTCTCGGCGTTCGACAGCCTTGTCCTGGCCGCCTTTGCCGTTGTCACCGGCGGCTCCATCCTGCGCTCCTTCCAGAAAACGGTTTCGGCCGAGATCTTCTACTTCTCCTTTTGGCTTTCCACCCTCTCTTTCGAGCCCTTGCGTCTTCTGCATTTTCTCCTCGCCCTCAACGGGGAGGCGGACACCGTCCTTGGTGCCTTCGATAAACTCTACATGGGCATCAAGATATTCGGCTACATTTGTCTTTTCATCTCGGGGCTCTACGCGGCGGGCATGCGCAGCGAGCGGCAGTTCGCCATCGTCGCGGTAGCCGCGGCGACGAGTGCCTTCCTCTCCCTGGCGCTTCCCGTGAATTCGGGAATCTGGACATGGAATCTCATGTTCAAGACGGGATACGGCAGTCTCATAACCGGATTCACGATGGCTACCATCCTGATCACGATAGCCGACTACCTGATAGCCATCAGAATGCGGGGCGACAAGGCTTATTATCCTATTGCCGTGGGTATGGCGTCCGTTTCAATCGGGGCTTTCTTCCTGGGAAGGGACCTATCCCCGGCGGTAAGCCTCGTTTCTCTTCTCGCCGTAACGGCCGGTGGAATCCTCTACGTCTATCGTCTGCACTCCTTCTACTTGTGGCAGTAAGGACCAGGGAAAGTTCTACAGACCCAGGAGCGTAGCGGTGAGTCCCGCCGCCAAGGGGAGAACGATGTTGTCCCAGTCCTTGGTGGGTGCGGCCTCCACCAGGGTCGAGACTGCGGCGACGACGAGAGAGGGCAGGGCAAGACCCGAGACGGCGAAGGTAGACAGGAAGCTCACCAAGAAACAGGTAATGCTGCCCGCGAGGGATTTGCCCTTGGTGAATGGCAGCTTCAGCTGGCCGAAGGCCTTCCCCACGAGGCTGGAGAGTCCGTCTCCGAAGGCCAGCACGTAGATGGCTATCGCGGCGGTTGATTCACCGAAAAACAGCACGGAGAGCAGAGCGCCCACGCCGAGGGTGATGGGGCCCTGGACGAATTTTCCCGCGTCCCTGAGCCTTGCCGCCCTGGCGGTGAGATCCGAGACAATAGGCACACTGATGCCGTTGAACCTGAGTGTTTCGAAGACGGCATAGGCCGTGCAGCCCGATATCAATAAGGCGACGATGAGGGAGCGCGATATCGAGGCTATGAAGGGGACGAAAGCGATGAGGAGGTGGATGGATTTTCGGGTCAATTCTATCGAAAGCTCACGCCTAGTGGTTCTGCCCTTGGGAAAGATGAAGGGGAGTATGGTCCCGCCCTCCTCCCGGGCAGGCTTTTCCGCAAACTCGGCGCGTCGCATTGCTGCCTCTTTAGGCTCTTCTTGACAGGTCTTGGGGCCTTTGGTACGATGCAGCCCTGTTGGAGAGCGCTGGGTGGGCGATTAACTCAGCGGGAGAGTGCTACCTTCACACGGTAGAAGTCATTGGTTCAATCCCAATATCGCCCACCGAGCGCTCTCTTTTTATTTCCGCGGCATTCGCTTCGATTTTGGGCATCCCCTTTCCAGGAGACACTTTCCTCATAGTATAGTCCTTTTACTTCCTCATTTCCACAGAATCGGTCTTTCTCGCTTTCAGCCTGTCCTCTACCTTGCCCAGAACCCAGACGAGGAAAGCCGAGATTCCCGCAACGGCGCCTAAAAGGGGCCAGACCACGCCCAAGGATCGAGCGTCGATCAGTTTTCCCATGAGGGGAGGACTGATGGTCCAGCCCAAGCCTCCGATAAGGGGGAGTACGGCGTTGAAGCGTCCCCGGTGCGAGATGGGCGTGTGGTTAGCGACGTAGGCGCCCTCGTTGGTTGCGTTCACGATCTCGCCGAGGGTCCAGATGACCGTGGACAGGTACAAAAGGAATAGATTGCCCGAAACCCCGATCATGCCGAATCCGAGGGCGAACAGGAGACCGGACAGAGCGACCGCGTTGATGGGCTTCCACTTCCTCGTCAAGGCCATGATGGGGGTGGAGAGAAAGATGACCAAGCTGGCGTTGATGGTCATCAGGGAGCCGTAGATCAGCGCTCCCGACGCTCCGAAGAAGACCTTGGTCTGGAGGGGAAGGGCGAAACGGTGCTGGGCGTACACGAAACCGTACCAGGTCGTGATCATGGTGAATACGATGAGATAGGGCCTCGAGAGAAGGGCCTGGACGAGACTGCCCCTGTGGGCTTCCTCGGTGCTCCCCGACCCTATTGTCGCTTCGACCTGTTCCTTGGTGGGCTTGGTTTCAGGCACCTTGAAGCCGAAGATGGCGACGGAAGCGAAGGCGGCGACGGCGTTGCCCCAAAACAGCCAGGGAGAGGCTTTTTCGAAGAGGAAACCGGCGATCAGGGACCCGAGGGCGAAGCCGAGGTTGTGGCCCAGGTAGGTGAGGGAGAAGGCTGCCCTCCTGTTGCCGGGGTTGGTGAGGTCGGTCATCATCGCCGACCGGGCCGGGTCGGTGATCCCATCGAAGAAAACCGAGGCGAGGATGAGCCAGGGGATGTACTTCGAGAAGGCCGCAAAGCCGCAGGGAATGAAGAAAGCGGCCGAGATCACCTGGGTGACGACCATAAGCCGCTTGCGGCCCCAGAGGTCGGAGAGTTTTCCCCCGATGAAGTTGCCGGGGATGTAGATGATGGAGATCAGGAATAGAAAGGTCCCTGTCTCGGTCTGGCTCATTTTGAGCTTTCCCGTCAAGTACAGTGTCATGAAGGGATAGACGAACATCCCCATCGAGTTGACGACGGTGACGATGAAGAGGGCATAGAGGGCCTTGGGCAGGCCGCCGTAGACTCCGAAAAGCCTCCCTGCTCGTGCGCCGAGGGAGGAAAACAAGATTGTTCTGGCCGCTTTCGCGGGCTTGATGTTCATATTCGTATAGGTTCCGCACGGAGTGCGGCTACGTTCCGTCCCCTTTTCCAAAGGGGCGGAGGATTTTGCGTCCTTGAGTCAATTGACGAAGGGCACGGGACGATGGGACTGTTGGGGGTGGTTCTGCGGTTCGAGCCCTAAGCAGTTTTACAGCCGGTCGGGGCACATTCACGTACAATCGTTTTCACTGCTCGGCTCCTTCTAAAAAGATTGTTCTAATTTTGGTTGATTTCGTTGGCTACTGTCAAGTCGAAGGCCGATACTAATTGAAAGGGGGCTTCCATGGGCAAGTTGTATTTCGCCGATGAGGCCGCACGGCTAGACACGATCGATCCAGGCAAGGTTACCAGAAAGGTAAAAGCTCACGGCGAGAAGACCATGATGGTCGAAGTCTATTTCGAGCAGGGAGCCGAAGGATCGCTGCATCGCCACGAGCACGAGCAGTTGAGCTACTGTCTCGAGGGTGTTTTTGACTTCTTAATAGGCGAGGCCACATACAGCGTGAAGCCGGGCGACAGCGTCCTCATCCCCTCAGGGCAAATCCATGGCGTGCTCTGCCTCTCCACGGGAAGGCTCCTTGACATTTTCTCCCCGCCAAGGAAAGAATTCCTCGCCTGAGCCGGAGGACGGAGAAATGACGAAACTCGAGGCGGCGGCCTCGAAAGGGCGCTTCTCGGGCTGGAGCGTCTTGAGCATCTGCGCGGCCATTTTTCTCATCCTCATCTTTCAGCTATCGGTCAACCTCTATCGCGTGCCCAAGGGTGCTCTATCCCTGGGCGACGCCGTTTCTATCGAGGTTGACGGCGCCGCCATCGGCAGCGGAGTCGTCCCGCTGCTCTTCTCGAGCGGAAGCGATCCCGACTTCAAGATCGGTACCTATCGCTTTACCATGGATTTTCCCGCCGGGGGAAAAGCCATCGGAGGCGGAGACGAACTTCTCGTCATTCCGCAAATAGCTGGTTCCTCGCTGGAAGCGCGGCTCAATGGGGTCCTGCTGGGGGTCAGGGGCGACCCCGCCAAGGGGCGATCCAGCCTCTGGAACGCGGCCCATGTCATGCCGATCGATCCCGGCGTTCTTGCGGCGAACAATAGACTCAACCTGGATATCCTGGGGACCTACGAGGCGGGTATCACACTAAAACCCTACATCGTGGATGGATCCCTCTCGTCCAGGACCTTCTGGCTGCTGCTGATTTCGGACTATCTGATCTGGATCTCCATTGGAGGCATTCTCACCGTCTCCCTGATCATCTTCGCCATGGGCGTCTACCTGGGTGGCGAACGGAGCTCGTGGCGGCTTCTGGGCGCGGCGGGCCTCTGTGTAGCCATACTCCTCCTGGACTTCGCCCACATCGATCGCCTGCCGATCTCCCTCGTCGCCTTCAAGCGCCTCGTCGTCTGCGCGAGGTATCTGAGCGCCGGAATCTTCATTCTGGCCTACACGAAGATTCTTAAAAAGAAGCAAACTGCCCTTTCGATAGGCTTCGGGGCCTTGCAGGCCGCCTGCTTCCTCCTCGTTCTCCTCTATCCGGGAACCATCGTCGACATCAAGCGGCTCTATGGCTGGACCTATCTCGTCTTCATCCCATTCCTCGCCTACCTGCTCTATCTCGTTGCCTTCTCGGGCCGCGTGGACAGGGCTTTCCGCATCCTTGTCTTCGGCGTAGCTGTAGCTTTCCTCGGCTCACTCAGAGACATCTTTTACCTGGTCATCTTCAAAAATCCCGGGGTCCTCATGATTTCACAGTACGGCTTCGTCGTCCTCGTCCTCTGCTCGGCGGCCTATGTGGTGGACGATTCACTCGCGTCGTACCGGGACCTCGTCACCGAGCGGCGACGTACCGCGGGCCTGCGCGAGGAATCGATCCGAGATTCGCTGACCGAAGCCTACAACAGGAAGATTCTCCCGGTTATCGTCAAGGAACTGCGCCGGCCCTATGCCGTCCTCGTCATAGATCTCGATAATCTTAAAATGGTCAACGACGAGTACGGGCACACGACGGGAGATGCAATCCTCATCGACCTCGTTTGCGTGCTGAAACGCAGCATTCGAGTGGAGGACGCCGTCATCCGGATGGGCGGGGATGAATTCGTAGTTGTCCTGAGAGCTTGTCCCTCCAAAATAGCCTGCGAAATAGCGGGAAGGCTCGAGGGCGACTGCGCCAAGGCAGCGGTGCCGGTCGTGACCACGGGCGAATCCAGGCCCGAGTCACAAGGCAACCTCTCCTATTCGGTCTCGATAGGTATCGCCGCCGACGAAGGTGAGGGCCAAGCTGACCTGAATGGCCTCTCGTCGATGATCGACGAGGCGGACAAGCGAATGTACAAGGCCAAGCAAGCGGGGAAGGGTATCTTCGTTTACGAGTAAAGCCCGAGCTTTCCTTCCTTGCGCCTGGCAGATCCCGATTGTAGAATCGATTCCATGAAAGGAATCATCGTCGCCGCGGGCTATGGGACCCGTTTTCTTCCCATCACCAAGACCGTTCCCAAGGAACTGCTCCCCGTCGGGCTCAAACCGAGCATCGCCTTCATCGTGGACGAGTTCATAGCCTCGGGCATTTCCGATATCGTCATCATCTCCTCGAGGAGGAAGAAGGCCCTCGAGGATTACTTCGATCGTGAGGTCGAACTTGAATGGCTTTTCGCCAAAGAGGGAAAGGCCGATAAGCTGGCACTCATCGCCCCGCCCGAGGCGAGGATATCCTTCGTGCGCCAGACCGAGATGAGGGGAACGGGCCACGCCCTCCTCCAGGTCAAGAACCTGATCGTGGGGGAGCCCTGCGTTGTCGCATATCCGGACGATCTCCATATCGGGAAGATTCCCCTCGCCCGACAGTTGATGGACCTCTACGCTTCGACGGGGAAATGCGTCCTGGCGACTATCCTCGAGCCTGGCGACGTGTCCCGCTACGGGGTGATCGATCCCGAGGCAGGCGGCGTCGGCGTGAAGGGCTTCGTCGAAAAGCCCGCCCGGGGCTCCGAGCCCAGCCATGAAGTATCCATCGGCCGATACCTCTATACTCCCGAATTCTTCGACAAGCTCGAGGAGGGCTGGGCCAAACACGGCTCGGGGGAATATTACCACAGCTATGCCTTGGACAGGATGATCGAGGCGGGCAAGGTGGCCTATAAGCGCGTAGAGGGCGAAAGGCTGGATATAGGCGATCCTGCCGGCTACCTCGAAGCTGTCCTGCGCAATGCCGCGGCCGACCCAGCCTTGCGGCCGACCTTGGAGCGTTTCGTCGAACTCAATCTACGGTGATCGACTTAGAAACATTCTTGGGGGCATCGGGATGGACGCCGTGGTCAGCGACGCCCAAGCGGTTCAGACATTCCATTTTCTTTACCGACATCCTATAGGCCAGGTACTGTAGGGTGATCGTCGCGCCGAAGACGAAGAGCTCAGGATCGCCCGTATGCGGGATCTCCAGAAAAGCCGACCAATATTTCGCTTCCCCCATGGGCCTGCTTTCGACGGCGAGGGCGAGATCCTGACGTCTTTCGGCGATGAGGACGATCTCCGCTCCCCGGATTTTATGGGTGTTGATTTGACTCACCGTGATCCGCGCGTCGCGATCGTCGGGCGGACAGATGAAGATGAGGGGATAGAGGCCGAAAAGGGGCTCAAGAAGGCCTGGATGCGCGGACAATATCTCTTCGGCGCCCGCGTCGGCGGCTGGTTTTTCCTTTGCGGCGAAAGCCCTGTAGCCGTCCAGGAAGGCGGTGAGTTCCTTGAGGGAGAAAATAGTGTTCCTGCCCAGGATGGTGTTGGGTCCGTGCTTGAATTCGACGCAGTCATAGCCCTCGGTGTGGTTGAGGACGACTTCACGGATCTTCAAGGCCCCTTCCTTGGCTAGGCCTATGAGGCTCGTGCCCAGGACCTGCATCGAGGGACGGAGGAAGAGGCGCTCGGCGATAGCGTCTATCGCCGGAGCCAGGCTTCCGAGGGTGTCGACGAGAAGTTTCCTCGCTGTGATGAGTCTCAAGCGCACATCCCTCTCTGGCAGGACGAGGCCCGCTGCCACTAAATAGAGGATGGCCAACTGGCTGGTGAAGGACTTCGTCGCGGCGACGGCTATCTCGGGTCCGCAGAGTATCGGCAGGTAGAAATCGGACAATTCCTGGGGGATGCGCGAGTTCTCGTTGTTGACGAGACTTGCCCTGCGTATGGCCGGATTTTTGTTCTTGACATCCTGAAAGATATCGATCAGGTCCTTGGTCTCGCCCGACTGGCTAATGCCGAGTATGAAGTCCTCATTCCTGAGGCAGGAAAGATACATCGAGCGGAAGGAGCCTGGATTGCAGGGATAGACGGGCAGGCGTGGCAGTCCATTGAAGAAGAAGGCCGCCGTCAGGCAGGCGTGGTAGGAGGAACCCGAGGCGACGAGATAGATCCGTCCTCCGGAATTGTTGGCCTCGAGGAGGGAGCTCTTCAGCTCGCTCAGATAGCGCAGGACAACCCTCCGCTTCCTCCAGACGAAGATCAAGTCCGCGAGGGCCAGGTCGGCCGCCCGGGACGGGGCGATGCTCTCGAGTTCGGAGAGGATTTCGGCTTCGTCGGAGACATAGGCCTCCTGCGGACCGGGCAGTTTGCCGCTTGAGTCCACCCGTGCCACGACCGTCGCCCAGGCAGCCGCGCTCAGTACCGAGTCCAGCCCCTCTTTCAGGCTATCCGCGCCGAATCGGCCCGACAGGCCAGCGAGGGCGTTGGCCGACTCCTTGCATTCGTCTTTCCGCTCCTCGAATATGGCTGAAAGCCCGTCATCCTTCTCGTCCCTGAAGTAATACATCAGGATCTGATCGAGGTCCGCCGGGCTTCCCAGGATTTCCTGTTCCATGTAATGCCGATATTTCGGGTTCAGCTGTGTGTCCTTGACCGAAAGTTTCGAGCGCTTGAGACGGGGACGGGAAAAACCGGGATTCCCCCGCAGGTTGAAGACGAGGTAGGAGTCCTGGGTGAACCAGATACCCTCGCCCTCGGAGAGGGGGATGAGGGTCCGGGTCTTGGAGAGCACGGAGGTGAGGTCAGAGGACACGACGATAAAATTACCCGCGGAATCCGAACCCACGCCGGCATAGAGCGAGGAGCCCGACTTCATGGCGAAGACACCAGGGAGGTCGGGATCGGCGATGGCTGCCGCGAAGGAACCCTCGACCAGGGCTTCTGCCTTGCGCAGGGCGTCTATCATGCGGAGTATTGTGTTCGACACGCCGTCCCTCAGTCCGGAAGCGGCATATGCCTGCCGCATGTTAGCCAGGTCGGCGCTCGACAAGCGCGCGTTGGTCGAAAAGTGCTCCTCGACGAGGTGGACGAGGATTTCGCCGTCGTTGTCCGAGATGATGGCGTGACCCCGGGAGGCGAGCCAGGCCTTGAGGGAATCCATGTTCGAAATGTTGCCGTTGTGGGCGCCCACCAGCTCGATCTTGCAGTGGACGCGGTGGGGCTGGCTGTTGAGGTCGGTGACCGAGCCGTAGGTAGCCCAGCGCACTTGGCCGATGAAACGCTGTCCGCCCAGCTTGCCAATGCCCAGGACGGGGCAGACTTTCGAGGGGGCGCCGACTTGCTTGTGCAGGGTGATGTTCCCCGCCTCGTCGATGAAGGCGGCTCCGGTGGAATCGTAGCCCCGGTATTCCAGGCGGCCTAAAAGGGCTTCGGATTCCTTCCCCAGGCAGGGGTTCTCCCTTCCATAGATGAGAGACACGATTCCGCACATGTGTGCCTCCGCTCCCAGTATAGCACGACTTTTCCATCCTGTGCCCATGCGCTATAGTGGCCTCATGTCCATACAAGCTTTCGATACGAGGCACAGGGTCAGCGGCTCCGACTGCGGCTTTGGCGGGCCCTTCCGGCCGCTATCACTAGCCAATTTCTTCCAGGAAGCCGCCGGCGACCACGCCTCGGTCCTGGGCATCGGCATGGCCGACATGTTCGCGTCGGGTCGGACTTGGATGCTGTCGCGCGTCGACATCGAGGTGGAACGCCTTCCCCATACTGGCGACGAGGTGATCGTGCGCACCTGGCCGGCCGGGACGAGCCGCCTTTTTGCCCATCGGTATATCTGCCTGCTCTCGTCGACGGGGCAACTCATGGCGGGAGCGCTCTACGAATACCTCATCATCGATATGGGAAAACGGCGTCCCCTGAGGCCGGAGCGGATTCTCGACCCAGGCATGGTCGGCGAGCTTCCGCCCCCCTATTCCGACCTGTCGCCCGGGCTCCAGGACAAGAAAGGGTTCTCGGACGAAGAGCTCCAAGCCCTTCGCCTTTCCTTTGGCTTCATCGCTTCTCCCCGCCACATCGACTACAACGGCCATGTCAACAACGGCCACATCATCGATTGGCTCTGCGACGCCGTTCCGCTCCAGGAAAGGGGTTCGGGGGCTATCAAGCGGCTTAAGGTGGACTTCGTCGCCGAGGTCAGATTGGGAGAGAAGATCGACGTCCTGAGCGGAAAATGCGAAGGCGGATCACGGACCGCTCTCTTGAGGGGAAAGGAGATAGCGGCCAGGGCCTTCATCGCCTGGGTTCCAGGTTGACCGGGCCGGCCTGCCGTGCCATCTTGTCTTCCATGATACCGGATAAAGTCAAACGTATTCTCGACGCCAACGGCCTTGTGGCTCTCGAGTTCGAGGAAGGGTCCACGCCCACGGCCGAGACGGCAGCCGCGAAGATAGGGGTGGAAGTCGGGCAAATCGCCAAGAGCCTGCTTTTCAAGGGATCATCGGGTAGAGCAGCTCTCGTCATCTGTGCCGGAGACAAGAAGGTGTCCTCGGGCAAGCTCAAGCGCCTCTGCGGCGAGAAGATGTCCATGACCGACGCCGACGAGACCTTTGCCCTTACAGGATTCCGCCCGGGCGGCGTCTGCCCCTTCGGCGTGGAGCGCATTCCCATCTATCTCGACGAGAGCCTCAAGGCTTGGGACAGGATCTTCCCCGCGGCGGGGAATAATTCGACGGGAGTCCCCACGACCTACAAACAGCTCCTCGCGATAACGGGAGCGGGCACCTGCGAAGTCACCGTCTAGGTTTTGTCGGGCTTTACGTCGAGCATGTTCATCAGGAAAAGGGCGACGTCGTCGGTTCCGGGCTGCATGGCTAGGTTCTCCAGATTCTTCTTGTATTTCTCGATATCCTCGCCGGTCATCAGCTTCTTCACGAGTTCGACGAAGACATGGAGCGCGGGGGTGTACCAGCCTATCTTGTATTTGAGGGCAAACTGGATGATGTAGCGGTCGTTGTAGGTGGCCCACTCGGTAAAGACAAAGGGCTTGCCCAGGAAGATGGCCTCCATGGCCGTCGAGGCTCCGGCCTTGCCCACGACAAGATCGGCCGAGCACATCAGCTCGTTCATATTGGTGACATAGCCCAGCGAGGCGAGCTTCGTCTTGGACTTGATGTACTTCTTGAGGCTGTCGAAGCGCCGCTTGGTCGATTTGTTCTTGCCCGCCACCACGATGAGGTTGATGGGCAGCTGACTCAGGTAGAGGTATTCGGCAAAGAAGTAGATCTTCCCAATCCCCTGGCCTCCCGCGCTGATGAGGAGGGTGAGCCTGCCCGGCTCCAGGCCCAGGTCGCTGATGATGTTGGCGCAGGCGGGCCGGTCGAAATTGAAAAAGCTTTTCTTGATGGGAAAGCCCATCTGGTGAATCAGTCCGGGCTTGATGCCGTGCTCGAGGAGGCGGTCCCGCGATTCCTCGGAGGCGACGAGCAGTGCGTCGGCTCCGTCGTTGGCCCACCAGATGTAGCCGTCGAAGGGGTCGACGATATAGGCAGCCACCTTGAAGTCTCTGCCTAGAATTTCCCTGGCCTTCACCGCGATGTACAGGCAGAGGGGATGGGTGGCGAAGATCATGTCGGGCTGGTACCTGTCGATATAGTCGATGCCTTTGACTACGCACTCCCTGAAGAGGACATCCAGCAATTTGCCGGAATTCTTACCCGAGGCTTCCATGAGGAGATAGCCGATTCGGGCTGAAATGGGGAAGGCGAGGGCGAAGTCCCAGGAGCCCTTGATGGCCAAGTCGTCCCGGTAGGCTCCGCTTTCCCTGGCGAAATCCACAACATCGACAGCCAGGGCCGAGGCGGCAAAATCCTCGAGGGATTCCTTGACGGCTATGGCGGGCGATTTGTGGCCGAAACCCACCTCCAGCATCGTGATCAGGATCTTTTTCTTTTCCATAAGCTCCTCAGGCGGTCACGATGGAACACTCGGTTCGGGATGTCCGGTTCAGAGCGCTTTCCTGGCCGCCGCGAGCGCTGAGGCATAGTCTGGTTCCTGGCCGATTTCGGGAACCTGCTGGGTGTAGACCACCTTGTCGTCCCTGCCTAAAACCACCACTGCCCTGGAAAGCAGCCCCGCGAGGGGGCCGTCCAGCATCTCGACGCCATAGGCTGCGCCGAATTTTCGATCCCTGAGTTCGGAGAGAGGGACGACGGCCTTGATGCCCTCGGCTTCGCAGAAGCGCTTCTGCGCGAATGGAAGATCCCTTGAGATGGTGAGGACGACAACGCCCTCCAGACCGTCGGCGGCCTTGTTGAAGGCCCGGGCCGAAGCGGCGCAGACCCCGGTGTCGAGGCTCGGCACGATGTTGAGGATCTTTACCTTGCCGGCGAAAGCCGAAAGGCCAGCGTCGGCGAGGTCGCTGCGCGTGAGCTTGAAATCGGGAGCCCGGTTGCCGACTGCGGGCAGGCTGCCCGAGGTCGTGATCTTGTTTCCTTTGAACGTTATCGCAGCCATGGAGCCCTCCTGGCGTATCTAGCCTACCAGATAAAGGTAGCGCGTCTTTCGCGCGGCGGCAAATCGCCGCTCCAAACTTCGCAGGCCTGCTCACATATCGAAGGGGAAGAGCATCGACTGCCTGTCCTGAAGCCGCCGCCTCACCGTGCCGCAGATAGCCTTCAAGTCCTTCGATTCCTCGACAAAGTCCAGCCTGTCCCCGGGTATGATGAGGACAGGAGCGAGCGTGAAGGATCCTATCCACTCCTCGTAAAACCGGTTGAGGCCTTCGAGATAGGAATCGGGTATCTTGGCTTCGAAATCCCTGGCCCGCTTGGCTATCCGACGCTTGAGGGTCGGAACCGAGGCTCGGATGTAGATGACGAGGTCGGGAGGAGGGAGGATAGAAGCGAGAGTCCTGTAGAGTTCGCCGTAGGTAGCCCACTCCTGAGCCGTCATCGCGTCCTGTTCCCAGAGATTGCGGGCGAAGACTTCGGCGTCCTCGTAGAGGGAGCGGTCCTGGACGACGGATCGGGGGTCGTGGATCAGTTCACGGTGCCCTTTTGCCCGGGAGGTCAGGAAGAAGACCTGGGAGTGGAAAGCCCAGCGCTTCATGTCGGCGTAAAAATCCTCGAGAAAGGGGTTTTCGGCTACGGGTTCATAGTAGGGGACGAAGTCGAGATGGTCGGCGAGAAGCTCGACGAGGGTGGATTTTCCGGCTCCTATGTTGCCGGCCAGGACGATGTATTTCTTCATTGTTTTACGATCGCGGCCTTTCGCCGGCTACAACGTATAGCCGGAAGCCGGTTTTTGCAAGCCTGGATCGTCCGCGCGGGTGTCATCGTCGACGTTCAAGGAAACCAGCCTCAGGATGAGGGAAACGCGGGAGATGGCGGGCCTGAGGGCTTCGTGGAGAGAGAGGCGGGTGCCTGCCCCGTCGGGGTCTATCGCGACGACCTCGAGCGACAGATCGGTCATGCGAGGGGGCACGGCGCCGAAAGTCCTTTCGAGGAGGGTCCTGCCGACGAGGACCCGGTCTTCGAGGCCCGGAGGCGAAGGCATCCATCTGCAGAGGGTGAAGGCAGGTTCCCCCGACTTGTGTACCATGGCGGAGAAACCAAAAAATCTGCAGATAAGGGCCCTGGCCGGATAGATCGTGCAGTTGCCTTTTGGATTTCGGGGGTCCCAGAAGACGCAGGTGGAACCTAGGTTCTCGGACTCGTCCTCCAGGCAGCTGAAGCGCTCGAGGAGATCCATCCGTTCCGTGAGGAGATATAGGGCTATCCGGTCGGCTTCGATGGGAATAAGGTCGGGGACGAACCCTCGGCAGCAGGTCGAACAGCCGGGCGGGCAGGAGAGGGGGGAACCTTGTTCGCCGGCTGTCTGGCGGAATGCCTTTTGAGATGCCTCGATACAGTCATACACCGTGTCGAGGGCGAGGATCCTTTGATGGAGGGACGTGCCCTCGATGCTGCTATTCATGGTTGTTGCCGTCGGGCCGCCTTGGCTGATCGGGCGAATCGATGATACGAAACAAGGCCGTGATTGTTCAAGGGAGAGTATGCCAAATCCTTCCCATTATGGTATATTCGAATCCAGTATCGGCGGCTGGGTTCCAGAATCGGGCCTCAAGCCGTCGTGGAACGGAAAAAAGGAGCTGCGATGAAACTTTCTTCGAATAGACTGCCTCGAGCCGCAAGGCTTTTCGTGCTTCTAGCCCTGCTCTCTCTTACCTTTACTCCGGCCTTCGCCCAGGAGGCGAACCCGGCCCCAAGCGCGGCCCCAGCCGCAGCTCCAGCCGCCCTTACCTTCTACGAGGATGCCGTTACGGCCGATAAAGATGTAGTAACCTCTTCCCGCGCCCTCACCGATTCGGGGAAATGGCTGACGGCCTGGAAGCTCCTCGCCGGCTACGACGCCGCGAATACTAACCCCTGGATCCTCGCCGAGAAGATCCGTATCGCCAATGAGGGATTTGCCCAGAGCGTCATGCACCTGGTATTTGGTTTCGTCGACCTCAAGGAAGGCGAGAACCTGGAGAATCTCAGGCAGGAACAGGGCGAAGGCGTCGAAACCTTCGATTTCAAGCCCGCCGACCTGGCCGCAGCCATCGAGACATCAGGTGCCGCCCTTCCCCCTGTCCTCTCCCTCTCCCTCGGCGACTATTACTATGAAGTCTGGACACGTTATAAAGGTCAGTGGATGGAAGAGGACGCGGTTGTCCTTGGAAAGGGAGCCGAACAGTACGAACGGGCTCTTGCCTATGAGACCTTCACGTCTGACAGCCTCGGGAAGCAGTCCGAGATCCTCGTGGCCCTCCAGCGTTTCGACGGGGCCGAGACCGTGGTGAGAAAGGGCCTTGCGCTCGATCCGGAAAGCAGGGGACTCACCTTGAGGCTGGGCGATGTTCTCTACGGCGCCGGGCGCTACACCGAGGTCTATTCCATTGCTGACCAACTGATAGCCAATGCCGGCGACGCGAATGAGCGCAACGACGGCTTCATCCTCGCTATCAAGGCGGGGCTCGGAGCCCAGGACAGGGCTTCCCTGGAGACCTACCTGGGGAACTACGAGAAGAGCTTCCCGGACGAGTATATGCCCAGGCTCGTGAGGCACCTCGTCATGGTCAGGCTGGGAGACGCCGAATCGGCGAACACGGCGGCCGATGCCTTGTACGACGCTTTTCCCGGCGACCCCGATGTCATCCGGTCCATACTCTCCACCTGGCTCTCGGCCAACGATCCTGAATCAGGATTCAAGTACCTGGACCGCTGTCTGGCCAAGGATCCCAGCGACGATGCTGCCGGGGCTCTCTATTTTTACAGAGCTCTCCTGGGCTACCAGGTTGCCATGTCGGAAGAGGATGTCGAGACGGCCCTCGCCGATATTTCCACCGCAGAGGAATACTTCGCAAAGACCAATCCATCCGATGTCCAGGTCTTCGCTACTATCAAACAACTGAAGGAAGAATGGACCCAGGCGCTCGCAGCATCCAAGGAAGCCCAGAATCCAGAAGCCTCGTCAGCGCCAGCTTCAGACGCCGCCGCTGTCCAGCCTGAGGCGACGAGCGATGCGGTTGCTGTTCAGCCTGAGGCGACGAGCGATGCGGCCGCTGCCCAGCCCGCCGAAGGCGCCACCGACGCGACGACAGCCGCGACGAACTGAGGGGACGGTAGACCGTGCCGAGTATCTGCATCCATAACGCCACCGTCGTTGCCGGCTACGCCCAGATGCCGGAAAGCGCCGTGCTGATCGAAGACGATTCCGTCGTTGATGTCTTCTCCGAACGACGGTTCGCCCAGAGACACTTTTCTCCGGGAGACGAGATCATCGACGCGAAGGGAGAGTACATAGTCCCCGGCCTCATTGACTCCCACATCCATGGAATCGGGGGATTTGGCACCGAGGACCTTTCTACCGATTCCATCCTCCATATGTCTGAGCGGCTTTCGCGTTTCGGCGTCAGCGCTTTCTGCCCCACCCTTTACCCCATGTCCGAGGAAGACATGAAGGCGGGAATCAAGGCCATCGTGAAAGCCATGGGCAAGGAGAAAGGGGCCATCGTTCAGGGCGTCCATCTCGAGGGCCCCTTCATCTCCCCGGCACGGCTCGGGGTACAGCGCGAGGAATTTGTCCAAGCCGTCGACCTCGACCTCATGCACAGGCTCTGGGAAGCGAGCGAAGGGCACATCGTCAACATGACGGTAGCGCCCGAACTCAAGGGTATGCGCGAGTTGGCCCTCTACTGCAATAAGATGGGCATCGTGCTCCAGGCAGGGCACACGAACGCCACCTACGAAAATATGCTCGAAGGGATGCAGGCGGGGATTCGGCATTCGACCCATTTATTCAACGCCATGAGCAGTCTCCACCACAGGAACCCCAACGCCGTGGGCGCCGTCCTCATCCAGCCTGATCTCTGCTGCGAGATCATCGCGGATGGACGCCATGTCCATCCCGACCTCATCCGACTCCTCGTGCGCGATAAGCCCGACACTAACATCGTCCTCGTCACCGACGCCCTCAAGCCGACGGAGCAGTCCGAGGGTCCCTTCTTCGCCAATGGGGAGGAAGTCTATCTGGACGATAAAATATTCCACCGAAAAGCCGACGACGTGATCGCGGGAAGCTCGCTGACCATGGTCGAAGGACTTAAAAACCTCGTGACCTTCGGTATCCCCCTCGAGGTGGCGGTTAAAATGGCCTCCTCCAACCCCGCGCGCATCCTGAAGCTCCAACGGATGGGGGAGATAAGCCCGGGCTATTTCGCCGATCTCACCGTCCTTAGCCAGAATTTTTCCGTGCGTTTCAGCATAGTGCGGGGCAAGTTCGTCTACGCGGCTTGAAACCGGGGCTCGCTCCGGTATAGGAATTGAACCATGAGAGTTATCATTCAGCGCGATCCGGCTGGGGTCGCTTCGTGGGCCGCCAACCATCTGGCGCGGAGCATCGCCGACGCTCCTGCGGACAGGCTCTTCGTCCTCGGCTTGCCCACGGGCTCTTCGCCCTTGGACATGTACAGGAAGCTGATCGAGCTGAACCGCTCGGGTGCCGTCTCCTTTCGCAACGTCGTCACCTTCAACATGGATGAATACGTTGGCCTATCCCCAGACCATCCCCAGAGCTACCACAGATTCATGTGGGACAACTTGTTCTCTCATATCGACATCTTGCCTGAAAACGTAAACATCCTCGACGGGATGGCTCCCGACCTCGAGGCTGAATGCGCAGGCTACGAGGACAGGATGCGGAGGGTCGGCGGCATCGATCTCTTCGTGGGCGGCGTCGGCGCCGACGGCCATATCGCCTTCAACGAGCCGGGTTCATCCCTCTCTTCGCGGACCAGGATCAAGACCCTCACCCAGGACACCAAGCAGGCGAATTCCCGCTTCTTCGGCGGCAATCCGGACGCTGTTCCCTCTACGGCCCTGACCGTGGGCGTGGGAACCGTCATGGATGCCAAGGAAGTCATGATCCTCGTCGCGGGTCAGGGCAAGGCCAGGGCTCTGCGGCATGGAGTGGAGTTCGGCGTCAATCATATGTGGAGCATCTCCTGCCTCCAGCTTCATCCCAAGACCATCATCGTCTGCGACGACGATTCGACCGTGGAACTCCGAGTGGGCACGGTGCGCTACTTTACCGAGATCGAAGCCGCGAACCTGGACAACGGTCGGACTAAAGCCTAGAAGGCCGAAGCGGAACAATCGAGGGCCGGAGGCGCCGAGCGCTTGCCGGCCCTACTTTTTCAGCCCCGACTTCTCTACCTTCGGCGAGATGACAACCTGACAGTAGCCGCGCTCGGGATTTTTCCTGTAATAATCCTGGTGGTACTCCTCGGCTATCCAGAAATTGCCGGCGGGCTTCAGTTCCGTGACGATCGGGTCGCGCCAGACGGATTTTTGTTCCTCGACGGCAAAAGCTGCTTCCTTGCGCTGCTCCTCCGTCGTCCAGTAGATGGCCGAGCGGTATTGGGTTCCCTGGTCGGCGCCCTGGCGGTTCGGGGTGGTGGGGTCGTGGATCTTCCAGAACAGGTCGAGAATCTTCTTGTAGCTGACGACGGCCGGATCGTAGACGATGCGCACAGCCTCGGCCTGTCCGGTGATTTCCGAGGAAACGGACGCGTACGAAGGCCGGGGCGTCCTTCCACCGGTGTAGCCCGACACCACATCGAGTACCCCAGGGAGAAGCTCGTAGACGGCTTCGAGGCACCAGAAGCAGCCCCCCGCGAGGATGGCGACCTCCCGGCCGCCTGATTCCGAGTTGGGCAGGGGCTTGGTAAAATCGTGGCTGGAGAAGGGCGGGGAAGCCGACCGTGGGGGGAAAGCGGCCGGAGTCGTTCCGGTTGCCGTGATTTCTGCAAGGAGCGCGCGCGAAGGGGTCGGCAGCCTTTCGGCCGGGGTCGGGATTGTGCTTTGGGCGGCAGTCTTCTCCGCGCGGGAAGCAAGGAATATCAAAGCACCGGTCGCCATGGCAAGCGGTAAGGCGAGTTTTTTGTATTTCATACTGAAATAGTAATAAATATTGGACTAAACGCCGAATCGGACATTTGTTGACGGCGCGATTGGCGGAGGATACCCTGGGCCGTCTCCAGGACGCCAGTCTCGGCCCCAGCCCTGCGCATTGGCGGCTCCATGGGATTCATCATGGGCGGAGTCGGCCTGGCCGTTCCCCTGGCATTTCTCATTGCTGTCGGGGCATGGACAGTCCTGAGGGCGCTGATCAATGTCTTCATCAAGGCTTCGAAGGTAAAGGATTTCTTCAAGCAGGTCGAGTTGCAATGGGGGAATGCTCCCGCAGCAGGTCGGCAAAATCTTCCGGAATTATCGGTCTGCTGAAGTAGTAGCCCTGCATTTCGTCGCATGAGTTTTCCTTCAGGAAATTCATTTCTTCAATTGTTTCCACGCCTTCGGCTACAACGGTCAGATTCAGGGTCTTGCCCATGGTAATGATGGCCTTGGCGATCGCCATGTCTTCGGCATTCTCCGAAATATTTCGAATGAAGGATCGGTCGACCTTGAGCGTATCGAATGGAAAGTGCTTGATTTGGGCAAGGGATGAGTAGCTGGTCCCGAAATCGTCAATTGCCAGCCTCACCCCCATCTTCTTTATTTCCGCCAATACAGAAATCATCTGCGTCGGATTATGCATTACCATGCTTTCGTTTATTTCGAGTTCCAGGAGGTTTGAAGCCATGCCGGTATTCTTCAGCGTTGTCTTGATATCGTGTATCAGATTGTCATCCATGGCTTGTCGTGGCGATACATTAATCGACATCCGGACTGCGGGAAGCCCCTGCTTCTGCCAGGCCACATTCTGGGCGCAGACCGTCTTCAGAACCCACTTGCCGATAGGTATGATCAACCCAGTTTCCTCGGCAATGGGAATGAATTGCGTTGGGGTCACCGTGCCAAGCTCCGGATTCTGCCAGCGCAGGAGTGCTTCCACGCCGGAAATCACGTTTGTCTTGAAATCAAACTTTGCCTGATAATGCAGGGAAAACTCATTGCGCTCCAAAGCAAGACGCAGGTTGGTCTCGATTGCCATATGTTCGATCGAGAGAGTCTTGATGTTTTTGGAATAGAATTGGTAATTGTTCTTCCCTTCCTCCTTGGCGAAATACATGGCTGTGTCGGCGTTTTTCATCAGGGACTGTTCGTCTTCCCCGTCCTTCGGGAAGATGCTGATCCCCAGGCTGGCTGTTACCCGGCATTCTTCATCCAGGAGCACAATAGGCTTCATGGTATTGGCAAGTATCTTGTGGGCTATCTCGGCGACCTTACTGAGTTCATGCACTTCTTCGATCAGGATCATGAATTCGTCGCCGCCCATACGACCGACAATATCGGCCGCGCGCAGTGATTGTTTGAACCGCATGGAAATCTGCTGCAGTAAAAGGTCGCCAGTTTCATGTCCCATGGTGTCATTGATGATCTTGAATCGATCGAGATCGATGAAGAATACCGCCAAACGGCGTTTATGGTGCCTGGCGGACTCTATCGCGTGATTGAGCAGTTGGGTGAACATCAGACGGTTGGGCAGTCCCGTAAGGCCATCGTGCGTGGCGAAGAATTGAATCCGGTCTTCCGCGCGCTTGCGCTCCGTGATGTCGTGTCCAACCCCCCGGAATCCGACAATCTTGGCTCTCTTGTTCCTTCTGGGGAAAAAGGAAAACTCGATATAGGCGACCGTGGCGTTTCCGCGGGTTAATTCATAGACGAAATTCCTGGTCGATTTGCCGGTTTTGAAAATCTCGTTGAATAGTCTGGAGATTGAATCAGAATCTTCTTTCTTCACGAATTCCTGAAAACTCTTGCCGAGCAACTCGTTCCTGGACAGACCTAAGGCATTAGCAAGAAGATCGTTGAAGTACGTGAAATTGCCTTTCAGATCGATCTCGAAATACCACTCTTCCATCTCGTCGATAATGGTCCGATACCTTTCCTCCGACTGTTGCAGCACTTCTTCCATCTGCTTGCGTTTGGTGATTTCCGTGTAAAGTTCGTCAGTCTTTTCCAGCACGCTCTTTTCGTATACTTCGAGCAATTGCTCCAGCGCGGCTATCTGGGATTTGAAAAGCTGATTTTCGGTGATTGTTGTTTCTTCATTCATTATTGGGAAACGACCTTTTCCGGCGAGGCAAATACAGTTTTTTCAAACGGCAAAACCGCCAGTTTCGTATTCAACGACAGATTCTTGAAAAGGTCGGCCGTTTCCCTTGTTATCGAGTGCCTGAGAAACAGGATGACAACGAAGATATCCAGCGACGGGAGCATGCCGCCGAATCCTATCACGGATTTTATGCCATAGGGAGTGACGAACTCTTCCTGGGCGGGGATATAGGAACTGCCGAGGGCTTCAGGAACCAAAAAAACTCCGTAAGTATTCTGCTTCATGTCCAGCAGCAGAACCGGATCCGGTGTCACGACTGACTGCACGCTCAACCCCAACTGCTTAATGAGATTCCTGATCATGGGAAGCTGGTACACGACTTCCTCGCTTGGCAGAGGAATCGCCTGATGTTCCTTTGATGTTCCTCTTGAGTTCCATTCCGGATTTTCCCCGACAGTCCCGAGAAGGGTCATGCATTTCATCCCGGGCAGGGGAGGATCCTTGCCTAGCATATCCCGGGCAAAACCCCTGGGTCCGGCGGGGAGGTCCTCGTATGTTTGTGTCTTGAAAAACCGGATCAAGGGACAAGCGCGTTCGCCTGTCCTGCCATCGATCAGGCTGTCATACAGATATCGAACGATCCTGCCCGACACCTCTTCCATGCTTGAAGCTCCGATTCCGATGGTCCGTACCGCCCTGCCCAATTCCGTCACTTCCCGGATTGTGAATTTTGCAATGTTGCAGGTAGCCGGCTTTTTATCCTGTTCCTTCATCGATGAATTTCCCTTTCTATCCATCCGCCGGACATGTTCCTGAAATAACACGGCGGATATTCGGGCAACGATCCGAGAGTCTTCTATAGTAGACTTATTTCAATTAATCGCAAGTGGTAAAGAAGGGGCGCGGCCTTGCCCTGCGCGGATTTCGCGGCAACGGACAGGGGGCGACGCATTCGGTCTTTCTGCATTATAGTACCGCTATGCCGACAACCGACGACAAGAAAATCATTTACTCCATGTACCGCGTCTCGCGGAAGCATGGGACCAAGCAAGTCCTCAAGGACATAAGCATTTCCTATTACTACGGCGCCAAGATCGGCGTCATAGGATTGAACGGCTCGGGCAAATCGAGCCTGCTGCGCATCATGTCTGGTATCGACACTGAGTTCGCGGGCGAGGTGAACCTGTCGCCCGGCTATACGATCGGCTTTCTGGAGCAGGAGCCCCACCTCGAGTCCGGCAAAACCGTGCGAGAAATCGTGAGCGAAGGCGTGCAGGAGATCGTGGATGCCCTCAATGAGTTCGACGCCGTGAACGAAGCCTTCGGCGATCCCGACGCCGACTTCGACAAACTCGCCAATAAGCAGGCGGCTCTCCAGGAGAAGCTGGACCTGATGGGCGCCTGGGACCTGGACTCGCGTCTCGACTTCGCGATGGAAGCCCTGCGGTGCCCGCCGGCCGACCAGGTCGTCGACCACCTCTCGGGCGGAGAACGCCGCCGCGTGGCCCTCTGCCGCCTCCTCCTCAGGAAACCGGATATTCTCCTTCTCGACGAGCCGACCAACCACCTCGACGCCGAGACCATCGCCTGGCTCGAACGGCATCTACGCGAATACCAGGGCACCGTCATAGCGGTGACCCATGACCGCTACTTCCTCGACAACGTCGCTGGCTGGATACTCGAGCTGGACCGGGGCGAAGGTATTCCCTGGAAGGGCAACTACTCGAGCTGGCTCGACCAGAAGAAGAAGCGCCTCGAACAGGAGGAGAAGGGCGATTCCGAGCGCGCCCGTACTCTTGCCCGCGAACTCGAGTGGATCGGCATGAGCGCCAAGGGCCGCCACGCCAAGAGCAAAGCCAGAATCGAACGCTACGAGAAGCTTCTCGCCGAAGACGGCAAGGAGAAGATCCGCGAATCGAAGATCGTGATCCCCGCCGGGCCCCGCCTGGGCAAGGTGGTCATCAGAGCGGACAAGCTCGCCAAGGCCTACGACGACAATCTGCTCTTCGACGACCTCTCCTTCGAGGTGCCGCCTGGCGCCGTGGTCGGCATCGTCGGACCCAACGGCGCGGGCAAGACCACCCTCCTTAAGATCATCATTGGGAGCGAGAAGCCCGATTCAGGCTCCCTGATCCTAGGCGATACCGTCGTCCTCGCCTACGCCGACCAGATGCGCGCCTCCCTCGATCCTGATAAATCGGTATGGCAGCAGCTCTCCGACGGCCAGGACATCATACTCCTTGGCGGCAAGCGCGAGGTCAACTCGCGCGCCTACTGCTCCTGGTTCAACTTCTCGGGCCAGGACCAGCAGCGCAAGGTGGGCGTGCTCTCAGGCGGCGAGCGCAACCGCCTCAACCTCGCCATGATCGTGAAGGAAGGGGCTAACGTCCTCCTCCTCGACGAGCCGACCAACGACCTCGACGTCAACACGATGCGCGCCCTCGAAGAAGCCCTTGACACCTTCGCCGGCGTCGCCCTCGTCGTCAGCCACGACCGCTGGTTTTTAGACCGCGTCTGCACCCACATCCTCGCCTTCGAGGGCGGCTCCAAGGCCACCTGGTTCGACGGCAACTGGTCCGAATATGCCGAGTGGCATAGGCAGAAGATAGGCGCCGACGCCGATCGGCCGCACAGGATCGTGTACCGCAAACTGGAAAGATGAAGAGAATGTTCTGACATGATTTTCACGATGAAGAACGATTTACAGGAAGTATATTGTTTTAGGTGAAGAAGCGGAGGATCTGAGCACGTTCGGCGAACCTGCGGTACTCAAGTTTTGCCAATGTCAACGAAATGAGCTTCTTTTATCCATATCCACTCCCTAGTTATCATCCCCATAGATATCTCGCTGGATCTGATCCAGATCTATACCTTTTTTCCTCTTGCATGCAGGTATCTTAGGGTTCTGGCTTGGAAAGCCTTGGATTAAAGGACCTTCTCCTTTGGGGATAGACAGTCCTATAGCGATCAATAGGCGAAGCTCATCTCCCCGTCTTATTCCTTCTATACCCGATATCCGCGCTTGCAGATCCTCTACTTTATAGGGGGGGATGCCGCAGTGATAATGCTGGTGTTCAGAATAGGTACTCCGGATCGTATCTACATGCCATATGGAGGAATGACCACCACCGCACATTTCTACAGGGTGGACCTCACCCGATTTGATGGAGGGTCAATTAAGCCACTCTGCTAAACATCTCTGCCGGAACCATCATGGCATTCGACGAGTGCCTGCGAAGCCGATTATAATAGACCTCGATATATTCGAAAAGCTCTGTTCGTATAAC
>JAPLSO010000060.1 GCA_026398595.1 Spirochaetota bacterium | reverse complement strand
GGTTAATAGTCTATATTTGTAAACAGAGGTGTTTACATGGTTACTTCATTCGGACAGCGTCTAAAGGCCGCTCGAGTCATGGCGGCGCTCTCTATGGATGCCCTTGTCGCCAAGATGGGGCAGAGGGTCTCCAAGCAGGCGATCAGCAAATATGAAAACAACCGCATGTCCCCTGACAGCTCAATCCTCATCGCCTTGAGTGATGCTCTTGAGGTTAAACCTGATTATTTCTATTCTCAATATGAAATAGATGTCGATTCCATAAACTTTCGGAAGAAGGCCGCCTTGGGCAAAAAGGCTGTGGAATCCCTGAAGGCCCGGATAAAAGACACTATAGAGCGATATTCCGAACTTGAGTCGTTCTTCCCCGCTTCTCACCCCTTTGCCAATCCCCTTTCCGACTTTGAGATCTCTAGCCTCGACGATATTCAGCAGGCCACCATGAAGCTACGGAAGGCTTGGGGGCTCGGATCAGGGGGACCAATCGGTTATGTGATCGATCTCCTGGAGGAACATTCAGTACGGGTACTCGAGATCGATGGAGGCGACGGTTTTGATGGTCTTTCCGGATGGGTGAACTCTTCGCCATTTATTGTCCTGAACTCAACTGCCCCATCCGACCGCAAGCGCTTGACCTCGTTGCATGAGTTTGCCCACCTCTCTTTGAAGTTTTCGGATTCTCTTTCGGACTCTGAGCGGGAGAAGTTTTGCCATTCTTTTGGCGGCGCATTCTTGTTGCCTCGGGATGTCCTTATAAAAGAGCTCGGATCGAAGCGCCTGGAAATCTCATTCTTCGAACTCGATAGACTCAAGAAACAGTTTGGCATTTCAATGCAAGCCATCATGTACCGGGCACGACAGGAAGGGATTATCTCCGAGTATGTCCACGAGTCCTTCAGCCGCGAGATAAGCGCCAAGAGGTGGAGAAAACAGGAACCTAATCGCTACCCGATCGATGAGCATCCGCTTCGCTTCGAACAGCTCCTCCACAGGGCAATCTCTGAGGAGCTGATATCGGTTTCAAAGGCGGCATACCTTGCCAACACGTCGATAGAAGATATCCGTCGTCAGAGGGTCCTGAAAGATGATACTCCTCATCCATGACGCGAATGTCCTCATCGACTTGATCAGTATTGATCTCCTCGACCTTGCCCTCAGTTTGCCATTCCGCATGGCAACGACAGATCTGGTTCGCCGGGAAATCGAAGACCCTGGCCAAGCTTGCGCGCTCGCATCCTGCATCGAAAGGGGAAGACTAGGTATCATCAACTCGACTATTCAGGAAATGAAAGCTATAGCGGATTCTATGGAGAGATGCACTCGCCTGTCTCTCGCCGATTGCTCTGTGCTCTACCATGCTGCCAAGGTCAATGGTATTGTTATCTCTGGCGACGGGAAACTCCGCAAGGAAGCGATGGCGCGACATATGGAGGTCCATGGGACGCCATGGATCCTCTCTCAGCTCGTGGAGTCCTCAGGAGTCAGCATATCTATCGCGATTGAGAAGCTGGAACGACTCATGGAGATGAATCCTCGGCTTCCACACAAGGAATGCCAGAAACTACTTGATGCATGGCGTTCCTATAACTGAGAAATCTCCCGTACGGACGTTCTCAGCGTCCGCCGCTCTGCCGAACTCAGGCGCGGCGGCGTATTGGTTCAGGCCGTCTTGACGGTTATGGAGCCCATCAGGGCTATTCCCGAGACGTCCACCCAGGGCCTGTTCCTGTCCACGCGCCGTTCGACGGAAGCCTGGACGTTGGCCTCGCCCATGAAAGGGAAGGCCGACATCCGGACAGGCAGGCCGTGAGGCACGATGATCCGCACCTCGCCCATGATGGCGATCGCGTCGATCTTGAGCCGTCCGGGGGGTAGGGCGGTATCGCGGAGGTCAAGGGTCGTGCTGCCCATCAGGGTGAAGGTGATGGCCTGGTCGGAGTTGAGCCAATCGCCGACCATCTTCCTGTCCCCCATGACGCAGAGGGAGAAGTCGGGCGATCCCGAGCGGGATTCGACGAGGAAATCGTCGGCTGGCCGCGGTTCGGCGCCTCGCCGGGAGGGGGAGGAGCGTCTCCGGGGCTGATCCCTCGGTAGCTCGGCTCTCGGCAGGTCGAGTATCTGCGCGTCTATGTCGGCGTAAGCCTTGGCGTTCTGGATGGCCCCCGCTCTGCGCTCGTAGTCCTCGATGCTGATGACGCCGTGGGAGAAAGCCGTCGTAATGGAATCGAGGGCGCGTTCGCGTTCGGACTCGATGTCGTCGATCCCGCCTCGTGAAGGCGCGGAATTCCAGCGGTCGTTCATTGTCCGCTCCTCGTGGCCCTTATGGCGCCACTGTCCGATCCATTCGGCCCACTTCTTCCGTGGCGCCTTTCTGCAGAAAATATACAATTCCGGGAAAAAAATCCAGGGAAGGAGCCGCTCTCAGCCGATGCGCGTGCCGACATAGGTCCTTCCTTCCAGAATGGCGATCAGGTTGTCCAGGTCCCTGCCGGCCGCGCAGACGACCTTCAGTCCAGCCGCTTGCGCCTTGGCCGAGGCGATCGGGTCGAAGGGGAGGTTGGCTCCCGGGGTCCAGACCGATCCCACCATGGCGCGGAACTCCGGCCAGGTGATCGCGTCCAGGGGCTTGGCGTCGGGGACGAGCTTGGGATCAGCCGTGTAGACCTTGGCGATGTTGGAGAGGTTGAGCACGGTCGAGGCGTTAAAGCGTTCGCTTAAGGCGACGGCGTCGTAGTCCGAGGAGAAACCCGGCTTCCAGCCGGAGGCGACGAGGACCTGGCCCGTGAAGGCGATCGGCCCCGTGGGATCTTCGACGACGGGGTCGGCGCAGAGGCCGGCGAAGACGGCGGCGACGAACTGGGCGTTGATCCGGGTGGCCGCGATGCCGATGAGGTCGAGGGATGCGTCCGAAGGGGCGGATGAATTCCGTCGTTTCGCGAACTCTTTCAGGGCGTTCTGATAGATCCTGCAGGGCCCCCCGCCGCCGACGACGAGGATAAGCCTGCGCGAAGGTTCTGCTGCCAGCCAGGACTCCAGCCGGGACCGGAGTTCCACGAGGAAGGGGACGTCTGGTCCCTCGGCGGGGGCGACGATCGAGCCGCCCAGGGAAAGCACATAGGTCATCGTTCAATCTCCTCGGCACGCGGTCTCCGGCTTTCAGCCGATACAATAGTCCCTTGCAAGGGTCGCTCTCAAGCCGGGGATGTCGGTAAAAAGGACGGCCTTCATGCCCGAGGCCCGGGCGGCGAAGACGTTGGCTTCGATGTCGTCGATGAAAAGGCAGGCGCCGGCCGGGGCGAGGGTTTTTTCAAGACAGGCTTCGTAGATCCTCCGCTCGGGCTTGAGGAGCTTGAGGTCGCAGGAAAGGAGGACCTCGTCGAAGTCCGAGAGCCAGTCCCGTCCGTCCAGAAAACGGGCTGGACCCATAAGCCTTTCCTTGCCCTCGAGGTTCATGTTGGAGAGGACGAGGAGCCGGAATCCCTTGGCCTTCAGTTCGGCGACGAGGGCGACGGTGTCGGGGTTGATGGTGAACCAGCTGTCCATGTCGAGCCGGACCATCCTCGCCAGGTCGGCGTCGTCGAGCCTGGTGCCCCAGGTCGAGGCTACCCGGTCCCAGTATTCCCTCGCCGTCTCGACTCCCCGGTCGTATTTCTGCCTTTCGGTCGCGTATACGGAGCGAAATTCCCCGAGCTCGGCGCCGAGGATCCCGGCCATGGTTTTCGCGATTTCCCGGTCCTGGTCGCGGGTGAGGACCCTGCCGCAGTCGAAGATTATGGTTTTCAGTGCGGCCGATTGACCGGACAGATTGGAGCCGGCCTCAGTCAAACCTTCAGTTCTCATGATTCGGAGCCTCCAAGGTCAAGGTAGAGGCGACGAGCCTTTCAAGGATGACGGGGAGCTCGGCGAAGGCATACCGCGTCTGCACCCGCTCGCCCGCCTGGTGGTATTCCCTTCCCCAGGGGCCCAAGTTGACGACGGGACAGCCCAGGGGCGTCCGCGTCGCCTCGTCGCTCGACAGGTCGGCTACGGGAGTCTGGGAACGGACGAAACTCCGCTCTTCGGCGGAGTCGGCGGGGGCCAGGAAGCTCATGTCCGAAATGCCGGGGAAATATGGTCGCAGCTTCAGGTTCATTCTCCGTTCCGTCGACAAGGCGGAAAGTTCGGTCCGCATGCAGGCCAGAAATTCCGCGTCCCTTTCCTTGTTGAGTTCGGCCCGGGCGTAATAGGGCGGGGCGAATCCAACGACGGCGGCCGGACCTTCCAGCCCCGAGCGCGAAAGGAGGGTGGTCAGGACGGAAAGGGTCTGGAGGACCTTGTCGTCGGGATGCTGCTGCTGAGCCGTCAGCCTGGCGGCCGCGCAGGCCCCGGGCGAAACTTTCTCCGTCTCGGCGGCGAACTCATCGAAGCGCAGAACGGTCGGGGTTCTGACCGGCAGGGAAAAGTGTCCGGACATGCGCCGCGAAAAGGTCGAGGCCCGCTCCCTCAGCAAGGAAATAGACCCGTCCATCGCGGCGCTGGCGAGCTTGCCGATGGTTTCGAGGATGGTTTCGGGCCCCGAGGTGTAGCTCAGGACATTGAGGGCGCAGAAGACGGAAGCCGGCGTCGTCACGTCGTAGGATTCCCTCGTCTCGCGGAAGTAGAGGATGGAAGGCGGCGAAGGCTCTTCGCCCGGCATGGCCTGGCGTTCCTTGAAGGCATCGGGGTTGCACTCCACCGCCCTGGCGAACTCCGAGGCCGGAAGAACGGGGTTGATGCCGTCGAAGGGCGAGCCCGCGTGGGCGCTCTTGCCGACGAAGAGGACGAAGGGGAGGGTCTTGCCCACTGAACCGGTAAAGAGGGCCCTTCCCGATTCGCCTATCTCCTGATCGACGGCCGAGTCGAGATTGAAGACAGCGGCGGCCCTAAGACCCTGTTCGGCGAGGAAAGCCTTGAGTACAGGGGCTGCTGCCTTCATGCCCCGGCTCGAACCCTCCTCGTCGGCAACCGCCATAAAAAGGAGGTTGCCCTCGCGTTCCTTGGCTGCCGAAAAGCGGGAGAGGACGACGATGCCGGCGGCGAGGCCGCTCTTCATGTCGAGGATGCCTCTGCCTGGCAGGAATTCCCCGGATTCCAGGTCTTCCTTGAGCTTGTGGCGAGGGTTGTCCTTACCGGTCAGATCGGTCAGTTCAGAAAGGAGCCGGTCGCGCAAGGCTTCGGGATCGAAGGCGAGAGGCTCGAGTCCGCCGTACATCGAAGTCTGGACGACATCGTAGTGTCCTGAAAGGACGACACAGCTTGTACCTTTACCCCTGACAAGGGCAAAAAGGTTGCTCCTTCCCTTGGGGTCCTCAGGGATGGGAAGCAAGGACAGATCGCCTGGCTCTTTTCTGAAATAGGGAACCCTGGCGATGACTGATCTCAGGTAGGGAGCGAAGGCCTTTTCTCCCGCGCTGTCCGTGACGCTCGCCCGCTTTGCGAGGGCTATCGACAGCGCTTTGGCGTCCTGGTGGAGCGGCGTCGTTTCCATAGATCCTACTTGAGCAGGGAGGCTAACACGGCGATGTTCCTCGGATTGACGGTCTGGGAACCTTCCGAAGTGTAGGAGTAATCGATGGCGTCGGCGTGCAGCGTGGCGGCCTTGTGCCGGACAAGCTTCATCGTGGAGTTCACGGTCCCGTCCTTTTCGCTGAAGGCCTCGGGCAGGATCTGGAAGGCGGCCGGAATCCAGGCGCTCTGGACCTTCTTGGCCTTGGGGTCGGTCCTGAAGGCGTTGAACTCCTTCTGCAGGGCGGCGCAGACTTCCGCGGCGTTCTTGAATCCCTTGGCCGCCGCCCAGCGCTTCAGCTTTCCCGTGTCGAGAGTGACGAGGGCGCAGGAATACTTCTTGTGCTCGCACCAGACCATGATCTGGTTGATGAGGTCGGTGGAGGTTGTGATGGCCTCCTCGATCTCTTCAGGGCTGTATTTTTCCCCGTCATCGGCGATGAGAAGCGCCTTTATCCTACCCACGACGTAGATGAAATCGTCTGAGTCCATATAGCCCAGGTCGCCCGTCCAGAGTCTTCCGTCGCGCAGGGTCTCGGCCGTGGCCGTGGGGTTCTTATAATACCCCTTCATGATGTTGTCACCGATGACCGTGACCTCGCCGGGGGTTCCCCTCGGGGCTTCCGTGCCATCTTCGAGCAGGATCTTGCAGACCACCGAAGGGCCGATAATGCCGGAAGAGCCGAACTTGTGCCGCCTCGGCACGTTGGAGGAGACGATGGGCGCGGCCTCCGTAAGGCCGTAACCCTGGAATACGGGGCAGCCAAGAGCCGCGAAGAATTCCTGCTGCTTGACGTCGAGGAGGGCGCCGCCCCCCACGCAGAAACGGATGTAGTCGCCGAATACCGCCTTCACGATTTTCTTAAAGAGGAGGATCTTGGCGAAATAGTAGGGGAAGAAGGCCATTGCCCTGACGCCCAAGGAGGGTTTGTCGAAGCCGTTGCCGTTCCAGCGTATACCAGCCGCTATGCCCGACTTGAATATTTTCTCGATGATCCCGCCCTTGTCCTCCATGGTCGCTATGATCTTCTTCATGAAGTTGCCGGAAAGCGAGGGCACGGTGAAGAGGAAGGTGGGGTTGGCTTCCTTGAGGTTGACGGGAATGTTTCGCAGGGTGGCTATACCGCCGCCCCTCGAGTCTACGAAGTAGAGGGCGATGCCGTTGACCAGGGCTGTATAGAGGCCCACCGTGTGGGCGAAGGAGTGGTCGACGGGGAGGATGAGAAGGGTTCGGAAATGTATGGGGTTGTCGAAGAGCTCTGTGGCGTCGTGGCAGTTCGACCAGTAGTTGAGGTGGGTGAGCATGATGCCCTTGGGGTTCCCCATCGTTCCCGAGGTGTAGGAGATCGTCACGACCTCGTCCTCCCCGGTAGACTCGGCGATGGCGTCGAGCCTGGAACCCATGTCCGAGCCTGGGGAGGCTATCAGGGCCCGGCCTTCCTCTACCGCCGCGTCGAAGCTGACGAGATGGTCCGCTCCAAGGCCCCACTTCGCGGCCGTCACTTTAGCCCATTCCAGGTCACCGTCCAGGTAGACGATGATGACGTCCTTGAACTCGACCTCGGTGAAGGCCCCCAATACCTTCTCCAGTTGGTTGTGGGTGGTAAGGACTCCCCTGGACTCGGAGTGGTTTAGGCGGAAGGGTATTTCCTCGCAAAGCAGCTTTATGGAAAGCGGGACGGATATAAGGCCGGCGTACATGAGGCCGAATTCGCCGCATATCCATTCGGGGCTTCCTTCGGCAATGATGGCGAAGGTCTGGCTCTTAACGTATCCATGGGAGAGAAGCCAGGACCCGAAGGCTCTTGCCTTGTCGCGCGCCTGGGCGAAGGTGGTGGCTACGTAGCCTGAATCGAGTTTGCGGAGGGCGTAGGGGTCATCCGCCCAGTCGACGGAGGCTTCATCCAGCATCCTGAATACGGTTCTCTTCATGGCTTTCTCCTCGTTTTCCGGGCTGTCTGAGTCTCAAGTCGTTCTAAGAGTACCACGTCGGGATGATCCCGTCGAGACGAACATCATGCCTCGGATCGGCCTTGCGCGACCAATGGAGGAAGCTATTCGGAATTTTTATTTTAACGCTTCCAAGGTGGTTGATATACATGTATCATATGGATGAATATTTATGCAGACCACATCGAGGGCGTCGCCGAGCGATTGGCTGCGAGTGTTGGTGACGCGCTCTGATCGGTCCAAGAATAAGGATGGTTCCCATGAAACGAATTACCCTCGTCTGCGCTCTCCTTGCCGCGGTGCTTGGCTCGGTCTTCGCTCAGCGGACCGCAGCCTTCGCGGACAAGCCTGCCTTCGTCACCGCCATCGGCCAGAGCGCCGATTTCGAGATGATCAAAATCCTGCTGACCAGGAACAAGATACCCTTTAAAGCCGATACTCTCGTCAAGGCCGAGGACCTCGACGGCTCGACCAGGACGCTGATCCTTGTCGTCGGGGGAAGCTCCAAAGGGCTTGGAGCTGCGGGAATCAGCGCCGAGGGCGAGGCCGCGAGGACTCAGGCTCTGCTGAAGCGCGCCAAGGATCTCAAGATGACCATCATCACCGTCCACGTCGGCGGCGCCGCCCGCCGCGGTGCCATGTCCGATGGCTTTATAACTTTGTGCATGCCTTTGTCGGACTACGCCATCGTGGTCGAGGCTGGGGACCAGGACGGCCTATTTACGAAGTTGTCAGCCCAGGCCAACATCGCGCTTACGAAAGTCGATCGCATATCCTCGGTCGGAGCCCCTCTGGCCGCGGCTTTCAAATGATGGCCTAGCCAAAGGAAACCGCTATGAAACGTCTATCGATCATCCTGATCTGCGTTTCCGTTTGCCTCTGCGCGATTGGGGCGCAACCCGTGACGGCCCAGGATATACATGGCCGCTACCTTATAAACCACGACTACCGCCCCTCCCCGTTCCTGACGAAAACGGGCTGGCTTTCCGATTATTATGCCCCGCTTCTCGGAACTCCCGGAGACAGCAAGGTGTATTACTTCGAGGGCAAGACCCCCGGCGGCACTTTGTTTATAGGCGGCGGGACCCACGCCAACGAGATCGCCGGCATCATGTCAGCGGTAACCATGCTTGAGAACCTGAAGGTCGAGACCGGTAGGGTCATCGTGGTGCCCAACCTCAACAATTCGGCGGTACTCAACCAGGAGAAGGAACCAGGTCTGCCTGCGTACACCTCCCGCGGTCCGGCCTGGATAAGCATCGACACTCCGAGCGGACGGAGGTTCTTCAAATACGGCTCCCGCTGTACCAACCTTGCCCATCAGGGCGTGGCCGACCCCGTGGGGGGCTACGTGCATCCCGACAGCAAGGAATCGCCTCTGCCCGCATGGGAATTCAGAAACCTCAACCGGGCCTATCCCGGCCGTACCGATTCCGGCCTGACGCAGAAGATAGCCTACGCCATCATGCTCCTCCTCAACCGGGAGAAAGTCGACGTAGCCTTCGACTACCACGAGGCCGACACGGGCGGCAGGCTGGCCAATATGATGGTGGCCAATCCCAAGAATATAGATATCGCCGCAGCGGCCGTGCTCAACGTGGATCTGGACTACAGCCTCGCGCTCAAGCTGGAGCCGTCCAACATGGACTTTCGCGGCCTTTCCCACAGGGAATGGGGCGCCGGGTCGGGCGCGGCCGCCTTTCTGATCGAGACACCCAATCCGGCCATGGTCGAAAACGCTCCGGACGATACCGATGTCGTCAACGACCCTGAAAATCCGCTCGGCTCGAGGGTGGCCACGCATCTGGCGACCACCGAAGCCGTCGTCCAGGTGTTCAGCGAGATGCATCCCGACAGGAGCATCGTATTCTCGGGCCTCCCCGGCTATGAGCAGCTCATGGAGCACGGTTTAGGTCCCTATCTCAAGTGAAGTCCGATCGAAAAGACGGCGCGTGGTTCGCCGCCATACAAGTCACAGGAGGATCAAGATGAAGGTGAAAAGAAGCTTGATTTCGATCGCGCTGATCGCGCTTTTACTGGTCGGCAGCGCAGGGTTGGCTTTCGCCCAGAAGGCCGCCACCATCATCCCCGAGGTCGTCTCCGGCACTGGCATGGTGGCTTCGGCCCATCCGCTTTCGGCCAAGGTCGGACTTGACATACTCAAGGCCGGCGGCAACGCCGTGGACGCTGCCGTGGCTACGGCCTTCGCCAATGGCGTCGTCGAGCCCAACGCGAACGGTCTTGGCGGTGAAGGCTACGTCGTCATCTATCTTAAGGGCGAGAACAAAGTGACCTCCATCGACTATCGGAGCCGCGCGTCCTTCAACACCACCACAGCCAAGACCTGGCCTGCCGCGGGACATTTGGGCGTAGCGGTACCGGGCACGGTAGCCGGTCTCGCGATGGCGCTGGAGAAGTACGGCACGATGAGCCTCGCCCAGGTGATAGAGCCTGCCGCGCAGCTGGCCGAGGAGGGCTTCGTCATCACCGAGACGCTCGCCGGTCAGATTTCCGACAACTTCAAGCGCGCGATGCCCAACAAATACCTGATGTCCCTCATCGCCCCCGACGGCCTGCCCCTGGAAGCCGGCGATATCTACAAGAATCCCGACCTCGCCAAGAGCCTGAGGCTGATCGCCAAGGAAGGCATCGACGCCTTCTATAAGGGGGACATCGCCAAGGCGATAGCCGCCGACATGAAGGCCAATGGTGGTCTCATCGACGAGAACGACCTGGCCCAGTACAAGGCCATAGAGCGCGAGCCGGCCAGCGGCACCTATCGCGGCTACGACATCGTCTCGGCTCCGGCGCCCGTAGGCGGATTCCTCCTTATCGAGTCGCTCAACATGATCGAGAACTACGACATCAGGTCCTTCGGCTTTGACTCGGCCAAGAAACTCCATCTTTTCGCCGAAGTGCTCGCGAGGGCTTTCGACGATTACTACGATGTTCTGGGCGATCCCGACTTCGTCAACGTGCCGATGAAGGCCCTGACCTCCAAGGGCTACGCCGATGCCAAGGCCGCCTCCATCAAGCTGGATTCCATGACCAGCGTCTACGAGCACGTCAACCCGAACAGCGAGCACTGGAGCACCACTCACATGTCCGTCGTCGACAAGGACGGCAACCTGGTGGCCCTGACCCAGACGCTCTCCAGCTTCTACGGCGCCGCGGTGGCTGTTCCGGGCACGGGCATTATCCTGAACAACGAGATGGGCAATTTCAATGGCAAGAAAGGCACCTCGGCCTATCTCCCCGGGAAGCGTATGAACACGACCATAGCGCCCACCCTCATCATGAAGGATGGCCAGGCTTTCGCTACCCTCGGTACCCCCGGGGCCATGCGCATTGTCCCGACCCTGGCCCAGCTCATCACCAATCTGCTCGATTTCGACATGGGCCTGCAACAGGCCATCGAGGCCCCGCGCATGTATTGCACTAACCTCCAGGGCCCGGGCAAGACCACCATCGAGCTCGAGGGAACCCTGTTCTCCGCGAAGACACTGGCCGATCTTACGACCATGGGGTACAAGGTAAAGAGCTACGATAAACGCGATCTGTACTTCGGCGGCGTGCAGGGCATCATCATAAAGGACGGCATGCTGCACGGCGGCGCCGATCCCCGCAGGGACGGAGCCGTGTTCGGCTATTAACCACGATTCCATACAGGCAGGGCGGCGCTCAGGCGCTTCCCTGCCGCTGAAAAAGGCAACGGTGATGGATAGATCTATTGGGCGCTGTACCTTTCTCTTGGTGTCCCTCGCCCTTGCCCTTGCCTCCGCGACGGCCCAAGGAAAGGGACAGCCCCCCGCCTTCGAGGCCGCCCTCGCCGAGCAGCGCCCCGGCAACGCCGTATCCAGGATAGGAGCGCTCTCGGACTACGTTCCCTCCCTCGCCGGAACGGCGATGGACAGCCCCGTCTATTTCATCGAGCCCACGGCCCCAAGCCTCGGACTTCCCGCGATCCTCATCCTGGGAGGGACCCACGGCGACGAGATCGCCGGGGTCGTCGCGGCCTCGCTTTTTGTGTCCTGGGCAAAACCCGTTCACGCGCGTCTGATCGTAATACCCCGAGCCAACGCTTCGGCGGCCTGCTTGCCCGACCCCGACAGACCGGGACCGGCCGCCGTCGTCGTACATGGCGCGTCGGGAGAACGGAGCTTTCGTTACGGCTCTCGTTTTACGGCTCTTGAGGACGAAACCCAGCCCGATCCCGCCGTTTTCCTTCCCGAAGAGGCCGGCCCCGCCGCGGCCCTTTCCGGCAGAGAAGCGAGAAACCTGAACCGCAATTACCCGGGTGATCCCGAAGGCTCGTCGACAGCCCGGGCCGCCGCGGCCATCTTCGCCCTTTTCGGCGCCGAGAATGTACAGGCGGCCTTCGATCTCCACGAGGCGGGCCCTTCCTCGGGCCTGGCTTGGGACATCGTCGCCCATCCCAAGAACCTGGAGTACGCGGCAATGGGCATCCTCGCCGCCTCGGACAGAGGCGTCAACATGGTCCTCGACCAGTCGAGGGAGGAACATCGGGGACTTTCGCACCGGGAGTGGGGGGAACGGACGAAAGCGGCGGCCTATCTCATCGAGACCCTCAATCCGGGCCAGGTCGCCGGCGGACTGCCCGGCTTCGACCAGCTGGGCAATCCCAAAGCTCCTCTCTGGAAGCGCGTGGGTATTCAGATCGAAACCATCATCGCCATACTCGGCGCCCATGCCGAGATGGACAAACCCTCAGGCTGGGCCCTGATCGAAGGGATGCCCAATCTCGACGACCTCAAGAATGATTTTTCTCGATACTTCTGAAACCCTGGACAGAATCAGAGACCTTGGCCAGGATCAGGAATGCCCTGCCTGGGGGCCACCGGCTCCTGGATCTGCTGGAGATCCCTGCCTTCAGGTCCGCGAGAGCCGCGCCCGCCGCCGGTTGCCCAACCTTTCCCGGCGGCATCAAAACGGCCGCGAACGCCTGGTCTGGGGAGATCGGCGCCCTCATTTTCCCGGGAGGGAAGTCGAGCCCTCAGAACATCGCCGCCCTTGCATGGCTGGGCCGTTGCGCCGACGCCGCGGACCAGGCAGGGACGGCAGTCCCCCAATTCATCCTTGACCTGCCCCCCGCGCGATATAGAATCGAGTACTGGAAGGCGGGAGAAGGATGGCTGGCGGGCGTTGAAATCGGCACAGGACCCTGCCTCGTCTTGACTCCACCAGAGGAGGCCCCTTTAGTCGTCAGCGTCGAAGTCCTTCCGTAAAGGGAACCTTAGGTGCGGGGTCAAGATTGACAAAAGGGATGGGGCGGTATAGCTTGAAAGCAAGCTAACATCCCAAGGCGGAAGTCCCATGAGTTATTCCGATCCCACGAAAATGGGTATTCTCGCTTGCCCCGGCGCCGAGGCTTTCGCTGACCAGGTGGTCCGGAAATTGGCCGGGATTTACAAGCGTCGCTTTGATCGAAAGACCCAGGCTCTGGCGGCCCGGTACCATATCACCCAGGAACTCGCGGTTAGGAAGATCAACTTCGAAAATGACGCGGACTCCAGCTCCATCTATATCCCGGGTCCGACGGACAAGTTCAGGACGCCCCGCTTCAAGGTCAACGCCCGCCACACCTTTTTCCCCAACGGCGAGGTCAAGACCGAGATACTCGAGTCCGTGCGCGGCAAGGACCTCTTCATTTTCCAGGACATCGAGAACCACCAGCCCATACCCTTCAACGATGGCACGGAAACAAGGACGATGTCGGTCAATGACCACATCTTCAACCTCTTCGTGGCCATCGACGCCGCTATGCAGGCTGGCGCCAACCGCATCAACCTTGTCCTCCCCATGTATCCCTATTCCCGCCAGCACAAGAAGAAAGGCAGAGAGGGCCTCACCGCCGCGCGGGTCGGCGCCATGCTCGAAAACCTGGGCGTGGAGCGCATCATCACCCTGGACATCCACTCCCGCGAGATAGAGAACTGTTTCGATAGACTCAGGCTGGAAAACCTCCACGCCTCGTTTCAGATCATCGAAAAACTGATGACTATCGTCGACATCCAGAACGAGAACCTCGTCGTCCTGGCGCCCGACACCGGCGCCATAGACAGGAACAAGTTCTACGCCAACGCTCTCCAGCGCCCGCTCGCCCTTCTCTACAAGGAACGCGACTACTCCAAGGTGACCAGAAGCGCCTCCGATTCCAATATCAGCGAAATGCGGCTCCTTGGAAACGTCGATGGCAAGACCGTCTTTATGGCCGACGACATGATCGGTACCGGCGGCACCCTCATCAAGGGCATGAAGAACCTTAAGGACCTGGGCGCGGCCAAGGTCATCTGCGCCGTCTCCCTCCCCCTCTTCAATGGTTCCGCCATCGACGACTTCGAGGAGGCCTACCATCAGGGGCTGTTCTACCGGATCATTGGAACAAACGCCATATACCACAAGGAATTGCTTCAGAAGGAGTGGTATATCCAGGCCGATGTCACCGGCCTCTTCGCCCAGATCATCAGCCTCGTCCACCACGATAAGTCCCTCTCCTCCCTCCTCGACAACAGGGACGTCGTCGCCCGCCTCATCAAGAAACAGATGGAGCGGGGCGGTATGAAGCAAGGCAAGCTCGACCTGGCTACGGGCACGGAAGGGCAGGGCGGCCAGACACTTCAAGCCGGGACCGACGAAGTCTTCCCCTACGGAGCGGCCGAGAAGAAGTGAAGGTTTTTGGTCTGCCCGGGGAAATCCGCGCCCTTGTCTTCGATATGGATGGGACCCTCTACACGCATCATGGATACGCCCGATTCCAGGAGAGTTCGCAGGTGGCGCGCCTCGCTCAAGCCCTTGGCGCAAGCGAATCCGAAGCAAAGACCGCCCTGGACCGCGCGCGCGAGGCGCGCCGCGCCCAAGGTCTTCCCCGAACCTCGATGGCCAATCTCTTCCTCGGCTTCGGCATCGACATGGCGACGATCGTCCGCTGGCGTGAGGAAAAGATCGTCCCCGGCGACTGGCTCGTGACCGACCAGCGGCTGGACGCTGCCCTCGCCCTCCTCCAGAAGCGCTTTCGCCTGGCCCTTCTTACCAACAATCCGCGGAAGGTGGGCGAGGCGAGTCTTGCTGCCCTGGGCGTGGCCGGGCGCTTCGAATTCGTCGTCGGTCTCGACGATAACTGGGCGTCTAAGCCCGCCCGGGAACCTTTCCTGGAAGTGTGTGCCCGTCTGGGTCTCGAACCTTCCTTCTGCGTCTCGATCGGGGACAGGGAGGACGTCGACCTCGCGACCGCGCTGACTTTAGGGATGGGTGCCATCCTGGTGGACGGCGTCGAGGATGTCTACGGTCTGCCCGGAATTTTGATTTCCTGATCCCTTGAGCTAAAAGTCCCTTCTAGGCTAAGAATCCCCTCAGCCCCGAAGCGATGGCGTAAGCACAGTCGCCCAGCTTCTCGATATGGCGTATCAGGTCTATGTAGAGGAGTTCGGCCTTCACGTCGGCCCCGCTTTTGAGGCGTTTCCTCGCCAGCTTCTTCAAATGCTTCTTGAAGGCGTCGATCCTTTCCTCCACTTCCTCCGCCTTCCTGAGTTCCAGTTCCGTCATACCCACATGGAGCCTGGAGGCGACGAAGGCGAGCGCTTCATCGACAAGGAAAAAGAAGGGCCGGAGGACGGCGGCTATCTCGAAGCTGATGATGCCCTGGGAAGCCATGGTGATGACGATGGCGAGGGTGGCGCTCGAGGCGTTGATGATGATCGTGAAAACCGTTCCGGCAAGTACGGCCAGGATGATCGAAAGGGATCCCGAATTTGAAAAGCCTTGGAAAAAACAAGCATGTCGGCCGAAGGTTGCGGTATGGCTGTCTCTATGAAGCCCAGTCCCAGAAAAATGAGGGCGAGGCCCATGAGGGCGCTGCCGTAGCTCTTGAAGGAGTCGGAGCGGCGCTTGGCCAGGGTCATGAAGAATCCGGCTCCAAAAATTGGGACGGCGAGGGCGGCTATGGAGAACTTGGCTACGCCAAGAGCAGCGATGATCCAGCCGGTGAGGGTCGTGCCGATGTTGGCGCCCATAATGACGCCGATGCCCTGGGTCAAGGAGAGGAGGCCGGCGTTGACGAAGGTGATCAGTATCACGGAGGTGGCCGAGGAGGACTGGACGGCTATGGTGACGAGACCTCCCGTCAGCACGGCCATAGCGCTGTTCCGCGTCATGAGGCTGAGGGTGTTCTGGAGTCGTTCGCCAGCCGCCCGCTGTATGCCGTCGCTGGTCTTCTCCATGCCGTACATGAAAAGGGCGAGCCCGCCGAAGAGTTGCAGGATCATGGTCACCAGGGGCATAGCACCATCCTTATCGCACGACGGCTGAAGGCCTTGCGTTCCGACTGACGATGAGCGATATTACGAATAGAATACGTTATATGAAAGCATCCATCGGTAAAAACGTTTTGATAGCGCCGTTGTCCGCGGCTTCGCCGCCGGGCTTGGCGCAAGCCCAGAACCATTCAGGCCCAGTCGTCGAGCTTGATGCCACCGTCCCTCCCGTTCTTCTTGTCTCGATCGACGAAAGTTCCGGGAGTTCTCTCGCACTAATCGGCGTCTTGGACTTGGCCGCGAGGAAGGTCGTTCAGGGTGCTGGCCAAAGGTATTTCGACCTAGGCGTCGACAGGCCTTGCGATCGGGGATCATTCACCATAAGCCAGAACGGCGCTCTTGAGCTCTCCTTTATGTCGGTTATGGCAAGTAGCCTCGAGGGGGCTTCCCCGTGAGCCTCGAACTCCATGCTGAGGCGATGCCTTCGGATAACGGAAACGGGTTTTTCGCCGATTCCCTCACCTTCGGGATTTCCCGTCGAGTGGGACAGGCATGAAGTTCTGCCTGCCCATTCTTCTCCTCGCGTTGCTCGCTCCGCTCGGCGCTACCGCTCAGGTCGCGCCCGGCCATGCGGCCTTGCCCTCAATTTCCGAGATTCTTCCCCTTGGCATTCAGCCTGGCCTCGGCCTTGTGGCAGCGGTGACGGGAAAAGGCGATGTCCCCGTCCTTGCGCCGAGGAAGTTCGGAAAGAAGCAGGAAACCGAAGCGGGCGTGCCACCGACTGCCGCTGCCTCGTCGACGCTGCGGATCGAGTTCCTGGCTTTCCTGCCGCCTCCAAAAGGCCCCCTGCCCGCATGGGACGAAGCCTTCTCGAAACTCGCCCTCGCAGCCGCATCGCCAGGGGGGCTTGCCGGCCTCGAATACTGGTCGGCGAGCAGGGGAAGGATGCGGACTCTCTATTCGAAAGCCTACCGCGCTGTTTCCAAGGAGGACAGAAGCATCACCTCCGACCCGAGGAAGATAGCTGATCTCGGAAGCGGTCCGCCCTGGAGGATAGTCGCCTGGCTCGAGGATTTGACCTTTGGAGGAAATCTCTATGCTTTCAATATCTCTGGCGATACCGGGGAATTTAGCCTCGAGATAGCGAATCTCGAGACCGTACGATATCTCTTGCTCCCCTTGGCAAAACCGGGAGCCATGAAGAACAGAATCGAGGTATTGCCCTGTGCGGAGGGTCTCCTCGTCCATTTTTCATCGGTGCTGGAAGCACCCGGTTTCGGGGCAAGCAGGGTGTTCGAATCGGCGGGGAACAAGGGCCTTGCCGTTCTGGGCTGGTTTGCTGGCAAGGCGGCGGCCCTGGGCCTTTCATCTCCCATTGCCATCCCGCTCAAAATGGAAGAGGCCCTCAGGCCTGCTGGACTTCCTTGACCGCGGGCACTACTTTTTTCAGATAGGACTCGACACCCTGCTTGAGCGTCATCAGGGAGTAAGGGCAGGACCCGCAGGCTCCAGTGAGCCTCACCTTGACGATGCCATCCTCGGTCACGGACACGAGTTCGATGTCGCCACCATCGGCCTGGAGGGAAGGGCGGACATCCTGTATCGCTGTGTTGACAAGTTCCTTCAGCATTCGTATGACTCCTTGTACCGTCAAAGTCTACCTATTTAGGCCGCGATGGGTCAAGCTTCTTAAAGGGAGGTGCCATAGACACCTCCCTTTAAGAAGCTTGAGAACTCCGCTTTCAGCGACATTGCCGATAGCGCCTGCGGTTCTAGCGAACCTTGGCCTTTCGTGCTACACTTTTCTCGCGACGGAAGGATATTCGATGGCACGCAGCATTGTGTTCGTTAATCAGAAGGGCGGGGTAGGCAAGACGACGAGCGCCATCAATATCGGCGCCTCCCTGGCCGCCCTCGGCCGAAAGACGCTTCTCGTGGATTTTGACCCCCAGGGTAACCTCAGCTCGGGCGTGGGCGGGCAGTCAGGCGCCAAGGGTATGTACCAGGTCATCTCGGGCATACGCAAAATGGACGAGATCATCCTCGCCACCAAGTTCCCCAACCTCCACCTCGCCCCTTCCTCCATCGATCTTTCGGGAGCGACGGTCGAACTCGTGGACAAGGAAGACAGGAACGATTACCTGAAGCGGGCTCTCGAGACCGTGCGCGACCGTTACGAATTCCTCCTCATCGACTGTCCGCCCAGTCTGGGCGTCCTCACCCTGAACGGTCTCAACGCGGCCAATGAGGTCATCATCCCCCTGCAATGCGAGTATTTCGCCCTCGAAGGCCTCTCCCTCATCCTGCAGACGATCGGTCTCGTCCAGAAGAGCATGAATCCCGCTCTCAAGATAAGCGGCATCCTCCTCACCATGTTCGACGGCCGCACCAAGCTGTCCCAGGATGTGGCCCGGCAGGTGACCGAGTATTTCCGCGACCGTGTGTTCAAAACTATCGTCCCCAGGAATATACGGCTTTCGGAGGCGCCCTCCCATGGCCTCCCCGTCATGTACTACGACCCCACCTGCATCGGGGCCAGGAGCTACCAGGCTGTCGCCGAGGAGTTGATCGACCGTGGCTAAATTCGGATTGGGCAAGGGCCTCGGCGCCCTCATCCCCGAGCACCAGCAGTATTTCGACGCGGCCAGGAATCCGGCAGACTCAGGCGGCATCATCAGCATCATCCCGCTTTCCAAGCTCAAGCCCAACCCCGATCAGCCCAGGAAGGCCTTTCCCGAGGAATCCATCGATGAACTGGCCGATTCCATACGCCGGCACGGCCTTCTCCAGCCTATATTGGCCGAACCCGCCGGTTTCGACGAGTACGTCATCGTGGCGGGGGAACGGCGTTTCAGGGCCGCGGGCCGAGCGGGCCTCACCGAAATACCTGTCATCGTCCGCTCGGTGTCGGCCGAAAAACGTCTCCAGCTTTCCCTTATCGAAAACATCCAGCGCGAGGACCTCAACCCCATGGAAGAGGCCCAGGCCTACCACGATCTCATGGAGCTGACGGGGTACACCCAGGAGCAGGTGGCCGAAGCTATGGGCAAGAATCGCTCGACTGTCGCCAACGCCATGCGGCTCCTGAAGCTTTCCCAGGCCATGCGTGACGCGGTCATGGAGGGGAAGATCTCGGCAGGGCACGCTCGGAGTCTCCTTTCACTGTCCGAGGAAGCCGACAGAGAAGCCCTTTTCGGCCGCATTCTCTCCGAGGGGCTCTCGGTCCGGCAGACCGAGGCTGCCGTCCTGGAGCTGAGCGGCGGTTCCGAGGGAAGCGGCAGGAAGAAGGCCAAACGGCGCTCCGATACCTCCCCGCTCGATCTCGAACCCGACCTCAAGGCAATCAGGGAATCCCTCATCGAGAGGCTGGGCACGAAGGTGGAGATTCGTGGCGGCCTCGGCAAGGGCACGATTGCGATAGAGTATTACACGCCGGACGATCTCCAGCGAATCCTCGACGTCCTGGACGCCGGAAGCTGAGCAGCCGATGCCCAGGATCTTCACGCGTCTGCTCAAGGAAAGGTCTTCAGAGATCGACGAGGAAGATTTCCAGTACCGCAAGCGCTTCCTCAACATCGTCTTCATCATCGGCTTCCTTCTCCCCGTCTACTGCGTCATCGAGGCCTTGTTCAGGGGCGACTCCTGGAACTTCATCATACTCGGCATCGTCGAAGTCTTGGTCGCCCTTTGCTTTCTCGCCTCCAAACTGCTCAAGCCCCGGGGGACGGAGATTCTCATCTCCTTTATCCTCCTCGTCTATCCGATTGGCTACATCTGGGGCAGCTTCGCCCCGGGCAATTACCAGCTCTATATCCTGATCCTCCTCATCATGCCCGCGATCTTCGATACCCTCGTCCGGGCCAGTCAGTACAGGTTCTGGCTCGCCTACGTCCTCTTCTTTGCCTCGGTGCCCATTCTTTCCTTCTTCGCAGGCTATCCGTCGATGTGGTTCCGCGATTTCCCCACAAGGACCATAGCCATCATTCACCTCGTGTTCATCATCCTGTGGGTACTGCGGAACATAACCAGCAACCAGCTCATGAACTACGCCGATGAGATAACGGGAGGCATAATAAGGGATAAGGGGACAGGGCTTTCGACCATTGTCATGTTCAGGAGATCCTTCATCCCCGGGAAGGAATATTTTATGGCCCTTGTCTCAATAGGCAATTTCAGAGAGCTTTCGACCCTCTTCGGCTACTCGATCACGGGAGACCTCCTTTCCTCGGCCGCCTCGAGGCTTAAGGCGGCGGCCTCAGATCTGGATGCCCAGGTCTTTAGGCTCAGAGGCCACGACCTGGGCTTCGTCAAACGGCTCGACGACGGGAATTCAGTCAAGGATCTGGCGCCCAGGCTTCTTCGATACCTCGCCTGGCCTTTCTCGCTCCGCGGAAAGGAGATCGAGCTCAGCTACAGGCTGGGCTACACGATCGTCTCGGACGGCAACGCGGAAAAAGCCCTTGACGAAGCCTACGAGGCCCTCGGCGCGGCCGAGCGGGATGGGCTCGACCTCGCGGGCTACGAGCCTGCCTGGAACAAGATGAGGGAGGCCGAGTTCGCGACCACCGACCTCATGACCCTCTCACGCAACGTTACGGAGGGCACCCTCGCGATCTTTTACCAGCCCATCGTTGCCCTCTCCTCGGGCAAGATAGCCTGGAACGAGGCCCTGGTACGCTTCCAAGGTACGGGAAAGGAATTGGAGGAGCCCTCGCGCATCATGAAGCTTGCCTCGACCACGGGCCACTGGGCAGCGATCGAGGACTTCATGTTCTACAAGGCTGCCGAGAAGGCGAGGTCTGACACGGGCCCCGTATCGATCAACATCGCCCTGCGCGACCTCGACAGGGAGGCCTTCAGGGATTCCATCGAATTCGGTGCCAGGGAGGCCAGGGAGAAAAACTCGACCGTTATTCTCGAGATTCTCGAAGGTGACTTTGGCTTGCTCACACCATCCCGAAATTCGATAATACGAGACCTGCGCAAAGCCGGCTGTCTCATCGCCATCGATGACTTCGGCATGGGCTACTCGAACTACTCGCGACTCATGGCCATGCCTGTCGATATCGTCAAGTTTGACTCGAGCCTCATGCTCAACGCGAGGGGAAGCAAGGCGGAGATGGCTCTGCTCAAGAGCATCGTGCGCTTCTGCTTCGACATCGGGGCGCTGACAGTGGCCGAGGGGCTCGAGAACGAAGGACTCGTCGAGTTCGCCATCGACCTGAACTTCGATTTCGGCCAGGGCTATTACTGGTCGAAGCCCGTCCCCGAGACCCAGATCCATCGAGCCGAACGGAGCCCCCTCCTCGTCTCTAAATTCGTGCGCTTCGACGGGCAAACCTGATCCCGAAACGCTGTTTACACCCTGCCATGACGAGTATATGCTCCCCACACAACACTCCGGAAAAAGGGAACACACGATGCGCCTGAAACCCATTTTAGCGCTTTCGCTCACTTTCCTGTACGTCGGCGTCCTCGGCGCGTAGACCGAGCCCGAGGCCGCCAAGGACGGCTCCGTCACCCGCTCTCAGGGCTGGGAGGTGCGCTACGGGATAACCGGGGGAGCCGCGGCCAATCTCGCCAAGCTCGCCGGCAAGGCCGAGAGCTAGGCGGTGGATCTGTTCAAGCTTAACGGCGATCCCTCAGGCGAGAACCGCATTCTGGGCGTCGGCGAGGCCCACGGCCTTTTTCCTGTCCCCCTTAAGGCCGCTGCCGTCGTCGTCCTGGATTATCCCAACCTCAAGGCCATCTCCACCCGCGCCAGGGAAGTCAGGGTGATCGAATCCTCAGCGTCGCGCTGGTACGTCTACGAGGACATCGGCATCAGCTTCATGGGTATCAACATAGGCTACAAGCTCGACGCCGAGGGCTACCGTGAAACCCTGCCCGACGGGGCCGTAGGCGTGCGCGGTCGCCTCGCCAAAAGTCACGACGGCAAACTCTACGCAGCCGATTCCTCCTGGTACTTCAAGGAGGTCAAGGTCGACGTCCTCGCCTACACCTACATCCGGACCTGGTCCACCTCGGGCCTTCGCAATCCCGGTCTGGGCGTCGCCGGCATCATGAAGCTCTTCATCGCGGGAGAGCTGCGGGACCAGGTGAACGCCGTGGGAAGGCTGGCCGCCTCCAAGCGCTGATGCTGCGGCAGGATAGCTGCGGCAGGATAGCTGCGGCAGGATAGCCGCGGCAGGATAGCCGCGTCCTTGACCACGGAGCCCCCAGCCGATATTCTTTTATCCGTAAAAGCCTTCCTGCAAGGAGAAACCCCATGAGCGTCATAGAATATGTCGAAGCGCGTGAAATACTCGATTCCCGCGGCAATCCCACCGTCGAAGTCGATGTCGTCCTCGAGGACGGCACCCTCGGCCGCGCCGCCGTTCCATCCGGTGCCTCCACCGGCGAATACGAAGCCGTCGAGCTCCGCGATGGGGACAAGAAACGCTACCTTGGCAAGGGTGTCCTGACCGCGGTCGAAAACGTGAACACCACCATAGCAGGCGAGATCTGCGGCCTCGATTCCACCGAGCAGGTGGACATCGATCGCACCATGATCGACCTCGACGGGACCGAGAACAAGGGGAAGCTCGGAGCCAACGCCATCCTGGGCGTCTCCATGGCTGTCGCCCGCGCCGCCGCCGAGTACGTCGGCCTCCCCCTCTACAAATACCTGGGCGGGCTCCATACGACCCTCCTCCCCGTCCCCATGTCGAACATCATCAACGGCGGCAAGCACGCCGACAACAAGATTGACTTCCAGGAGTTCATGATCATGCCCGTCGGAGCCGAATCGTTCCGCGAAGCCGTGCGCATGAACGCCGAGGTCTTCCACAACCTCAAGAGCCTCCTCAAGGCGGCCGGCCACAATACCTCCGTCGGCGACGAGGGCGGCTTCGCCCCCAACCTCAACAACGAGGAAGCCCTGCAGTACATCATGAAGGCCATCGAGAAGGCAGGATACAGGCCCGGCGAGCAGATTGCCATCGCCCTGGACTGCGCCTCGTCAGAGCTCTTCGACGAAGGCGACCGCAAGGGCTATAAGTTCTGGAAGACCAACCCCGACAAGCTCTTCACCGCCGACGAGATGATCGAACTCTACAAGAAATGGGTCGACAAGTACCCCATCGTCTCCATCGAGGACGGCCTGGACCAGAATGACTGGGAAGGCTACGTCAAGCTTACCAAAGCCCTTGGCAACAAGATCCAGATCATGGGCGACGACTTCTTTGTCACCAACACCAAGCGTCTCGAGAAGGGCATCGCGATGGGTGCCTGCAACTCCATCCTGATCAAGCTCAACCAGATCGGCACCGTCACCGAGACCATCGAGGCCATCGACATGGCCAAGCGCGCCGGCTACACCGCCGTCGTCTCCCATCGCTCCGGAGAGACCGAGGATTCCTTCATCGCCGACCTCACCGTCGCCCGCGAGACCGGCCAGATCAAGACCGGCTCCATGTCCCGCACCGATCGCATCTGCAAGTACAATCAGCTCATGCGCATCGAGGACGAGATGGAAGGCATCGCGGAGTACTGGGGCAAGAAGGCCTTCTACAACGTAAGAGGGTAACGACCATAGTCGCGGGGCCCCGCGCAGAAATAAGTTTGTTGCTCGATTTGATATGAAGGCCGTTCCGGAAGGGGCGGCCCTTTTTACTGGGTGAGCGCTGCAAATCAGAAATGCGGCGCGTAAAGGCATGGAACGATAGCCTTGGGCCGCGGCGCCCCTCGCAGCTTTGCTTGCAGCGGTGTCGCCTGAGTCGAAAGCCACTTCCGCATCGCTGGGCAAGACGATAGACTGAAACAACAGCATGCCTGTGAGCGAGCTGACAGCTGCCCCAAGGATCCGCGATGTCCGAATTTTCCGCCTTCGTCCACGACGTCTACGATTCAGGCAGGAAGAAATTCGTCAAGGGCCTGGCTCTGACGGCTGCCAACGGTCTGACCAGCGGATTCGGCGTTCTTCTCATCGTACCTCTCCTGTCGCTCGCCGGATTGACCGAGACCTCGGGAGGAATTCTCGGGGGCTTGAGTTCGATTTTCGGCAATCTGTCCCCGGCTATCCGTCTTCCCCTCGTACTTCTCGCCTATACCTGCATCCTGGTTGTCCAGGCCCTCATCGATCGGGCTTCCTCCATCGTCGAGATCGAGGTTGCCTGCGATTTTTCGGCCCGGCAGCGTGAACGCTTCTTCGAGGCCCTGGTCTCGGCGAATTGGGAATACCTCGCCGGCAAATCCAAGGCTGACACAGGCAATTTCATCTCCCTCGAGGCATCGCGGTTCGGGTCCGGGGCGGCCTGGATCCTCAGCCTTGCCTCCCTCATCGTCGTGGCGGGCATCCAGATAATCGTCGCGGCCTTCCTCTCACCCCTGACCGTGCTTTTCGTCGCCCTCATGGGCATGGGGTATCTCCTCTTTACCCAATCGGCCTCGACTAAGGCCAAACAGGCTGGCAAGACCATACTCGAGCGGAACAGGGAACTTCACAGGGAGGTTCTCTCTCGGAGCGAGGGGATCAAGGAACTGAAAGTCTATGGCGTCGAAAGGGAAAGCGTCCAGGCGTTCCGGGATATCTGCGACCGGCTTAGGGACAGCGCTGTCGATTTTACCGTTATCTCTTCCTCTTCCACCTTTCTGAGCAAAATAGGGGCTACCGTCCTCGTGAGTATCTTTCTCTATCTCAGCGTGAAGGTAGCGGCGATTTCGGTGACGGCCCTTCTTGTGGTCATCTACACCTTCGCGAGAGTCTGGCCTCTTTTCTCCTCCTTCAGGCACGGCCTTCAACAGTTGGGCGCCATCCTCCCTTCCTATCTCGCCTTCGAGGAGGAGGTGGACCGGCTCGAGTCAGCGGCCGACGTAGTTCCGACCGAGGGCAGGGCGGACGAAATCCCGCCTCTCGACTTTTCGGATTCGCTCCGGCTCGAGAATGTTGCCTATTCCTATCCCGGGAGAACCGAATTCGCCCTTTGCGGCATCGACCTTGAAATTAAGGCCGGCTCCATCGTTCTTCTCACCGGCAAATCGGGCGCGGGAAAGTCCACGCTCGCCGACATTGTAGCCGGCCTCATTCAGCCCACCATGGGCGAGGTGAAGGTCGACGGCAGGAAACTCGAGGGCGAAACCCTCCTCCGCTGGAGGAAGAGCGTCGCCTATATCCCCCAGAATCCCCTTCTGTTCAGCGGCAGCGTCAGGGAGAACATCGCCAGGTATAATCCCCACGCCGACGATGTCTCCATGGAGACCAGCCTCCGCCGGGCTTCGGCGGAATTCGTTTTCTACCTACGCGGAGGGCTGGACGCGCGGATAGGGGACAATGGAGCTACCCTTTCGGGAGGCGAGCGGCAACGCATCGTCCTCGCCAGGGCCCTTCTTAGGGGATCGAGGATCATGATTCTCGACGAAGCCACCAACTCCCTGGATGAAGAGAACCAGAAGCTGATCCGCAAGGCGATTCTCGACTTAAGGGGCCAACTCACTATGCTCGTGATAACGCACAGCTCTTCGATGATGAGCGAGGCTTCGATCGTGCTTTCTCTCGAGGAAGGCAAGTTGGTGGTCGGAGGCGGGGGGACAACCGGGACTCCAGTATTGTAACGGAAGTGCCTTCCCCGCTAGGATATTCCTATGCTCAACGCCCTCGGGAGCGTCCTCTCGGTTATCCTCATGGTCGGTCTCGGCTTCGTCCTGGCGAAGCGCAAGTGGTTCGAGGGAAGTTCGGCCTCCCTCATCTCGCGCCTCGTCGTCTCGGTTGCCCTGCCCGCCTACATGATCAATAACCTGATGGGCGGCTACGACAGGACTAAGCTCCTCTCCATGCTTCCGGGCCTGCCCATCCCCTTCATCGCCATGCTGGGCGGCTTCGTCATGGGCTGGGGGCTCGCCATCATCATCAAGGTGCCCAAGGGGCGGCGCGGAACCTTCGCCTCCATGATCGCCCTCTCGAACACGATTTTCATCGGCCTTCCGGTTAATCTCATGCTGTTCGGCGACCAGAGCCTTCCCTATGTCCTTCTCTATTACATCGCCAACACGACCTGCTTCTGGACCCTGGGCAGCTACGGCATGGCCCTCGACGGTGCCTTGAGGTCGGGGCGGCCCCGGCCCACCCTTGTCTCCGTCTCGGGACTGAAGCGGATCCTGTCTCCACCCTTGCTCGGCTTCTTCGCGGCTGTACTCATGATCATGGTTGGCATTACGCTCCCTGCTTCCATCATGGACTTCTGCAAATACTTAGGGAGCATGACCACCCCCCTCTCCATGCTCTTCATCGGCATCGTGATCGCAAGGGTCCAATGGAAGCGGCTCAAGTTCGAAATCGACATCGCCTTTATCGTGGCATGGCGCTTCCTCGTCATTCCCGTCTGCGTCTACCTGATAGTACGGGGTCTCGACCTCCCCCGCCTCGAAAAACAGGTCTTCCTCATTCAGGCGGCCATGCCCTCCATGACCCAGACACCCATTTTGGCCGAGTCCCTGGGAGCCGATGCCGAGTACGCAGGCATCGGCGTATCCATTACGACCGTACTGAGTCTGGTATCTATCCCTGTCTACATGACGCTCGTGGGAAAGATCTTCTAGCGGAAGAAGGCGGCGCGTTCGCTGCCGCAGAATCTATACGCGAGAAAACTTCAGAAAGCCGTCCTCAAGGGCCAGCTTCAATCTGCCGGTCTCGGGCAGGTACTCCATGTAGCACCGCGGCATCCTGAAGACGAAATGGTATTTATAGGTGTTCTCGACCTTGAGGGAGAAACGCTTCGCGGCTTTTTTCTGGATCTCGTCCATAGTCATCGAACCTCGACCGGATCGTACACCTGATCGGCCTTGCTCAGGTAATAGGCGATGTTCATCGTCGATGAGATCCGAGATATCCTTATAAACCCTTGTGCGCGACGATATAGGCTGAGCGCCTGAGTCGACGCAGCCCGGCTTTACTCTCCAGGTCGTCTTTCAGCGCGAAGGAGCAGGGCACCTTGGAACCCTTCATGACCTCTTCGGAAATCAGCGCATCGGCCAGGTAAGCCACGTCATCTATAATGCCGGCGCCGACCTGGGCCGAGCTGTGGCCGGGTACACAGGACATCTTGGCGGCCTGTCTGCGAGACTGTCAAGGACGGAAGTCTGGACTGCCTTAAGGCTTCCCTGCGAGTTCCCACGGGGGTTTCTTGGGGCTTCCCTAGGGGCTTTCCTAGGTGCTTATACCGATCAGCCTAACATTCGCTTGACCTGCAACGCGTTTAGTGGCGCGATTCTTGCAGCCACGTCATAAGTAGCTCTTGTGGAATTGCCACAGCCCTCGCAAGAATCGTGACATAGCGTTGCCAGGTCGAAGCGGTTGTTAGTTTGCTTTTTCTTCTTCTATTCCTTAATCTCTTCATGCCTTATATCCACTTCAATATACCAGCAAACAGAATCATTGCCGCGATATCTACTGCTATTAGTGTTCCAATTACAGTCTTTTGTGTCTTCGGTTTCCAATCATATGCAAAGTTAGCCATCAAGAAGAATGGAATATACACAGTCACGAATACAGGGATTGCTCCCCACCAAGGATATACCCAATGAAATGCTGGTGTCTTTGCTAAGAAGATCTCAATAATTGAGAATAGAGCAGCATTGCCAATTGCTATTATAATACGATTATTAATGCCCAATATCTTCTGTTTAGGATCAGCAGGAAGGATCTTTGAAAAGATCACTCCAGAAACAGCAAACATTGCTGATAACTCCCAACCTACGCCAATAAGAAGCAAAAACGAGGTACCTGTTGGAACTGTCCAAAGGGCATGGCCTGAAAAATGTTGTATAAGAGCATTAGCTATCTCATAGGCCCAATGGGTTGAATACAGTGCCAATCCTGAAGCTATTGCTTTCCAATTCTTCTTTTCGACTTCAGTGAAGTAGACATAGACAACGAATGCAAGAAGAGGAATGAAGTACCATTGGAAAGTAGATCCATTTCTAAGGATGCTCAGTGCAGTCTGTGTCAATTCAGGATGATTAAGCTCCATGATGATTACCTCTTTTCTCGAGCATGTAACAAATTTTGTGTAAACGGCTATACTTCTCTAAGGAGCGAGTATGGCCATTTCCAAGGAAGTTCTGGACGAACTGCTGAAGGATTACAAGGGGCCTGAGGACATCACAGGTCCAGAAGGGCTCTTGAAGCAG
>JAPLSO010000018.1 GCA_026398595.1 Spirochaetota bacterium | reverse complement strand
TTCTCGTTGGGCGCCCACTCGCAGTAGAGGCTGCCCTTGTAGGAAGCGAGGTTTTCGAAGATCTCGGTGCTGGGCGTTCCGGGATAGGCGCTGCCGAAACTCACGCCAGCCTCGAAAGCGCCCCTGGCTATAGCCTCGTTGCCCGTCAATAGCCTTTTCATTGCCTGACCCCTTTCGCGGAATAGATCGCCGCGGCTCTGTTGAAAGAAGCAGCCCTCATACAGTGCTTCCCGAGACGATGGCGGCCAAGGCTATCGAAGCCAGCTTGGTCTCGGCCGTATCGGACCTGGATACGAGGACGATGGGCACGGACGCCCCGACGATGATGCCGGCCGACCGCGCTCCTCCGAAATACGTCAGAGCCTTGCCAATCCCATTGCCCACCTCATAGGTGGGAACGAGGAGGATGTCGGCCGAACCGCCGCCTGGGACGCCATAGCCTTTGTGCCGGCAAGCCTCGGGACTGACGGCAAGATCGAGGCCTACGGGGCCGAAAACCGTAAGGCCGTAGGGAATCCAACGCTGCTTCATGGCAACGAGGGAAGCGGCCTCCAAAGTGGACTGAATCTGGGGGTCGACGATTTCAGCCCCGCATATGCAGGCCGCAGTCATCGACTCATAGCCCAGCTTTCTGAAAAGGAGGGCTGCGTTCTCGAGAATGTCAGCCTTCTTCGCAAGATCGGGGAAGGTGTTCATGCCCCCGTCCGTTAGGGCGAGCATCCGGGGATATGCTGACATCTCGTAGAGCATGACGTGGCTTAAAAGCCGCCCCGTCCTCAGCCCCAGATCCTTGTCCAGAACCGCGCGCATGAGGTCGGCGGTGCCAAGCTTCCCCTTCATGAGAAAGTCCGCCTTTCCCGAACCGACGAGCTTCGCCGCGGCCAAGGCGCACGCGGCCGCCCCTTGGGCTTCCACGATGGAAAAGTCAGCCGCCTTTCCCCCGATCGCGGAGAGCAGCCGTCCTATCTCGGCCGGGTCCCCGATGAGGATAGGCTCGGCGATCCCGGCCTCGGCAGCCTCGGCCGCGGCTTTGAGAACGTCGACGTCCTGGGCGGCCGCTATCGCAAACCTGCCCGCGCGCCTGTCCCTCGCTGCCTCGACGATACGGTCAATGCTGTTCAACATCATCGGCTCAATCCTTCCCGTATCTGCGTACCTCGCCTCCATTCAGCGCCCGCAGCGCCCCTTCGGCCAAGGCCCGCATCTCCTCCTCGCCGGGGAGGACGATAATGGGAGCTATCGAGCCCACATAGCCCCGGATCGCCTCGCAAAGCCTGTCGGAGTATGCCATTCCCCCTGTGAGGACGATGGCATCCACTTTGAAGCGCAGGACGGCGGCCATGGCCCCGATATCCTTGCAGTGCTGGTAAACCAGGGCCTGATAGATAAGGACAGCTTCGGCGTCCCCGTCGTCAGCCCGTTTGAGCACCTCCCTGAAGTCCCGCGTCCCCAGGTAGGAGAAGACGCCCGCCCTGGTGCCCAGGGCTTTTTTCACTTCGGCTTTGTTGCCCGACGAAAAGCAGTAGTCGACGAGGGCGTTGACAGGCAGGCTTCCGCCCCTGTCCATGCAGAAGCTGCCCTCGTCCTTGACGTTGAAGACATCGATGACTTGTCCGAAATGATGGGCGGCCACCGAAACCCCTCCGCCCATGTGGACGACGATGAGGTTGAGTTCCTCATAGGCCTTGCCCAGCTTCCTGGCCGCGCTGCGCGCGACGCTTTTCTGGTTGAGCGCGTGGAAGAAACTCTGCCGCTCCATACCCTTGAACCCCGATACGCGCGCCACATCCTGGAGTTCGTCCACCGAAACCGGATCGACGAAATAGGCAGGTATCTTCGCTATCGCGGCCAGTTCGGAGGCGAGCAGCGGACCCAGATTGGATGCATGCTCCCCGAACCGCGCCTGCGTAAGGTCAAAGATGGCCTCCTCATCGACCGCGTAGGTCCCGGAAGGGATATGCCGGAGCAGCCCCCCCCTACCCGCCACGGCGTCGAAGCACTCGGGCGTGAAGCCCTGGGAGGCCATGACTTCCTCGATGAGCCCCATTCTCCATGCTTTCTGATCGACGATATGTTCAAAGGAAGCTATGACGGCGGCGTCGTGCTCGATAGTCTTCCTGAACACCTCGGCCACGTCGACGAAGACAGCTATCTTCGTCGAGGTGGCTCCGGGATTGATCACGAGTACTCGCATCGACTGCTCCCCGCATCGGTGATTTGATATCCATACTGATATAATCACTGATATACCCAGTATATTTTCGGTCTGCCAAGTTGTCAACAAAGAATAGGTCTGCGCTGGGGAACGAGGATCGGTACGAAGGACGGGGCCGTCCGGCCTCAGGAAGGAAGTTCCAGGTCCTCGCGGAGAATCTCCTTGGCTTTTTCGGCATCCCGCTCCAAAAGGGCGTCCAGGATGCGTTCGTGGAAATGCCGCTCCTTGAGTTTAGCCAGGGAATAGAAGCGATAGCCGGCGCGTGAAGCCTCGCCCACGAGGTGGCTCAACGTCTCGTAGAGCCGCTTGTTCTTCGAGAGCCGGGCCAGTCCGAGGTGAAAGCTGGTGTTGATCGAGTGGAGGAGGGCAACTTGAGTCTTGGCGTCGCCGCTCTCCTTGTATTGAGCGAGGATATTCCTGAGCGCGAGGATCTCCTCGTCGGTTGAGTTGTTGACGATGAGTTCGAGGGACAGCATCTCGAGTGCCAGGCGGAGCTGCTGGATTTCGAAGAAATCCTCCTCGGTGATGTTGCTGACGACATAGCCGCGTCGGGGGTAGGAGACGAGGTAGCCTTCCTGGCAGAGTTGATGAAGGGCTTCCCGTACGGGCATCTTGCTCGATCCGTATCGATCTGCCAGCGTCCCCTCGCCGAGCATGTGGCCAGGCTGTAGCTTGCCGGCCGTGATGTCTTCCCTCAAGTCGGCATAGATTTGCCGGGCGATCGTGACCTTCATGAAAACGCCTTTCTGAACATATCTAGTGTGATATTAGCGCTGGGCTCTGGATCGCTGTCAAGAGGAAGGCCCTCGGCTGTTTTCAGACGACCTTGTCCGGCTTCACCTCGATCTGGATGACGTCCACGAGCTTGTTGAGCTGCTTTTCGACCTTTTCGAGAGAAGGCCTGGCCCCGCTCACGACAAGGGTGATCCAGTTCGTCTCGGGTTCCTCGGCCGCCTGGGTCGTCAGGCTCTCCAGTCTATAGTCCCTGCCATCGAAGAGCCGCGCGATGCGCGACAGTACACCCTGGTGGTTCTCGACGAGAAGCGACATTTCCTGTGTCATACCGGCACTCCTTCATAAACCATTTGATCGTTGCCCTTGCCGGGGGCGACTATAGGCCATACGTTTTCCTCGCGGCCTATATGGCAATCGATGACGGCTGGCCTGCGTGCCTTGCGCGCGGCGGCCGCCGCTTTCCTGAATTCCTCCACGCTGCTGGCTTCGTAGCCGTCGGCGCCGTAAGCCCGCGCGATGCCGGCGAAATCCGGAGAATAGGGCGGGCACCGCGCGCCCGGACTCGAGCAACCCCTTTCACAGACTCTGTTGTAGCGGAGACAGGTGGCCGAGTATCGCTTCTTGTAGAAGAGTTCCTGCCACTGCCTCACCATGCCCAGATAGCCGTTGTCCATGACCACGACGATGACGGGAAAGTTTTCCTGCACGCAGGTGGCAAGTTCCTGGATGTTCATCTGGAAGGAGCCGTCCCCGGCGACGACAACGACGAAGTCATCGGGCATGCCGGCCTGGGCGCCGAGGGCGGCGGGAAAGCCATAGCCCATGGTGCCGAGCCCCCCCGAAGTCAGCCAGCGCCGTGGCCGGGAGAAGGAGAGGTACTGGGCCGCCCACATCTGATGCTGGCCCACTTCGGTCGTCACGAGGGCATCGGGAAAGACTTCGTTCAGGACGCCGAGTAGTGCCTTGGGGGACGGAAGGGTCGAATCCCTGATCCCGGCGGCTGCAGCTTCCAAACCGTGCTGCTCGGCCTTGAATCCCTCGATCTCGGCCAACCAGGGCGATAGATCCTTCCTTTCCAGGAGGGGCGTCAGTTCGCCCAGGACGAAGCGTAGGTCCCCGATGACGGGGATGTCGACCCTGAGGTTCCTGCCTATCGATGTGGGGTCGATATCGACGTGGACTATCTTGGCTTTCGGTGCGAAGCGGGCGGTGTCGCCCGTCGCCCTGTCGTCGAATCTGACGCCCAGTCCGACGAGGAGGTCGCAGGCAGTCAGAGCCTTGTTCGCGGCTACGTTCCCATGCATCCCGATCATGCCGAGGTTAAGCGGATGGGCCGAGTCCACGACACCGATACCCATGAGGGAGGTGACGACGGGAATGCCGGTTTTCTCAAGGATGCCGGCGAAAAAGATTTGCGCCTCGGCGATGACCATGCCTCCGCCCAGAAAGAAAAGGGGCTTCGAGGCCTTCGCCAGAGCCTCGGCGAGGAGAGCAGTCTGGCCGGGAAGGGCCTTTCCGACAGGCTTGTAGCCCCGCATGGTCAAGGTATCGGGGTATTCGTCGTCCAGCCGCTCTATGAACAGGTCCTTGGGCACGTCGACCACGATGGGGCCGGGTCTTCCGCTCGCGGCCAGGTAGAAGGACTGCTTGAGAATCTGACCCAGATCCTTCCTGGCCATGACGAGGTAGTTGTGCTTCGTCACCGGCTGGGTGATGCCAATGGTGTCCGCTTCCTGGAAGGCGTCGTTGCCTATCATCGCCCTGGGTACCTGGCCCGTTATGCAGACGAGGGAAATGGAATCGAACCTGGCCGTCGCGAGGCCGGTCACCGTGTTGGTCGCCCCAGGCCCGCTCGTCGCTATGCAAACCCCCACCTTGCCCGTCGCCCGGGCGTAGCCGTCCGCCGCGTGGACGGCAGCCTGTTCGTGCCTCGTTAAAACGAGGCGGATGTCCCTGGCGTCGTAGAGCGCGTCGAAAAGAGGGATGACGGAACCGCCGGGGTAGCCGAACACGGTGTCCACCCCTTCTCTTCTAAGTGCTTCAACGATCATCTCGGCCCCGGTTCTATCCACCGCTGGACTCCTTCATGGAATAAAAAAAGGCCGTCCTTCCCGAAGGAAGGACGGCCTTTCAGTCGCTCAGCGACCGGCTCGCTATACTTCCTTCAGCTCCCCGGGGGGAATAATAATGATGGAGGAAATAATGCTGATACCGATACTGGCGAATTGCTTCATGATTATAAAGAGTAAAGTACTTTCATCCATGACTTGTCAATACTGGTTGATCGTCATTTCGGGAAAATTGGATCCCCGCATCGTTGTCAGTCTCCGGCGATGCGGGATTGACAAGCTCAATCCTCTCGATTATTACTAAGCCATCATGGCTCGAGCGGTATGCGTCGCTGTCCTTATCATTTCCTCGATTAGTATCCCCTTTGGGGGAACGAGGGAAGAATAGACAGCCAGCCGAAAGGCGATACGAGGCCGTTCTTCCTTCGGGAAGAACGGCCTTTTTTTTCCCCCCCGGGTCCATCCCGGACGATCACCCGGCAGCGCCGCGAATGGAGGTAGCCTATGAGGAACAGCTTCGAATCCAAGGTATTCAAGGCGGAAACGGTGCTCATGGGGCCTGATGAAGAGATGGTCGTACGAGGCGGCCGCAGCCTCTTCCCTCTCCTGCCGAAAGCTTTCGCGGGGATCAGCCAGATTGGCGTCCTGGGCTGGGGAAGCCAGGGTCCGGCTCAGGCGCAGAACCTCCGCGACTCCCTTGAGGACACTTCCATCAAGGTCAAAGTAGGACTGCGGGCCAATTCATCGTCCTGGAAATCGGCCCAGGCCGCGGGCTTCACAGAGTCGAACGGCACCCTGGGCGAGCTGATGGACGTGGTAAGAGAATCCGATCTCGTCATCCTTCTCATCTCCGACGCGGCTCAGGCCCAGCTCTACCCCGAGATCTTCAAGGCCCTCAAACCGGGCGCGACCCTGGGATTCTCCCACGGCTTTCTCCTCGGCGTCCTGAAAATAAACAGGGACAAGTTCCCCTCCGACGTCAACGTCATCGGCGTCTGCCCCAAGGGCATGGGCCCCTCGGTCAGGCGGCTGTACGTGCAGGGCAAGAAAGTGGATGGCGCCGGCATAAACAACAGCTTCGCCGTCGAGCAGGACATAGACGGCCGAGCAACGGACCTGGCCCTCGGCTGGTCGGTGGCCCTGGGCGCCCCCTTCACCTTCAAGACTACCCTCGAATACGAATACAAGTCTGACATCTTCGGCGAGCGGGCTATCCTCCTGGGAGGAGTGCACGGCATCGTCGAATTCCTCTTCCGCCATTTCCAAGGCCTGGGCATGAGTCCAGAACAGGCTTTCGTCCATTCCACCGAGAGCCTCACCGGCCCTATCTCGAAGACCATCAGCAAGAAGGGACTCAAGGGCCTCTACGAGTCCCTCTCCGAGAGCGATAAAAAGGTGTTCCGCCGGGCCTACGGCGCCGTCTATTCGCCAAGCTACGAGATCCACACCGAGATCTACAAGGAAGTCGCCTCGGGCAACGAGATCCGATCGGTCATCCTGTCCGACGAACGAATGAGGACGATTCCCATGGGCAAGATCGACGAAAGCTTCATGTGGAAGACAGGAGAGAAGGTGCGAGCGGCCCGCAACGGGTCGGTCATCCCCCTCGATCCCTTCACCGCGGGCGTCTACATCGGTTCAATGATGGCGCAGATCGACCTCTTGGCCGAGATGGGCCATGCCTACTCCGAGATCGTGAACGAATCCGTCATCGAGGCCGTGGATTCCCTCAACCCCTTCATGCACTTCAAGGGCGTTTCCTACATGGTCGACAACTGCTCCATCACCGCGCGTCTCGGCGCCCGAAAGTGGGCTCCCCGCTACGATTACCTCCTGATGCAGCAGGCCGAGCCGCTCTGGGCCGAAGGCAAGGGCGAGAACGAGGCTCTTTGGGGGAAATTCCTCGGCCATCCCGTCCACGCCGCCCTGGCGACGGCCGCCTCGATGCGCCCCAGCGTCGATATAGCGGTCGGCGGCTGATTAAAGCTTCGTGACAAATTAAGGCCCAGTGGCGACGCTGGGCCTGTTTCGTCATGTACGGGCTCTAGGCTCGGACCTTGGCTTTCTCGTGAAGGCCGACGGCCAGGACGATAGCGGCAGCGAGCGACAAGGCCGCTCCAAAGGCGAAGGGTACGACAGGCCCGAACGTGGTCCAGAGCAGGCCGGCAAGGATGCTAGCCGGAAACAGGGCGATTCCGACGATGGTCGAATGGAGCCCGAGCATTGTCCCTTTGAGTTCCTTCGGCGCAATCTCGGCGATGAAAGCCCGTTCCACCCCCGCTGTCATGGCTGTGAAGAATCCGTAAAGGGCAAAGGCGACGACGATGAGAGCCTTGTTAGCCGCATATGCAAAGCCTGCGTAGACGAGGGCGAAGGTCATATAGCCTGCCACGAGGATACGCTTGCGGCCGATCTTGTCGGAGATTCTCCCCATCGGCAGGGAGAGGATAGAGGACACCATGTTGTAGAGGAAATAGAGAAGGACGACCGTCGCCGAATCGAAGCCTACATTGCCCGCTCGCAGGAGCAGGAAGGTATTCGAGGAGTTCCCGAGATTGAACACAAAGACCACGACAAGGTAAAGCTTGAGACGCGAATCGAGTTCTTTGAGGCCGCGGAAGACGTAAAGAGGAGCCTTGGATTTCCCGGGTTTTCCCGTTTCCTTGATGAAGAGGAACATGAAGAGGGCGACTACGGCCGGAATGGCCGAAATCACGAAGAGTCGTTTGTAGGCGTACTCACCTTTCCAAGCCTTCATGATGAAGTAGGCGGCCAGGATGCCCGCCGCCGAGCCGGCCATATCGAGGGCCTTGTGCAGGCCGAAGGAACGGCCCAGCTTGGCGGGGTCGGCGCTCTCGCTTACGAGGACGTCGCGGGGAGCCGTCCGCACACCCTTGCCGAAGCGGTCGATCACCCGGGCAAAGAGGATGCCCACCCAGGAACCAGCCAGGAGGAGAGCGAGCTTGTACACAAGGGTCGTCGTGTAGCCCAGAAAGGCTATCGGTTTCTTCTTCCGGTATTTGTCCGTGACATAGCCCGAGAAGACTTTTAAGAGGCTGGCGAGACTCTCGGCGATGCCTTCGATCAGGCCGACCAAGGCTGGCGTAGCCCCGAAGACGGAAGTCAGATAGAGCGGAATCAGTGGGTATACCATTTCGGTGCTGAAATCCGCGAAAAAACTCACGAGTCCGATGAATAGTATGTTGCTCATCTCTGTCCTGCCGTCTGAATTAGCCTCCCGCCGCCCGGTCCTGTTGGGGAGAGAGGAATCATGCTTTCACTATAAACTCGATCGGGGAATTTTGGAAACCGAGAATGCTTGACAGCGTTTGGGTTCCACGCGAAAGTGACACCGTGCTCACCCCGGAAACAAGGAGACCAACATAGAGAAATACGTAAACCTCGCCATGTTCTGCGTTGTTCCGAGCCTGGCTTCGGGCGTCTTCCGCCGCGAGTTCGCCGCGAACAATCATAAAGAAGACCTGGTTCGATGAGTTCTCTCGGCTACCTGAAAATCACTAAGGACGACGCGCTCAACGAGAGCCGTTTTACGGCGGTCGTCGACTACGCTGAATCCCATGGCTTCGGCCCTGTAGAGTTCGTCGAGTCAGCCGACCGAGGGCCTTCGGGATCTCTGGACTTCGGCGGAAGGCGCTGGCAACCTGTCAGGCTCGACTGGATCATCGAGGAGAAGTGCCGTCCCGGCGATCGCCTCATCGTTCCCGGTTTCACGACGATCGCTAGATCCATCCAGCAAATCCATCAAGTGCTTCAGGCGATGAAGGGGCGGAATACCAGCCTGCATATCGTCGACCGGGGCATCGTCGTGGATCCCAAGGAAGCCGAAGGTCCGACTCGGCTGAGCCTTGGCTCGGCCGCCCTCTTCGCCGACTTCGAGCGCGAGATCATAATGGTATCGATGAAGGAAGCCCTCAAGGCTAAGCTGGAGAAAGGGCCAAAACGGCGCGCACCAGGCCCGGCGCGATAAATACTCGGAGAAACACCATGCAATACCGCAGACTGGGAAAGACAGGACTCGATGTATCGGCGCTTGGATTCGGCTGCATGCGCCTGCCCACGCTCGGAGCCCCCGAAAAGATCGATGAGAAGGAAGCGACCAAGCTTCTCCACAGGGCCATCGAAGCGGGCGTCAACTACATCGACACCGCCTGGTTCTATCACGCCGCGAGCCAAGGCCAGGCAGGGGCAAGCGAGCCCTTCGTCGGCCGGGCACTTTCAGGAACCTGGCGCGATCGCGTCCAACTCGCCACCAAGCTGCCCCAGCAAATCCTGAAAGTCAGAGAGGAGATGGACGGCTTTCTCGAACAGCAGCTCGAGCGGCTCGCCACCGACCACATCGATCTCTACCTCATCCACGGTCTCAACGGGAAGGCCTGGGACAGGATGAGGGACTTAGGCGTCAGGGAGTTCCTCGAAAAGGCGAAACATCGCGGCCTTATCGGCCACCTTGGCTTTTCCTTTCATGGGGAAAAGGACGATTTCACCCGGATCGTCGACGAGTACTCTGGCTGGGAGTTCTGCCAGATTCAGTACAACTACCTCGACACCGAGAACCAGGCCGGAAGAGCCGGCCTTTGCTACGCGGCGGGAAAAGGCCTCGGCGTCGTCGTCATGGAACCCTTGCAGGGAGGCCGCCTCGCGACCGGCCTTCCACCCCAGATGAAGGCAGTCTTCGAAGGCCGCCCCGAAGCCTGGAGTCCGGCAGAATGGGCCCTGCGTTTCGTCTGGAACGAACCCGGGGTCAGCCTCCTCCTCTCCGGTATGTGCGCGGCTTCCCAGCTCGAGGAGAACCTCCGGGTGGCTGAATCCGCCCTGCCCGGTAGTCTCGGCGATGAATACAGGACCGTCTATGAAGCCGCCGGCGAGGCTATGAAGAAGCTCAGGAAGGCCGACTGCACGGCCTGCCGCTACTGCCAACCCTGCCCCTTTGGGGTTCAGATCCCCGAATGCCTCGCGGCTCTCAACGCCTCCTCCATCTGGAACACCAACAACCACTGGGTCACCGGCTACACGCCCATCAAGGGCAGGCCCGAACTCTGCACCCAGTGCGGCGCCTGCGAGGAACTCTGCCCCCAGAGCCTCCCGATACGTGCTCTATTGAAGGAGACGGCGGAAGTCTTTTCCCAAAAAGGCTGAATCCTTAAAAAACAAGGACTTCGCGACGATGATCGAGTCTGCGAAACTGTAGCGCAGATATCGACGCTCTTGGCGTATAAGGCGCCGATGTTCGGGGTCTTGGCGTATGTATTCCGCGTGTACCCCAGGCTGGCATATCCAAGCCGGTCCGCGAACACAGAGATCAGGTTCAGCCTCATCATCGACTTGCGCGATCGTTGGCCTTTCGAACGCGAGCTATGTCCACCTTCGTCTTCCGGCCGAAGGTCATAAGTCCGTTGACTTCCGCGCCCACGTCATAGAGCTGCGTATAGCAATAGCCGCAGAACAGCCTCGAGTCGAGAATATCCTTCGTATATTCCTCGATGCTCTCGATCACGGCGTCCTTCTTCTCCGTATCGTACCAGCCGAATCCGCCGTACTCGCTCAGGAAAAAAGGCAAGGTGTCTGCTTCTGCCGGCTTCTCCAGAAATACCGATCGTGTCCGGGTCGGCACCTGATTCCTGAAATTGAAATCCAGGACTCTCTTCAGGGAGAAACCTCCCATGATCCCTTCGTCCCCTTCCCTGATGCCCTTGTACACGTCCCTGGCAAGCGAGGCGGTGCGCAGATAGTGATGAAAATCGACGATGTCGGTCTTAAAGTGCTCCCATCCCGAGTTCTCGATGACCGGACGGGTAGGATCCAGCCGCTTGGCCAGCTCGTACATCCTCAGGACGAAAGAACTTGTCTTGCTCGACTTCCGATATATTCCCCAGATCCCCCAAGTCTCGTTGAAGAGCATTCTGAGAATGCAGGAAGGATGCGCCGAATCGCGAAGGATGAGCTCGCGCAATTCGGACTCGTAGCGTGCGAAGCCTCTGGCCGAAGGAAGGTAGAACGAAGGCATCTCGAAACTGGTGAAAAGGCCAAGCCTGTCGCAGAGATAGGAAAAATAGGGAGCTTCGACTTTTTCATGGACCCTGACGCCGTTGTATCCGAAGGCCTTGACCGCGCGGATATCCTCCTCCAGACAGGAGAAATCCTTCGGTGTGTACACTCCGGCCGGGTAATAACCCTGGTCAAGTACCATCTTCAAAAATACAGACGCACCGTTTATCCTGATGCCGTCTTTCCCGACCCTCACTTCACGTATGCCGAAATAGCTTTCGACGGAATCATAGACCGTATCGCCGCTCATCAAGGTCAGGACCATCGGATGGAGATTGGGGTCCTCGACGGACCAGAGCAAGGCGTTGAACTCCTCGAACCCGATCGTCGCCCTGAACAGGCCTCGATCTGCGTTCAGGAAAACAACAGCCTCCTTGCCCGAGCCGTCGCAGGACTTGATGGTCACCCGCAGCCGCAGCGAGAAATCGTCCGAGGGACCCGTCTCTTTCGCGCACCGGGAGGCGGTGATGCTCAGCGTTCTCTTCGAAAGGTCGACGCTCGTCTTTGCCCGCTCGAGGTAGATCGGACCCGCCTCCTCGATCCAGACAGACTGCCAGATGCCGGAGATGCCAGAATACCACACGAAAAACGCATCGCGCAGGAAGGTCTGCTTCCCGCGCGCCTGGAAGGGACTGTGCGAGTCGCGCACCCGTATTTCCATTCGGTTGACCCCGGCCTTGACGGCGGTGGTGATGTCGAAATGGAAAGAAGCGTAGCCTCCGATATGTCGACCCACCTCATGATCGTTGACCAGGACAGTCGTCCTGTAATCGCAGGCCCCAATCCAGAGAATGTAGCTTTTTGACGACGAATAGTTCTCCAGATTGAATTCACGTTCGTAGACGAACAGCCCGCTGTCCCTGAAATCAACCCCCGACGCCTCGCTTCCTATGGGGAAGGGAACCCGTATGTGTTTCTTAAAGCCGCCGTGCCTGATGTTCCAGACGCCATCCAGGCTCATCCAGCTTCTTCTTGCCCAGGCGGGGTTTGGATGTTCGGCGAATATCAGCCTGTCTTCGTGAAATTGATCCATCATCTCCATAGGTGTACACCAGGACCGAAGTCCGCGAAAAGCTGTCCCCCCAGCCTGCGTAAATTACAGGGCCAGGGCCTTCTTGTGGCTTCCGCGGAAAAGGAGTCAGAGCTACACTTCCAGCTGACGATAGGATCGACATGAAACGGGGAGACAGTCCATGAAGAAATCGTCGAAGTTCGCGATAGTCCTGGGCATAACCGCCATTCTCGCGGTCCTCATCTGCGTCGTCGCGCAGTATCCGACGGGTAAAAAGGAAACTCCTCCATCAGGCTATACCCCCATCCGCGACGATGAGCTGGCGGTACGCTGCAAGCCCTCCTTCGAATGCCCCCTTGCGTTTGGTCCCATCCTCGCCGTCTACTATCGTGCCGCCAAGGACGAGTCCGGAGTCCTCCACATCGCCTACCATCCCGTATGGGCGCGGGAATGGAACGATACGAAAGCCTGGGGGCCCTTCCTGAGCCGATGCCTGTATACGGGCGGGCTTTCGCTCCAGAGGGCCATGTATGGAAAGGGCGACATCGAGTCTGTCGGACTCGCGATAGATCCGGCGAGGGAGGCGGTGATACAAATCGACTATGAGACCGCGGCCGACTACAAGCCCACGAGTTTCGGCGTCACGCACCTCGCCGTGGCAAAGAAGGGAACCTTCGCCCTGCCGCTTCGATTCGAAGTCGTGAGCTGGAACCACCTCTTTTCGCTCCAGGAGGAAAGCCCCGCTGCCGTCGAAAAGCCGGGGACCGAGCCGCCTCTCTCCTACTTCACGCCGGAACTCTGGACCCAATACGCCATGTGGAAGAACCCCGAGACCCTCTTACGCAAGGACAGGGCACACTTCGTCTGGGAACGGGGAGCCGCGCCCTAGCGGGGAACAGCAATTCTTCCAAACCCGGGCTATCGCCAAACCTTGGCGACAGCCTCGGCTACCCGTATGCCGTCCATGGCGGATGACATGATCCCGCCCGAATAACCGCCGCCCTCGCCGCAGGGGAAAATTCCTTCGATGCTGCTCTGAAAGTTTTCGTCGCGCAGGATGCGGATAGGCGAGGAGGTCCTTGTCTCGACGCCGGTGAGCAAAGCGTCAGGGTGGGCAAAACCCTTTATCTTCCTGTCGAAATTCAGGATTCCTTCCTTGAGAGCGGTCGTGACGAAATCGGGCAGGCAGGGGTTGAGATCCGAGAGCGCAAAGGCTCCCTTGGCGCATGGCCGGATGCTCATGAAACCGGTTGAAAGCCGCCCGACGAGAAAATCGCCGAAACGCTGGACGGGCATGGCAAAGCCGCCGCCGGGATTGGCCGCCGTGAAGGCAGCGCGCTCCCAGCGGCGCTGGAATTCTATTCCCGCCATGATGTCCTGGCTGCCGAAATCCTCCGTGCGTACCGCGACGACGATAGCTGAATTCGCGTTTCTCGCGTCGCGCGCGAAATCACTCATGCCGTTGCAGGCCACCATCCCCGGCTCTGAACTGGAATTCACCACGAAACCGCCGGGGCACATGCAGAAGCTGTACACGCCGCGCCCGCTCGACGACTGATAGGTGAGCTTGTAATCGGCCGCCGGCAGGGCCGGATGATTCCAGAACGCGCCGAACTGGCTGCGCTGGATCATCTCCTGAGGGTGTTCTATGCGCAGGCCGATGGCGAAGGGCTTCTGGGCCATGGATACAGGGCTATGTGAGAGTATCTCGAACGTGTCGCGGGCGCTGTGTCCTATCGCCAGGACCAGGACGGATGTTTCGATCCTTTCGATGTCATTGACGAAGACTGCCTTGACCTTTCCCTTTTCGATCTCGAACGCAGTCGCCTTGGCGTTGAAAACCACGGCCCCGCCCAGGCTTTCTATCTTCTTCCTGATATTCCGCACGACGCGCACGAGATAATCCGTCCCGATGTGGGGCTTGTTCATGGAGGCTATTTCGGGCGGAGCCCCGGCCTCGATGAATTCCCCGAGTATCTTCGCGTTGAGATGATACTTGTCCCCGACCGTAGTGTTCAGCTTTCCGTCCGAAAAGGTCCCCGCCCCTCCTTCGCCGAACTGCATGTTGGAGTCGGGCTTGAGCCTGCCTGATTCCCAGAAATCCTGTACGACTTCAAGACGGGTTTCCGCGTCTTCGCCGCGTTCCAGGACAAGGGGGGCAAAGCCATTTTCAGCCAGGAGAAGGGCGCAGAAGAGGCCGGCGGGTCCGGCTCCCACGATCATCGGGCGCGATGCTGTCGAAGAGGCAGTCCGCGAAACGGGAAAGACATAGGGTTCTTCGTCCGTCACGAGAGCCCAGTCCCTTGTTTCCAAATCGCTTTTTATCGCCTTGTTCAGCTCGGCCACAACAGCGTAGATGACCCGTATTTCCGTCTTTTCACGCGCGTCGAAGGATTTTTTCACGACCTTCCAGGAAACCAGGCTATCGGGTTTCGTGCCGAGAATCGCGCATATTTTTTTCTCTATCGCGTCCCGCGAATGATTGAGCGGAAGCTTGAGCTGGGGAATTCTGTATTTGGGCATTTTCTTTCCTATTCGCCTCGGATACCGTTCTTTCTCTTCCGAGATGGTCGAGTCTTCTCGAAGGTCTTGCGCCGCCCAACCATGCCTAGCTCGACGAGGAGACCAGCGCGGCAGAAGCAATAGAGTATCCTGCGAGCTCTTTCGGGGCCAATGCCAAGGGCCTCGCCGAGGGCCGTCGATGTCCAGGGCGGCACGAGGCTCTTCGGGATAAGGGCAAGCCATTGATTTTGAGTCCTGAAGGATCGTGACGAGAGTACCTCGACGAGTTCCTTGTCGACCATCCTGTCACCCCTGCGCCACCAGGATCCCGAGCCGTCTCGGGTCTTGGTTTCTACGCTCTTAACGATGAGTACCTCAACCGTGACGTTTCGGGCCGAGATGAGTTCGGGCGCATGCACGAGTTCGTCGAAGAGACTGTATACCGTGCCACGCTTGGGGCTCTTGCGGACGGAGATAAGTTCGTCCGTCGCGGGATCGAGCCTGCGCAGCGTCCGCTCGGCGGATATAGGATACACAACGCGCACACGGCGGCCCTTCCCGGCGAGTTCGAGAACCTTGGGTTTGAGCTGGCCAAGATGACCGGTCTGTACCTCGACAAGTTCACCATCGACACGCACCAGATCGATTACCTTGCCTTCTATCAGCGCCTCGAGGCGATCGCCAGGCTTGGCAAGATATTCCTTCAGCTGTTCGTGAAGGCTGTATTCAGAATAGAGGTTGATACCCGCCTGCTCGGCGACGATTGATCCCATAGTTTTTAGTAGTATGCACAATGCGGACGAAAGCGCCAATCTCCCGGTGCCGTACTACGCAAGCCTCCATCCGTGTTGCCTCATCTTGGAAATCTAACCCGGATGATCTTGCGCCAATCCAGCTTCTCGCTTACCCTAGAAGTATCGAAAAAGTAAAAAGTCAAGGAAACATGATGAATGCAGAATTCGAGCTGCTTGTCCGGAGCTGTGGCATAGCGAGAAACCTCCCTGTCTATGGGGCAGTAGTCCAAACCCAACTTCCGGAAGGATTTAATGAAGCAGCCTTCGTCAACATGGCCATTCAGCATAAAACCGCCGCTACCGCCCGGGAGGGCTTGAAGAAGCTCGGCATTACGCTGAACCAAGAAAACTCCCTTCGACTCAAATGTGTAGCCATGCAGAACAGGCTCATCCAAAGTCTCATCTTCGAAGATGCTCATACTATAGTCGAAGCGGCGCGGGCACGGGACATTCCGATGCTCATCTTCAAGGGGCTTGCGTCTTCCATCGAACTCTACGGCGACCCCTTTATCAGGGAGTACACTGATCTCGACATCCTGGTGAACCTGCCGGATATGGAACCCCTCATTCCCCTTATGAAAGAAGAGGGCTATGAGCCCGAGGTCTTTCCGCCTTTCCCAAATACCAAGCGAGGCGGCGATAGAATTTTCATGAAACTCCGCCATGTCGTATTCTATAAAACGGGCAGACCCTTCGGGGTAGAGATTCACTCCCGTGCTGGCTGGGAGAACGAGTTCTTCAGGCGGGATGACCTCGATGCGGTATTCGAACGCGCTGTCACGTTACGTACCTCGGGCAGTGGTCTTCCCGCGCCCGACCTGCCTGACCATTCCCTCATCATTCTCAGCCATGGAGTCCACCATGCCTGGTGCCTCCTTCACTGGCTTCTGGACGCTGCCGCGATCCTCGCCTGCGAGGATACGCCCCTTCACGACACCATTGCCGCCCGTGTCCGATCCCTGGACCTGCAGGGTCAACTCAAGCTGACCTGTGAGCTTGTCAGAAAGCTCTACCCCATCGACCTTTCGCCGGCCCTCGAGTCCGTGACAGCTGGAGCGCGCGGACTCGATAACGCGGTAAAGTTCGCATTCACCCGGCTGCAATCGGGCGGAAAAGATATATCATCGATCAGCAATAAGCTCGCCTACCAGTTTACGTACTCCTTCCCCCTCCTCAGGAATTCGCGCGAGAAAGCCGCATCCTTGCTCAGCCTTTTCAAGATTCCCCAACTGGAAATGGATGCCCTGCCGCTTCCCCGCCCGCTGGCCTTTCTCTATATCCCATTCAGACCCTTTTTCATTCTCAAGCGCAGGATAAAAGGACTGCGGGAAAAACGGACGCGCCTTCATGTCTGAGTACTTCTATACCGCCTTCGGCATGCTGATCCGGTCCGCGTTTCGTCTCGCTCTTCCAACCGCCGATGATACAACCCCGGCCGATTGGCCTGTTGAAATTGCCTATGGGCTTATTCCCGAAAATACCTTTCTTCCGTATTGTTTGAAGAATATACGAGGCTTAAAGTATGGTCTTGTCGATGGCAAGATTTTATTTGATATCCCGGGCATCGCCCGATATTCCGTCGAGGACGATTCGACGATACAGGTGGAGCCTTCCTGCGCTGCGAAGGAACAGTACCTGGGAGCCATTATCATTGGTCTTATCTTGCCATTGCTGCTCAAGCGGCGGAATGTGGTAACGCTCCATGGTAGCGCGGTAGTCAGTCCTTCAGGCGGCATTGCATTCATTGGCGAAAGAGGCAGCGGCAAATCCACCACGGCCGCCGCGCTTACCACGTATGGCTATGCGATGCTCTGTGACGATGTGATCCCTATCGCCGAAGGTCCGAGGATTCTGCCGGGGATCCCCCGGCCTAAGCTTCTCTCGGACGCCTACGAGGCTTTGATTGGCGACCCTCGAGAAGCTGGGCAGTTCTTCGACGGAATCGATAAGTACCAGGTGGAACTGACCTCCAGCCAGTTCTCCACGCCGCTTCGGGCGATATTCATCCTCGGAACGACCATCGATCAGGAACTGCATATTATCCCCTTAAAGGGCACTGCCAAGATACAGGCAGTCCTACGGCACACGATCTCGCTTGAGGGTATCGATGACCCTTTTTTGTGTTTTTCAAGGTGTGCCAAGCGTCTCTCGAACGTTCGGGTCTTTAGAGTATCGCGCCCTGCGTCGAGGTATTGCGTGGATGAACTCGTCGGGGAAATCATGAGGCTTGTTGGAGTTGGGGCAGAAGCATGATTCGGTTGAATAAATCGGTGCTGAGGAGTGATGTGGACGGGGAGATCATGCTTCTTGACCGTTCAAGCGGCGTTTACTATGGATTCAACGAAGTCGGCCGCCGTATGCTCGAGCTGGCTATGGGCATGGATGACCAGGAGATGATAATAGCCACGTTGACGGGAGAATTTGATGAGCGGGAAGAAATAATCCGCCGGGATTTTTGCACGCTGATCGCCACCTTGCTGTCGAAAGGTCTTATTGTCAACGATGAGCAATAATCAGTCGAACGCCGTGAGAATTATCCAAGCTCTCAAGCGATACCCGGTACGGGACGTTCTGGGTATCGCGGTCATGTGGGTTGATCTTGCTTGCATGGATGTGCGGCTCAAGATCCTGCCATACCGGTTCAATCGAAGGCTGCTCCAGGCAGATGCTCCGTCTGATCCTCCCCTTCCCGATGGAAAGAATTCCGGAAGAATCCTCAGACTCGCCCGTCTTGTTGATAAAGCGGCAGAACATCCCCTATGGTTCAATATGTCGTGCCTGCGCCGCGCCCTGGTACTCAGATCACGTCTTCGGGCTTTGGGCCTGCCGGCCAGGCTTGTCTATGGCGCCCGCAAGGATTCAGCAACCGATCGCTTCGTTGCCCATGCGTGGATTACGGTCGGTGAAGTATGTATTTATAGCAACGCACCGGAGGAAGCTTTCAGCGTCTTCAAGTCGCAAGCGTGGAAATCGCCGAAATAGCCGTTCCTATCGCCGGGTAAAAGCCACGCCTATGGTCTGCCCGGCAGGTGTAGCGGCCAGATCCTCAATCCTGAGGTAATAGCTGTCTGGATTCAAGGTGAGAAGAAACGGCTGCCCAGTAGTGCCAGTCGTGTAATCCAGCACAGGCGCGCCGGAGTCGTCCAGCACTTCGGTATTGCGGCTCGGTTCTACTTCAAACAAGGAAAGCTTGGCTCTTGCCGTATACCCGGATCCACCGACAGCCGAATCGGCAAAAGAAAAGGCGAACCGTTCTCTGCGAAGAACGGTGAGACAGCACCAGACCTCAGCCACAGGAACTGATGTCGCGGTATAGATGTCATCCCGAAGATAGACGGTATCGAGGCCGGCTCCTGAGGCTTTTATCGGCAGATCGCCTGATACCGAGACAAACCACCCCAAGGTACTGGTACGGTATGCCATGTGCGCCTGTGGGGAAGCGAGTCCGCCGGATGAAAAGGCGCAGAGCGAAAGCGTCGTGGCGCTCGGGATATTATAGGCACTCCAGACAGAATCAGCGATACTGACAGTAGAACCATCGGGCCTATAGTGCACCGTGACACCGGGCTCGGCTTTCAGCCGAATGGGGCAACCGGTGTATACCATACCTGACCCCGGAACAACATTGATTCGGTCCGGGGCAAGGGCGAAGCTCGACTCCTGACAAATTTCAGCAGGCCCTTCTGCCTGCGCCTTTTTAAGATAGAACAAGGTGCCTGCCGCCCGGCTGGAGGATGGACCTTCGGCGTCAAGTGAAGTACTTTGCCCGGACCAGGTACTGCCTTGCCCGCGATAGACCGTTTGCGATGAAGTGAACTGCGCATCGTACCCGCCGCAGAGAAGCATCGAGTCATCGTCGGAAAGCAGAAGAGGGCTATAGAGCGCTTTCGGCAATGTAGCGACCACCCGGTTGCTGAGCAAGCCGTTTGAGCCGATGGTGAAAGAGACAAGCTCGTTCTTCACGACGTTCGATGCGCTCGCTCCTCCAGCCACCCATAGGGAGCCATTATATATCGTCGAAGCAGCTCCGTACCGGGCGGAAGGAAGCTTCTGTGGGCTCGTATACCATTGGCCAATGCCTCCATCCGCATAGAGCCTCGCGTGCACGATCGAATCGACCGCGCCCCACGGATTTTTTCCGCCGATGAGGAAAATACGCCCATCATTGATTTCCCATGCCGCATGGGACCGGCTGGAGTCCAGGGATATGGTATTTTGTTCCCAGCGCCTTTCCGTGCCAAACCCGAGCGTGCCGTCCGTGGCATTGATACTTGTATAGAATACCGTTGAAGTAGGGCCGCTGCCATCATCGCCGCCGAGAACATACATCAGACCGCTAGTCGCGTAAGCCGCCGCGAAAGCCGCCCCGAAAGCCCGTCCCTCAGGCAAGGGCGCCGTCTCGGACCATACCAAGGCTTGCGGCTGTCCGGAACCGTCGAGGTTGATCCTTGCCATCTTGACGGCAGGAACAATATCGCCCGATGAGTCCTTGCCGCCTATACTGTAGATATATGACCCATAGCGTACGATCATGGCGCCAGAGTCACTGATGGCAGGTGTTGATAATCCTTGCAGCCAGGAACAGCTGGATAGGAACAGAACGCAAAGCAGCACACTATAAAAAGGTAGAGAACGGCCGACGGATCTGTCTTCCGGTGTTCTCATGCCTTTGCTCGTCCTTTGATCAAAAAACGAAATGCTGGCCATCGTGTAGCATTATCCACTACTCTCGCTGCCAGGTGAAGTGCTTTTCACCCCTCCCCCTGGCAGCGAGAATCCTGCTACCGATCAGAAATAGCGAGCCGGATGCACTAAGTATGTGCTAGTAGTTTTTACCTTACTGGTAATGGTTTTACTTGCAGAAAATTGAATTGCCCATGCATTGGCAATAGTAGCAGCAACCTCGGTGGAAGACCAATACCATCCTGCGGCTACGAGACCGTACGTAGCAGGAGCACTGCTGAACGCGGTGTATATTTGTGTCATCTCAGCTGATGAAGGTAGCATCCAATCGGTGTATCCATTCACAGCGTTGGTATTGGCTACCTTGGCGCGAGCGAAGGCAAAATTGGAATAACTAGTAGTATTAAGTGCTATAGTGATTGTACAGCCTGTACCTACTCCGGGGTGGGTAACGTTGGTCGTTGCAAAAGAGCCAGCAGCTGAACTGGTAGCGCCCTTAATATTATTTGCACCACCAGCAATAGTAGCAACAGCTGTACCAGAAAGTGTGGCTACTTTGACTTGACCTCCAAAAGTATTATCGATAGAAAGGACGTCGTTTACAGCATAGCCCGTCCCGCTTGCGTTGAGTGTATTACCAGATGCTACCTTATAGGTAGTTCCGGTTATCTTTGAATTGAATGCTGAAGTGTTGTCTTTGCCTGTTCCTATTGCGGTATTCTGTACAGTAGTTCCACCGGCCATGCTTGGTCCCCAAATAGTTGCAACAGGATCAGCCGTTGTACCCAAAGTACCGCTCCATCCTTTCGGTGCCACTTCGATATAATGATTGCTGCTGGAATAGGCAATGTATCCGCCGGCGGGGCCAAAACCGCCCACGGTATATCCAGTGTCCGCGGTCAAACTCGGATTGGTCGCCAAATTCGAAATATCAGTAATAGTACTCGGGGCGCTGTAAAGGTGCTGGCCACCGCTGTTTACCGCGTACGCCAGAAATGTCACCCCGCCTGTGGCAGGTAACGTGATCCCTCCGGTTCTCCATGGTTGACCGCTTCCTG
>JAPLSO010000015.1:10583-82293 GCA_026398595.1 Spirochaetota bacterium | reverse complement strand
CGACGAGGGAAGGATCTTCAAAGCTGTGCATGATTACGATTTGCTGGCATTCGACATCGGGAAGTTGGCCGGCATGGAGAGGGCTATCTGCCTGGCCGGCGGCTCGAGCAAGGTCTCGGGCATCCTGGCCGCGGCCTGCGCCGGCTATATGACAGACCTCGTCACTGACGAACTCACGGCTCTGGAACTGCTGAGGCTCCTGGACAAGAACCCGAGGCGGCGAAGGGCCGATATCGCTCCCCTGAAGGGAGCGGAGGCACTATGAGAGCATTGGTTTATACAGGTATTGGACAGCTTGAGATGCGCGATGTCCCCGATCCCGAGGCCGAATTCGTGGTCAAGGTCCTGGGCTCGGGCATCTGCGGCACAGACCTCAAGACCTACATGAAGGGTCACCATTTCTTCCCGCCCCCCGCCGTCCTGGGCCATGAATTCTACGGGACGGTGACCAAGGCTCCCAAGGGGAGCGGCTATTCGGGCGGAGAGACGGTCGTTGTGGCTCCCTACGCCGAATGCGGCGTCTGTCCCATCTGCAAGGCGGGCGCCGAAACCCTCTGCAAGAACAAGTCTTTCGTCGACGGCGGCGCGTTCTGCGAGTACGTGGGCGTTCCGGCCTCCTATGTCCCGACAGGGGTGTTCCGGATCCCCAGACCCGACGACATCTTCGCCCTGGTCGAGCCGCTCGCCTGCGTGCAAAATGGCGTTGGGCACCTAAGGCTCAAGGAGGGCTCCAGGGTCCTCGTCGTAGGTTCGGGACCCATGGGCGCACTCTTCGCCCTCGTCTTCACCGCGAAGGGCATTCCCGTAACCGTCGTCGAGCCCAACGCACTGAGGCGCGACATCGTCGCCTCCTGGGGCATCGACGTCCGGGAGCCTGGTCAGATGAAGATCGGCGACTACGACAACGTCGTCATCGCGGTAAACAAGAAGGAACTCGTCTCGGACTATCTCAAGCAGGTGGCTGACGCGGGCACGGTGCTGATGTTCGCGGGCCTCGCCAAGGATGAGCAGGTAGCCGTGGACGCTTATTCCGTCCACTACAGGGAAGTGAGCCTGGTGGGAACCTCCGGCTACGCGATGAGACATTTCAGACAGGCCCTCGCCATGGTCGGTGACCATAAGGATATCTTCTCCCGCGTCATAACGCACAGGATGACCTTGGAAGAGGGGAAGGAAGCCTTCGGACTCCTCTCCGAGGGCAAAGCATTCAAGATCATTCTGAAGCCATAGGACGCAAACGGTGAAAATCGGGATTCTATTTGGGACGTCGGCGGGCTCGGGCGGTTGGACCCGCGCCGAAACTCTCCTGGCCGAAAGGCTTCGGGGTCACGAGGCAGCCGTCTGCCTGGGGCCTTTCGGGGGGAGCGGAACTCGGGAATCCTGGACAGTCCTCAACTCCGGGGCTGGAAGCGGCTATGTCGAAAACCTGGCGGCATCGGTAGGCGCCATGGCCACCTGGGGAGCGGAACTCCTGCTCTGCGTGGGCGGCGATGGGCTCGCCTCCTATGCCGCCGATGCTATGCTATCAGGCGACCGCCCCATGGTGATGGCCGGGATAGCGGCCGGAACCATCAACGTAGGCCCCATTGTCTCGATAGGCATGGATGTCCTCCCCGACTTCGACCCCGAACGGCTCTTCCGAAGCAAGGTGGGGGCCGTCGAAGTCCTTGCCGAGGGTCGACATCTCGCCTATGGATTCAACGACATCGTCCTGGGCGATACTTTTTTGGGGACCCTCGGCGAGGAGGTTGTCGCGTTTTCAGCCGACGCCCTTCTGGAACGGGGCGAGAAAATCGCCACCGAGCCTTCGGGCATCGTCGCCGGTCTCGGGTTCCGCGTCCTCAAGAACGACAAGCCCGTGACTTCCCGGATAGGGTGCCCGGCTCAGATCATCGTCGCTCCGCTTAGGGCGCGCGAGTTTTTCGCCAGGTCGATCGCGGGCATCCTTTGCGAGGCTCCGTATCTCAAGGGAGCGGCCGCCCTCGCCCTCTTCGATTCGGTCATCGTCAAGGCCGGAAGCCCAGCCAAGGGCTGGAAGGATTTTTCTTGCTCCGAACAACTCCTTTTCGGCCCGGAGGACTCCGTCGAGCTCGAGGGGTTCGCCTCTCGGACGAGGATCATCGTGGACGGCAATCCCTTCGCGCCTAAGGCCGATCGCCTGGAATTCAAATCGCTTCCCGATCTTATCGAAGTAGCCGGGATACTCCCTGCAAAAGCTGGAGGATGAAGATGAATACGGCGATGAAAAGGCGAGGACAGGGCGACCGCCGGAGGGGGCGTCTCCAGGCGAGAGAGCAGGGTAGGGCCGCGGCCGTCATGCTCACTCCCCTCGTCCTCACCCTCTTCTTCCTCTTCGCCCTGCCCGTGGTCTTCGTAGTGGTGATGAGCCTGACGAACTGGAGCCTCACCAACCCGACCCGCGACTTCGTGGGGTTCAAGAACTTCCTTTTCGTTCTCAAGGACGGGCGGTTCTGGAAGGCTATGGGCAACACGATCTACTTCACGGCCATCAAGCTCGTCCTTGACACCCTCCTCGCCCTTTTCATCGCCGTCCTCCTTGACCAGAAGGTCCCATTCAGGAGGTTTTTCAGGATAGCGCACTTCGCCCCCGTCGTCGTGCCCATCACGGCATCGAGCCTCATCTGGCTCTGGTTCTACGACCCCGGCATAGGCCCGTTCAACCAGATCCTCACGACCCTCGGCCTGCCCGCCCTCCAGTGGCTCTACAACGAGAAGACCTCCCTGATCTCGATCATCATCTTCTCGGTGTGGAAAGGCTTGGGTTACAACGTTATCCTCTTCCTCGCCGGACTGCAGAGCATCCCTGAGTCATACCTTGAGGCGGCGCGCATCGACGGGGCGAGCGAGCGGCAGGTGTTCTTCAAAGTGAAGATGCCCCTCCTCACGCCCGTCACCTCCTTCGTCGTCATGATGGGCATCATCAATTGCCTGAAGGTGTTCACGGAGGTCGACGTGATGACGCCCAACCACGGGCCTCTGGAATCTACCCTCCTCCTCGTCTCCTACATCTACGACCAGTCCTTCACCCGGGGGAAGATGGGGCGTGGCGCCGCCGCCTCCCTCCTCCTCTTCGTGGTTGTCTTCGCCTTCACGCTCCTGCAACGGGCCTGGGGACGCAAGAACGTGAGCTACGAGTGAGGGGGAAAAAATGAAAAAACCTGGCCAGAAACCCAAGATCTTCACGACGCTCTTTCTCGTCCTGAGTTCCATACTCATGATCTTCCCCTTTGTCTGGATGTTCCTCTCGGCATTCAAGACCAAGGCCGACGTGTACAGCTATCCGCCCCGGTGGATACCTTCGATCTTCACCTGGGACAACTTCACCGAAGTTTTCAACAAGATTCCCTTCCTCAGGTTCTACGCGAACAGCATCGTCGTGGCCGTCATCCAGACGTTCTTGCAGATTCTCATCTCGGCCATGGGGGCCTTTGCCCTCACCAAGCTCGAGTTCCGCGGACGGAAAAACATGTTCAGCTTCATGCAGAGCTCCATGTACGTCCCCGAAGTGGTGACGATGATCCCGCTCTTCCTCCTCGCCGCTTGGGCGGGCATGGTGGACACCTACGCCGGCCTCATACTGCCGGGCCTCACCTGCGCCTTCACCACGATCCTCCTGATGTCCTTCTTCGAGACGCTGCCGAACGAGCTCATCGACGCGGCCAAGATCGATGGCTGCGGCTATTACCGGGTCTTCACGAAGGTGATCGTCCCCAACTCCCGCACGGCCATAGGCACGGCTTCCCTCTTCGCCTTCCTCACGCATTGGAGGGCCTACCTGTGGCCTCTGATCATAACCAACAACGTGAACATGAGGACCCTGCCCATAGGGCTCAAGTACCTGGTCTCCGACCCCACCTTCGAGTACCAGATCCTGATGGCGGCCTCGCTGATGGCCATCATCCCCATACTCGTCGTCTATCTGCTCATGGAAAAGGAATTCGTCCAGTCGATAACCTTGACCGGATTGAAGGCTTGAACGTAGTGGCGAGCCGACCTGTGTGCGGCTCGAAACGAGGAAGGCCACAAACCTTCCAGGAGGTTCGGATATGAAACGTTTGGCTTTGTTCGCCGCTTTGCTGGTTCTGTTCGCCGCGATCTCGCCGGTCGCCGCGCAGACGAAACTCAAGGTGTGGTACGCCATCTCGGGAGACTCGGGCGCGGCCTTCAAGGCCATGCTGGACAAGTACAGCGCCGCCAACCCCGACGTCGCGCTGGAGGCTTCCTATTCCGGAAACTACGGCGACACGGCCACCAAGGTAAGCGCCGCCCTGGTTTCCAACACGGCCCCCGACGTCGCCCTCATGGCCGCAGGTCCGCTGTATACGGGCGAGCGAGGGGACTACTTCATCGAGACCAAGATCAACGATCCCGACTTCAACAAGGACGACATCTTCCCCGGCGTCTGGGATTACGCCAAGTTCGACGGCCGCATCTGCGCCGTCCCCTACGGCATCTCGACCCCCGTCCTCTACTACAACAAGGCCATCCTCGACAAGGCCGGGATCTCCATGAAGAACCCGCCCAAGACCTGGAACGAGCTTTTCCAGGTAGCCAAGACGGCCCAGGCCAAGGGCAACGTCAACGGAAGTGCCGACTTCTGGGGCTTCGATGTTACCGACGTGGGCTGGCTCTTTAAGACCATGCTCAACCAGAACGGCAACAGCGTCATCAGCGTCAAGGGCACGAAGATCAGTCCCGCCTTCGCCGACGACAAGGCTATCGAAGTCGCCACGTTCTGGAAAAAGCTCACCGACGAGAAGGTGATGGCCGTCGGCCAGCACGCCAACGCCGAGAAAAAGTTCCTCGCCGGCAACCTGGCCTTCCTGGTGGCGACCTCGGCGCGCATCGTCAAGTGGTCACAGGACGCGAACCTCAAGGTCGACGCCATACCGATGCCGTACTTCCAAAAGCCTTCCGTCGCCATGGGCGGCAACGTCCTCATCATCCTCTCCAGCAATCCGAAGACCAAGGAAGCCGCGTGGAAGTTGGTGAAATACCTCGCCTCCAAGGAAAACCAGACGGCCTTCGCCATGAAGACAGGCTACCTGCCCATCCGTAAGTCGGGCATAGCTCTGCCGATAGCCAAGGACGCCGTGGCCTCGAGCGGCATGTTCTCGGTGGCCTTCGATCAGCTGGACAACGCCTGGTCCTACTGGCACTTCGACCAGATGGGCACGATGGACCAGATCCTCGCCCAGACGATCGACAAAATCGAGAGGAACGTCCTCGATCCCAAGCCGGCCCTCGAGAAGGCAGCGGCCGAACTCCAGACCGAGATAGACGGCTGACATGGCCAACAAGTATTCATTTTCCACGGCCGCGCTCTTTCCGAGGAGCGCGGCCGATTCCCTTCGCCTCGTGGGAAGCGCGGGCTTCGCACACGCCGAGCTCATGCCCCAGTGTTTCGCCGAGGCCAAGGAAAGCTTCGCCCTCAAGGCCGAGAAGTGCGGAATCCATGTGGCCTCGGTGCATTACCCTCTCGCCATGTTCTCCATGCTCTACAACGCGGGCGAGGGGATGACGAGGGAGGCCCGCGAATTCGGGGCTGAACTCGTCCGGCTCTGCGCGGCCCTGGGCGCCGAAGTCCTCGTCGTCCATCCCCACGACCCGGCCAAGGACAGGAGCCTCGCTCCCCTCCTCGAGGAGCCGATACGGCGCAACCTCCAGATTCTGGGCGAGGACTGCGCGAAGGCGGGCGTTACCCTGGCCATTGAGAACAGTCCCAAGGGCCCGGGCCGGACGCCGGCGGGCCTCCTCGAGTACATTTTGGGTCTGGGAGCCGGGCCGGCCGCCGGCCCGATGGTCGACACCACCGAGGCCTGCGAGGCCGACGAGAACCCCGCGGACTTCATCCGGGCGGTGAAGCCTGTCCACCTGCACTTGAGCGACCACTCAGGCGAAGCCAAGCACCTACCTGCGGGCGAGGGGGAAGTGGACTGGAATGCCGTACGCGACGCCCTCGCCGGCTACAAAGGCTATTACACCCTTGAACCTCTCTATCGTTTTTACCTTGATGAACCGGAAAGAAAGCTCGGGAAAGCCCTGGCTTTCATCACCGGCCTCATGGAGGGCTAGGTTTGATGACGAGACCCGATCCTGAGGCCGTCAGGGCTTTCCTTGAAGCCTTCGTTCTGGGCGATGCCCTCGGCATGCCCACGGAGTTCATGACACGTTCAGAAATCAGGAAGCGTTTCGGTCTTGTGGACAGACTTCTCGAGCCCGCCGAATCGCGAAATCACCCCGATCTGGCGAAGGGTCGGGTGACTGACGATACCGAGCAGGTCCTTGCCCTTCTGGACGAATACTGCCTGCGGGGCAGAATCGACGCGCGAGAGACGGCAGTCAGACTCCTTCGCTGGGTGAATGAGACCGGGGCGATCGAGAAGCACTACATCGGGCCAAGTTCCAAGGTGGCTCTTAAAGCCATCGAAGAGGGCGCCGATCCGGAAAAAGGCTATGGAGGCACGACTTGCGGGGGCATCATGCGGAGTCCCGCGGCCGCCCTCTTCGCCCTCGAAAGGGGGCTTCCCCTCGCCGAGAGCATCGCCGCCTGCCTCAAGCCCACGCACAATTCCTCCCCGGCCTTATCCGCGGCCTGCGCCTATGCCTTCGCGCTGCATGAGGCCCTTGCGGGGGGCGAGGCAGGAACCATCGCCGAGGCTGCGGTGGAAGGATCGGCAGCTGGACTGACCCTCGCCCCCTGGGAGGCCTGCGCCCCTTCGATTCCGGCACGTTTACGGACATTCGAGGATGCCGCGAGGGGCTTCTCCTCTGCCGAGGATGTCCTCGATTTTCTCTACGACGTCTATGGCACGGGACTTGAGGCCGTCGATGTCGCCGCCGCAGCCCTCTGCATCTTTCTCTACGCGCCTATCGACAGCTGGATGGCTCTGCGCATGGGGGCCTCGGTCGGCGGGGATACGGACACGATCGCAGCCCTGGCTGGCGGCCTCTCGGCTGCCCATCGCGCGGCCTCTGGCCTGAAAAGCTGCCTGCCCCAGGATATACTCTACTTTGTCCTCGCGACCAACGGAATCGATCTTTCCCCTCTCATCAAGAGACTCGGGCCCGAGGCCGCTGGTTGACGCGTAACACTAAGACCTGCCTGGCTTTCACACCGCTCTGGAGCATCGCCTATTCCTTGAGCTTCTTTTACTTAAGTCTCTATTTCAGGGCCTGTGGCGTGAGCGATTCCCAACTCGGGAGCCTCGTGACCCTGGGGGCGGCCTCCTCGATTATCTTCTCCTTTCTATCAGCGCCTCTCGTCGACCGGATGGGCAGGCGGCGATCCACCCTCGTCTTCGACCTCGTCGGATCGGCCGCCCCCTTTCTCATCTTCGCCTTCTCGGGCAACTTCGCCGCCGCCTTAGTCGGGACTGTCCTTTCAAATTCTGCCAGGGTGATGAACATCGGCTTCTCCCTCCTCATGACCGAGGACTCGGGAAACGACGAGCGCTCCACGGCCTTCAATGTCTTCAACATCATGTACATCGCCTCAGGACTTCTCGTGCCCGTAGCCGGCTCCTACGTCGAGCGGGCAGGCATCCTGGGCGCGGAGCGCTGGTTCCTCATCCTGTCGGCCGCGGTCTTGGCTCTTTCCGCCATCGGAAGGAGCTATTTCACCGTCGAGACACGGACGGGCCTCGCCTTGATGGAAAAGACCCGGGTCGCGGCCGCACTGAGAAAACCCCGTTTGCCCGCCGACCCCGGCGCCCTTTTCAGGCCTTACGCCACGGCCTTTCGCTTTCTGGGTTCGGACAGGGGCGCGGCAGCAGCGGCCTCGGCGAACCTGCTCTTCTATGTGTATTATTCGGTGGGCACTATCGGCAGCTTCTATTTCGCCCCATTCTTCGCCGACGCCCTCGGCATGGACTCGCGCATGATGGGCCTGGTCGGGGCTGTCTTTTCGGCGGGAACCCTGTTCTCGATGCTTGTGCTGAATCCCATACTGCTGAAGAAGCTCGGGGCCCGGCGATGCTCTGTCCTCGGCGGCATGCTCAATCTCGGGGGCTTCCTGCCCCTAGTCTTCCTGAGGCCGGGGAACGGAATCGCGGCCATCCTGGCCGTGGGTGGAGCTTCCTTAGGCTACGGCATGATCAAATCGGGGGTGGACGCCGCGCTCTCCACCTGCTTCGGGGAAGGCTTAGGAGCCACTGAAGGAGCCGAAGAGGCGAGGGCGGGTGTGTACTCGATCACGAATATAGTCTCATCGGCTCTCGTCATGGGTTCTGGTGCCCTTTTCGGGGCCTTCTACGACTCGGCCCCGAGACTTATCCCCCTGCTCTCAACTCTTTTCCTGGGGGCTATCGTCGTCATTCTCCTGGAAGGCGGGGGAAGGCGCAGGGCTAGTCCGGGCACGTCCGTCTGAGGTCGTAGAGTTCGAGCTGGGGTTTTTCCTCCCCGTTCCATCGGTTCGTCGTAACCTTGAAGAGAAGATCGAGCCTATCCCGCGCCTTGAACGAAAAATCCCGCTCCAGCCGTTCGGCGCCGTCCCAGAGTAGGGCGGGCCACTTGTACTGGCCGAAATCCAGGGTGAGCTTCAGGTGGCTTTTTGCCGCTTTCCCGACGATCTGGGCGTCGACCATGGGAACGTCCCGCGCCAGGAAGACGAGACTGCGGTTCTCCTCGCCAAAGGGTTCAAAAAATTCGCAGGTTTTCTTCAGTTCAGGCTTGAGATAGGAATGGGGAAGCTCCGCGTCTATGACGATGGTTTCCTCTGCTATTGTTATTTCGGCCGCGTCCATGTAAGCCTTGGCTTTTTCCGAAAAAACCTCCCAGTCGGAGAGCCTCAGGGAGAAACCAGCCGCCGAATCGTGGCCGCCATAATCAATGAAGAAATCAGAACAGGCGGCGAGGAGGCTTGAAATCTTGAAACCGTTGAAGCTCCGCACCGAGCCCACGGCCGTGCCATCCTCCCTAAACGCGACGACGATGGCCGGCACCTTGAAGACGCCGACGATCCGCGAGGCAAGGAGGCCCGTGATTCCCGATTTGACGAGTGGGGAGCCCACGAGGATATAGCGGCCCTGAGTCTTCTGGAACATCTCCCCGGCGAGAGGATAGACGACTTCCCAGACCTCGGCGCTCATCTTCTTGCGCTCGCCGTTGGCCTTCTGGATCTCCTCCACGGCCAGGTTCCGTTCGGCCTGGTCCTCCGACATGAGGAGCCGCAAGGCTATCTCGGGCGAGCCGATCCTGCCTGCCGCGTTGAGAAGGGGGGTGATCTGCCATGCCACGTCAGTGGCGCTGAGGCTTCGTCCCAGGCCCAGGGCCTTGAGGAGTTCCTTTATCCCTTTCCTGGGCGAGGAAGCCAGGGCTTCGACGCCCCGCTTGACAATGATCCTGTTCTCGTCACGCAAGGGCATGAGATCGGCGATCGAACCGAGGGCGGCCAATTGCAGGAAATCGCCTGAATCCGCCCCGAAGGCTCCCGCCTTCTTCCGCGCCAGGATGGAGAAAAGCTCCTCCAGCACTCCCATCTCCCTTTCCGGTTCGGATGAGTATCGGCCGATGTGGAGCTCTTTGCCGAGCATCGCGAGGTTCGAACCTGTCAGCTCCGGGAAGATGGCGGTTATGTCGGGCTGGATGTCATAGGTTTCCAGGTCGACGTTCCCGCCGAAAACGAGGGTAAAATCCCGCTTGGTTTGAGCGTCGTCGTAGACGAAGAGGGAACGGCCCACGAGGAATGCGGCGAGGCGTTCGAGGACCTCGCCCCGACGAACCGAGCCGGGTTCAAGGAATTCGGAAAAGCTGCCTGCGGGAACGAGGTTGTGGAGCCTCAGGGCCTGAATCTCGTATTTCTTCGACGCTGTTTCTCCCTTGGTTTCGGTCGCTCGTATCGAGAGCAGGGCCACCGACTGCTTGTAGAGGCCGGTCCGGGCAAAGCGTAGGGCCATAGCCATCTTGAAGGCAACGCCCGCGCCGGCGAGGTCGCGGAAGGGGTAGCCGCAGCCCTCGACCTTGGGGTCGATGACGGCCAGAGCGTCGGGGGCTTTTCCGGTCTGGAGCCTGTGGTGATCGCAGAGTATGACATCGATCCCGAGCTCAGCCGCCTTTTGCACTTCCTCGTGGTTCGAGATTCCGCAGTCTACCGTTATGATAAGGCTGCCGCCTTCGGCGGCAAAATCCTCGACAGCGGCAAGGCTGAGCCCGTAGGGCTCCTCTCCCCTCGGTACGCGGAAGGAGGCCTTGAGGCCAACCTCGGCCAGGGCCTCGACCATGAGGGTCGTGGCGGTGACGCCGTCCGTGTCGCTGTCGCCAAATACCAATACCTTTTCAGTTTCCTCGGCTGCAAGGAGGATCCTGTCGACAGCATCTTCCATCGCGTGGAAAAGGAAAGGGTTGTGGAGATGCCGAAGGTCGTTCTCGAGGAAGTAGAGAACCTGCTCGGGTTCGGTCACCTTGCGCCGCGCCAGTATCGAGGCGGTGAGGAGGTCCACGCCGTAGGACCGGGACATGGACCGTACGAGGTCCTGGTCGATCTCGCTCTTGATCCATCTCATCAGGAGGCCAGCTCCTCGAGGATGAGCTGGCTCGGAGCCGGCTCATCAACGGCGATTTCAAGGGATTGGGTGGCGAGGACCAAGGCCGAGGCGAGGCCGGATTCAGTGGCCCCGAAGAGCGTCGCCACCTTGTCGCCCGCCTGGACGCGGTCGCTCTTGATTCGATCGAAGATGAAACCCACGTCGGGGCTGACGGCGTCCTCGGTCCGGTTCCTGCCCACGCCGAGATCGACGCCGGCGAGGCCTATCTTCCAGGCATCCACCTTGGCGATCCAGCCGGAAGCGGGCGCCTTCAGTTCGGCCGAATACCGGGAACGGTATTTTCCCCTCAGTTCAAGCATCTTTTCGACGTCGCCGCCCTGTCGCCGTACATTGGCCAGGAAAAGCTCGAGCGCACGACCTGAGGCGAGGGCTTCGGCGCAGCGCTTTTCCCCGGTCGCGAGGTCGGCGACTATGCCGGAACAGACGAGCATCCAGGCACCGAGCCGGAAGACAAGGTCCATGACGTCCTTAGGCCCCTTTCCCTCAAGACAATCGAGGGTCTCCTCGATCTCGAAGAAGTTGCCCACCTTGAGGCCCAAGGGGTTCGACATGTCCGTGATCACGGCGACGATCCGCTTACCCATGGCCGCGCCTGTATTCACGAGACTTTCGGCGAGGGCTCTGGCATCTGTACGTGTCTTCATAAAGGCGCCTGGGCCCGATTTGACGTCAAAGACGAGGGAATCCGCTCCTTCCGCCACTTTCTTGGAGAGTATGGATGCCGTTATAAGGGGTATGGATTCAACCGTGGCCGTGACGTCCCTCAGCGCGTAGAGCTTCTTGTCCGCGGGGACGACCTTCGCTGTCTGCCCTGTCATGGCGAAGCCTTCAGCCTGAAGGCCGGCTCTGAAGGCGGCGAGATCGAGGCCTGTGCGGTAGCCGGGGATAGACTCCAGCTTGTCGAGGGTTCCCCCCGTGTGGCCAAGCGCTCTGCCCGACATCATGGGGACTCTGGCGCCGCAGGCCGCGACGAGCGGGGCGAGGGGAAGGGAGATCTTGTCGCCGACGCCTCCCGTGGAATGCTTATCGACGAAGGGGCCGGGTATGCCCGAAAGGTCCATCACCTCGCCTGAATCGAGCATGAGCCGGGTGAGTGATGCAGTCTCCCTGGCCGACATGCCCTTGAAGTAGATGGCCATCAGGAGGGCAGAGATCTGGTAATCGGGTATTGAGCCGTCGACGTAACCCTGTATCATGAAACCCAGTTCCTCGTCGGAGAGGGAGAGACCCGAGCGTTTGCGCATGATGACATCGACTGTTCTCATGTTCTTTCCCTTTGGGCTGCCGTTGTCAGGCCGCCTGAGCCTCCGCTTGAAATACGGACTTGAAACCTCAGTATACTTCAAGAAAGCGCTTCGATGAATACCGCCGCTGCTCGTCGATGGGACCGAGAAAGGCTTTCCTCAAGGGCTGAAGAGGCAGTTGAGGCTGCCTTCGGCTGCCTGCTGCGCGAGACTTCGTAAAAAGGAACTCAAGGAAGGGGGCGGGGGAGCCTTGGCTGCCAGGGCCGGTATGGCTTCCATCGGTTCTTCGGAAAAGGAACGGAGGAAGAAGGCAGCGCCCGCCTCGAGTTCCCGGGTTTCACCCGAGCAGCGGGGGCAGAGGAAGCCCCCCTGGAATTCGGAGTACCTGAGGCCGGCTCCCTGTTCCCCACCTAAAGGGCGACCGCAGGCCGAGCAAAGCTTAAGGTCAGGCTTAAGACCCATGATGTCCAGAATTTTCCAGAGGAAGGCGAGGAGAAGAAACTCGGTCTGGGACGAGTTGGCTTTATCGAGAAGCCTGAGGCTTCGCAGGGCGAGGTCGAAGACGGGGCCGTATTCCCCGCCGCAGCCCGAGGTTCGGATCAGTAGTTCCGAAATAGCCGAGGCAGCCATCAGCCGCTCGTAGGAATCTCGGAGCCCGGGAAATGACTCCAGTATGCTCATATCGCTCAGCTTTCTGTATTGCTTGACGGGATCGGTGTAAATGAAGACTCGCGCGTGCACGAAAGGCGAGGCCGAGGAACGCAGGGAGCTCTTCGCGCCTCCGAAAATAAAGGTGTCGACAATACCCTCCTCGGCGCCAAGAAAGGTGGCGATCCTATCGCCCGAAGGGCTTTCCTTGGTCCTTAGAACCAGAGCGTCGAAGCTTGTGTTCCTTTCTGCCATGGGTACTCAGCGGTCGTCGTTGGCAATCCACCAGCGCACGCCGCCCGATTCTCCCCTCTGCAGGCGATCATTTTTCTCTTTTTCAACGCGCTCGAGTTCCTTTCGCTTGTAGTTCCTGGACCAAAGCCAGGAGGAAATAAAACCACCGATATGGGCTATATAGGCGATGCTGGATCCGGGGCCACTCAAGCCGCCTACAATCTGGAGGGCGAACCAGAAGCCTATGACGATCCATGCCGAGAGGGCCGTGGGGATGAAGTTGAAGAGCAGGACGACAACCCTGTTCCCCGGGAAAAGGACGAGGTAGGCAGCTAGTATTCCTGAAATCGCGGCCGACGCGCCCACAAGGGGCACTTTCGCCGCGGCTCCGCCTAGGGCTAGTGCCATGCCGACGTGGGCCAAAAGGCCGATGATCCCCGAGATGAGGTAGAGTGCAAGGTAGCGCCCGTGTCCCACCCTGCATTCGACGTTGTCGCCGAAGATGCCCAGGAAGAGCATGTTGCCGGCCAGGTGGCCGATGCTCGCATGGGCAAACTGGCTCGTCAGCAGCTTGAGGATTCCCTTTCCGGCCGTCAGTTCCGAGGGAATGAGGGACAGGGCGAGGGTCCTGTTCCCATCGAACCCAAAGCGCTGGAAGAATATAAAGACGAGTATATTCAAGGCTATGAGGATCCAGGTCACGCTGGCCGAACCCCTTCTGCCTGAGTTTTCGTCACCTATTGGAATCATGCTCTGTTCCCCTGTACTGAAGAATATAGTCTAAAAGCAGGTCCGGGGCTACCGCAAGCAAGACCCTCTGATTGATGGAATCCTTCCTCCTATGCTACTACTGGAGCGATGACCGAAGCCCTCATGTTCGACCTCGACAACACCCTCTATTCCGAGAAGTCAGGGATGGAGACGCGAGTCCTCAGGGCTATCAACGAGTTCGTGGGCGCCATTCTGGATCTGCCTCCGGACAAAGCAAACCGGGTGCGCAGGGAAGGCGTCAGGTATTACGGCACTACCCTCGAATGGCTGATCTTCGAAAAGGGATTCGACGATTCCGAAGCCTACTTCTCCTATATACACCCCGAGGAGGAGGCCGAGCTCCTCGGCCCCGATCCCGAACTCAAGGCTATCCTCGATTCCCTGCCCTATCCCAAGATCGTCCTCACCAACTCGCCCTTCGAACACGCCCAGCGGGTACTCGCCGCACTGGGGGTCGAGGACAGATTTCAGGCGATCTACGACATTCGCTTCAACGGCCTCGTGGGCAAGCCCCACCCCAAGTCCTTCCTCCGCGCCATCGAGGCCGCGGGCTTCAAGGTGGAATCCACGGTCTTTGTCGATGATCTTCCCAAGTACATCCTGGGTTATCAGGCCCTGGGCGGGAGATCGATTCTCAAGGACGAGGGCAGACGTTTTCTGGACAAGGGCTTCGAACGCATCGAAAGCCTCGCCGAACTGAACTTTCTTCTCTGAATTCTATCCTGATTCCTGGATTCCCTATTACAGATTCCCGCCGCGTTTAACCCCGGCGCGCCGTGCGATAGTCCCGACGGCGAGAGCCAGGAGGCTGGCGGCGTAGGGGATGACGAGAATGAATTCCGAAGGCAGTCCGCGAAAGCCCTGGGCGTAGTTTGAATAGCTTTCGGCCAGGGCGAAGGTAAAGCAGGCAAGGGCTATGCCCCAGGGTTTCCTGAAGCCGAGGTAGACGGCGACGAGGGCTATCCAGCCACGACCTGCGCTCATGTTCGGGACATAGGCAGAGAGCGGAAGGGAAAGGCTTGCGCCCGCCGCCCCAGATAATACTCCGGAAATGACGATGGCGGCGAGGCGGTACCGATCTGGTGAAAAGCCCGAGGCCGACACCGCCTCGCTGTTGGCTCCCGTCGCTCGGATCCGGGCGCCGAAGACTGTCCGCGAAATGAGCACCCAGGCGGTGAAGGCCGCCAGCCAGGAGGCATAGACGATCCAGGACTGGGAGAAGAGGATCGGCCCCAGGACTGGAATTCCGCCCAGGGCGCGTGCGAAAGGTTTTTGTATCGCGGGGATGACGAAGGTGACAACGCTCTTGCTGCCGAAGAGCCGCTTCGAGAGGAGAACGGAAGAGCCCGAGGCGAAGATATTCGTCGCGAGTCCCGTGATGAAGGGGTTGGCGTCCAGGTTGATCGTCGCTGAACCATAGGCCCAGGCAAGTAAGGCCCCCGCGAGGCTGCCTCCCGCCATGCCCAGTAGGACGCTGCCCGAGGCTGATGCCGATGCCGCGCCGAAAAAGGCACCGATAAGCATCAAGCCCTCGAGGGCGATGTTGAGAGTTCCGGAAAGTTCCGTGAACAGCCCTCCCAGGGCGGCGAGAAGGAGGGGAGTCATCGCCGAGACGGCGTTCGCCGCAATGAGGACGGCTGTTCCCTGTCCGCTCATTGCTTGGCCGCCTTTTTACGAGTCGTAAATGGCAGGGATCGCGCCGTTACGAAGAGGAGGATGACTGCCTGCACGACGGCGATCATCTCTGAGCTTATATCGGAACCTAGCTGGACGCTCTGCGCCCCGGTCTCGAGGTAGGAGTAGAAAAAGGCTGCAGGAAGAAGAGCTGCCGGATCGTTGCGGGCGATGAGGGCGACGGCGATGGCGTTCCATCCCGTTCCCGAGGAGAATCCCTTGATTGCCGCCCCATAGGAGCCGAAGACGAGGAGAGCTCCGGCTATGCCATGGAGGGCTCCCGAAAGGGCAAGCGGCGCCGTCGTGTAAAAGCCGCCGTCTATGCCGGCGTAGCGGGCGAACTCCCTGCTTGTCCCGCAGAGCTTCAACTCGAAGCCGAAACGGGTCTTGTCGAATACCAGCTTGCCTATCGCGGCCGCCGCCAGGGCGATGAAGATGCCAGCGCTTAAGGACGAGGGGGGCAGCAGCTTGGCAAAGGCGAGGGAAGCCCCGATCGGCGCCGTCGTCTGGAAATTGCTCGAGCCGTCCCTGAAGGGGCCTGAGATGAGGTAGTCCACGGCGAGGACGGTAATCGCCGATATCAGGAACGAGGATATCAGCTCGTCTATGCCCAGGCGGCGCTTCAAGAAACCGGAGAAGCCGCCAAGGATGCCCCCTGTCACGGCCGCCGCGGCGAAGGCGAGGAGGCTGACCCAGAACGGACTTCCCTGGATCACGAGAGCCGCCAGGGCGGCGGCGAGACCTCCCGCATAGATCTGGCCTTCGCCGCCGAGGTTGAAGTTTCGGGAAGAAAAAGCGACGGCGACCCCTAGTCCGGCCACGATGAGTGGAGCCATGCCGGCGAGAATGTTGCCGAAGTAATAACCGTTGGAAAAGGGCGCGACGAAGAATTGTCCCAACGCGGCGGCGAAATCGGGCGCGAAGGCTAAAAGCAGAACGCATGCGGCGGTGGCCGCGCTGATGAGAGTGAAGAGGAGGATCTTGAGCTGAAGCCTAGGCTTTCCGGTTTTCATATCAGGTTCCCGCCGCTATAGGCGCTGTCTCTCGGGACTCGAGTCCCAACATCAGCGCGCCGAGACTCTCCCTCGATAGATCGGGGGAATTGGCGAGACGACCCTGCGTCTTCCCTTCGTGGAGGACGATGATCTCGTCGGTCAAGCCGAGGATCTCGTCGAGGTTGGAGGAGATGAGAAGTATGGTAGAGCCCTTTGCCTTGAGGGCCTCGATTCGGCCGTAGAGATGGTCGGTAGCGGTGAGGTCGAGGCCCCAGGAAGGCTCGCAGAGGACAAGGAGTTCGGGCGGCGGATCGGAGAGTTCCCTCGCTAGGATCATCCTCTGGATATTCCCGCCCGATAGTTCACCGACGGTGCTGTCAGGGGCGGCCTGGATGGAGTAGCCGGCGATGGCCGACGCTGCCACCTTCTTCGCTCTCTTCCCGTCCACCATACCCATGGGGAAGAAGCCCTTTCTGTCCAGGGCGGCGAAGTTCTCCCAGATGGTCACGCCAGGACAGGAACCCCTTCCCACCCTGTCCGAAGGAACATAGCCTATGCCTCCCTCGAGCCAGGGAGCTTTTCGGAGCCGCGGATAGGCTCCACCCTTGAAACCGATCCTTCCCTTCGATGGCCGCAGCTTCCCGGCGAGCATCTCTTCCACTTCGGCGAGTCCATTGCCCGCAAGGGCGCAGAGTCCGAGAATCCTCCCAGGAAACGCCGAAAAGCTCAAATGGTCCAGTTTAGGCGGGCCGCGATGCTTTCCGGCCGCGACGACGGAATCGAAGACCAGGACAGGTACCTCAGGCGGCCAGGGCCGGACAGGTTCGCGCCGTGAAACGGGCTTTCTCCCCATGACAAGGGCCGAGAGCTTCGTCTCGGTCATCTTCATCGAGGGAAATTCACCCAGGGTCTTCCCCCTCCTCATCACCGTTATCTTATCGGATATCTTAAGGACCTCTCGGATCTTGTGGCTGACGAGGACGATGATTTTACCTCTGGCGGCAAGGGACCTCAGGATGCCGAAGAAGACCTTTGTCTCCTGTTCGGTCAGCACCGAGGTCGGTTCGTCGAGGATGAGGATGCTCCCGTCCCTGTGGAGGAGGCGGAGGATCTCCACCTGCTGGCGCTCGCCCACCGACAGCTCCGATGCCTGTTTGGCCGGGTCGACGGAGAAGCCGTAGCGCAGGGCTTCCTCCCTCGCCCGAGCGATCGCCGCGGCTCCGTCGAGGAAGAAATTAGCTCGCCGGGGTTCGGCGCCGAACACGACGTTCTCTGCCGCGGTGAATCCAGGTATGATCATGAAATGCTGGTGGACCATCCCGATCCCCAGCCTTGCCGCGTCGGCTGGACTTCCGAATTCGACCTCGATGTCGTCCACGAGTATTCTGCCCGAATCGGGACGCTCAAGGCCAGCGAGGATCTTCATGAGGGTGGTCTTTCCCGCGCCGTTCTCCCCAACGATGGCGTGTATCGTTCCCGCCTTGAGTTCGAGGCAGGCGCCGCAGTTGGCTTGCGTTCCGCTTTCGGAGTATGCCTTGTAGATGTCGAGCATCACGACGTGCTTCACGTACTCACCTTTCCGGATGGGGCCGCGGAATTGAGTGTTGCCTTCGGAATTCCGGAGTTTCAATCACAGCTTGGGGATGGGGAAACTCAAGGCGCCGCTCTTGAGCCTGGTGATAAGGGCATCCATTTTGGCCCTCGCGGCCTCGGGCACTCCTTTCAGATAGGAGGGGCTCTTGTCCAGGAACTCGATGCAGCCTTCCTTGACGCCGACGACATCGGCAGAACCGTACTTGAGCCTCCCTTCGAAGGCCTCCTTGAGCTTGCCATAGGCAAGCTTCTCCTGTCGAAGGGCCGTACAGCCGAGTATGGAGGCGGGAGCCCTGCCGTACTCCTCGCTGTCGATGAAGAGGAGGTATTTCCCTTCCTCCTGGGCCGCCTTGATGACGCCCTGGCTCGCCGAGCCGCAGATCGGCAGAATGACGTCGACCCCGCCTGAAAACATACTCTTGGCGAGTTCGGCCGCCTTGGTCGCGTCGAACCAGTTTCCGAGGACACGCAGGTCAAGGAGGAAACCGGGGTCGACTGCCTTGATCCCTTGCTCGAATCCGGCAACGATCAGTTGGTCCATGACGGGGTAGTGCTGGCCGATGATCATTCCGGCTTTTTTGGCGGGGTTGGCTCCATGCAGGGCGCTCGTGGATATGAGGCCGGCGAGGTAACCCGTCAGGTAGCCCTGCTCGGTCTGGTTGTAGAGTACGGTGTAGAGCCTGGGATTTCCTGCCTTCATGCCATCCAGACAGATGAAGTTCTGCCTGGGGAAGAGGGGGCTTATCTTGTCGATGAGGTCAGGGAGGGAGGGGTTCGAGGTGATCACGATGTCGAAGGATCCCGTGGCGACGAAGCTGGTGAGCTTCTCCTGCCATTCGGCCTGGTCGAAACCGGCCTCGAAGACCTTAAGACTGGCGCCGGGGATCTCGGATACAAAGCGTTCGGCGCCCTTGGCGAGGTCGTCGTAGGTCGGGCTCCCCTCGCGTACCCCGGGTATGAAAACCCCGATCCGGGGTGGGCTAGCGAGGACGGGGAAAATCGCGATCGCGGCGAGACAGAACAACAAGGCGGGTTTTCGTAGCATCATCTTTCTCCAAGACGGACGAAATGGAAATATGACGTCGATGAAAATTTACGTAAGATTTATATAAACGTATTTTCAAAGTTTTGCAAGCGGGATATGATAGTATTCGTTGTATGAAGAAACCACAGGGCGGCTACAGGATCGGCGACCTCGCCTCGATGTTCGGCCTCACGGCGCGAACCGTACGCTACTACGAGGAGCTGGGCCTTCTCAAGTCGAGCGACCGGAACGAGGGCATCCACCGCCGCTATCCCGCCAGGAACCTCTCTTCGCTAAAGCGGATTAAAAACCTAAAGGCTCTCGGCCTGAGCCTGATGGAGATCAAGGAATTTTTCGACCTCGCTGAACGCGACCCTTCAGGCGGGCTCTGTAAGGCCCTTCTCGTGAGGAAATACGATGAGATGATGGATCAGGAGAGAAATGCGATGGAGGAGGCGCGGCACAGGCTCGAAGAGCTCTCGGCAAGGGCGGAAAGAGTGAAAGAGACAGCCCCATTCCTCAACTGCCCGGGTTCGGACTGCGAGGATTGCCCGGCGGCGGATTACTGCCAAGACGGTATCGAATCGGCGGCCAAGGCTGGCAGACCATGATCCTGGCCGTGGATATAGGCACGACAAGCGCCAAAGCCGCCCTCTTCGGCAGAGATGGAAGCTGCGTCTCCACGGCCCGGGCCGACGTTAGGGCGAGACAGGGAAATGGGCCCCGCGGCCTGGAGATCGACCCCGAGTCCTGGCTTGCAGCATTCAGGACAATCATAACCTTTCTCGCCTCGGACTTCGGAAGCCTTGCTTTGGTCGAATGCGTCGTCGTAAGCGGGCAGGGCCCCACCATATTCCCTGTAGGCCCGTCGGGCGAGGTCCTCCACCCGGCCATCACCTGGATGGACAGGAGAGCTGCGGCCGAATCCGCCGCGGTGGAGGCTGCATTGGGCAGACCGCTCGATCCTGCCTATAACCTGCCCAAGGCACTCTGGTTCAAAGAACACCTTCCCGAAATCTACGAACGGACGCGCTGGTTTTCCTCATGTCCGGAGTTTGTATGCGCCTACCTCTGCGGTTCCTGGGTCACCTTCCTTCCGGCAGAAGGCTACGAGGCCATTATCTGGGATGATGCTTCCCTCGATAAGCTGGGCCTGGACAAAGCCAAGTTCCCTCCTTTCGCCGCCTTAGGCTCTGTCATCGGCCGTGTATTGCCCAAGGCTTCGGCCGAGACGGGTCTTCCCGCGGGTACACTTGTCGTCGCCGGAGGGCCCGACTTCATCGTCTCCCTCATCGGCACGGCCACCGTCGCTCCCAGGAGGGCATGCGACAGGTCGGGCACCTCCGAGGGCATCAACCTCTGCTGGGAGAAGGGCCTCCCACGCGATCCGCGGCTTCTCTACATGCCCCACTTCGTCTCTCCCTACGAGAACATTTCGGGGGTCATCTCGGCGACGGGCGGCGCCGTCTCCTGGTTCATGGAAAAGGCCGAACCCGGGATGGACCATGAAGAATTCTTCCGTCTCGTCTCGGCGACTAAGCCCGGGGCCGGCTCCCTTCTCTTCCTTCCCTACCTTGCGGGGGAGCGGGCTCCTCTCTGGGACCCCGACGCGCGGGGAGCCTTCCTCGGCCTCTCCATGGAGCAAGGTCAGCCCGAGATGGCGAGGGCCGTGGCCGAGTCTACAGGCTTCGCCATGAGGGATATCATCGACGTCATGGAGTCGACGGGAGCGGAAGTGAAGGAGCTGAGGGCGACGGGACAGCCCTCGGGGAACGGAGTCTGGAACCAGATTAAAGCTGATATCACGCGCAAGCCCATCGCTGTTCCCGCCTTTTGGGAGTCCGAACTCCTGGGCGGACTATGCCTCGGCCTCGTGGCCCTGGGGGACTATGGAAAGGTGACTGACGCTGCCGAGAAATTGGTCAGGATCGACAGAGTCTACGAGCCAAATGCCTCGGTCGGGGTCCTGTACGATGAGCTTTTCGGCATCTACCGCTCGGCTTATCCATCTCTCAAGCCCCTCTTCGGGGCCTTGACCCATCTTCGCCGGGAAGGCTAAAATTCTTTACACGACACTGAATACCACGCGGCCTTGAAGGGGGAAAAAATGCCCGAATCCAAAATGATCGTCAACTTGTCCAACCGTCACATTCATGTCTCCGCCGAGGACCTGGAAATCCTCTTCGGCAAGGGCCACAAGCTCACCAAGACCAAGGATCTCATTCAGCCCGGCCAGTTTGCCTGCGCAGAGACCGTGACCATCAAGGGTCCCAAGGGCAGCTTCGAGAGCGTCCGCATCCTGGGACCCGAACGCAAGGAAACCCAATGTGAGATCCTCGCCTCAGACCAGTTCAAGCTCGGCGTGCCGGGCTGCCCGGTCCGCGAATCGGGTCAGCTCGGGGGAAGCGCTCCCTTCGAGGTCATCGGCCCCGCTGGATCGCTGAAGAAGGACAAGGGCCTCATCATAGCCAAGCGCCATATTCACTTCAGTCCCGCCGACGGCCTGCGATTCGGGGTTGTGGACAAGCAGGAAGTATCCCTCAAGGTAGGGAGCGAACGCGGCGCCATCTTCCTCAACGTGGTATGCAGGGTAGGCAGCAACTATGCCTTGGAGTGCCACCTCGACTTCGACGAGGGCAATGCCGTCGGCATCGGGAACGGCAGCCTGGGCGAGATCGTCGGACGCTGACAGCGCCGCATTCCAAGGGAGACGTAGCGATGAATAAAGTGATCCTGAAGGCCCAGGACCTGGACGGCTATCTGACGAGCGAAGACAATACCAATCTGTCCAGGATGGATGGCCTCTACCGGCGGGCTATGGTGTCCTTCAACATCCTCAACACGAGCTCCTCCGAGGGTGCGAGAAAGCGAGAAGAGACGACCCTCGTCGAACTTTACAACCAGATGGGCGGACTCATGCAGGAAATCTGCGCCTTTGAACCGAGGATTCAGGTTTATTCCTTCGCCACACCCCAGGAAAACCATGGCGAGGCCTCCCGCCTCATCGCCAAGCTGAGGGATCAGTCCACGGAACGGCAGGAGTTCGTCTATTATATCCAGAGAGCCTTCGAACTCCTCTTCAACCTCGCCTTTGGAGGCTCGGCCAATCCGAAGAAGAACTACCTCATCGTGAAGACGCCCGTGAATATTCCTGTCCAGAACTTCGCCGTCCACAAGATCCCGAACATCGACGCCCAGCTCGAGGACACCGTGATGTGCGTCATGCTGAGGGGAGCTCTCCTGCCTTCCATGATCATTTCCAAGGAGATACAGGAATATTCCTCCACGGGCTACCTCACGCCCTTCGCCCTCTTCAAGATCAAGCGTGACGATACCAAGAACGAGCACACGATGGAGTACATCCTCGACCTCGACCGCTCCTACTTCAAGCTCAAGGAACTGGATGACAAGAATCTCATCTTCGCCGACCCCATGAACGCCACGGGAGGTTCCCTCGTCACCACGGTCAAATATCTGCTCGACAATGGGGTCAAGCCCAAGTCGATCCGATTCCTGAATGTGATCTCGGCCCTCAAGGGTTCCTTGCGCATCATCCGTGCTATCGAGAACGTGACGGTCTATACCCTCTGGATGGATCCCGTCCTCAACGACAGGGCCTACATCATGCCCGGCCTGGGCGATGCAGGCGACAGGATCAACGGCATGGACGACGAGCACCCCAGGGACATGCTGCGCCTCGTCGCCGATTACGGCACGAACATTACGGGCCTCTACCGCTCCCAGCTGAGGATCATCGAGGAGACGGTCCTCCACCGCTAGGTCGGGCATGATAGATAGCTTCCCGAGCGCCGCCGATGCCGAGAAGGCAGCCAGCGCAACGCCCGTCGTCCTTTTCTGCGGCGCCGACATCCTTTTCGGAGAAGACAGGAAAGACAGACCCGAATCCCTTCCCGTGCTCGATCCTTCTCTGCTGCCCCAAGGCGTTGACACCGCGGCATTCAGCTTCAAGGGCGCAGGTTACCAGGCCGCCGAACTTAGGGAAGGGGAGACCGCGATTCCCTCGGTCCTCGTCCGCCTGCCCCTGAGGCAATTCATCGGCTCCATCCCCGAACTGGTCTCTTCATTCGCCCTCAAGGCCAGGGCCTATGCCCACTGGGCATCCATCTCGCGATACTGTTCGGCCTGCGGCTCCCCCCTTTCGCGGGGATGCGGCCCCGATGGCGAGGGCGGCAGGCTCTGCGGAAACTGCGGCAGGATTTTCTTCCCCCGCATCTCCCCGGCTGTCATCGTCCTCATCTCGAGAGGCGACGAAATCCTCCTGGCGCACAACGTCAAATTCCCGCAGGGGAGGCATGGTCTCATCGCAGGCTTCGTCGAACTGGGGGAGACCCTTGAAGACACGCTGAGGAGGGAGGTGATGGAGGAGGCGGGCATCGAGGTGGGGGAGCCCCGGTACGTGCGTTCCCAGCCCTGGCCCTTCCCCGACTCCCTCATGCTGGGCTTCGAAGCCGAGTACCTTTCAGGCGAAGCGAGACCCGACGGCATAGAGATCGATCAGGTGGGCTGGTTCTCGATAGATGCGCTCCCCGATATTCCCCCGCCCGGCAGCGTAGCCTGGCAACTCATCGAACGGTTCATCGCCGCGCGCCACGGCCTTTCGAATTCCTAATACTCACCAAAGGCGCCGAGAGCCGGGAAGCTTCCTTCTTCAGGTGATTACGCCCGCCCCCCTTGCATCCAGTCCGTATGCTGCCTACCATTTACGCAGAAGGAGACCAGCATGGACTTTTCCTGGAAAGTGGTCATAGATGCGGGACTCATTTCGGCGGCTCTTCTTCTCGCAACCATTATCCGCTCCAAGGTGAAATTCTTCCAGAAATATCTGATTCCCAATGCCCTTACGGCCGGCTTTATCCTTCTCCCTGTCTACAACTTCCTCCTGCCCTCCATGGGATACAACCAGAACAGGCTGGGCGACCTCGTCTACCACCTTCTGAATATTTCCTTCATATCGATGTCCCTGCGGTCCTCCCCCCCTAAGGTAAAGGGGAGCAAGGGCTCTGGCGGGGTACTGGGCATGTCCACGGGCATCATAATGGGCTACGCGACCCAGGCCCTTCTCGGCCTCGGCCTGACCCTCCTCTTTCTTCCCAACATTCATCCGGCCTTCGGCCTCCATCTTCCCCTAGGCTTCGCCCTGGGGCCGGGCCAGGCCTATGCGATCGGCAAGGGCTGGGAGGCCATGGGCTTCGAAGGCGGGGCTACGGTCGGCCTCACCTTCGCCGCCATCGGCTATCTCTGGGCATGTTTCGGCGGCGTCGTCCTCATCAACATGGGCATCAGGAAAGGCTGGATCGGCGCCGAAGCCCTTTCCTTCATGAAGAACAAGTCCCTGATGAGGGGTGTCATGGGAAAAGACGATGTCAAACCCATAGGAGGCAGGCTCACTACGGACTCCGAGGCTATCGATTCCTTCAGCTTCCACACGGGGATCGTGGTCGTCGTCTACTTCATGTCCTTCCTTCTTCTGAAAGGACTCACCTTCCTCCTCAGTTTCGCGGGCAAGACGGGCATGGACCTCGCGACGAACTTCTGGGGGGTCAACTTCATCTTCTCGGCCATATCGGCCATCTTCGTGCGAAAGCTGATGGATCTGTTCAAGATAAGCCATGTCCTGGACGACGACACACTGACGCGAATCTCGGGTTTCTCCGTGGATTTCATGGTCGCCGGCGCCCTCGGGGCGATCTCTCTCGTCTTCATCGGCAGGTACTGGTTTTCCATCCTCGTGATGTCCACAATCTGCGGCCTCATGGTCACCATCACGGTACCCTGGATGTCCTCCAGGATGTTCAAGGACTTCAAGTTCGAGCGTATGCTCATGCTGTATGGAGTATCGACAGGCACCCTCTCCACAGGCCTTGCCCTTCTCAGGGTCATGGACCCCGAGTTCAAGACCAAAGTCTCCTCCGACTACATGCTTTCGGCGGGGCTCACCTTCGTTGTTGCCATCCCATTCATACTTGCGATAAATCTCCCGGCAATGGCCTATACGACAGGCAATATGTCTTATTACTGGATGATGATGGTAGTGGCCGCGGCCTACCTGGTTTATGTCCTCGCCATCTACATAGTCCTGGCGAAAAAGAAAAGCTTCGCCAAGTTCGGCCAGCTCTGGTATAAGGATTAAGCCACTGCCCGCGGCGGCGGTTTACGCTGTTTTCGCAACCTTGGCAAGCAATTCCAGGGCGACGGCGTACTTTCTTCCCGACGCGGCCCTATCCCTGAACCTCGCCCGATACACCGTCTTGCCCACATAGAACTCGAAGAAATTCCACTTGAGAATGCCGGGTCCCTCTATATCCTCTCGGCAGAAAACCAGTATCCTGCCCAGCCTCGTCAGGAATTCGAGGCCGCCTGAGTTCAGGCTGAGTCGTCCGACGCCCAGTATTCGCATGGTGTTCATCCGCTTTCCCGCGAGGAGGATGACATCATCGTCGGAGAATATAGTCAGGGAGGGATCAGGCAGGTATTTCTCCGCGAGGAGACTGGCGAGATGAGCTTCCTGCCAGCTATCCCATGCCTTGAGTCCGGAAGGGAAGGGTGGGCCGAAGGTTCCGTCCTCCCCGTATTCAGTCTTGGCTCCGCAAGTCTTGCAGATCAGTCTGCTTCCCTTGGATTCGAGACTCTGGAGGGCTTTGCAGGCAGGACAGGCATAGAGAAGAAGTTCGAGGCACTCGGCCCGCCTGGGATCGAGGAATCGAATCCCCTCCGCCTTGGCCCAGGCCGGATCGTTATGGGCAATGGCGGCGTCGAGCCTCCGATCTATCTCCCCGACATATAAAGCCTTGAGTTCTTCAGGCCGGAAGAGGAGGGAGAAGACGATTTCAACCCTGCCCTCTCTCCGTGTATACCCCCAGCGGGGTTTGGTCATGTAGGCGCCCTTCGTCAGGGCGAGGACGACGGGTACCGTGAGGAGCTTGAGCAGTTTGGCTGTCGATTCGAACGAGGGAAGGGACGAGCCGTTCCAGGATGATTGGCCCTCGGGATAGATGCCCACCACAGCCTTCTTCTTCCTGATGAACTGGACGATCCAGTTGACCGTCTCGATATCAGGGATGGCCTTGGACTTGGGGATCGAGCCCGCGAGCTTGATGAGGAGGAAACGCATCAGGGGATTGCGCATGTTGCCGTCGCTCGCCACCCAGTGAATGGGCTGGGGCACGAAGAAGCTAGTGAGGAAAGGATCGAGGAGGGTCGAGTGGTTGCCCACGACGATGTAGGGAGGCTTGAGTGTCCGTACGAGTTCCAGCCCCTCCGCCTTAGCCTTGTAGGCCCTGCCGAGGCAGGTTCCGTAGCTGTGCCTCATAAGCCAAGCAAAGAACCTGGTGTTCGTCGGTCTGTATCTGCGAGCGCTGATCATGGGGAACTCCAGGCCAAAGTATGAAAGAGAAATGCCCGTCCCGCAACAGGGTGCGCGTTCGGCTTTACGGTGAAGAGCGTTTTTATATATCTTTGCCCATCGAGGATACTGATGGATTTCGAAGAAACGCTGCGGCGCTGGGACAAACTCCAGAAGGAAGAGGCCTCCGGAAAGAAGCATGAGAAGGGGCCGGGCAAGAAGGCCAACGCCTCGAAGGCTCAAGAGGCATCGAGGTCACAAAAAGCCCTCGCCGTGCCGCCTAAAGACGACGTCCAACACTCGCTGGAGCGATGGATCGCGTCGCACGGCGTGAGCGACAAGGATGCCGAGCATGAAGGCGCCGATGACGGTGATAGATCGGAGAAAATAAAGGAAGCACAGCGGCTCAGGAAGCTCAAGCCCCAGGCAAGTCTTGACCTTCATGGGAGGACAGCCATCGAGGCCCAGGCCCTGCTCTCGGAATTCCTGGGTTCGAGTTCCCGCTCTGGCCTAGATAAAGTTCTCGTCATCCACGGAAAGGGACTGCATTCGAATTCAGAGCCGATCATGTCCGATCTGGTGCGGAGTGTTCTGGAGGAAAGCGATCTCGCCGGTTCCTTCGGCCCAGCGGCTAAAGAATACGGAGGGCGTGGAGCTACGTGGGTCCTGATCAGGGAGAAGGTTCATTTTTCGCGGTAGATGATTCTGCCCCGGGAGAGGTCGTAGGGAGAGAGTCCGATGCGTACCTTGTCTCCCGGCACGATGCGGATGTAGTGCTTTCGCATTTTGCCCGAAAGATGGGCGAGGATGATGTGGCCGTTCTGAATTTCGACCCTGAACATGGTATTGGGCAGGGCCTCGCGGACTATGCCCTCTACCTCTATGGCTTCTTCTTTGGCCACAATTGCTCCTTTTCGCTTTAATCGTCGATTCTTAAGGCGGCACTTGCGCCCAAGATCGTAGTGAAATAGTATGTACCGCCGTGGCGAATGTCAACAAGGGGACGGAAGCGCTCCCGTCTTGACATCTTGGGGACAGATGATGCATTGTGCGCATCCAAACTAAGACTGGCACTATAAGCGATACGAATCGGGGGATCAGCATGGAAAAGAGCTTTACCGAACAGATGAAAGACCTCCTCATCTCGCAGAAACGCGGCATATTGGAGGCTCTTGCGGCGACGAACGAGGAATTCAGGGCTATCGTCGCCGAGATGGACCCCAAGGATGTCGCCGACGTCGCCTCCGACGATATCGACAGAAAGATGATCGAAGCCCTGGGCTCCCAGGACATCAAGCGGCTCAGGGCTATCGACGCCGCATTGACGAGGATAAGTCAGGGAAGATATGGACTCTGCATGTCCTGCGGTAAGAAGATTCCGCAGGAGCGTCTCACCGCCCTCCCTTCCGCCGTTCTCTGCATCGAATGCCAGAAGATCGAGGAACGGCGAAACCGTTAAACAGGCTCCGGCGTCATCCGGAAAGCAAAAGGCCGCGGGGAATGTTTCTCCCGCGGCCTTTTTATTCGGCTATAGGTCGCCGTTCAGTCTCGCGGCGCAGGCAAGGCGGCTTCGTCCAGTCCTATCTCTTTCCAGGATCTGTCCGTGCCTAGGTACCAGAGGCTCTTGTAGCCCGCGGTCGCCGCTGCCTCGATAGCCTTTCCCTGATAGGAGCCCAAGTGGCAGGGAGCGTGGGCGTCGTCTCCAATGGTCAGGCGCACTCCGGCTTCCCGCATCCGTTTCAGTATTGTCAATGAAGGATAGACACTTCCGGTCTTGCCGCGGGCGATGCCTCCGGTGTTGATTTCGGCGATACAGCTCAGCTCTCCCGCCCTGTCAGCCGCCTCGAATGCCGCGTCCAGATAGGCTGAGTCCTCCTCGTCGAATCCATGGGCGTGGCTCTTGTTTTTCTTGACAAGATCAAAGTGGCCGATGATGTCGAAGCCCCCGGCCTCGATCATGCCGATCATGGCACGATAGTATTCCTTCCACAGGGGCCTGGCGTCGCCTCCGGTCGCCTTGGCAAGGTGCCGCTCGAATACGCCGGCAGATTCGTCCACGGTGAAGGCTCCGCCCGGCAGGCCGACTATGTAATGCACCGAGCCGATGACATGATCGAGGGGAATGACCCTGTATGCTTCGTCGGCCGGAGAGGCCAGTCCAGGGATGTAATCGACCTCGAGTCCCAGAAGGATCTGCAGGCCTTCCCTGCCCCATTTCTCCTTCAAGCCCAGGATGACGTCTGCATAGGCCCTGAGGTCTGTCCAATCCATGTTCCAACTGGTCTTGAAGGGCAGGGGAGCGTGCGAGGAGAATCCGAGAATGGAATAGCCCGCGGCGGCGGCGGCCCCTGCCATCTCGGCGGCCGTCGCTTTTCCATCGCAGTATTCGCAGTGTGTGTGGTAGGAGAACCTCATTTCCAAATAATATAGGAAGAACTCTGGCTGGGCTAGCCTGGAACTTGACGCTGTTCCGCTGCGGAATCTAATATCTGACCTCATGAAGAGGAATAAAGCCTACATCTCCCTTGGCGACCCGAACCTTTCCGATCGCATCGCGAAGGCCTTGTCAGGATTTTCATCCCTCTGTGAAAGCTGGATTTTCGAGGCAAAGGGCTTCGATCCCTCATTAATCCTCCCTGAGCTGTTCTGGGTCGTGGAACTCGATTGTCTGCCTAAAAATCCGGAGGCGGAATCCCGGGGCTGTCCGGCAGGCTTCGTCGCCATCTGCGGACCGGACAATACTGACGGTGACCTCATCCTTTCCAGATTTTCGCCCTCTCTGCGCATCCTGCCGAATTCGGCTCGCTTTGAGCCGTGGGAAATCGGCGCCGCCCTCCGCGACCTTGCCTTGGCGAAGGCAGGGCAACCGGGGAAGACCGGAGGCGCCGGCCCCACCTGGAGTTTCAGGAACCTCATAGCGGCTCTTCCCGATATCATCTATGTCCTCGATGGAGATGGACGTTTCGTCTTCCTCAACTCTTCGGTCGAAAACCTCGGCTATTCGCCTAAGGACCTGATCGGACGCCATTTCGCCGAGATCATCCACCCCGAGGAAAGAGACCTCGTCTCGCGGGAGACTGTCGTGACCAGGATACGCCTGGGGGGGAGCCTTCCCGCCGATCCCCCCAAGCTCTTCGACGAACGGCGCTCGGGGGAAAGGATGACGCGCAATCTCCAGGTGAGACTGATGCGTGGCGATGGATGCGGGCCTATGTATGGCTCGGTCAACGCGTACGGCGTACCTATCACCGACTCCGCTCTTTTGGAACTCTTCGATTGTGACGGTCCAGTGACGGTCGGTGTCATCCACGATATTACCACCTCCATCCTCTACCAACGAAGCCTTGAGGAGAATCTGGTTTCGAAGGCCCTCCTTTTACGTGAACTCCATCAGCGGGTGAGGAACAACCTTCAGGTGGTAGCCAGCCTCGTTCGCCTCAAGGAGCAAGGGCTTGAGGATGGGGCTCGGGCGAGCCTTGAGTGCATTTCCGCCCAAATCCGTTCCATAGCCATGGTGCACGAGGCGCTTTATTCGACCGAAAACCTCAGGGACGTCGGTGTTGTCGAGTATTTCGAAAGGCTTGCCGGCCTCTTAAGCGAGACCTATGGCAAGGTGGGTTCGCCTGTCTCCTTCAAGGTCAAGGGCGACAGGGCGTTGCGCCTGGATGCCGACAGTCTCTCCTATCTCGCGCTCATCGCGAGCGGCTTCGCCGCCATAGCTTTTGGGCAGGCATTACCTTCAGGCACGGGCGGGCTGATCGAGATTGGTTTTACGGCCGGACCCGCAGGCACCGAGCTTGTTCTCATAGAGGACGGCTCCGATTGTTTGGAACGCTACAAGGCCGAGCCGGATTTCGAGATAGCGGAAGGTCTTGCCGCTCAGCTCGGGGGAACTCTGAGCCTCGTTGGCGGGAGGGGGACGACCGTGCGCGTCTGTCTCCCACCCCCCGCGTTATAAGGGAGAACGACGGATGGAATCGAAATACGATCTGGTGATCGTGGGGGCGGGGCCCGCGGGACTCGCCGCGGCTCAGTATGGGGCTCGAGCGAACCTGAAGACACTGGTCCTCGAGGAGCTAGCGCCCGGCGGCCTAGCTCTCGTCATCGACAAGCTGGAGAATTACCCCGGCTTTCTCGATCCCATCTCGGGGTATTCCCTGGCCGACACCATGGTCAAGCAGGCCGAGCGCTTTGGCGCAAAGTTCCTTTCGACCTCGGTCGAGTCGGTGGAGAAGACGGCCGAAGGCTTTACGATCGCCACGACCGAGGGTCAGCTTTTTGCCGAGGCCATCATTGTCGCCACGGGCGCCAAGCACAGGAAGCTGAGTATCCCCGGCGAGGACCACTTCGTGGGGAAAGGCGTATCCTACTGCGCGACTTGCGACGGCCCCTTCTTCAAGGGAAGGCGGATCCTCGTGGTGGGGGGAGGGGACTCGGCCTGCGACGAGGCCATGTACCTCTCCAATCTCTCCGACAAGGTGACGATGGTACATCGCAAGGACAGGTTAAGGGCCCAAAAGGCCCTCGCCGAAAGGGTCCTCTCCTCTCCTTCCATATCGGTGATCTTCGATACGGTCGCCGAGGAGATCATGGGGACGAGCAAGGTCCAGTCGGTGAGGCTCAGGAACCTGAAGACGGGCCAAATCGAGGATAAAGCCTTCGACGCGGTCTTCGTCTTCATAGGCTCCGACCCCGTTACGGGTATCGTGCCTCCTTCCGTCCTCGATGAGAACGGATATATCGCGACGGACGAGCGAATGGCCACTTCCATTCCCGGCCTCTTCGCGGCGGGGGTCCTCCACGATGGGTGGAAAACGATCCGCAAGAGTATCATCCTCGTCAGCCTCGTCATCCTCCTGCCAGCGCCTGCCCAGGCGGCTGGCGCGGCTGCAGGCTTCGATTTCTGGCGGGGCGGCTTTCCAAGCCGCGGCTTGCAAAGCCGAAGCTTGCAGAGCCGAAGCTTCTGGACCTTCGCTCCCCTAGCCCTGCGGGAATCCTGGGCCAGGAAAGAGGCATCGAAGGCCCTCGACTCGATGCCGGACGAGGAGATACTCTCCCAAATCTTCATGGTGGGATACAGCGGCACAGCACCCTCGGCCTCGATCCTCAGGTGGATCGCAAAGCTGGGTTTGGGGGGCGTTAAGATCTTCGGATGGAACGCCGAAGACACGGAGATCCTTGTCGAGGCGGTCGCGAAACTCCAGTCCACGGCCTTGACGAATGGATCTTCCATCCCCCTCCTCGTCGCGACCGATCAGGAGGGAGGCTGGATACGCCACGTCAAGGGTGCGACCTCCGAATCGCCGGGGAACATGGCTATTGGTGCTACCCGATCCCGGGCCGACGCTTGGAGAGCCGGATACTACCTGGGCAAGGAACTCAAGCTGCTCGGCATCAACATGAATTTCGCCCCCGACGTCGACTTGGCCACGGAGCCCGAAAGCTCGATTATAGGCCCCAGGGCCTTCTCCGACGATCCAAGGCTAACCGCTGAACTCGGCCTCGCCTTTGCCCAAGGCTCGATGGCCTCAGGCGTTGTGCCTACGGCCAAGCATTATCCCGGCCATGGGGCGACGATCCTGGATTCCCATGGTGCTCTCCCTGTCGTCCAGGTCGACCCGGCTACTTTCGCGCGGCGGGAACTCCTACCCTTCGCCAGGCTCGCTAAGGCGGGCGTCCCCGCCATGATGAGCGGTCACATCGCCTTTCCCCGGCTGACGCAAGACAGGACTCCTGCCTCCCTTTCTTCCAAGCTGATCGAGGGCAGGCTGAGACAAAACCTGGGCTACGATGGTCTCGTCATCACGGACGATCTCTACATGACGGGGGCGGATTCGGCCGGCGGCATCCTCGAGACCTGTGTCTCCGCCCTCATGGCGGGCAACGACATGGTCCTTCTTTCGGCCGAGCCTGAGTACTCTGGTTCGCTCTGGACAGGCCTTCTCGCCCGGTTCAGAAAGGACAAGGTCTTTTCCGCCCGGGTCAGAAAGGGAGCCGAGCGGGTGCTTGCGACCAAGCTCGTTCGCCTTGGGCCCTGGGGAAGGAAGGGCCTTGTCCCCGATCCTGCCGCCTTGACTGTGTCCCTGCCCGATTCGAAAGCCCAGATCTTTTTCGCCGATCTCGCGAAACGGGCTTGCTCCCTCGTTGGCCCGTCCAGGACGATCCCCTTCCACCCAACAGGCAGGTTTCTCATCGCAGGACCCATTCCGTCATTCGTCTCGATCGGCAAGGCCGCCTACCCAAATTCGGAGGGCTTCCTTTTCTCAGGAGGCTTTAGCGGCGCAGACGCTTCGATGGAAGAACTCCTGGAGTTCGCCAGGATCGTCCGAAGCTATGACGCTGTCATCATCTGCGTGGGGAACAGGACTGGCATGGAATTCGCCGAGACCGCGCGATCCGAAGGCAAGCCAGTAGCCATCGTCTCCGTTCTCTCGCCCATCTGGGTCAAGAGCGCCGCTTGGGCCAGCGCTGTCGTTGCCGTCTACCACTACGCGCCCATCTGCCTGAAGGCCGGTTTCGCCGTGCTCACGGGGAAACTGAAGGCTAAAGGACGTGTTCCCCTCTCGGTTATGAGGTAGGAACTCCATGAAGGGACTCGTGCTGCGCGCCGCGGACTTGAAAGGCCTGGATTTTCAGGGTGAATCCGTCTGCGGCATCGATGAGGCTGGGCGCGGCCCGCTCGCCGGCCCCGTCTGCGCCGTCTCGGTCATTCTGCCTCGGGATTTCCCGATCGCGATCCTCGACGACTCCAAGGCCTTAAGTCCGGCAAAGAGGGTAAAGGCATACGATATCATCGTTACGGGTGCTCTCGACTGGGCCATCGCCTGGGCTACTTACGAGGAAATCGGAGAGATCAACATCCTGAGAGCGAGCCTCCTCGCGATGCGGCGTTCCTTTCTCGCACTCTCGGTCAACCCAAAGCTTGTCCTTGTCGACGGCAATACACTTCCCGATATCCCCGCCAAGACCATGGCCGTGATCAAGGGCGATTCTCTCGTGCCCGCCATCATGGCGGCATCCATTCTGGCCAAAGTGGCACGGGACAGGCTCATGGACAGGCTAGACAGGATCGAGCCTGAATACGGTTTCGCCGCCCATCGGGGTTATCCTACCGCCGCGCATCGAGAGGTTATAAAAAAAATCGGGCCCTCGCTTTGGGCGAGACCCGGTTTTAAAATCTCGTAATCTTTAAAAAAATCAGGCTTCGCTGTCTTTGCCCTTGACCCTGCGTACGACGATGCGCTTCACGGGCTTATCCTGCCTGCGCGCCTCGGCAGGGGGAGCCGGATACCTTGGCGCACCCGCCTTAAGCGAACTTTCCCTAGGCGCGCCGATCCTTGGCGAGCTATCCCGTGAAGATCCCTCGCGCGAGGTTCCCTCGCGAGGCTTGAGTGTGTATTTTCGGGTGGGTCGGCCTTCCGGCCTTGGCCCTTCGCGGAAGGATGAGCTCCGCTCGGATCTCTGGCCTTCGGTTCTCCGCCTGGGAGCCTCGGATCGGGCAGGTCTCTCGTTCTCATCGTATCTGTTGGAAGCGGTGGGATCGGGGTCGACTTTATTCCCTGTCTTGTCCATGTACTTGAGGGCTGACTGGAAGGACTTGAGGAAGCCTTCCATGGATTCCCCGAAGACGACGACGGAGCGGCGATCGAAGCTCTCGCCTTCGCTTGGCTTGCTTTCGACGATGCTGAGGAAGACGTCGCCATTCCGGTTCTGTTTCACGTTGAAGAAATATGTTCTGCCCTCGCAGGCAAATCTCGTCGAAAAAAGTTCTCCGCGGATACCCATGCACGCTCCTTACAGCCTCGGTCATCGTACACGAGGGAGCCGGGTTGCACAAGTCTGGCGCCCTGAAGCTGGCCGGTCCATTCCCGGGAGCCGGCTTCAGCCTTGTTTCGCCGCCATGACCGCGGCGTCGGCCTCCTTCACCATGGCTAAGTGCCAGGAAAGGAAATATTCTTCATCTTCAGAGGTTCCATCGGCGACGTCGGCTTGGATCCTGAACACAGGTTCGGTGCCAGAACCCCGCATCCAGAGGTGGGCGAGGGCTTCCCGGTCCTCTGAAAGGAAGACGATCCGCAAGCCTCCAGCTCCCGAGGCCGCGAAATCGGCGCCCACCTCCACTTCTCTCGTGCCGAGAGTAGCGAAGGCCTTCCACGATACGATACCGTAGCGTCTGCCGAGTTCGGCTTTTCGTGTTTCCCAGGCCAAGGCGAAGATCTCGGCGTAGGAAGCCTTGAGGGCCGATTTATCCTGGCTCGAAACCTTGAGGGCGGCCCTTGGCTCGAAGACCGAGGTGGTCGCCCACTGGGGGAGGGTGGCGATAACGTCGCCCAGGTTGTAGTCCTTTCGATACTCGGATTCTCGACCGCAGGCGGAAAGCCATATCCTGTAAGGGCTGGGCGCCTTTTCGGAATCGGGCAGCCGCAGAAGCTGCAGCATCGCGGTCATCGTGGCGAGCGGATCCCGCACCTTGGCCGGATAGACTATCGTGCCCCCATTCGATCCCTCGCCGAGAATCCGGACTGTCCAGCCTTCGCTTCTCAAGGATTCGGCGAGAGCGACGACGTTGGCTTCCCCGGTTTCGGCCCGGAAGACCTTGGCACCGAATTTGTCGGCTATCCACTCGATGCGTATGCTCGTCGCGTCGTTGACGACGATGGCTATCCTTGAGCCCTTTCCCGATCGCTCCAGGCATGAGAGTACGGCCAGGCATGAGAGGGCGAAAACCTCCTGGGCTTCCAGCGCCCTCGATCCAAACTTTCCTTCATCCCATATCACCAGATTTCCCCTGTCCCCGTCGCAGTCGGGGGCGTAGCCGATCTGGAAGCAGGAATCGGCGGCATGGGCTTCGTCCAGGAGTCTCATGCAGAGAAAGAGGGACTCCCCCTCGGGGACGATCCGTCGCGCAAAGCGCCGCGGTTCATCGTTGAAAAATTTCGTCCTCAGGCCGAGGGCTTCGAAGAAATCCCTGTCTATGGAGAGGCTTCGGGCCGAACCATTGAGTTCGGCGACGACACCCAGGGGGCGTGCTGCGCAGGCTTCGGCCAGCTCGTCGAGGCTTCGGGCCTGATCCTCGAGCTCTTCCTCGTCCGTCACAACGCGATGCGTGAAGAGGGTGTAGGCCGAGAGGGCGCGGCGTTTCCAGATCGAACAGTCCCTGAAACATGAAGCGATCGCCTCCCTGGAGACGGCCGATACGAGGGCTAAGGCTTCCAAGGAGGGATCGGTCGAGGCGACCGAGGCCTTGAAGGAAGCGATGAGGGGTCCTATCTCCTGGGCGTTCAGCACTCCTCCCGTGCCCAGACCCAACTTCACTCCATTGTGTCCGGGAGGGTTGTGACTCGCGGAGATGTAGGCGAAGCCCGCCACCTTCCCGAACTCGCCCTCGGGAAGGTGGCCGCAGACACCGGCGTAAGTCATGATCTCCGGCGCTGAAATGATGAAGCAGTATCGGACTTCCAGGCCCATACCCAGGAGGCAGCGGGCAAAGATGTCGGCGATGGCCGGACCCGTGGGTCTCGAGTCCATTCCCAGGAGGACAGCCGGTTTCCGCCCGGGCTTCCCGGCTTTTTCAAGGACGAAGGCGCCGAAAGTCCTGGCCATGAGGGCAGAGAGGACCTTGTCGGCATCGGAGATGCTGGTCGTAAGCGAATCCTCGGAGTCGGAGGACGAACTCCAGGGCGCCCGCGGATCGCCACGGGAAGGGAAGGCGAAAACCTTCCTCCAGCCTGAGGCGGAGAGGATGAAGGACGCGGCTGATTCCCTCACCGCCGAGGCTTGGGGCAGATTCTTCGGCAAGAGGGGTACTCTGTCCGGGTCCCCGATATCGAGTCCAGTCTGGGGGTTGTAGATCAGTGACATCGTCCTCTCCTTGATGGCGGGTTACCAGCTACAGTATACGCGGACGCGAGGAGCCTGTCATCGTGAAAAATTCCGCGGCAGGCTTTCCGCTTCTTGCCGGAATCGATATGCTAGGGCGGAGTGAACCCTCTCGATCTGCTTAAAACCCTGGCGCCAGGCTTTCTCCCTCTCTTCGCCTACCTGGGAGCCGAACTCATGTTCGGCGAGCGTGTGGGCCTTTTCGTGGGCATAAGCCTCGGAGTCGCCGAATTTCTCTTTCGACTCGTTAAGGATAGAAAGGCCGACCTCTTCGCCCTGGCCGAGACGGTCCTCTTGGCGGCCATGGGAGCCCTCTCCCTTATCAGCGGGAACAGCATCTTCTTCAGGCTCAAGCCTGCGGTGACCGAGGCGTTGACTGCCCTGGGCATGGCTGTCCTTTTGTTTTTGCCGGACATCCTCCTCAAGGAATACTTCGGACGGCAGATCCGAGGCATCGAGTTCGGCGACGAGGCGATGAGGAGCCTCCGGAAGAACCTGGCAATCATTATGGGAGTCCTGCTCATCCACGCCCTCGCGACGACCTGGGCAGCTCTCGCGGCCAGCGCCGCGGTCTGGGGATTTGTCTCGGGCGGCCTGCTCTACATCCTGCTTGGCGCCGTCTTCGTCTGGCGCTTCGCCGGGGAGAGGAGAAAAGCTCGGCTTGGATCGGTCCGCGCCGTCCGGGGCGGGCCTTCCATCGAATGGCGCATCGTTCTCTTCGACGAGGCTGGAAAGGTATTCGCGGCGCGACCGGGGCGCGAGGCTCTGGATCTATGGGACGATCCCTTGGGCGGAAAGGCTTCTTCCCTCCAGGAAATGCAGGAGAGCATGGCAGCGGGCCTTGCGAGGTTCGGAATTGACATCGCCCGGACAGACTCTTCATACACGCCCCTCGCCCTGCGCCCCCTTTTCCTGGCCGATGGAAAGGGCGGTCTCGCCGCCGACCCTCAGGCCTCCTTCGATCCCGGCCGTCTCTTCCAAGGCGCGGGCTTTCCTCCGGCGGGAAGCTGGGCAGTCTTCGCCGCCGTCCTGCCTTCCGCCCTGGCGCCTAAGGGTCTCGACCCCACGCTCGTACGTTTCTGGGCCATCGCCGACCTTCTCGCCCTCACGGACGGTGTCCTTTTGGCCCCTGGCCTCTCAAGCCTCACAGGCTCCCTCACCGCCTTCAGGGACTCTTTACGGCACTTGGCCGCCGACCTATAGTGATTTTGGATCATGAGACTTTTTAACGCGCTTTTCTGGCTTCTTCGGGGAGTCAGGGTTTATGCTCTCGTCGGCTCGACGGGGACGGGAAAGAGCTTCAGGGCTAAGCTCGTCGCCCAGAAATACGGTATCGAGATGATTATCGACGACGGCCTCCTCATAGAAGGCGACCAACTCATCGCCGGCAAATCGGCCAAGAAAGAAGCGCTCTACCTGGGAGCGGTCAAGACAGCCCTCTTCCACGAGAAAGTCCACAGGGATGAGGTGGCCAAGGCACTCCAGCGCTCCAAGTTCCGCAAGATCCTCGTTATCGGGACGAGCGAAAAGATGGTCCAGCGCATCTGCGAGCGCCTCCAGATACCCCAGCCCTTCAAGATCACCAAGATCGAGGACATCGCGACCAAGGAGGAGATTGAGAAGGCCATGCAATCCAGGCAGGTCGAAGGTAAACATGTCATCCCGGTACCGGCCCTGGAGATCCGAAAGTACTACCCCTCGATCTTCTACGACAGCGTGCGTGTCTTCCTGAAGCGGAGCTTCGGCACCGGAGTCTCCCTGCCCAAGATCTACGAGAAGGCCGTCGTCCGGCCCGAATACACCAAGCGGGGCAGGGTGGCCATTTCGGAGGCAGCTCTCTCCCAGATGGTCGTACACTGCGTCGACGAGTACGACTCAACGGTCAAGGTCAAGCGTCTGGCGATAAAAGAGGACAGTCAGGGTTACAGGATAACGGTCGTCCTCGAAGTACCCTTCGGAACCAGGCTGGCCTCCAATGCCCATGCTCTCCAGGAGTACATCGTCGACTCGATCGAGCGCTTCACCGGAATTCTTATCGCCGAGGTCAACATCGTCATCGATAGGTTGACGACGAGAAAGAAGCACGTATCCAAGCGTTGAAGACATATTGACGATCCTTGGCGATCCATGTACTATAGACGATGTTGCGCGGTGGATGAGCCTCACTTCGTGGCAAACGTATCCAAGGAGAACAGTCGTGCCCTGTGGTAGAAAGCGAAAGCTTAAGAAAATAGCGACACACAAGCGGAAGAAGAAGAGAAGATTGAATCGGCACAAGACCAGAGTTACCTGATAGTCGCTTATTTTTGCTGAAAGATCACCCTTTGGGTGGTCTTTTTTTTGCTCGAATGCTTTTTTGGTCTGATCCTAGTATATTTTAAGAAGAACATCCGGGGCGCCCAACAGAGATGGCAGTCTCGCCTCCTGCCCCTTAAGGAGAAGAATTTGAAAGTCCAGAACAATCCCAAGAAGTCTTTATACTACTACTACGGGATCGTGCTCCTCGTTATCATCGTCCTCAACACCTTCATCATGCCGGCCTTGACGTCCGAGACTATCATACAGACCGACTACCACAACTTCCTCTCCCAGGTGAGTTCGGGCGCGGTCAAGAAAGTTCAGATAGACACGAACCAGATCCGCTACACGGCTAAGGACTCAGAAGGCAAGGAAGTCATCTATGTGACCGGGCGTGTCGATGATCCCGAGCTCGTCGACAGACTCTACTCCGCCGGCGTCGAGTTCAGCCAGGTGATTCCCAAGGAGAATTCCCCCCTCCTCTCCCTCCTCAGCTGGATACTGCCTTTCGTCCTCTTCATGGGTATAGGACAACTCCTCTCCAGTAAGCTGGCCGGCAAGATGGGCGGTATGGGCAACGCCATGTCCTTCGGCGGCAGCAAGGCGAAAATATATGTGGAAGCCCAGACCGGGAAATCCTTCGCCGATGTTGCCGGCGAGGATGAAGCCAAGGAAGCTCTCAAGGAGATCGTGGACTTCCTCCACGATCCCGGGAAATACAAGGAGATCGGCGCCAGAGTCCCCAGGGGAGCTCTCCTCGTAGGGCCTCCGGGCACAGGGAAGACCCTTCTGGCCAAGGCCGTGGCCGGGGAATCCAAAGTCCCCTTTTTCTCCATATCAGGCCCGGAATTCGTGGAGATGTTCGTAGGCATGGGGGCAGCCCGGGTCCGCGATCTTTTCAAGCAGGCCAAGGAGAAGGCGCCCTGTATCGTGTTCATCGACGAGATCGATACAATCGGCAAGACGCGGAACGTGGGAGGCTTCGGCGGCAACGATGAACGTGAGCAGACCCTGAACCAGCTCCTAACCGAGATGGACGGTTTCGAAGCCGACAAGGGCGTCGTCATCCTGGCGGCCACCAACAGGCCGGAAACCCTAGACAAGGCTCTCCTGCGGCCTGGACGTTTCGACCGCCGCATTCCGGTGGAACTACCTGATCTGGCTGGCAGGGAAGCCATCCTCGAGGTCCATGCCAAGGATGTGAAGATAGGCCAGGGCGTTGATTTCAACGCCATAGCCAGGGCTACTTCGGGCGCCTCGGGCGCCGATCTCGCCAATCTCATCAACGAGGCTGCCTTAAGGGCCGTGAAGTTGGGGCGGCAGGAGGTAATCCAGAGCGACCTCGATGAGTCCGTCGAAGTAGTCATCGCTGGCTATGCGCGCAAGAACGCCGTCATCTCGACGAAGGACAAACGCACGATAGCCTACCACGAAATAGGCCATGCCCTTGTCGCCGCCAAACAGAAGAACTCCGCACCGGTTCACAAGATAAACATCGTGCCCAGGACCTCGGGCGCCCTCGGTTATACGATGCAGTTGGACGAGGGTGAACAGATATTGCTCAGCAAAGAGCAGGCACTCGACAAGGTAGCTACCCTCATGGGCGGCAGAGCGGCCGAGGAACTTGTCTTCGACACCGTGACCTCGGGGGCTTCCAACGACATCGAACAGGCGACGAAGATGGCACGGGCCATGGTCACCCGGTTCGGCATGAGCGAAGCCTTCGGCATGATGGCCCTCGAGACCAACAACAATCCCTATCTCGGCGAAGATACGACGCTCCTCGTCTCACCCCAGACCGCGGCCAAGATAGACGATGAGGTTTTGAAGATTATCAACGCGTCCTACGCCAGGGCGATGGGCATCCTCAAGGAGAACAGGACCAAGCTCGATGAGCTCACGGAATGCCTCCTCAAGAAGGAAACCTTGACGGGCGAGGAGTTCATGGCCGTGTTGAACGAATCAAGCGAATGCAAGGTCTGCTAAAGGGACAGTTCGGGAATATCGTTTCATTATTTGAAACGTGCTTTCAAATAATGCATTAAATCTCTTGTCAAGCCCGGAATAAGTGCTATACTCGGATTATACTGACCCAAGGAAAGGAACCGATGGTTCAATCCGTACTCGTCATCAATCCGGGATCTACTTCCACCAAAATGGCGGTCTTTGAAGGCGAGAACCGTATCTTCGACAACACGCTGAGCCATTCGTCGGAAGAACTGGCCGTCTTCAAGACCACTGCCTCGCAGTACGATTTCAGGCGGAAGGCCATCATGGCGAAACTTGCCTCCGTCGACTTCGATCTGCACAGGCTGGTCGCCGTCGTCGGCAGGGGAGGGGGCCTCCACCCGATACCCAGCGGCGTTTACAGAGTCGACGAGGCCATGAAGGCCGATCTCCTCGCGGCTAGGTACGGCGATCACGCCTCCAACTTAGGTGCCCTCCTGGCAGACGGCATAGCCTTCCCCCTCGGTATACCCGCATTTATAGCCGATCCCATCGTGGTGGATGAACTTTCCGATCTGGCCAGAGTGTCGGGCCACAAGTTGTTTTCGAGGATTTCCATATTTCACGCTCTTAACCATAAGGCCGTCGCTCGGCGTTTCGCCGCGGCTGAGGGCAGAAAGTATGAGGATCTGAACCTCATCATTGCCCATATGGGCGGCGGGGTGACTGTGGGCTTGCATATGGCAGGCAAGGTCGTCGACGTGAATAACGGCCTCAACGGGGAAGGGCCTTTCGGCCCGGAGCGTTCGGGTACATTGCCCGCGGCCGCACTCGCGAAACTTTGTTTTTCCGGCAGGTATTCCGAAAAGGAAGTCTTGAGGATGATAACGGGAGAGGGCGGCATGGTCTCCTTCCTCGGCACCAACGATATGAGGGACGTCGAGAAACTGTACAGGGCTGGAGATCCCGAGGGAATCCTCTACTACAAAGCCTTCATCTACCAGGTCGGCAAGGCCATCGGCGCCCTTGCGGCAGCCGCCTATGGGAAGGTGGACGCCATCATACTCACCGGCGGCATTGCCTACGGCAAGGAGATAGTCGAGAGCCTCAAGGCGATGTGCTCCTTCATCGCTCCCATCGTCGTCTACCCCGGCGAGGGCGAACTCGAAGCCTTGGCCCAGGCGGGCTATGGGGCGCTCTCGGGCGCACTTCGCGTCGAGGACTACCTGCCATGAAGAGCATAGCCGGAATACTATCGGCCGCGGCCGCCGCGGGCCGCACGAGGCTGGCAGTGGCAGCCTCCCAGGAATCTTCGGTGCTGGAGGCCGTGGTCACGGCCTACGAGGCAGGCATAGCCGAACCTATTCTGGTCGGCGATCCAGGGGCTATTGCCGCGGCGGCCGCAGAGGCCAGGGATAAAAAGGGCCTCGATATCTCGCGATTCGAACTGATTCCCGCGCCGGATCTTCCTTCGGCGGCAGCCATAGCCGTCGGACTCGTCAAATCGGGCCGGGCCGACTTCCTGATGAAGGGTATCATCGACACATCCATACTCCTCAAGGCCGTCCTCAACAAGGAGACAGGCATCAATGCCGGCCGCCTCGCAAGCCATGTGGCGGTCTTGGAAGTCCCCACCTATCACAAGCTCCTCATCCTGAGCGACGCGGCCATCAACATCGCCCCCGATCTTTTGGCTTTCGTCGACATCATCGCGTCGGCGGTCAAGGTCGCCGCGGCCATCGGGATCGAAAGGCCCAAGGTCGCCCTCCTCGCGGCCGTGGAGAAGGTGAACGCCGAGAAGATGCCCTGGACGGCTGTCGCGGCTGTCTTGAGCCAGATGAACCGCAGGGGTCAGATACCCGGCTGCCTGGTCGACGGACCGCTCGCGCTCGACAACGCCATAAGCGCAGAGAGCGCCAGGATCAAGCGAATCCAATCCGAAGTGGCGGGGGACGCTGATATCCTGATCGCCCCGGACATCGAGGCGGGGAACATTCTCTACAAATGCCTGCTCGATCTGGCCCAGGCCAAGGGTGCGGGAATCGTCATGGGTGCGGCTAAACCCGTCATCCTCACGAGCCGCTCCGATGCAGCGGAAACAAAACTGGCCTCGATAGCCCTCGCCGCCCTCGTGGGCAGACGGGCCGGCTGACGCAGGCGCAAAGGAGTCCAGCATGGTGAACAAGGGGAAGCCGGTTATCGACCGGGAGCGATGCAAAGGCTGTCTGCTCTGCGTGCGAGCCTGTCCCGTGAAGGTGCTCGGGCCCGATTCCAAACCCAATTCTTGGGGCTACTATCCTTCCATGCCCATAGCCCCCGAAAAGTGCATCGCCTGCGGCAACTGTTTTCAGGTCTGCCCCGACGTGGCGATCACGGTCTACAAACTCTAGGAGGAGGCGATCATGGATAACGAAACGCGCCTCATGAAAGGCAACGAGGCAATCGGCGAAGCCGCGATGCGGGCGGGCTGTCAGGCCTATTTCGGCTACCCCATCACGCCGCAGAACGAGTTGATCGCCTACATGGCGACGAATATGCCTCCCGCCGGCAGGGTTTTCATCCAGGCCGAAAGCGAGGTGGCCGCCATTAACATGGTCTATGGCGCGGCCTCCACGGGCGCCCGGGCGATGACTTCGTCCTCGAGCCCCGGCATCTCGCTCAAGCAGGAGGGAATCTCCTACCTCTGCGGGGCGGATCTCCCCGCCCTCATCGTCAACGTCGTCAGGGCCGGGCCGGGCCTTGGCGGCATAGCCCCGTCCCAGGGCGATTACTTCCAGTCGACCAGGGGCGGCGGCCACGGCGACTACCACACCATCGTCCTGGCGCCCAAGGGCGTTCAGGAAGCCGCCGACCTCACCTACGAAGGGTTTGAAATCTCGGACCGCTACAGGATCCCCGTCCTCATCCTCGCCGACGGCCTCATCGGGCAGATGATGGAGGCGGTCAGGCTCCCGAAGCCCATAGACCCGGCGACCCTTTCCAACAAGCCCTGGGCCGTGGGCAACCAGACCGGGCCGGGAGTGGGGGCCAACCATATAACCTCCATCAACCTCGAACCGGAGAAACTCGAACTCTTGATCCTCGCGCGGGAGAAGAAGTACGACCTGGTCAAGAAGGAGCTCTGCCGCTGGGAGGAACTCCAGACCGAGGATGCGGACCTGATCCTCGTGGCCTACGGCACCTCGGCCCGCGTCTCCATGAGTACGGTCCAGACAGCCCGGGCCAAGGGCCTCAAGATCGGCCTCTTCCGCCCAATAACCCTCTGGCCCTTCCCTTACGAAAGGCTGAATGCCCTCGCCGTGAAGGGAAGGAAATTTCTCTCCGTCGAGATGAGCATGGGACAGATGGTCGAGGATGTCAGGCTCGCTGTGAACGGCCAGGCATCGGTACAGCATTACGGCAGGGTCGGCGGCATGATCTACGACGAGGACGAAGTCCTCGCTGTTGCCGAGCGGATGCTCGGCGCCTGAATCCAAGGAGTTCATCATGGAACTAGTATACGGCCATCCTAAAAGCCTCAAGCCCATCCAGACCAAGTACTGTCCCGGCTGCGGCCACGGCGTCATTCACAGATTGATCGCCGAGGTTGTCGACGAAATGGGACTGCAGACCAAGGCCATCATCACAAATCCCGTGGGCTGCTCGATCTACGCCGACATGTACTTCGACTTCGATTCCGTCCAGCCCGCCCACGGCCGCACTCCGGCCGCGGCGACCGGCGTCAAGCGCATGCTTCCCGACCACCTCGTCGTCTGCTACCAGGGCGACGGCGACCTCGCCGCCATCGGCACTGCCGAGATCATCCACGCAGCTAACCGCGGCGAGAAGTTCACCACGATCTTCGTCAACAACGCCATCTACGGGATGACAGGCGGGCAGATGGCGCCTACGACCCTGGTGGGACAGTACGCGACTACGGCGCCCAAGGGACGCGACCCGGAGACTATGGGCTATCCCATCAAAGTCTGCGAGCTCCTTTCCACCCTCGGAGGAACGCGGTATCTCGCGCGCGGCGCGGTCGACACTCCCCTCAACATCAAGAAGACGAAGAAGATGATCCGCACGGCCTTCGATGCCCAGATGCAAGGCGAGGGCTTCACGCTCGTCGAGATCCTCTCCCAGTGCCCAACGAACTGGAAGCTGAGCCCCCACGACTCCATCGACTGGCTCCAGCAGAACATGATCCCTTTCTATCCATTGGGCGAGATCAAGAATACCCTGTCCACCGCGGCCGATTCTCCGTCGGCGGCCAAGTGAGGATGGCGCTATGACCGAAAAGACATTTATCGCGGGTTTCGGGGGCCAGGGTGTCATCTCCCTTGGCCAGATGTGGGTTTACTCCGCCATGAAAGAGGGTCTCATCGTATCCTTCTTTCCTTTCTACGGCGCGGAGAAGCGCGGCGGCATAGCCCGGGCGTCCGTGATCGTCAGCGAGGAGGAGATCGCGAGCCCCATTGTCGCCAAGGCCGATTCCGTCGTCATCATGAGCCAGGATTCGATCGCGATAGCCGAGGAGAAGTGCGCTCCAGGGGGGCTCATCCTCCTCAACTCGAGCCTCGTGAAGACCGACCCGAACCGCCCCGACGCCAGAATACTTCATATCCCCTGCAACGAGATAGCCGAGAAGATCGGTGATGGCCGCATCGCCAACATGGTGATGCTCGGAGCCCTGAGTCAGGCCACCGGAGCGGTGAAGCTGGACCTGGCCGACATGATCCTCAAGTCTTTTTTCCCTCCCTCCAAGCACGGTCTCATCCCCAAGAACCTCGAGGCTATCGAGGCCGGGAAAAAGGCTTGCCTGGCCTGCGGCTGAGCCGCAGGCTGAGCCGCAGGCTGAGCCGCAGGCTCAGGCGGATTTTCGAGGCGAGGATACCGTGGCTGTACGGCCTCCCCGTCGCTTCGATATACTCAGGAACGTGAACTCCGAGGAACCCAAGGCCCGCCTGTCCCTCAAGCGTGTACTTCTCTTGAGCCTCAAGGCTATCGTCATCGTCCATATCGTCTACATCGTGCTGACTTCGGTTTTCATCTTTTCTTATAAATTCGTGAATCCGCCCTTTACCATCCTCATGCCCTACAGGGCGATCGGCTACGGATGGAAACTGCAGAAGCCCATTCCCCTGCCTCTCAAGAAAGTGCCTGCATATATAAAATGGATGCTGATCAGCGTCGAGGATGGCAATTTCTACCAGCATCATGGCATCGAGATGGAGGCCTTCAAGCGGGCGAGGGAGATAAACGCCAAGGTTGGCAAGCCCTTGTACGGGGGCTCGACCCTCACCATGCAAGTGGCGAGGACGCTCTTCCTCGTCCCCGAGAAAAGCTATGTCAGGAAATATTTCGAGGTCATCACGGCCCTCGAGCTCGAACTTTTTTTATCCAAAGACAGGATCTTGGAGCTGTATTTCGGTTACGCCGAGTGGGGGAAAGGGATATTCGGGATGGAGGCGGCCGCCAGGAACTACTATAAGACCAGCGTATCCTCGCTGGACCGCGACCAGGCCGCCAGGCTCATCGCCCTTCTCTCCTCGCCGATCAAGTACAATCCCGCTACCTTGAGCAAGTCCGGCATTCTGAGGGAAAGGTACTCCTACCTGGTGCGGAGATTCGTCGCCCCTGCGATCGAACCCCCTGACGGGCCGATCGACGAGGCGCCGCCACCTTCCGTGGAGCCCGGAGTCGATCTCCCCGAGGAGGTCCAGGCTGCCAATCAGGCAAGCCCAGCCGCCGATCAGGCAAGCCCAGCCGCCGATCAGGAGAGCCCAGCCGCCGATCAGGAAAGCCCAGCCGCCGATCAGGAAAGCCAGACGGCGCAGAGCCCTTAGACCTACCGCCGCCCCCTAGGGCGATAGTCTCTTCAGTTCTTCCTCAAACCAGCCAAGGTCCTGTCCAAGGCATCGGCGAAGCGCTTCACGTCCCGCGCAGTCCTGGAACTGCCCTTGGGCGAAACGGGAGCCAGTCCCAAAAGCCGCAATTCGGCCGCCGCGTCGCGCAGGGAAAGACGTTCGGAAACAGCGGTTTTGGTGAAGACGCCACCTCTGTCGTTGATGCAGGCGAGGCCCTTGGAGACGACACGTTCCGCCAAGGGAATATCCCTCGTCACGATGAGGTCGCCTGGGACGGCGGCTGCGAGAATGACATCGTCCGCCGCGTCCGGCCCCGATTCGACCTGGAGGGCGAGCTCATCGGGGATGTCCGGGAGGGGCCTCACCGAGACAAATCGCAGGGTGATTTTTTTGCCGGGCGAGAGTTCCTTTCCCTGCCGCCTGAGGAGGAGTATCCGCAGGTCACGGGGCAGGGAGTCCCCGTCCACCCAGATCGTCACGATCCAGCCTTCGCGCCCAGTCCGCTTTGGGCCAGGTATATCCTGCCCGAACCCGAGAGGCTGTAGGGACCGCATGCCGCCGAGACGAAGGCCGAATCACCGCGGGCGAGCCGCCATGTACCTGAGGAACTTCCACCGCCTTCGGCGCGCGCAATCAGCCCCGCGCCTTCGGTGCAGAGGAGAATCTCGGGGCCCTGTGGCCTCATGGCAAGGGGATGGCCAGCCTCGAGGTCTATGCGTGAAAGCGAGAATTCCTCGGCTGGACTTTCCCAGTTCGAGACTCCGACTTCAATTCCTTGACTGGCTTCGACGAGGCTTGGCGCGGCCTGAAAATCCAGAATGTCCAGGAGTTCGTCGACGTCGATGTGTTTCTGGGTGAGACCGCCGCGTATGACAGGATCGTCCCGAGGAGGTAGGCGTGCATGACTCCCGCCGGGACATAGATAGCCTGGCCAGGCTTCAGGTTCAGGACCTGGAGGAAGAGGGGGGAGAGGGCGCCCGGGTCGTGGGGATAATGAGCGCTGCAGAGGAGGACGGTCTCGCCCGCGAGCCTCTCGTTAGCGTCCGCGCTTCCCGCGAGGGCTCGAGCCCTGCCTTCGAGCAGACGTTCGAGGGAGAGCTTCTCTTTTTCCCTGAGCCGAAAGGCTTTGTCGATGAGGGCTCTCAGCGAGGCTTCTCCCTGCTCGGCCGAAAAGGAGAAAAAAGCGGAAAGTTCGGGCCCCAGAAGCTCCTCGATCTCCCGGGCTTCCCTGAATCCGCAGAGGGCCGAAAAGTCGGAGAGGGCGAGGGCGAGTTCAGGCTTGTGGTTTCTGTCCTTGTAATCGCGTTCGGGCTGGGATCTCCCAATACCCAGAGTTTCTTCCCTGGCAAAACCGGCCTCGGCCTTGGCTTTATCCGGGTGGACCTGGATGGAGAGGGGCATCGAGGCTGAGAGGACCTTAAAGAGGAAGGGCAATTCGCCGAAGGAGGAGAAGACCTCGTCGCCGAGGGCCCTCACCGGCTGCTCGGCTATGTATTTGTCCAGGGTCAGCTTTTCCCCGTCAGGAAGAATAAGGAGGGAAGGATCGTCGGGATGAGCGCCCATCCAGTATTCGGCCATGGGTTTGTCCCTGTCTTGGGCAATGCCTGTGTACCTGGAAAGGCCGTCGTAACTTCCCCAGGCGTAGTTGCGAACGGGGTTGCTCAGGGGAAAGACGAAAGGCAGATTTCTGTGCATGCGGGACCTCGCGGAGCATTGTACCAGCTTTCCTGCTCAGTCGTCCAGAAAATGCTTCACTTCCTTTTCGATTATCGATAAAGAGTCGACAAGGAGTCTGCAGTGCGGAAGGCTTTCGATGAAGAGAGAACCGTAGCTCGATGAGGCGAGACGCTGGTCGAGGACTACAGCGACGCCCCTGTCCTCCGAATGCCGTATGAGCCTTCCGAAGCCCTGCTTGAACTTGATGATGGCCTCGGGCACGCTGATTTCGACGAAGGCGTTTCCTCCCCTGGCTTCGACCGCTTCGGCCCTGGCCTGCTGGATGGGGTCGGAAGGTACCTTGAAGGGCAGTTTGGCGATCACGACCATGGAGAGGGTCTCGCCCGGGGCGTCCACCCCCTCCCAGAAGGAGTCCGTGGCGAAAAGGACGCTCGAGATATCGTTCCGGAACAAGGTAAGGAGCCTGCTTCTGTCGTCCATTCCCTGCCTCAGGCAGGTGATGCCTTGCTTTTCGAGGGCAGGCTTGGCCACCTCGTAGCAGTGACCGAGGAGATCGTAGCTGGTGAAGAGGACGAGAGCCCTTCCCCGCGATGCCATAAGGAGATCGAGGACAGCTCCTCCAAGGTACTCCTTGTATCGTTCCTTGGCCTTCTGGGGGTGGGGGGCTTCTGGGTCGATTGCGAGGAGGGCGTTCGTGGAGAAGGGGAAGGGCGATGGATAGGACTTGGTCTCGACGTCCTCCCTTCCCTTGTCTATACCTACCCGCTTCATCCAGAAGTCGAAGGAACCCCCCACGGCGAGGGTCGCCGATGTGCAGACCACGGTCCTGACCTTTTCGAAAACCGATTTTTGGAGAAGACCGGCCACCTCGAGAGGAGTGGCATTGAAGGATACGAAGATTTCCCGCTGTGAACTACGCGTCTTTTCGAGCCAATAGACGGTCGCGAGGTCCGATTCGAAGTCCTTGAGCCGGGCGATGAGATCGGCTGCCTCCCCGAGACTCCGCGAGGCTATTCGCGTCTCGTAGACGGAAGGCTCCTGGAGAACGGAATCGGGCAGGGAGGCTATGCAGTCGGCGGCCCGTTTCGTCAGGGCCAAGAGGGCCCGCTGGAGTCTTCCCGCCGGTTCGCGGAAGGCTTGAACCGTATCGGCGAGGGCAGTCGTTAGCCTCAGCGAACCTTCCGTCCCTATCAGGCGCAGCGCGCCGGCTTCAAGTTCGGCGAAGGTCGATTGGACGATCCTGACCTCTTCATCCAAACCATCGGTCCAATCCTGGGTCGAGCCGGGAAGCGCGGCGAGCTTGGCGAAGACACCAAACTGACCTCCCCTCGTTCGTCTCCAGAGCCTTGAAAGTTTCTTTAGGAGGGATGGACGGGTGAGGCTCTCCGTGAAAAGACTCGTCGCGCTCGATTCTATGACGTGGGCCTCGTCCAAAATGAGGGCCGAATAGGCGGGGAGAATCGATGTCTGTTCCAGCCCAGCCGCCTTGCGCCGCGCCGCAATATCCGCGAAGAGGAGGTGATGGTTGACGACAATGACCTGAGCGTCCGCGGCGTTTCTGCGCACCGCGATTACGTGGCAGGCCTCACGCTGGGGACAGCGCAGGGAGAGACAGGAATCGGCCTCGGAGCAGACCTTGGCCCAGGAGGCGTCGTCGACCCGAAAGGAGAGCTCGGCCCTGTCGCCCGAGCCCCCGGCCTTATCCCAGGCGAGGAGTCTTGAAAGGGGACTCTCCTCGTCCACGAGAAGTCCTTCCTCCTCGATAGCCTCGGCCAGCCTCCGCTTGCAAAGATAGTTCGACCTTCCCTTGACGAGGACGGCCTTGAGCTTACGCTTGAAAGCCGAAGAGACGAGGGGTATGTCCTTGGAGAAGAGCTGATCCTGGAGGTTGATCGTGGCCGTCGATACGATCACCCTCTCCTCGTTGCCCTGTGCCCAGGCTAGGGCGGGTACGAGGTAGGCAAAGGACTTGCCCACGCCCGTGCCCGCCTCGGCGGCCAGGATCCCGCCTCGATTGAAAAGGCCGGCAACGTCGCGGGCCATGGCAATCTGTGAGGGGCGGGGCTCGAAGGAGTCCAGCTTTTCCGAGAGCTTGCCCCCGGCGTCCAGGGCCCCGGCGAGGCCTTCCTCGTCCAGGGTCCGGATGGCTTTCCTCCGCGCCGGCTCGGCGACGATGTAGACTTCCTCCACCTCGTTGTCGACGATGTAGGAGCCCACGCCGTAGCTTCCAGCCTCGGCCGCTATATCCACATCGGCTTCGGAGGGATGGAGGAATCCCGAAGGGTGGTTGTGGATGAGGATTCCGCCCTTCTCGAAGTAGGCTTCAAGGGCGGGAACTTTATCCTCGGTGCCGCGGGCTACGATCTCGATCTCGGAGACGAGACCTGAACCGTCCAGGCTGCCTACGGCAAAAACCTCCCTGTTCCGGTTGAGCGCGATGGCTTTCCGTAGTTCCTCCCTGGCCTTGGCGCCGAGACGCGAGGCGGCGGCCTGGCCCGAGGATTCCCACGTGACCATCAGTAGCTTGCCCCGAGGCCAAAATCGAAATGGAAGGCCCCCCCGCCTGAGAGCGAGGAGGCGAAGGCGTAGGAAGCCTCACCCATGAGGTATATATGGGCTTCTGCCGCTATCCCCGCAAGGAGGGCCGCGTCGACCTCAGCCCTCGCGAAGGCCGACGAGGGGAAGACCGCGGTCGCCGACTCGAATGCGGCCGCTCTCAGGCCTCCCCTGAAGACGATTCGTCTCAGGCCGATGGAGGGCAGGAGGGGAAGGCGCAGGGGCCCGAGCCTGTCCCAGAGTTCGAGGTTGAAGAGAGTGGCCGACGCTTCGGTAAAGAGGTACCAGGTCGAAGATGAGACGACCTTCAAATATTCCTTGTAGAGGGGGTAGGGCGGGGCGGCTGCCGATCCAATGTCTGACGAACCAAGGGAGAGCAGCCTGCCTGAGGGGAGAAAGGCAAGGGATCCATCGGGCGACAAGGCCCCATAGAGGCAAAAGCGCAAGGAGGGCCGGGCCGTGGCGGCGATGGCCGAACCAAAGATCGACCAGCCTTGGGTCTGACCCGCGACAACCTCGTAGTCAGCCCCGGCCTTGGCCGAAAAACCCTGGATATCGTAGGGAGGAAAGGCCTGGTAGTTCATGGTCGACCAGGCCAGGCTCAGCCTGCCTCCCAGCGACTGGTAGAAATAGCTGGGCGCGGCAAACTCGGCAAGGGAATAATCAGGGTCCAGGCCCGATGCCCAGATCGTCTCGGCCAGGCCAAGACGGAAATGCTCGGGGACGAAGTCGAAGTCAGCAGTGTGGGACAGGAAAGCCGATGAGCGGCGCGCGGTCTGCAAGGTCGTGGCCGATTTGGCTGCTTCATCCGAAAGGGCGAGAGTGAAGGCCTGGGAGCCTATGTCGAGCCCTATCGAGAGAGCCTCTTTAGGGACACCGTTCACATAGTCCCAGCCCGCGCGGGCCGACCAGGAAAGCCGGTTTGTCAGGTCCATGCCCACGGCTGCAAGGCCGATGGCTTCGCCATCGGCCCAGGGGTAGCGAGTCGAAGTCAAGGCCTCGGGGAAAAGAAAACCTGCCGAGGATTTCGTGGGGGCCTTCGGCTCGGGGTCGAGGTTCGTACTGCCTTGTTTCTTCCTCCAGGTCTCAAGGGGTATCCAGGTTCCGTCGATCCGAGAAAAATCTTCGGCAAGGATATCCTGATCGAGCTTTAGGCTCCTGATTCCGTATGCCCCTTCGCCCAGGGCGCTTCTGTAGAAGACCTCTCTGTCCGAGATCACCGCGTCGCGGGCACCGCCTAGAGGCGCCTTCTTTTGGACCCTGAGAGTCCAGGCCTCGCCTTGGGACTCAAGGACGGCGAGTCTCGATACGCCCCCTTTAGGGACCGCAGAGAGAACGAGCAGCGGGCCGCCTTGTTCCGATGCTATGGACCTGAAGGTGAAACTTTCGACATCCATGAGGTATACTTCCCCGGATTTCCAAACGCGGGCGGGAAGGAGCTGGGAGCCCAGGGGCGCAAGGCCGTAGCTCCAGCCCGAGGCATCGGGGGGCCGGGTGGTCTGAAGCCTTATAGTCTGCCCAGGCCGGAGATTTGCGCGAGCCTCGCCTGCCTGCAATTCGTCCCGAGGCCCGGCAAGGGTGAGGCTTCCCGAGGCGAGGTCGTAACGGTAGGCGAGTGCTCTGGTCCTGCCGTCCGCGCCCTTCCTCGCCCAGTCGAGAAGGAGGGAAAGTCCGTCCTCCGAGACCTTCATCGTCTCGAGACGGTAATCGGCGTCGAAGAGCTTTTTACGCCGATTCTTCCCGAGTTCGAGGGAGAAAACCGACTTCCGCTCGCCGTCATAATAGTAGAAAAAGCCGCCGCCGGCGGTAAAAGGCCCTGTCTTGCGCGTGTTCAGCTCGAGGGCTTCGGGTTTTCCCCGGCTTTCCGAGGCTGGCGGAGTTTTCTCGGCTCCGGCCGAAAGCCAGGTGAGGAATTCGTCCCAGACGGCCGAAGCTGGTCTGCCTAAAGCCCTCGCGACGACGCCCCCGCCCAGGAGGTTGCCATCGAAGCCCGAGAAAGGCTCGCCCTTGGCGGCCTCGGCCCAGAGCTTGCCGACCGATCCTGTCCCGTAACTCTCCTCGACGAAGGCAGCGAACAAGCCTCCATAGTAGTAGGCCAGGTTCCCCGAGCCGGGGAAATCGGCGAGGCCCGAGACCGACCAGAGCCCCCGTTTTTTCCCCGCAGCCAGGTCTACGTACACGGATTCCAGGGCGGCGGGATCGTTGAGCCTTCCTCGGGATCCGTCCCGGCTCTCGGCCCAGACGGCCGTGCCCTCGATGAGGCTGTCGGGGGCGACCCATGCGGCCGGGGCAACGATGTCTCCGGCGAGGGCGGACAGGAAGGACCAGAAAGGGCCGCGGATGTTGAGGCTGAGGGCGTGGACAAGTTCATGGAGGAATACTTCCTCGAGCTCGTCACCCAGGGAGGCGAGGGAGCCTGAGGCTCCGGCGAGATAGATGACGATTCTATTCGAGGGATAGGGGCTGAAATAACCATTAAGGTCGATCTCCACGTTCGAAAGCAGAACGGGTATGGGTTTCGCGGGGAGGTTGGTGCCGATGAGGGCGACGAGGTCGGCGAGTACGGAGTCGGCGAATCCCGAGAGCCGCAACGCCTGGTTCTCGAGGCTGGCTGGGAAATAGATGGAGAAATGGGCAGTGTCCACCCTGGACAGAGTCTTAAGACCTCCAATATTCTGCGCCCGGACCGGCTGGGCGTTGAGGACCAGGAAGAAGAGCAAGGCGCCCGCCACCGCTTCGAGTCGGCGAAAATGACCATGGAACACGGCTTCACTCTAGCAGATAAAGCCCTCGACGTGAACCGGGATGGCGCGCCAGGTCTGGCATGCCACATCGTTTCGGAGTATCTTGTCAGCCATAGATATGATGCCAAATCAGGGGAAAGGAATCTTCGGTTTTTCGCCCGCGGCCAGACGCTACTCCGCGCCGGCACAAAGGGAGTCGAGGGCGGCCGGCTTCTTCGGCTATATCCCCAAGGGCCAGATCGACGGCTTCCGCAGAGCACTATCCGATCTCTCTCAGGAGGACGAGGCCCTGCCCAGCCTCGAAGATCAGGGGCCGATAGTCTTCAAAGACGGCATTTTCCAAATTGAAATCAAAGGAAATCCGGGAGATTCTGCCCTCGATCCGGCCTTAAAGGGCCTCATCGATTCCATCCTGGAACCTAGACACCCGCCTGAGGGGCAGGAGGAAGGACGATGAAGAAATTCCTGTCCTGGAACGTCAATGGCATACGGTCCTGCGCCGGCAAGGGTTTTCTGGACTGGCTCGCCGCCGAGGACGCCGACTTTGTTTGCGTCCAGGAAACGAAGGCCCATCCCGACCAGCTTCCGGCCGAACTCAAGGAACCCAAGGGCTCGGCCGGCCGGCCTTATTTCGCTTTTTGGTCGAGTGCCAAGCGCAGGGGCTATTCGGGAACGCTCATCCTTTCCAAGCGCGAGCCGAGTTCAGTGACGAGTCTTGGCATCGGGGAATTCGACGACGAGGGCCGAACCGTGATTGCCGATTTCGACGACTTCGTCCTCGTCTCGGCCTACTTTCCCAACAGCCAGGACAGAGGCGCGCGCATCGAGTACAAAATCCGCTTCTGCGATGCCATCCTCACCCTCTGCGATTCGCTGCGCGCCGCGGGAAGGCACCTTGTCGTCGCTGGGGACTACAACATCGCCCACAGACCTATCGATCTCGCCCGCCCCGCCCAGAACGAAGGAAACCCAGGCTACCTCCCCGAGGAGCGGGCCTGGATGGACAAGTTCACGACCGCAGGCTACCTGGACAGCTTTCGCTGCTTCCACCCCGAACCGGGCCGCTACACCTGGTGGACCTACAGGGTTCCGCAGGCCAGAGCCAACAACGTGGGATGGAGGCTCGACTATCACTGCGTCGACCCCGGGTTCCGTCCCGTCCTCGTAGAGGCGGAGATCGAGGCCGGGGTCCTCGGCTCCGACCACTGCCCCGTCTCGCTGTTTCTGGATATCTAGGCATCGCGGCCGGACAAGGCCAGCCTTTTTGGAGGTTTTCTATGAAGCTCCGCTACAACGCGCCGGTGACCCTCACCTTCACCTTTGTCTCGGCCGCCGTCCTTCTTCTCACCAGCACCATCCTGCCCAACCTGACATCCCAGTGGTTCTCCACACCGGCGCCATTCCAATCCAACAACTTCGGCGACTACGTGAAGCTTATCACCTACGTGTTCGGACACGCCAACGTGACCCACTACATGGGCAATTTCACCATGATCCTCATCCTCGGTCCCATCCTCGAGGCGGCTTACGGCTCAGGCTTTCTGGTACTTTCGATTTTTATTACCGCGGTGACGACAGGCCTTCTCAATGTCCTGTTTTTCCCGGGCTCAATGCTTTTAGGCGCCTCGGGGATTGTCTTTATGATGATCATCCTGGCATCCATCACCAATTTCAATAAAGGCGAGATACCCCTCACCTTCATCCTCGTCATGGTCGTCTATCTCGGCGGCCAGGTCTGGGACGCCCTCGCCAAGCAGGACAACATCTCCCAGTTCGCCCATATAGCGGGGGGCATCGTGGGGAGTTTCCTGGGATTCTTCAGGGCTAAGCCGAAGGTTTAGGCAAAAAGCCTAAGTCCACTACCTGGATCGGAGGGAGAAAACCATGTATTCCGGGATCCAATCCGAACTGAGCGGCAAGCTGGCGGCCATCAAGGCCGAGGGCCTCTATAAGGACGAGCGCGTCATAGCGACACCCCAGTCCGCGGCTATCACGGTCGAGGGAGGGTCCGAGGTTCTCAACTTCTGCGCCAACAACTACCTCGGCTTGGCCGACAGCCCCTTACTGAAGTCGGCGGCGGCCAAGGCCCTCGAGGACTGGGGGTATGGACTCGCCTCGGTACGCTTCATCTGCGGCACCCAAAGCCCGCATAAACTCCTGGAGAAAAAGGCCGCCGAGTTCCTGGGAATGGAGGACGCCATCCTTTTCTCCTCCTGCTTCGATGCCAACGGAGCCGTCTTCGAGCCCCTCCTCGACGAGGACTGCGCCATCATCACGGACAGCCTCAACCACGCGTCGATCATCGACGGCGTGCGGCTCTGCAAGGCCAAACGCTGGGTCTTCAAGCACGCCGATATGCGGGATATCGAGGAAGTCGACCCCGACACGGACAGGACGGCTAAGGGCCTCGAACGCTGTCTCAAGGAGTCTTTCGGCGCCCGGATACGGATGATAGCCACGGATGGGGTCTTCTCCATGGATGGGGACATCGCCCGCCTTCCCGAGATCTGCGACCTCGCTGAGAAATACGACGCCCTCGTCATGGTCGACGACTCCCACGCCACGGGCTTCATGGGCAAACGGGGGAGGGGGACCTGGGAGCACTGCGGGGTAGGCGGGAGGGTGGACATCATCACCACGACCTTCGGAAAGGCCCTGGGCGGCGCCTCGGGCGGGGTGATAGCCTCCAAGGCCGAGGTCGTCGAGTACCTGCGTCAGAAGGCAAGGCCCTACCTCTTCTCCAACAGCCTCGCCCCTTCCATCGTGGGCGGAACCCTCGCCGCCCTCGAACTCCTTAAGTCCTCGACCGAGCTTAAAGACAGGCTCGAGTCGAACGCGGCCCTCTTCAGGAAGCTGATGGTCGTGGCGGGTTTCGATCTGCGGCCCGGCGTCCACCCCATCTGCCCCGTCATGCTCTACGACGAGAAACTCGCCCATGACATGGCCGACGCCCTCCTCGCCGAGGGCATCTACGTGGTCGGCTTCTCCTTCCCCGTCGTCCCGAAGGGGAAGGCGCGGATCCGAGTGCAGCTGTCGGCCGCCCATAGCCCCGAACAGATCGAGCGCGCCGTCCGGGCCTTCGAGAAGGTGGGCAGGAAGCTGGGAGTCCTGGGCCGCTGAGACAGGCGGGAAAGGGGAAACGGCCTCCGAGCGGCCTCCCCCTCCACTTTACCTTTTTCGACCATACGGTTACATTGTATGAAAATCACCTTATCCTCTCTCTGTGGAATCGAGGTATTGCGTCATGCCGACCTATGAATACGAGTGTCGTTCCTGTCAGCACAGGTTCGAGAAGTTCCAATCCATGTCCGATGATCCCATAAGGGTCTGTCCTGCCTGTGGCGGAAGCGTGCGGCGGGTGATCGGCGGCGGGATGGGCGTTATATTCAAGGGCTCAGGCTTCTACATCACCGATTCGAAGAAGACCTCGGCCGCTGCCTCCCTTTCGAAGTCCAAGACACGCCGCGGCGAGGAAGCCAAGGCCGAAGCTTCGGAAAGCCTGCCAGCGGCTGTCCCGGAAAGCCCGGCGTCAGCTCCGGCCGCGAAGAAAGAGAGCGCCTAGTTTCTGCCTTCCTTGTTTTCAGCTTCACCCATGATCTGAATCCGCGCTTCCTCAAGGTCCGCTTCGAGGAGTTCCGGCCGGGCGATGAGGCGTGAAAAAATCGAGGCGGATCGGGCGAAATACAGGCCGTCGGCTATCCGCTCGTCCAGCGTTACCTTGAAATTGACGAAGTGATGTCCGGGGCCGAAACGACCCTGGCGGCCGTCGGCCTGCTGCAATTTTCCCATCACCATGAAGAGACTCGCGTTTCCCCACTCGTAGAGGTGATGGTAAGGCGTGTCCAGCCCGAGGCTTCCCAGATTGGCGAAATATGCCGTCGCGTACAGGGGATCCGTCTTTATGAGCGCCCAGGGAGCGAGGTTGAGCCTGTCCAGGAGCCTATAGGCTCCTATGATGAGGGCCTTTGCCCCGGGGATCGCATGGGCTGTCTTGGCAATCCGCTCGCCCTCGCCGCCTTCGCCCATGAGCCTCACGTAGGCTATGGCTTCGTTCACCTTCCGGGACACGATCTCGAGGTCGTCCCCGGGTTCGAAGAATATCTTGGCGCTACCCTCAGGCGCTTCCTCGGTGAGCTTCTGCTTGACGATGAAGGATATGACGATCCGGTCGCGCTGGTAGAGGGCGTGTCCGTGGATGAAACGGTTGAGCTGGGGCTTTAGGGCTATCGTACGCACGGCTGCGGCGAGGACGAGGCCAAAGAGGGAATATCGATCCTCAGATCCGCCTTCGGAGGCGTCTTCCCCGGCCGATAGGTTCTTGGCCCGTACGTGGCGCAGGGCATTCTCGAGATCGATGTCCTTTTCGTAATACACGGCGGACTGGTTCCGCCCTGGCATCATGTAGGGCATGACAGCGTTCAGGGCCTGTCGCCCCCGCACTTTTTTACCATCCGGCCTGTCGACTAAAAACATATGATAAGTACGATATAACATAAGACCGAGCCAGTAAAGCGATCCGCGCCTCTGACCTTCAGGTCCGGATGACTTTCAGGAAATTTTATGAAAAGCGAGGCACAAACGGGATGCTGTGATAGACTGAAGGTGAAGACTTATGATCATGGGAGGTGTAAGGAATTGGATGTCCGCCGAAAAGCGACACCCCGAAGAATATCGATAGTCTATGCTCTGCCCGAGGCCTCATCGCGTCTCGACCGATTCGACGCAATGCTCCGTTCCGCTGGCGTTAATGCATCCCTTGCATGCGTCGCCAACATCGGCGATCTTGCCGCTTTCGTCGCGCAATACATGCCCGACCTTGTCTTTTGCGCCCCCGATCATCTGCCCGATACTGGTTCGAATCCGGCGTCTTTTGTGAACGTGCACGCCTGGCTGGAATCCCGGGGTGTCCCTTTCGCGGGATCTCCGGCCATAGTACTGGATCTTGCCCTCTCGAAGCCTTCCTTGAAACGAAGATGGATGCTGGACGGCATACGTACCCCGGCATTCTACAGCTGTTCGACTCAATCCGATCCGGAACTCCTTGATGGTTCCCTCATCCCTCCATTTCCCTGCATCGTTAAGCCAGCGGACGGCGGAAATTCCAGGGGGATAAATCCAGATTCGGTCGTCCGGGATATGGAGGGGCTTCGGCTGGCCATAGGAAGACTCGCCCCGGATTTTAGACAGGTGCTGATCGAAGAATATCTGGGAGACTGTCCGGACTTCCGTGAGATTACCTGCGCCTGTGTCGGCAACGGGAAGGGCATGCTCTGCCTGCCGGTGGAGATTAGGCTCAACTCCAGCGGATCCACGAAAGTCATCACTACCGGGGACAAGGATGAAGGCAGGGCAGTCGCGCTGCCCATCGACGACTCGGGGTTGAGAAAGGAAGCCGAGGCCCTCGCCTTTAGGATTTTTTCGTCTCTAGGCGTCCAGGACTATTCGCGCTGCGACATAATCCATGCGAACCGAAAACTCTGGGGCATCGAGGTCAACGGCCAGCCGATGATCCCCGACCCTTGGTTCGGCTCCTGCATGGCGGAGGCCGGACTTTCGGAGGAGCAGTACCTGGCGGCTGTCATCGTGACCGCTTGGCGCCGCGCCGGCAGGGAAGGCGGCTTCGATGCCTTTCTGCCCGAGGGGCTGTCTTCCCTCATCCCGGAATGGCTCGACCGGCGGCTCTGAAGACATAAAGGAGGAAACGTGTTCAGGATAGAAGCTCGGGATGTCTTCGGACTCATACACCCCCCCGCCGACGTCCACAGCCTCGGCATTCTGTCCTTCTCCAGGGTGCTCGGCGATTGCGGCATCCGGACCCTCATCGCCGACGAAGGTATCGGAGCCGATCTTGAGGCGCTGGCCAGGGGAGAAGGAGGGGCAAATCTTAAGGCCTGGATCGCCAACTCGTCCTTGAGCGTCCTGGGATTCAGTTACAGGCTGGATCCCTCCGATGCCCTCCGAATCTTCGGAACCCTTAAGGATTTTCTTTCCAGGGAGAGGCTCACAAGGATCCAGGGCGGGAAGGTGAGGGCGGTCTTTTTCGCGGGATTGCCTGAAGCCTGTGACGAGGCCGAGCGCAGATTCCCCGAACTCGCGGGCGTCTTCCGCGGCGATGAAACGATCCAGGAAACACTCGAGAGACTGGGCGTTCCGGAGAACCTCGTCCCGCAATCGCTGTCGCCGGGCTTAAAGTACGATTCGGCGCGGCTTTCATTCGGCGAAGGTCTCGTGCGGTCGCGCGAATACCTGTCCGTGAAGCCGGTGGACCGTTCATCTAGCCTGCGGTTCGGTCTGCGGGGAGAGAAGGTGACCGACAGGATAGCCGATGGAAAAGCCAAGGGCCTGCCGCCCCTGATGAGGGCTCATGCGGGGCCCTATCTCGCCGACAGGAAGGAAGCGGTCAGGCTCTTTGGGGACTGGGCACGGAGTCTCGCATCCGGTGGCCTCCTCGATATCCTCTCGATAGGTACATCCCAACTCACCCAGTCCAACTTCGGCGAGGATTGGGAGGGAAAGCTGAACGGGGGAGGGGTTCCTTTGGCGACAGCGGAAGAGTTCGCCTTTCTGTGGCAGACCTGCCGGCCCCTTTTCGTGCGCGCCTATGCAGGGACCAAGAAAGTGCCCGAACTGGCGAGGATGTACGAAAAGACCATCGACATAGCCTGGCATGCCCTCTCTTTCTGGTGGTTCTGCAGGCTGGACGGCCGCGGTCCCAACGACGTCCTTGCGAACCTGAAGGAGCATTTCGAGACGATCCGGTACATCGCCTCGACAGGCAAGCCCCTCGAACCCAATGTGCCTCATCATTTCGCCTTCCGAGGCGCGGACGATCTCAGCTATGTCGTTTCGGGCTACGTAGCCGCCGTGGCCGCCAAGCGTCTGGGTATCCGCGACCTGATCCTCCAGACCATGCTCAATACACCGAAATACACCTGGGGAATCCAGGACCTGGCCAAGACAAGGGTCCTCCTCTGTCTCGTCCGGAGCCTTGAAAGCCCGGATTTCAGGGTCCATCTCCAGCCTCGCGGCGGGCTGGACTATTTCTCCCCCGACCTGGAGAAAGCCAAGGCTCAGCTGGCGGCTGTCACCGCTCTCATGGACGACATCGAACCGGAGGATTCCTCCAGCCCGCAGGTAATCCACGTGGTGAGCTACTGTGAGGCTTCCAGGCTGGCCGACCCGCCCGTGATCGAGGAGAGCATACGTCTCACGCGCTGGGCCCTGTCTGAGTACCGGCGCCTGAAAAAAGAAGGATTCATGGAGGGAATGGTGAGGAATCCCGAGATCTCGGTTAGGGAGCAGTCACTGTACCGTGACGCGGTGAAACTAATCAAAGCGGCCGAACTGCTGATCCCCGACACGTACTCGCCCTTCGGGCTTTATGCCATGCTCGCCTCGGGAATGTTCGCCCTGCCCTGGCTGGAGTTCTGCAGGGATGAGTTCAAGGCCGCAGCTATTCCGACGAGGATAGTCTCGGGCGGCGTCGCCGCCGTGAGGTTGGACGGAACTCCTCTGAGGGTCGAAGAGAGGATCGAGGCCATGGCCAGTCGCCTCGCCAGGATCCCGAGGCAAGGAGGTAAAGATGTCGGATCGCGCTGACTGGAAAAAAGTGGGCGAGAGGCTTTCGCAGGTACGCGCCAAGGAAAAGAAGGCTGTATGGTGTGTCATGGGCGCCGGCAACGGCGGCCTCTCCATGGCGGGACACCTTGGCTTCATGGGCTTCGAGGTGAGGCTTTACAACAGGACGGACGAGCATCTCAACGCGGTCCGCTGGTATAAAGGAGTCGAACTCGAAGGGGAAATCGAGGGCTTCGGTCCGGTGAAGCTGGCGACTTCCTCGATCCAGGCGGCCGTGGAAGGGGCCGACGTCATTATGATCGTCACACCTTCGACGGCTCATTATCCCCTGGCTTCCGCCATGGCGCCCTTCCTCGCGGATGGCCAGGTGGTCGTCCTGAACCCTGGCAGGACGGGAGGGGCCCTGGAATTCAGGGCATGCCTTTCTAGGGAGGGCGCGGCCACCCTTCCCGTTATCGTTGAAGCCCAGACCTTCATTTACGCCTCGAGGATGATCGATCATCATCGCGGACATATCTACAGGATCAAGAACGGAGTGCCGGTGAGCGCTCTTCCGTCCTACCTGACCCCGGACATCCTGGGAGTGCTGAACCAGGCTTATCCAGAGTTCACGGCCGGCTCCAACGTGCTCGCTACGAGCCTCGAGAACATAGGCGCCGTCTTCCATCCCGCCCTGACTCTTCTCAACGCCGGGTGGATAGAATCGACAGGGGGCGATTTTGAGTACTACCTGCAGGGCATCTCGCCCTCCGTCGCCCGTGTCCTGCAGAAGATCGACGACGAACGCCTGGCCGTGGCCAGGGCTTTGGGGATACGGACAGTCTCCGCCCGCGAATGGCTCTATCTCACCTACGATTCGCCGGGCGAGGACCTCTGCTCAGCCATCAGGGCGACGACGGGCTACGCGGGCATAAAGGCTCCCGCGACGATCAATCACCGCTATGTATGGGAGGATGTGCCCATGAGTCTCGTACCCATGTCCTCCATCGGGGAGATGCTGAGCGTGGGGACGCCTACCATCGATATGATCATTGACCTGGCAGGCATGATGAACGCGACCGACTACCGAGCCTGCGGCAGGACGGTCGAGACTCTTGGCATAAAAGGGATGTCCGTGGAACGGATACACAGGCTCGTGACCGAAGGGATCGCCTAGCGCCGCTTCGGCACTCGGAGGAGGATACATGGACTTTTCGGAAATCATCGAATCGGTACGCGGATTCTTCGATTCTCTCCCGGCAATCGCGGGCGCCATCCTCATCTTCATCCTGGGATGGATAGCCGCCAGGCTGGCCAGATTCCTGGCCCCCAGAATCCTCACCCTTCTTCGCTTCGATTATATCTGCGAGAAGACGGGTATATCGGGCTTCCTCAAAAAGGGGAATGTCAGCCATTCGCCGTCCAGGCTCTTCGGGATACTGCTCTACTGGTTCCTGATGATCCTCGTCCTGTCGAATACCGTCGCCAGGCTCGATTCGGGCGCATCCGAATCCATCTCGCTCTGGATGGCCTCCGCCTTTCCCAGGACAATGGCCGCGGGGATCATCGTGATAATCGGCGTCGTGGTGGTCACGTTTCTCTCGAACTTTTTCATCACCATCGCCAGGAACGCGGCCATCCACAATCCCGTCGTGATAGGGAAGGGGCTTAAGACCCTAGGCTTCGTCGTCGTGGCGACGATGGCCCTGGAACAGCTCGGCATGGGGCAGACTATCGTCAGCACTATATTCCTCCTCCTCTGCGCCGCGGCTGCCCTCGCTCTCGCCTTGGCTTTCGGACTCGGGTGCAAGGACATAGCGAGGAAATACGCCGAGGATTTCATCAGGAACATCAGGGAGAAGGAGAGGTTGAAACGGGGAACTGACCTGGAGGGATGAGCCCTTCCTTCAAGCCCGCCGAGCTTCGGCCGCGAGGGCTCGGGCAAGGATTTCCATGGGGTCGACGAAGGGGAGCCTTGAGCTGTTACCGGGCGAGCTTGGCCTCAAGGGGTTATGATCGTCAGCGATGAGATCGGCCGTCCTGCCGTGGATGGAACATTCTTCATTTATTGCAAAAAAATACAATAACTACTTGATCAATTCATATTTTATGCATAAAATGTACCTAATCATGAATTCTGTGCATATTGGTGGAATGTCCTGCCGATTCCGCGCCAAAGCGCGCCATTATGCGGAGGCGCGCCTTTATGCGAAGGCGCGCCTCCGTAGCCGCTAAAGACGGCTTCCCGATATAGGCAAGGGACGGCTTACGTCATACCTGCCTCCCCGCCGCGGCCGCTTTCGGCCGCCATTGTCTGCCAAGGAGTTATCCATGAAAAAGAAGATCGTGCTCGCGTATTCAGGCGGCCTCGATACCACCGTCATCGTCCCCTGGCTCAAGGAAAACTACGACTGCGAAGTCGTAGCCGCCTGCGGCGACGTCGGCCAAGAAGCCGACTGGAAGGCTATGGAAAAACGCGCCCTGGCCTCGGGCGCCACCAAGTTCATCAAGCTCGACCAGAAGGAAGTATTCGTCACCGAGTATCTCTGGTCCCTCGTCAAGGCGGGAAGCCCCTACGAGAAGAAGTACCTCCTCGGCACCTCCGCCGCCCGTCCTCTCCTCGCCAAGGGCCTCGCCGAGGTAGCTCTGGCCGAAGGCGCCGATGCCGTCGCCCATGGCTGCACGGGCAAGGGCAATGACCAGGTCCGCTTTGAGCTGGGGGTCAAGGCTTTCGCCCCGGAGATGGAAGTGATAGCCCCCTGGAGGATCTGGGATATTGCAAGCCGCGACGAGGAGATCGAGTTTCTCGAGAAGCGCAACATCCCCATCCCCATGAAGAAGTCCGACTCCTATTCCCGCGACGACAACCTCTGGCATATAAGCCACGAGGGCCTCGACCTCGAGGATCCCGCGAACGAGCCCAAGTTCGAGGGCATGCTCAAAATGACCGTCCCCCCCGAGAAGGCCCCGGACAAGGCGGAGTATGTCTTAATCACCTTCGAGAAGGGCGTCCCTGTCGCCGTGAACGGCGAGAAGCTGGGCCCGCTCGAAATCGTCAAGAAGCTCAACAAGATCGGCGGAGCCCATGGCGTGGGAATCGTCGACATGGTCGAGAACAGGGTCGTCGGCATGAAGTCGCGGGGCGTTTACGAGACTCCGGGCGGAGCCATCATCATGGAGGCCCATGACAAGCTCGAACAGCTCTGCCTGGACAAGAAGACCCTCTCCTTCAAGATGACGGTTGCCCAGCGTTTCGCCGAGATCCTCTACGAAGGCGAGTGGTTCTCCCCACTCTGCTCAGCCCTGCGCGCCTTCATCGATTCCACTCAAGAAGTCGTTACGGGCACGGTGAGGGTCAAGCTCTACAAGGGCTCCATCCTCTCGGCCGGCGCCACCTCCCCCTATTCCCTCTATGACGCCAGCCTCGCGAGCTTCACGACTGGCCCCCTCTTCTCCCATAAAGATTCGACGGGCTTCATCAATCTCTTCGGCTTGCCCACCAAGGTCAGGGCCCGTCTCAATGCCCGGCTGGCCTCCCACGGTACGGCTTCGGGCCCCGATGTGGTAAAGCCCGGCAACTCCAGCTATACTGCATCTTCGGGCGACTGAACGATCCGGGAGACCGGGACTTCGGAACAAGACGGGGAGGCGCCTCAAGCCTCCCCGGTTTTTTAATTGGAAGGTTCCTATGGCAAAACTATGGCAAAAGGCCGGATCGGGTTCGGGACTCCATCCCGATGTCGAGGCCTTCCTCTCCTCCCTCCCCGTGGACTCGCGGCTTTTTCCCGAGGACCTCGAGTGCTCGATAGCCCACGCATCCATGCTGGGCGAGATGGGGATCCTCCCTGAGGCCGAGGCCACGGCGATAGCAGCCGAACTCGGGAAGATGTTGGCCGAGTTCGAGGCCGGAAGCCTTGCGGTCGACCCCGACAGCGAGGACATCCATTCCTTTATCGAGGCCGAGCTGACGAAAAGGCTGGGCGAGGCGGGCAAGGCCGTCCACGCAGGACGCAGCCGAAACGACCAGGTCGCCGTGGCCTTCAGGCTTCACATCCTCAGGGCCTTCGCGTCGACTCAAGGCCTCCTCCTCGACGCCCTCAATGCCGTCCTGGCTCTGGCGAAAAACCATACCGGGACAATCATGCCAGGTTACACCCACCTCCAGCGCGCCCAGCCGGTCACTTTAGCCCATCATCTCCTTGCCTGGGCCGCGGCTCTCGAGCGGGACGCAAGTCGCCTCGCCGACGGCGGGAAGCGTGCCGATGAATGCCCTCTGGGCTCAGGAGCCCTCGCCGGTTCGGGCCTGCCCACGGACAGGGAAGCCACGGCTAAAGCCCTGGGCTTCGCCCGCCCCTCGCGGAATACGATGGACGCCGTGGCCGATCGCGACGCTTGCGTGGACTACGCCGCGGCCTGCTCGATCATCGCCATGCATTTGTCGCGAGCCTGCGAGGACATCGTGCTCTGGACATCGACGGAGTACGCGTTCATGGGCTTGACCGACGCCGCGTCCACGGGCTCCTCCATCATGCCCCAGAAGCGCAACCCCGACCCTGCTGAACTGATACGGGGCAAATCGGCGCGGATATTCGGGGGACTGCAGGCCCTCCTCGTCCTCCAGAAAGGCCTCCCCTACGCCTACGACCGGGACCTCCAGGAGGACAAGGAACTGTTCTTCGACCTCGAGGACACGATCTCGGGCTGCCTCAAGGCCTTTGCCGTCCTCGTCTCCTCCCTCGTGCCCGATGTTGAAACTCTCAGGGATTCCGTAAAAGAAGGCTTCCTCGAGGCCACAGACGTCGCCGAATACCTCGTGCTTGAGGGCATTCCCTTCAGAACCGCCTACCAAGCGTCCAAGGAGCTCGTGTCCCTCTGCATCGCCTCGGGGAAGCGACTGCCTGACCTCGGGCCTTCCGAGATCGCGGCTGCCCATCCCGCCTTCGCCGGCCCAGGATTCGATGTCCCCGGGTTCAAGGCCTACCTCGATCCTGTTGCCTGCGTCGCCCGGAGGGACCAGGCCGGAGGCCCGGCACCCAGGCGGACAAAAGAGGAACTGGCCAGGCTCGAGCGATTCATCGCCGAAGCCCAGACAGGGCTCGGACGCGGCCGGAAGGGCTGAACGGTGGTTTTGCGGCCGGTCGCCCCCTGCGTTCTCCTCGCCGCCGGGGCGAGCACAAGAATGGGCAGACCCAAGCTCCTTTTACCGATCGGGGGCGAGGCGGCCATCCGAAGGACGACCCGGATCGTCCTACAAGCCTGCCCCTACGTCGTCGTCGTCGTGGGATCGGGCGCCGAAGCCGTGGCCAGGGCCCTTAAGAGCCTGCCCCGCCTCATCGTCATCGAGAATGCGGCATGGGCCGAGGGCATGGTGGGTTCGGCCCAGGCAGGGGGAGCCTGGCTCCGTTCCCGGGCCGAATCAGGCGAAATCTTCGATGGCTTTTTTATCCACCATGGCGACATGCCCTTCGTCGATGCGGCGGTCTTCGACGCACTCCTCGACGCCTGGCATTCCGAAGGCCCCGGGGAGAGGCTCGCCCTTGCCGCCGCGCGAGGAGGGAAGGCTGGACACCCCGTTCTCTTTCCCATTTCCAGACTTAAGAACCTCCTTGACCTGAGCCCGGGCGAGCGGCTTAAAAGCATTCTGGAAAGCGGGGGCTCCGCCTTAGTCGAGACGGCCTGCGATGGCGTTCTCGAGGACATCGACACGCCCGAGGACTACAGGCAGCTCCTGGATAAATATGGCTTTCCCGAAGCCTCAGACTCAGGCGGCGGCAGATGAGCGGCACCAGGGAGAAGACCAATGTCATGCGCCTCCTCGAGGCCGCGGACATCGAATTCGAAGTGTTGAGCTATGAGGTGAACGAATCCGACCTCTCGGCTCTCCACGCGGCTAAAAGTCTCGGCCTCGACCCCAACCGGGTCTTCAAGACCATCGTCCTCGTCGGAGAAAGAACGGGCCCCTTCGTCTGCGTCATCCCCGGCTCCTGTGAAATAGACCTGAAGAAAGCGGCCAAGGCAGCCAAAGACAAGTCAGCCTCCCTTCTCCCTTTAAGGGAACTCGAGGGCCTGACGGGCTATATCCGCGGCGGCTGTTCCCCCCTCGGCATGAAACACGCCTTAGCGACCTTCTTTGACGAAACAATTCTCCTCTTCGACACGATCTCCGTAAGCGCGGGAAGGCGCGGGCTCCAGATCTTCCTCCGGCCTCAAGACCTCATCGGGATGTGTGGAGCCGGACTTGCCGACCTGATCGCCTGAGCCTTGGGATTGTGAATAAATATGCATATTTATTACATAAATACCCTCTTGCCCCCTTGAAATAAATTCGTTCCGGCGCTAGCTTGATCCGACGCTGCCGCGGAGACAAATGAGAAACCCGGCAGGGCGCAGGGTATCCCGATGAGAGGCGGCGTCGTTAAGCCGCCGCTTTTTCTACATCCAGGATGTACTGGCGGTTCGAGGAGTACCCATGCGATCCAAGACGATATCAGCCCGACTCGTTCTCGCCGACGGAACGGAATTCCCCGGGCGGTCATTCGGAGCCCCCCGCTCGAGCCCGGGGGAAGTCGTCTTCTCCACGGGAATGGTCGGCTATCCCCAGTCCCTCACCGATCCCTCCTATCGCGGACAGATCCTGACCCTCACCTATCCCCTCGTGGGCAACTACGGCGTCCCCGACAAAGCCCTGGACCGCCGCGGCATACCAATCAATTTCGAGTCGGAGAAGATTCAAGTTTCGGGCCTCGTCGTATCGGAACTCTGCGAGGTGCCCAGCCACTACAGTTCGAAGCGGAGCCTTTCAGCCTGGATGGAAGCCGAGGGCATATCGGGAATTTCGGGCATAGACACGCGGGCTCTCACCCAACGCCTCAGAGAGGAGGGGGTGATGCGGGGGAGGATCGTCGTCGACGGCGGCGAGGAAGGCGCCCTTGAAAATCCTGAAGACGAAAACCTCGTGGCAGCCGTCTCCTGCGTCCGCCCGATGGAATACAAGGGCAAGCCCGGCATGCCGAGGATCGCCGTCGTCGACTGCGGGGTCAAGGCCAACATCCTGCGCATCATCCTGGCGACGGGGGCTTCGATCGCGCGCGTCCCCTGGGACAGCGACCTGAGGTCGGTATCCTGCGACGGAATATTCCTTTCCAACGGCCCCGGCGACCCCAAGACCTGCACCAGGACCATAGCCGCCGTGCGCCGCGCCCTCGCCGGGGAGATCCCCGTCTTCGGCATTTGCCTGGGCAACCAGATCCTGGGTCTGGCGGCGGGAGCCGATACCTACAAGTTGCCCTACGGCCACAGGGGACAGAACCAGCCGGCCCTCGAGGTCGGGACGAAACGCTGTTACATGACGAGCCAGAACCACGGCTACGCCGTCAGGGAAGACAGCCTGCCCAAGGGCTGGGAACCCTGGTTCGTCAACGGGAACGACAGAACCCTAGAAGGCATCCGTTCGAAGCGGGGACCCTTCTCGGCCGTCCAGTTCCACCCCGAAGGCTGCCCCGGCCCGAGGGACACGCAGTTTCTCCTCGAGAACTTCGTCGCCGAAGCCGCCGCGACAGCCGCGCGCCGCATAGCCCGGCACGCAGGGAGCCAAGCATGAAAAAGCCCGAGAAAGTACTCGTTCTGGGTTCGGGCGGCCTCAAGATAGGCCAGGCCGGAGAATTCGACTATTCCGGTTCCCAGGCGCTCAAGGCACTGAGAGAGGAGGGGGTTAAAACCGTTCTCATCAACCCCAACATAGCCACCATCCAGACCAGCGAAGGCATGGCCGACTCCACCTACTTCCTCCCCGTCACCCCCGAATTCGTGAAGAAAGTCATCGAAAAGGAGAGGCCCGACGGCATCCTCCTCTCCTTCGGAGGCCAGACCGCCCTCAACTGCGGCATAGCCCTTCACGATGAGGGAACCCTCTACAAGTACGGAGTCGACGTACTCGGCACCCCCGTCGAGGCTATCCGCCTCACCGAGGATAGGGAACTCTTCGCCGACAGACTCCACGAGATAGGGGTGGCCACGCCGAGGAGCCAGGCGGCCGTCACCATCGAAGAGGCCCTTGCCGCAGCCCGGAAGATCGGCTACCCCGTCATGATCCGGGCGGCATTTGCACTCGGCGGCGCGGGTTCGGGGCTCTGCGCCAACGAAAAACAGCTGATAGGCCGCTGTGACAAGGCCTTCTCCATAGCCCCCCAGGTCCTTGTCGAGGAATGGCTGGGCGGCTGGAAGGAAGTGGAGTACGAGGTGGTCCGCGACCGCTTCGACAACTGCATAACCGTCTGCAACATGGAGAACTTCGACCCCCTGGGCATCCACACGGGGGAGTCGATCGTCGTAGCCCCCTCCCAGACCCTCACCGACGCCGAATATCATCACCTGAGGGCTGTCGCGCTCCAGGTCATCCGGTCCATAGGCATAGTTGGCGAGTGCAACATCCAGTACGCCCTCGACCCGCATTCCGAAGAGTACAGGATCATCGAAGTCAACGCTCGCCTCTCGCGGAGTTCGGCTCTCGCCTCCAAAGCCACAGGCTACCCCCTCGCCTACGTCGCGGCCAAGCTGGCCCTCGGGGCTTCCCTGGCCGAGATCACCAACAAGATCACCAAGGTGACAAAGTCCTGCTTCGAGCCGGCCCTCGACTACTGCGTCGTCAAGATCCCGCGCTGGGACCTCGCCAAGTTCAAGGAAGTCGACACCCATATCGGGTCGGAGATGAAGTCGGTAGGCGAGGTCATGTCCATAGGGCGGACCTTCGAGGAAGCCCTCCAGAAGGCCATAAGGATGACGGGTACGGGAGCCCAGGGCCTCTCCGACGACCCCAAACTACTCGGCATCGAGTTCAAGTCCACGAAGCAGGCCCTCCGCCAGCCCACCGACCGAAGGCTCTTCGCCGTCTACCGCGCTTTCTCCGAGGGCTGGAGCGTCGAAGCTATACACAGGCAGACGCGAATCGACCCCTGGTTCCTGGAGAGGATAGCCTCCATCCACGGCACCGAAGAGGAACTCAAGACGGCGGCGGCCAAGGCAGCCGTGAAGGCCGTGGCCAAGTCTCCCTCAGCCTGGAAGAAGGCACTCTCCGCCCCCTTGCTCGACAAGGCCAAGCGCCAGGGATTCTCCGACGAGGCGCTGGCGAGGATCTTCGGCGTGGTCGAGGCCCAGATCCGCGTCCACAGGGAAGCCTTGGGTATAAAACCCAAGGTTAAGCAGATCGACACCCTCGCCGCCGAGTACCCCGCCGAAACCAACTATCTGTACCTGAGTTATAACGGGATGAAGGACGACATCGCCCCCTCGGGTACGGGCGTCATGGTGCCCGGCTCGGGGCCCTACAGGATAGGCTCATCGGTCGAGTTTGACTGGTGCTGCGTCAACGCCATCCAGACTGCCAGGAACCTCGGGCGGCGCACTATCATGGTGAACTGCAACCCCGAGACTGTCAGCACGGACTACGACGCCTGCGACAGGCTTTATTTCGAGGAGCTTAGCCTCGAGCGGGTACTCGATATCTACGAGTTCGAGCGCCCCGAGGGCATGATCCTTTCGATGGGCGGCCAGATTCCCAACAACCTGGCGATGAATCTCTACGACGCCGGGGCCGTTATCCTGGGCACCTCCCCTTCCAACATCGACAGGGCCGAGGACAGGAACAAGTTCTCCCAGCTCCTCGACGAGCTGGGTGTGGACCAGCCCGAGTGGAAGGATCTCACCACCCTCGGGGAGGCAAGGGAATTCGCCGCCAAGGTCGGCTATCCCGTCCTCGTAAGGCCGAGTAGCCTCACGACCTTCCTGGGCCTCGCTGCCGACGTCTCGTCCGAACATCCCGTCGTCATCTCCAAGTTCATAGAGAACTCCAAGGAGATCGAGATAGACGCCGTGGCCAAGCGGGGCAAGATTATCTACAACGCGATAACGGAGCACATAGAGAACGCGGGCGTCCACTCGGGCGACGCCACGGTCGTCCTTCCCGCGCAAAGGCTCTACATCGAGACGATACGCCAGGTGAAGCGGATCACCGAAGAGATAGCGGAAGCCCTCGAGATAACGGGACCCTTCAACATCCAGTTCATCGCCCAGCGCAACAAGATCAAGGTGATCGAGTGCAACCTGAGGGCTTCGAGGAGTTTCCCCTTCTGCTCCAAGGTCTCCAGGGTCAACATGATAGACCTGGCGACCAGGGCCATCCTCGACGCGGAGCTACCCGAGACTCCTTCCTCCGCCCTCGACCTGCCCTGGGTGGGAGTCAAGGCAGCCCAATTCTCCTTCTCTCGTCTCCACGGGGCAGCTTTCTCAAGGCTCTCCTTTCGGTCGGCTATCGCATCCCGAAAAAGAACATCCTTCTCTCGACCGGTCCCCTCGAGAACAAGCTGGAATTCCTCGACAGCGCGAAAAAGCTCGCCGGGATGGGGTACTCCCTTTTCGCGACGGGCGGTACGGCCAGGTTTCTGGTATCCAATGAAGTGCCCTGCGTCCGCCTGCACTGGCCCCTCGAAAAGACCGAGCCGAACATCGCCCCCATGCTGCGCAACCGCGAGTTCGACCTCGTCATCAACATCCCGAAGAACAACAACGAGCGCGAGCTCAAGAACGACTACCTCATCCGCCGGGCGGCCATCGATTTCAACATCCCGCTTTTCACGAATATAAAGGTGGCGAAGCAGTTCATAGACGCCCTGGAAAACTGGAAGCAAAAAGGCTTCGAGATCAAGGCCTGGGAGGAGTATCGCTGATCCTCTTGCTTTTCTCCGGAAGTCTGGTATCTTGTCTTCGTGCGCGGGACTCAAGGTCCACATCCCGCGTCACGGAGAATGCCATGATTGACCGTATCACGATGCGCGAAACCGTCCTTAAGTCCTGCTAGGCAGGAAAGAGTTTTGCGCGGCTCATAATCTCATTCAGTCAAATTTCTTCTTTATTCTCCGAACAGAGAAGAATGGAGCGGGCTGAAGCTTGTACGCATGACTTCGACCTTTCGTCGCGCCATGGCATGAGCTCGGCGCCGATAAGGTTCAAATCAGCAGCATGAAGCATGGACAGAATTACGGAAAAAGGATTCTCGGATACGTCGGTCGGTATAGACGATATGCGATTCCCAGCATCCTCG
>JAPLSO010000015.1:0-10572 GCA_026398595.1 Spirochaetota bacterium | reverse complement strand
CAAGGCGGTGCCCGCGGCCGACACAGGCCTCCTGCTGCAATACGCCCTGGCATACCTGTTCCTGATCGTTCTGTCAGGGGGACTGACCTGGTGGGGTTCCATTCTCGTCTCGGAGCTCGGCCTCTCCATCGTCACCCAGATAAAGAAGGACATCTTCTCCCATCTCCTCACCCTGCCCGTGGCCTACTTCGACGCCCATCCCGTGGGAGAACTCATGTCGAGGACGGAGAACGACACGGAGAAAGTGCGGGATCTCTTCTCCAGCCTGGGTGTCACCTTCGTCGTGTCCATACTGATGATGGCCGGGATGTTCGTCGTGACCTTCACCCTGGCGCCGGCGCTCTCGGGCATCATGCTCATTGTCGCCTGTGTTTTCCTTGTCCTCCTCCTCGTCTTCTTCAACAAGCTCCTCAGGTTCTATGAAGCCTCCCGCTCCCTCCACGCCAGGGTTCTGGCCAAGGTGACGGAATTCGTCCAGGGAATGGAGATCGTGCGGGCATTCGACCGGGGCGCATGGGTACAGGCTTCCCTGGACGAGACGGGACGGGCTAAGCAGAGCAACGACGTCAAGGTTTCCCTCTTCGAGTACTCGGCCATGTCGGTTACCGACTCCCTGGCCGGCCCCCTCTTCATCGTCGCCATAATCCTCTTGTACGGCCCCAGGGTCCTTTCGGGAGGAATGAGCCTGGGCACCCTCCTTTTATTCTTCGAGTACGGGGCTTCCCTCTTGAGGCCCGTTGTCGAGATAGCTGAGAGCCTTCGCAGGATGCAGCAGGCGAGGACTTCGCTGAATCGCGTCAGCTCCATCATGGCGCTGGAGCCCGAGCCGGGACTGGTCAGGGAAAAGCCGGCTATCTTCGAAAAGGAGATTGCCTTCGACCATGTGTGGTTCGCCTACAAGGAAGGGGAATGGGTTCTGAAGGACATCTCCTTCGCCGTGCCGGCCGGCTCACTCATCGCCCTCGTCGGACCTTCGGGTTCGGGCAAGTCGACGACCGTCGGCCTGACTTGCGGTTTCTACGGGGCGCAGAGGGGGAGGATAACCGTGGACGGTGTTCCCCTGGACGAAATCGACCTGGCTGCCTGGAGGAGGAAGACTGGCCTCGTCCTCCAGGACATCTATCTCTTTCCCGGATCCGTACTCGAGAACGTCCGAGTCTACAATGACGAGCTGGGCGAGGGTAGGGTGGTTTCGGCTTTGGAACAGGTGAGCGCAAAGGAAATGGTGGAATCCCTGCCCGAAGGCATGGCCACGAATCTCTGGGAGAGGGGAGGGAATCTCTCCTCGGGCGAGAAGCAGCTCCTTGCCTTCGCCCGCGCCCTGGCGGTCGATCCCGACATCGTCGTCCTCGACGAAGCGACGAGCAGCATAGACATGGAAACCGAGGAAAAGATCCGCCAGAGTCTCGATATCCTTCTCGAGGGCAGGACGGCCATCATCGTCGCCCACCGCCTCTCCTCCATACTCCACGCGGATCAGATCCTCTATTTCGAGGGAGGAGAGATCAAGGCCAGGGGTACCCACGCCGAGCTCCTTGAGTCCTGCCCCGAATACAGAATCCTTGTCGAACAGCAGTTTATAGGGGGGAAACGAACATGAAAAGGAGACGTTTTCCCCATCGCGCCTGGATATGGGACGTATGGAAGGAAAAGAAAGGCCTCATTGCCCTGCTGTTGTTCCTGACATTGCTGTCGAGCGCCGTGGCAGTGGCATTTCCCCTCCTCACGAAGGAACTCTTCGATATGCTGGAAGCCATCCTCGCGGGAAAGGGAGGCTTAAGGAATCCCAACGGCGAACTGAAGCGGGCGGCCCTCTTCTTCGCCGCCCTGGGCTTCGCGGGCTTCATCGCGGGCTTTTTCCCCGGCATTCGCGGCGCCCTCAACGTCGCCTTCGACTATATCGTCAGGAAGAAGTACTTCGCCGAGCTGACCGAAAAGGACCATCGTTTCTTCGCGGCCTTCAGCTCGGGGGACATAGTCACGCGGCTCACTTCCGATATCGGGGACTTCCCCAAGCTCGCCTGGTTCCTCTGCTCCGGCATCTTCAGGGCAGTCGAGTCGACGAGCAAGGTCATCCTCTGCGCCATAGCCATGTTTATCCTGGACTGGAAACTCGCCCTCTTTTCGGTGGTCTTTCTCCCCGCGATGCTCTACGTCTTCAGCGTCACTCAGGCGACCATCTACGAGAAGGTGAAGAAGAACGAAGAAGCCATCTCGAAGATCAACGAACAGCTCGAGATGAGTTTTTCGGGCGTCCGGATTATCAAGGCCTTCGCCGCCGAGAAGAAGTACGAGCGCTTTTTCTCCGAAGCCCTCGGGAAGCGCTATTCCACGGAGATGGGCGTCGTGCGGATGGAGACCCTCCTCAACCTGATCTACCAGAACATCGACTACGTAGCCCAGATAGCCCTGATTTTCGCGGGCGGCATCATGGTAGTGAAGGGGAGGATAGGCATAGGCACCTTCTATGCCTTCTACAATTACCTGAATCTGCTGATCTACCCCATTCTCGACATCCCCCAGCTCTTCATCTTCGGCAAGCGCGCCTTCGTCAACATAGACAGGCTCGAGGAGATGAGGAATTTCCCCAAGCCCGCCTCGATACCTGAGCCCGCCGAGCCTGAATCCTTCGAGCGGATCGATGTCGAGGGACTCTCCTTCGGCTACGGGGAGAGGCGGGGCGCGGCGCTGGACGGGGTATCTTTCGGCCTCGCCCGGGGCGAACGGCTTCTCGTCATCGGGCCCGTGGGTTGCGGCAAAACCACCCTCGTCAAGACGCTGGCGGGCTTGCTTTCGCCCGGAAAAGGGGTAATCAAGGCGGACGGTATCCCCCTTTCCGGCATTTCCAGGAAGAGCTGGGCCGCCCTCGTGGGCTATGTGCCCCAGGAACCCCTCCTCTTTTCCGGCAGCGTCTTCGAGAATGTGGCGTTCGGAACGCTGGCCGCCGTGCCCGCCCTCGAAGCTTCCAGGTTTTGGGAATATGTCGGCGCCGCCCAGGTCGAGGACGAGATACGTTCCTTCCCCAAGGCAGAGGCTACACTCCTCGGCCAGCGGGGCATCGCGGTCTCGGGCGGCCAGAAGCAGAGGATAGCGATAGCGAGGGCACTCGCGAGGGAACCCGAACTCCTCCTTCTCGACGACATGACGGCGAACCTCGACACGGCCAACGAGGCGAGGCTCTGGGATGCGCTCGCGGGGCGGAACCTCACCATCGTGGCGGTATCCCACAGGCTTTCGAGCGTCCAGTACGCCGACAAAGTGCTATTTCTCAAGGAGGGCAGGGTGGCCGGCTTCGGCACCCATGCCAAGCTCCTCGAGACCAACGCCGACTACAAGGCTTTCGTGGCATCCCACATTGCGCTAAACTGATTGGCATGAAAACACTTAAACTCAGGAAGGCCGCGAAGACCGCTTTCCTTGCGATCATCCTTTTCGCCGTGTCCGGAACCGCTATCGCCCAGCAGCGCCTCGTCCTCGGAGGGAAGGCGGTGATCATGGTGGCCGACGCCGTGTACCTCTTTCCCGACGCGGGACAGCGGGTGATAGCCGTGGCGGGAGCCGACCAGGGCCTGGGAGTTTTCCTCGCCGTCCTGGACGGGAGCTTCGCGAAAAAGCCCGTGATAGACAGGAGCGCGGGCGTCGAGGTCTACGCCTCGCTCAAGCCTGACGCGGTCATCATGAAGAGTTCCATGAAGAAGAGCATGGGGGCTTCCCTGGATGCCCTCGGCATAAAGCAGCTCTATCTGAACCTCGAGACGCCTGAAGACTATACGGCTGACATCAAGGCTTTAGGCGAGTTCCTCGGGCAGAAGGTCAGGGCCGCCGAGATAGTCTCCTGGTACGGGGAAGCCCTTGCCGACACCGCCGCGAGGGTCAAAAAGGCGTCTAGGCCCAGGGTCCTCCTCGTTCAGGCGGCGAGCCCGACCGAAGGCGTCTGGGAAGTACCTCCTGTTTCCTGGATGCAGACGCGGCTCGTCGAAATGGCCGGCGGCGTTCCCGTTTGGGGGGGCGCCAATCCGGGTTCCGGCTGGGCCAAGATCAATGTAGAGCAGATCGCTGCCTGGAATCCGGACGCCGTCTTCGTCGTCGATTACCACGATAACGCCCGGGACTCGGCCAGAATCTTTGCTTCCGACGCAAGGCTTTCGCACCTGTCCGCGGTGAAGAAGGGTTTGGTCTTCGGATTCGCCCAGGACTTCTATTCCTGGGACCAGCCCGATACACGCTGGATCCTCGGTCTCGAATGGATGGCCGGAAAGCTCCATCCCGAGCTCTTTGCCGACCGGCCCATCCTGGAATCGGCGCGCGGATTTTTCCGGGCGATGTACGGCATGGATACAGCGGTCTTCGACGCGACGATAGAGCCCAGGCTTGGCGATCTGACACGATGAAGCCCGTCCGGATCCTGCGCCTCTCCATCGCCGCCGGCCTGGCCGCGGCCTTTGTCCTCTACCTCTTCGCGGGACGATATCCCGGACCCGGATTCACGAATCCCGGACTCCTTTTTTCCGATGAGACGGCGCGGCGCATCTTCCTGTCCATTCGACTGCCGCGAGCCCTGGGAGCCATCCTCCTCGGAGCCGTCCTGGGCGGCTCGGGGGCGGCATTCCAGACGATTTTCGGCAATCCTCTCGTAGACGCCGGATTCCTGGGAGTCTCCCAGGGCGCGGCTTTCGGCGCGTCCATAGCCCTCGTGGCCGGCGGCAGAGGGAGACTCCCCGATCTGCCGGTCGCGCTTTCCTCCTTCGCCTTCGCCCTTCTCGCCCTCTGGGCCAGTCTGGCCCTCTCGAGGCGCTTCAGGTTCGGCGGTCAGGTCCTGCGCCTCATCCTCGCCGGCCTCGCCGTCTCGGCCTTCTTCTCGGCACTCCTGGCGGCGGTGAAATATGTCGCTGACCCTCTCTCCCAGCTTCCCGACATCGTCTTCTGGACCATGGGCTCCCTCAGCTCCATGGGATGGAACCGGCTCATGACCATGGCTCCCCTGTCGATCGTCTCGCTCGCGGCTATCTATCTCCTGCGGTGGAGGGCTACGGTCCTATCCCTCGACGACGATGTCACCCGGTCGATGGGCATCCGCCCCGAACTCGAGCGCACGATTATCGCGCTGGCCGCGGCCCTCGGCGTCGCCGCAGTCACGGCAGCCTGCGGCATCGTGGCATGGATAGGCCTCGTCGTCCCCCAGTTCGCACGCATGGCCGCCGGGGCCGACGGGAGGGATTCCTTCCCCCTCTCCATGGCCGGCGGCGTCGTCTTCGCCCTTCTGGCCGACGGAATTGCGCGTACTCTCTTCCCCGGCGAACTCCCCCTGGGCATCGTGACGGCTCTCCTCGGCGCCGTACTCTTTGTCGGCGCCCTAGCCTCGAGGACGACGGAGCTGGCCCGATGACGCGGCTCGAAGCCCGTTCTCTCTCCTTTTCCAGGCCGGGCAGGGGAATCGTGCTGGACGGGATTTCCTTTTCACTCGAGGCAGGCGGAATCCTGGCCATCCTCGGGCCCAACGGGGCCGGCAAGACCACGCTCCTTTCCCTCCTCTGCGGCCGTCTTGCGCCCGATTCGGGGGAAGCGCTCCTGGATGGAGCTGCCCTGGAGACCTGCAGCCCCAGGCGACTGGCCGAATCCCTGGCTTTTCTGCCCCAGATAGAACGCCTTCCCTACAACTACAAGGTTCTCGATTTCGTACTTATGGGCAGGACTCCCCATCTGAGGCCCTTGTCCATGCCGGGCGTGGAGGATGAAAAGATGGCGAGGGAGGCGCTGGATCTGCTTGGTCTGGGTCACCTGGCCGGCCTGGGCGCCGGCGAAATATCGGGAGGGGAGTATCAGCTTGTGCGCATCGCCCGCTGTCTTGCCCAGGGGGCACGCATCCTCCTTCTGGACGAACCTACGTCCCTCCTCGATCCGGCCAACGCCCGGAGGGTCGCGGCCGAACTCGCCTCGCTTGCCGCAATGGGAAGGACCATCATTTTCGCCACCCACGACATCGCGCTCGCGCGCTCCCTCGCCGACCATGTTCTTCTGCTGGCCCGGCATCGGGCGCTCCGCTTCGGACCGCCGTCCGAAACACTTACAGCCAGACTTCTCGGTGAAGTATTCGGTGTCGATTTCGACCTGGAGCAAATCCCGACGGCCTACACCAACCTTAGGAGAGAATCGGAGGACGAATCCTAGTAGTGGCCGTAGAATCGGGAAAAGACGGCGATGCCGATGCCTCGGAGTTGTCGATGAGGAAGATCGGGACTTTCTCTCAGAGCCATGCTTCCTGGAAAATCCATACCTATTGGTGCGCGATCAAGTTCTGCGAAGCGCTCTCATTGGCGGAAGGCTTGAAACCTGCGCACAGGGGCGCCGCCGATTCCATTCGCTTCCGTGCAAACGGCAGATACTCGAACTATACTTTCCATGAAGCGTCTATGGCTCTGCGCCGTGTCTTCGGGAAGGAAGGCAAAGGAGGCGGGGTATGAATGCTCCGTCTGAAAGGCTCGCCGCCAGGACGACGGTGATTGTGGTCTTTTTCATGCTCTGCGCGGCGGCGATAGGGGCCCAGGAAGGGCAGGGGGAGGAGCCGGCGGGCTCCGATCTCGTCTTCGTCGAAGGCGGGACCTTTACGATGGGGACGGCTGGATCGACCAAAGCGGGGCAGCTTCCCCACAAGGTCACCGTATCGCCTTTCTACATGGCTGCCCGCGAAGTGACCGTGGCCGAATACGCCGAATTCACGAAGGATCTTGGAGGCATGACCTACCTCCCTCGCTTCCTCCTCGATTTCGGCAGGCAGAGGCAGAAGGGCCAGGTCTGGAACGGCAAGGAATATGAGATCAAGGACGATGCCACCTGGGATAATCCCTACCTCACCCAGGAGGATGACCATCCTGTCGTCCTCGTCGTCTGGAACGACGCCGCCCAGTACTGCAATTGGCTCTCCCTCAAGGAAGGCCTCGAGGAAGTCTATCAGGCCGATTCGAAAATTAACCCCTTCTACCTGACAGACTTTTCAAAGAACGGCTATCGCCTGCCGACCGAGGCTGAATGGGAATGGGCCGCCCGAGGAGGACTCCGTTCCAAGAGGTATCGCTATATCGGGTCGACATCCAGTCCTTTCGAGACAGCCTGGCTTGGTAAGGGCTCGAATATGACAACCCATCCCGTCGGCAAGAAGAAGCCCAATGAACTGGGCGTCTACGACCTGAGCGGCAACGCCTTCGAGTGGTGCAACGACTGGTTCGGGGACTACTCGTCCGATCCCGCGGTCGATCCGTCCGGGCCGAACTTAGGGAAGAGCAAGGTCATACGCGGCGGCAGCTGGCTGAGCGACCCGGTGGACGCCCAGCCGGAAACGCGGTGCGACAGCCCCCCCGACTGCGGTTTCAACGACCTTGGCTTCCGCGTGGTGCGAGCCTCGGGCCCCGGCACTTCCAAGCCATTTCCCCCTCCGACGACGACAACCACGACGACAACCACCCTTCCAGCCAAGCCGACCATTTCCAAGGGTTTTCTCGAGATGGTGGCCGTCGAGGGAGGAAGCTTCGTCATGGGTACGGCCGGGGGTCCCGAAAACACGAAGCCGGCACATGAGGTTGTTTTGGACTCTTTCCACATCGGCAAATACGAGGTCACGGTCGAGCAGTTCGCTAAATTCGTCCAGGTCAAGGGCTATAGGACAACGGCCGAGACTGAGGGCGGAGGCTATGTGTATGAGCAGGACCAATGGGTGCGCAAGAGCGACGCCACCTGGAAGAACCCCTACCTCTCCCAGGTCGGGCTTAATCCTGTCGTCCACATCAGTTACTGGGACGCGGCGGAGTTCTGCAATGCCCTCTCCGAGGCTGACGGCCTTACGCCCGTGTATGACATTGCGCCCTATTCGCAGTCGGCCAATTTTTCGAAGAATGGCTACAGGCTCCCGACCGAGGCCGAATGGGAGTATGCCGCGCGCGGGGGAAAGCTCTCCAAGGGCTTCACCTATTCCGGTTCGAACGATCTGGGCTCGGTCGCCTGGTTCGGCGCCAAGAAGGCCGTTGGCGGCACGCACGCGGTGGGCGGGAAGGAGCCTAATGAGCTGGGGATCTATGACATGAGCGGCAACGTCCTTGAGTGGTGCGCCGACAGATACGCGCCGTACACGGCCGAAAAGCAGAACAACCCCTCAGGCAGCAACGCGAGCGAGATGAAGTACGTATTGCGGGGCGGAAGCTGGACCAACGGAACCGACGCGTGCTCCGTCTTCTATCGGATCAAGGACGCGCCCGAAGGTACTGACTACACATTCGGGTTCCGCGTCGTGACAAGGCCCTGACATGAAAGAGCCGAAAGGGGAAATCCCCTGCCGGCTCTCCTCTGAGGTCGAGCGGCATCAAAAGCCAGCCACGCGCATTTGGCCCCGCTCGAGAAGGGAAGCAAGGAGCTTGGCCGGATCGGCGAACTTCCCGAGCAGAATCATCGCCGCTATGATGTAAGGCTTGTAGGAAGCCTCGCGGTAGGTGTCGTCGCGGTACCGGTCGAAGACCGAGGCCGCCACCTCGCCCGCCGCGCAGGATACGCCCGTGATGTCGGCGGGGAGGCAGTGCATGTACAGGGCCTTGCCTTCCTTAGTCAGCTTCATCTTCTCCTCGGTGCATTCCCAGTCCTTGAACTTGGCGTTGTTGGCGAGGCAGGCCTTCTCCAACTCCTTGAGGCCGGCCTGATTCCCTTCGTGGAGAAGGGGGACACGCTTCAGCATGACTTCGTAGGGAGCCCAGCTCTTGGGGTAGACGATGTCGGCGCCCGCGAAGGCCTCGTCCATGGAGTGGGTGAGGCTCAGGCGTCCGCCTGATTCCCGAGCCTGGCGGATCGAGAGTGCGACGACGTCCGGGATGAGATCATAGCCTTCGGGGTAGGCGAGGGCCACGTCCATGCCAAAGCGGCTCGCGAGGCCTATGACGCCCTGAGGCACCGATAGCGGCTTGCCGTAGGAAGGGGAGTAGGCCCAGGTCATCGCGATGCGCTTCCCTTTAAGCTTGTCCACGCCGCCGAAATAGTGGGCCAGGTGGAGAAAGTCGGCCATGGCCTGGGTGGGATGGTCGATATCGGACTGGAGGTTGACGACGGTAGGCCGGGAGGGCAGGGCACCCGATGCCACACCCTCGTCCAGGGCCTTGGCTACCTCGCGCTGGTATTTGTCGCCCTCGCCTAAGTACATGTCGTCGCGTATGCCTATCGCCTCGGACAGGAAGGAGATCATGTTCGCGGTCTCGCGCACCGTCTCACCGTGGGCTATCTGGCTCTTGCCCTCGTCGAGGTCCTGGACGTAAAGGCCCAGAAGATCGCAGGCCGAGGAATACGAGAACCGGGTCCTCGTGGAGTTGTCGCGGAAGTTGGATACCGCGATGCCGGAATCCCAGATCCGGGGGCTGATGTTGGCGTCGCGTAAGGAGCGCAGGATGTCGGCCGTAAGGAAGGTGGCGTCCAGCTCGTCGCGGCTCTTCTCCCAGGTGAGGAGGAAGTCCTTGCCCTGCATGTCGATCTTCTTGGCTGTGAGATCGGTGATCAGCTTCACTATCCCGTTATTGTCCATCCAAGGCCTCCGTGTATCGCGTAAGAATTAAGGAAATAATAGTCCCTTATTGCATGGACTCCCTCATCGATGAAGCAGTTTCAGTATCCTCCTCTTTCTATCGAATCAGATGCCTTTCGTGGCACACGTTGAAGCGGTTGTTAGCAGGTTTTTATTTTAATCCAAGTACCATTTTTATTCCGTCTTCTACATCATCTAGTATCTGGTTTTGAATTTTTGTTGCTTGCTCAAGTAGTCTTCTTCTATCAATAGCATATAGCTGTGAAACAACTATAACAGAATCTTTAGATAACCCTGAATCTTCTTTATCTAAAAAGACATTTCCAGGTGCTTCTCCTAATATCAAATTTGAAGTTAATGGAACAACAATAATTGTGTCAATTTTGCTTCTATTGAAAGCATCATCTTGTACAATTAGAACAGGCCGTCTAAAACCTGGTTCACTGCCAAAGGGAACGCCAAAATCTGCCCACCAAATTTCACCACGCATCATTTTTTGTTAATTCCCTTACTGATTCTAAGCTTACTGCTTCGATATTTGGGATTTTTGGTTCTATATTAGTTTTTTTGTATATTTCATTTAATTTTTCTGTAACATTTTCTCGCTTATGGTGGCTAATAAATTCCTCAAGTGCCTTTGCAAAAAGCTGGCTTCGAGGAATTCCCAACGATTTTGCAGCTTTTTCTGCGTTTTCAAATAAATGTTCTGGAAGCGATACTGCTGTTTTCATGTTCATAGTATAACAAAGGTATAACTATTTGTCAACGCTTTTTCGGCGTTTATGAGCTATAAGGATCATACTTTACATATTTTTAAAGACCCAGTGTAAAGCATGATCCTTTAGAAGTCAAAATCATTTAACTCATAGACCTTCATCGTTATTTCGCAAAAATAGCCAAGTGCAACATGCCGGTAATAGACTAACCAAAGTCCATCATGCACCGTAAAGAGACCAACATACTTTCCACCCAACGCTGTCGATATCATTGCAAAGCCTTTATCCTTCCAACGTATCGCTCCA
>JAPLSO010000032.1 GCA_026398595.1 Spirochaetota bacterium | reverse complement strand
TCGATGTTAGCCCTGCGCACGGAAAGGCAGGTTTCGATGGCTATATCGATTTTCTCGGCTAAAGCGGTCTCGAAGAGCTCCATGACGAAATCAACTTGAGCCAGCGGTTCGCCGCCCGAGAGGGTGAGCCCGCCGCCCGATTTGGCGAAGAAGCTTTTATCCTTAAGGACTTCGGCCATGATTTCGTCGACGCCGGCGTTCCGCCCCGCGGTTCTCAGGGCCAAGGCCGGACAGACCTGTCCGAGCTTAAGGGGAGGCTCAAAACTACGGTCGACGACGATTCCGCCGGCCGGATTCATCCGTACTGCCCCGCCTTTGGCTTCCTTGACGCAAGAGCCACAGCTGATGCAGCGGGATCGTGTATAGAGCAATTCCGGCTTGAACGACTGGCTTTCCGGGTTCTCGCACCAGGCGCAGGCCAAAGGGCAGCCCTTGAAAAAGACCACGGTGCGGATCCCCGGACCATCGTGCGTCGAGAAACGCTGAATATCGAATATCATTAAGCTGAGCATAACGTGTTGGTTTCATTATGTCAATTTATAATTTCAATTGAAATTAATGATTTTATCGAAACAAAGCGCCCATCAAGGAGCGATCGGTTGATTTCCGTAGGTGCTCAGGATACACCGATAATTACTACCAGCAAGCGCAGGGGACTAGGTACGAAAGTCGCGACCAGACTTTCTCCTGAGAGGCCAAGAATATGTTGACCGAAGCAGCGAAGAAAGAGGTGCTGAGCTTTTTGAGGGAGGCCGGAGAGGGAACCTTGTCCCTTAGGTTCTGCGAACGCTTCGACGAGAAAAGCAAGATATGGAACCTTAAGGCGCACTCTCACCCCTTCCTCGAGCTTATCTATTTTATCGAGGGCAAGGCGAGCGTGACGACGGGTGGGGATACCCTCGATGTCACCTTTTACGACCTGCTTGTCTATCCCCCGGGAGTCGTGCACCGGGAGTTGCTCGACTCGACGAGTCGCCAGGAGATCGTCTGCCTCTGGATTGAACTCGGACGCCGAGCCACCCTCCCGTTTTCCTTCAAGCTCAGCGATGATGATGGAGAGCTCGGGTGGCTCTGCCAGAGCGCCCACAAGAACCACATTCGGCGCGGAGAGCATTTCCTCGAACTCGAGGAGCATCTCCTGAGGTCGCTTCTCCTCTTTATCGAGCAGAAACTCGTACTCTCCGGCCCGTCGAGGAGCGCGGCTCTCGACCGCTGTCATATGTACATCGACGAGCACTGCACGGAAGGGTTCGACGTAGAAAAGCTCGCACAGGTGGCCTACGTTACGCCTTCATATCTTTCCCGCCTCTTCAGGAAGCACCTCGGTACTACGCCGATGCGCTACCGCAACGCTGTACGTATAGAGAAAGCGAAGCACCTGCTTCTCGTGACATCAGCCTCCGTGGAGCAGATAGCTGACACGCTCGGATTCGAGGACACCAAGTATTTCAGCCATCTATTCAAAATTATTACCTCGTTCACCCCAAGTCAATTCCGCACGAAATATCGGACATCCTGATTATGGTTTGGTTCAGTTCTGCCTACCTTACTGTGCAGTTTTCGCCCTTTCTGAATTGTAAAAATACCATATCATTAATTTGAAGGACGAGAGGGAATCGCCGATCGGCGAAGCGATCATCGCATGGATTTAAGGACGCTGGCCGAGCGTGCAAATTGAAGTGATTGCAAATTAATTATGAATGAAATTATTTGACAAATGCTGGGATTATGGGATAATCAACTTTGCTTACATGTGAGCTCCAAAACTCACTGTATGAATTGTCGGGTCGATCAAGGAGGTTCAGAATGTCAAGAATGAAGAGGGCATTGGTCATTGGATTTGTTCTGCTGTTTGCCGTGGCTTTCGGAGCAAGCGCCCAAGCCAAGGTCAAGGCGGCGTTCATCATTTCCAACATGGCCAACGAGTCACAGTCTTTCTCGTCGAAGCAGTTCCTGAAGTACGGGTCGGAGTATGGCTTTGATATGTATACTTTCGATGCCAAGGGCGATACACAGGCCGAGTCCCAGATCGTCACCAACTGCATCGCGCAGAAGTTCAAGGTCATCTTCCTCAATCCGAACGACATCAACGCCATCGTTCCCAGCCTGATGAAGGCCAAGCAGGCCGGAATCATCGTGGGAATGTTCTCGTCGGACCTGGCTCCGGCGAACCAGAAGTACCGTGACTTCTACGCGGGCGTCAATGATACCATGGCGGGCCAGCAGGCAGCGGCCGCCTTCATCAAGCAGTTCCCGAACGGTGCCAAGATCGTGGAAATCGGCGGCCAGGCCGGCCATGATGCCCAGATCAAGCGCCATGACGGCTTCAACAGCGCGATCAAGGGCAGCAAGATCCAGGTGATCGACTACAAGGCATGCACCCAGTGGTCGACTTCCGAGGCCCTGACTATCATGGAAAACATGATCGTCAAGTACGGCAAGGACATCCAGGGTGTATTCTGCCATTGGGACAACGGAGCTACGGGTGTCATCCAGGCCGCGAGGGCCGCGGGCATCAGTAACCTGTTCATTATCGGCGTCGATGGCAACCGTGCCGGATATGTCCAGGTGGAGAATGGCGACCAGTCTGTCAGCATCGCGCAGGATTTCATTGTCATGACCAAGAAGGACTTGGAGTTGGCGAAGGCTGTCGTGGCCGGCAAGAAGGTCGAGCCCATCAACTTCGTCCCGCTGACCGTCGTGGACAAGGCCCTGATCAGCTCAGGTGGTTTCGACTCGCCCGAGTGGTAAAATCAAGTAAGCTTAAAGGCTCGTTTCGCTTTACGGCGAAACGGGCCTATTTTTGTAAGGTCCAATCGAGGGTGGGGCTATGGATACCGTTGGGGCGGAAGTCATACTATCTATCAAGGATGTCTCCAAATCCTTCCCGGGCGTCAGAGCACTGAATAAAGTCTCGATCGACATCAGACGAGGCATAGTGCACGGCATAGTGGGCGAGAACGGGGCGGGCAAGTCGACGTTGATGAAGATCCTGTCGGGAGTATATCAAAAAGACAGCGGAACCGTCGTTTTCGATGGCCTGACCATCGAGCATACGACACCGCATGAATCCATGAAAAGCGGGCTCGCCATAATCTACCAGGAGCTCAACCTCGTCAATACGATGAGTGTGGGCGAGAATGTCTTTCTCGGCCGCTTCAAAGAAATGAAGGGCATGCGCGGCACACATGCCAAAGCCAGGGAGATCCTGGATAGCATAGGGTGCAAGGTGAGTACCACCAAATTGGTATCCTCTTTAAGCGTCTCGGAAAAGCAGATGGTCGAGATCGCCAAGGCGCTTTCTTTCAAGTCCAAGCTCATTATCATGGATGAACCCTCGAGCAGTCTCACCGGCGAGGAGATGACCCTGCTGGTCAAGATAATCCACCAGCTGAAAGAGCAGGGAATTTCCATCATCTATATCAGCCATAAACTGGATGAGATCTTCGAGTTCTGCGACATCGTCAGCGTGATGCGCGACGGCCATGTCATCGACACGAAGCCTGTGGTCGATTTCACGAGAAACGAGTTGATTACGAAGATGGTCGGGCGGACCATCGAGAACGAGTATCCCGAGCGACCTCAGTCTGTCGGAAAGACATTGATGGAGGTCCGTTCGATCAATACGCATAAATTGCACGATGTGTCCTTCACGCTAAACAAAGGCGAGATTCTGGGCTTTGTTGGATTGGTCGGTGCTGGCCGGACAGAGATTGTCCGTGCACTGTTCGGCGCCGACAAGGTCAGGGGACACCAAGTCCTGATTGAAGGCAAACCTATCACTATACGGAATCCCAGGGATGCCAAGAACGCAGGGTTCGGCTTCATCCCGGAGGACAGGAAACTCCAGGGCCTTGTCCTGCCTTTCTCCGTAGAAGCCAACATTTCCATGGCCAGCATCCAGAGATTCAGCAAGTTCGGTTTCATCCGAAAATCCCTGGAGAAGGGCATAGGGGGCCGGCAAGTTCAGGCCCTTTCCATAAAAACCCCGTCAACAAAGGTCGCGGTCGGTAACCTTTCAGGCGGCAACCAGCAGAAATGCATCGTCGGTCGCTGGCTGGAGATTTCCCCCAGCATTTTTATAATGGACGAACCCACGAAAGGCATCGACGTCGGCGCCAAGTACGAAATCTATATACTGATGAAAGAAATCGCGGAGCAAGGCGGCGCGATCATCCTCATCTCCTCCGAGCTTCCCGAGGTCCTCAACATGAGCAATAGGGTGCTCACCATCTTCGAAGGACGCATCACGGGCGAATTCAATCCCCAACTGACTCAGGCTGACACAATAATGAGCGCCGCGTTGGGAATAGTTGGAGGCTGCGCATAATCATGGATGAGAAAAAAAATGCCCTAAAAGCCACGGCTTCCCTGCTGAGGGATTACCTCGTGCTTGTAATGATTGCGGCTCTCGTCGCGATCACGGCGATCGTCGAGCCCAAGTTCGCCTCCGGAGCGAACCTGGTCAATATCATGCGCCAGTTCGGACCCTTGATCATGGTATCGCTCGGCATGACCTTCGTGATCCTTGGCAATTTTATAGACTTGTCGGTGGCCGGAACGATCAACCTGGTGGCAGTCGTGACCATTTCCCTCATCCAGCCCCTCGGTCAAGTGCCGGCACTGCTGATCGGCCTGGCGATCGGGGCGGTCTGCGGTGCCCTGAACAGCGTCCTTATATTAAGCTCCGGCGCCCTGACCCAGGCCGAGGCACTTTTCATCACCTTCGGCATGAGCACCGTCTACTCGGCGATAGCCTTGCTCTACAGCCACGGCTCCACCATGCATTTCTGGGACATATCGAAGAGCAAGTCGGTCTTCGAGGCGATCGGCGGCGGAAATGTGGGATTCCTGTCCGTATCCTTCGTTATCTTTCTCGTCTGTCTTGCAGCGCTCTGGATTTTCCAGACCAAGACCTCCGAAGGCCGGGGCATATGCCTTACGGGCGGCAACAAGACGGCCGCCCGTCTCGCCGGAGTGCGGGTTTCGCGTGCCATAGTCGTGATCTACACCATCTGCGGCTTCATGGCGGGCGTGGGAGCCATTGTGCTCTTTTCGCGCATAACGACGGCCGCGCCCGTCATCGGTGCCGGATACGAGACCAATGCGATCCTTTCAGTCGTCGTGGGCGGCACGACCCTGAAGGGCGGGAAGGGCAGTGTTTTGCGCACGGTGATGGGCGTTCTCCTGGTCATCCTCATGTCCAACTGTCTGGACTTGCTGGGTGTCTCGTCGTACATGCAGTATGCGGTCAAGGGCGCGATCCTGGTCTTCGCCATCTGGCTCGACAACCGTAAGCAAGCGTAGGAGAAGCTGACATGAATGGATCGGGAATCGGAAATTCGCTCTATAAGATCGTGACAAAGCAGAAAGCCTTCATAGCCATCCTGGTGATGTTGGGAGGCATGCTGTTTTCAAAAACAAACTTCTACACTGCGTACAATCTCCTGGACATGCTCAATTCGACGTCCATCCTGCTAATCCTGGCCTTCGGGGTGACCCTCACGGTCATCTCAGGAGGCTGCGATCTTTCGATAGGCGGCACCCTGGTTGTCTCCGGCATCCTCGCCATCAAGCTGTTGGATATCATGCCCTTGTGGTTGGCGATACTGATCGCCGTTCTTTTCGGCGCCTTCGTGGGATTCATCAATGGCTTCCTCGTTGTGCAGCAGAAAACGGAGCCTTTCATCATCACGCTTGGCATAGGATTGCTGCTGGTGGGCGTTGCCCAACAGCTCACCGATGCCCATCCGCTCCCTGCCAAAAATCCCGATTTCATGATGATTGGCAACGGCGACATCCTTGGAGTGCCAAACCTTGTCTTGATCATGCTGGTCTGTTTCGCGATCAGCTATTGGCTCATGCGATATACCGAATTCGGCCGCAATCTCTACGCGATCGGCGGCGACTACGAGGTCGCGAGGAATTCGGGCATCAACGTCATCCGCACAAAATGGATAGGATTCGTGATCTGCGGAGCAGCCGCCGGTTTAGCCGGCGTGCTGCTGTCGTCCAAGCTGAACACCGGTTCCTCGGTTTATGGCGAAACGACAGCCCTGGTGGTCAACTGCGGTGTCGTTGTCGGCGGCACGTCTTTCGCGGGCGGAATCGGAGGCATCCCTCAATCGGCCTTGGGCTTGCTGGTGTTCGGCTTGCTGGACAATGTCATGAACATGCTGAACATCGCCTCGTATTATCAAGTGCTGCTCAAGGGCGCGGTAATCGTGGCTATCATCTGGCTGGATTGTTTCGGCAATAAGCGCAGGCGGGAATTCGTTTGAGAACAGGCGTTTGGGCAGCTTCGTCAAAAAAGCCGTACGTCCTCCCCTCAGGGGCGTCGTCGCCATAAGGCCGGGGCGGGGACAGGCCGTGCCAACAACGCGATATCCGCCCAGGGAAGGAGCAGACACATATGGAACCTCAGATGGTTCAGCGAATACGCAATTTGAAAAGCAGCCTCAGGATCATGTCGCTCAAGCAGCGCATGCTGGATGAGCCGCGCTATCTGTCCGTGGAACAAGCGAGCATCGTTACGGGATATTATCGCCAGAATCCTGACAAGCCGCGCAACATCCAGAGGGCCGAGTCTCTGGCCAAGACCATGCGCGTCATCCGGATCCTGATCGATCCGCTCGAACTGGTGGTCGGCAACCGCACGGCCGGCGTCAGGGCCGGCGTGGTTTCGCCTGACGCGGGCATCTCCTGGGTCGACGATGAAATAGAAAACCTGCCGAACCGCCCGCAGGACAAGTTTAATGTTCACCCTGAGGATATTGAGACATTCCGTCGCGATATTCTGCCGTTCTGGAAAGGGAAGTCTCTCGAAGACCGGGTTAAGGAAGCTATCGGCGACGAGATTGGCGCCATAGGCAAGGTCGTCAAGATCAACCAGACCGACCATGCCCAGGGTCATATCTGCCCCAACGTCAGCCGCTGGCTGACCCTCGGGCCCAAGGGTATCCGCGACGACATTCTGGCGCGCTTGCCGGCCGCGTCCCGCGAGGCGTCCCACGAGGCGTCAGGCAAGGCGTCAGGCGAGGATGCCAATTTCTACCAGGGTATGATCATCGTGCTCGACGGGGCCATGGACTTCATGCGCCGATACTCCGCGATGGCCTCCGAGATGGCTGGCCACGCGGAATCGGCCGATGAGCGGCAGAATCTGAAGGATGTGGCCGCTCGCTGCGCCAGGCTGGCGGAGGAGCCGCCCGCCTCGTTCCACGACGCGGTCCAGTCGATGTGGTTCCTCTTCGTGCTCCTGCAGATGGAATCGAACGGTTCTTCGTTCTCGCCCGGCAGGGCGGATGAGTACCTACTGCCCTATTACGAACGAGACATCGCAGCAGGCGTCCTCGATCAATCCCGGGCACTGGAGATCATCGAGGCGCTCTGGCTCAAGTTTAACCAGATCGTCTACCTGCGCAGCTCGAGCAGCGCCCGGTACTTCGCCGGCTTCCCCATCGGTTTTAACCTCGCCATCGGCGGTCTAAAGGTTCCCAGCGTCCCCGCTGGCGGGGACGCACGCGAGCTTGCTCGCGAGTCTTCGCGAGCAAGCTCGCGGCGCGATGCCTCGAACGAACTCTCCTTTCTCTTCCTCAAGGCCCAGGAGCAAATTGGCCTGCCGCAGCCTAATCTTTCTGCCCGCCTGTCCAGCCAGTCCTCGGAGGAATTCGTCCGGGAATGCTCCAGAGTCATCGGCCTCGGCTCGGGCATGCCCCAGATTTTTAACGATGAGAGCATCATCCCAGCGCTCGAGGCAAGGGGCATTTCCCATGTCGATGCCATGGACTATGCCATCGTGGGCTGCGTGGAGCTGACTTCCCAGGGAAATAACCTCGGCTGGAGCGACGCCGCCATGTTCAACATGGTCAAAGCCCTGGAATTGACGCTCAATAACGGGGTATGCCTCCTTTCTGGCAAGAAAATAGGCCTCGATCTGGGTTCCTTCGGCGATTTTAAAACCTATGAACAGCTAGAAGACGCCTTCCGGCAGCAGATGGATCATTTTGTGGAGCACATGATCAAGGCCTGCGACTTCGTAGACCGTCTTCATGCCGAGCTCTTACCATCGCCCTTCCTGTCGTCGGTCATTGACGGCTGCGTCGAGAAAGCCCTCGACGTGACCGCGGGAGGAGCCAAGTACAATCTGTCGGGCATCCAGGCCATACAGGTGGCGAACGTCGCGGATTGTCTTGCTGTGGCAAAAAAGTGCGTATACGAGGATAACAGCCTGCGAGCCGACGAATTGCTCACCGCCCTCCGAAACAATTACGAAGGTGCCGAAGCCCTTCGGCAGCAGATCATCAATAAAGTCCCGAAGTATGGCAACGACATTGAGTGGGTCGATTCCATCGCGGCGAAATGGGTGGATTATTTCGCCCAGAAACTGACCTCCTATACCAACGCCCGCGGCGGCATCTACCACGCCGGGCTCTACACGGTTTCTGCCCATGTTCCCATGGGCCAGAATGTAGGCGCCTCGCTCGATGGACGTAAAGCAAGGGATCCCCTGGCCGACGGCGGCATGTCGGCGATGTATGGGCGGGACCACAACGGCCCGACCGCCCTCCTGCGCTCGGTTTCCCGGATCGATGCCAAAGACGGCAGCAACGGTACCCTGCTGAACATGAAGTTCCTTCCGGAATTTTTCCGCACCGAAGAAGGCATAGCCAAGTTCGCGAGCCTGCTGCGGACTTTCGTCCAGCTCCATATCAACCACGTCCAGTTCAACGTGGTGCGCAAGGAAGACCTCCTGGCCGCCAAGGCTCATCCGGAAGAATGGCGCGGCCTGACGGTGCGGGTGGCCGGCTACACGGCCTATTTCGTCGAACTGGCTAACGATCTCCAGGATGAGATCATCGCGCGGACCAGCTACGGGAACACATGATGGACGGGAATATTATCGACATCAAGCGCTTCACTATTCACGATGGCTATGGCATACGCTCCACGGTCTTTCTGAAGGGCTGCGCCCTGCATTGCGCCTGGTGCCACAATCCTGAAGGGATCGAGAACAGCATTGACCTGTGGCACTTTCCCCGCCAATGCATCCGCTGCCGCGCCTGCCTGAAGGTCTGCCCATCGGACGCCCTATGGGCCGACGAGGAAGGTGATACGTTCATCTGGATCAACCGCCAGCGCTGCACGAAATGCGGCCTCTGCGTCCAGGCTTGCCCGACGACGGCGCTTTCCTTCGACGGCCAGCGCCTGTCGAGCGACAAGGTCGTGGCGACGCTGCTGCGCGACCAGCCGTTTTATCAGCAATCGGGCGGGGGAATCACGATCTCCGGGGGATACCCGCTGATCCAGCACCTTTTTTCCGAGGATATCCTGAGGCAATGCAAGGCCGCAGGCCTGCATACGGCGATAGAAACCTGCCTGCAGGCGCCGTGGGATATCGTCGAGGCATTTCTTCCCATAACCGATCTGTTCATCGTCGACCTGAAGCTTGCCGATGCCCAGCAGCATCGGGAATATACAGGCCATGGCAATGAGCTCATCCGGGGGAACTACCGGCGCCTTGCTGGTCTCAAGCGGGATATGCTGACGCGAATACCCCTGATCCCGCGGGTGACGACCCAGCCCGAGAACATCCGGGCCATAGCCTCTTTTATCCGCGACTGCAATCCCGGCGGGCGCGTCGAGCTCATCAACTTCAATCCTCTTGCGGAGAGCAAGTATCTGCTCATGAACCGCGACCAGAGCTTCTTCCAGAGTATGGTGCCGCTCAAGGGTGAGCAACTAGCCGAGCTCAATGCCATTCTTGAAGCCGAAGGATTGGCGGTTGTCCGCGAACATACACTATGAGAGTACTGAATGCAGGAAAAGGAGGCCATCATGCTTCAGCAGATGATTGCCGACGCTGCCGCCGGGAAGCCGGTCTATATCAGTCGCGTCCATTCGTACTTTGCCTCGCTGCCGGAGGGACAGAGCGGCCGTATCGTCCTTGTCATCAAGCTCCTCGACACCGACGGTGAAAAGGCTTGGGAGCTCAAGCTGCCCAAGCTTTGTCACTGTTCCGGCCAGGAAAAGGAATTCGTCCACGAGTATGTCCATGCCGAGATCTACAATATCCTGTCGAGCATGGGTGCCCGCTCCATGACTGTCTTCGTGGATCCTGATTTGTGCGAGGATGTCGATTTAGGTAAAAGCCTGAATGGAGCATTCTGCGTGGACAAGCCCCGCAGTCAGCGAAGCGGCTATGGCCGGGCCGTCAACGTGCTGGATCGGATGATGGCGGCGGTCCACCCAGGCGAGCCTCGATTCCGCTTCGACATCCGACCGTTGTCCCAGCTGCCGGTGATCGAATCAATACCACGCCTCAAGGGCGACAGCCTGTCCGCCTTCCAGCGATGCACGGCCGGCCTTGACGGCAAAGCCTTCTGCGGCATCGACATTGGAGGAACGGACATCAAGGCCGTCCTGGTGGACGATGGTAAAGTTGTCGATTACAAGGAATACAACTGGTTCCCGGCCAGCTTCCTCCGGTCCCGGCAACTAGTCGATCCGATCCTTCTGCTCGTGCGGCTGCTCCAGGCCAGTCTGTGGCTTCATCGAACGCCCATGACGGATGAGCGGCGGAAGGAATTGCTCTGTCGGATCGCCGCGGCTATGAGCAAGAAAGCGAACGATGACTCGATGGCGGCGACGCTGGAGAGCCTGAAGACCGAGAGGCTCGACGAGGGCCTTCTCTTCGACGGAATCGGGCTTTGTTTTCCCGATGTTGTCGTCCAGAACAAGATCGTGGGCGGCGAGGTATATAAAACCCGGGGGATCCGCAACAACCCGGACATAGACTACGAATCCGATTTCGCCGAGCTCACCGAGCTCGACACGCGGCTTAAGACCTGGGTGAAACCCGATGGAGTCGTACGGATCATCAACGACGGGCCTATGGCTTCGTTCGCCGCGGCGGTCGAGATCGCCGCTTCACCCGAAGCCGGCAAGGTCGCCAATGGCGTTTTCGCCCACACGCTCGGCACCGAACTCGGCACGGGCTGGGTGACGGAAACCGGCGCCATCCCGGATATTCCCCTGGAGGTCTACAACTTCATCATCGACCTCGGGAGTCGGCCGGAGCGGGGGTATGAACCCGACGATTTGCGGAGCGTCAACAATTTCAACACGGGTTTGCCAGGCACCCTGCAGAAGTACTGCAGCCAAAGCGGCGTGTTCCGGCTAGCGATGAAATACTTCCCCGCGGAGCGTCCCGATCTGTTCCGCGAGCTTAAGGACAAGGGATATATCGTGCAGCGCAAGGTTGGCGGTTCCAATGGCTGGTACGTTCCTACCGAACCGGTCGATCAGCGCAAACCCTTCCTTGAACATATGATGAAGCTGCCGGATCGCGAGAAAGACGAGACAAACCGCAGGATATGGCACGATATCGGCGAATTCCTGGCCGTGACGCTGCTCGAGACCAAGCGCATCCTCGATCCGGGCACGGATGAGCGATTCCTGTTCGGCCGGCTCGTCAAGAACCAAACCTGTTTCGATTTGATGGTGGAGGGCGGACGCGGCATCAAGTCCGACATTTTGCTGACAGTGGCCGGTACCGGCATGGCCAACACTGCCTTAATGAAGGAGCTCGAGGGTCATCCCGAGCTTACCGTCGCACAGTTTGCCCAGGCTATTGGCGCCGTTTACTTTACCAACAGCCATTGAGCGGACAAAGAGGAGGAAAGCGTGAAAGAGAAGGATTATTTGGATCATCTGGTCGGCGTTTTCGGGCATCCGGCGGCGGAGAACCCCGGCGTCGTCATTCAGGAAGCGGCGTTCCGCGCTCTGGGGCTGAAGAACTGGCGTTTCCTGACCATCGATGTCGACCAGGGCAAGCTGGGGGAAGCGGTTGCCGGTCTGAAGGCCATGAAATTCAGGGGCATCAACTGCACGATTCCACACAAGATTGAGGTCCTCAAATATATCGATATAATCGCGCCGAGCGCCAAGCTGATCGGCGCGGTGAACACGATCATCAACGACGATGGGGTGCTGACGGGCGAAAACACGGACGGCCAGGGCTTTATGATCGCGCTGAAAAGCGCGGGAATCGCTCCCCAAGGCAAGAATGTCGTGGTGCTGGGCGCCGGCGGCGCCGCGAGGGCCATATGCGTCGAACTGGCCTTGGCCGGCGCCCGCCACCTGACGGTCGTCAATATTCCCAGGGACATGGCGCTGGGCGAAAGTCTGATAAGAATCCTCAAGGAGAACACCACAGTGGCGGTCGGCTATGTGCCGTGGGTGGATGCCTTCAGGATTCCCTCAGGCACCAACATTCTGGTCAATGCCACATCCATCGGCCTGTACCCCAACGTCAATGACAAGCCGAATATCGACTACGACACCATCACTCAGGACATGTATGTCCAGGACGTCATCCCCAATCCGGCCTTCACGCCTTTTCTCCGCGAAGCCGACAAACGCGGTGTACGATGGCAGAGCGGCATGCAGATGTTGATAAACCAGGCGGCCCTCAACATCACGATGTGGACAGGACTCAAGCCGGACAAGGACGTGATGATAAAGGCCTTTAAGAAGGCATTGGCATGACAGACTATGAGACCTTGATCGCTCAACTCGATGCCGAATTCGAAGCACTTCAATTTACGCGGCTTGGCTTCGAGGAAGCTTGGCAAATAGGCCAGGACCTTGCCGCTATAGATAAAAGCAAGAAGGGCCAAACCCTGTTTCACGCGGTTCTGCCCGGCAGCGTACAAAGCCTATTCATCAGATGAGCGTAATCGAAAAGAAGAATAAACCCCGGGCGCGCGGGAAGCTTGGGAATAAAGAAATCGTCAACGCGGTGCGCGAAGCCGTGTTCAAGGCGGGAAGCTGCCGGGTTGCGGATCTAGCCGTGGAATTCAATGTCTCGGAAGTATCGATCCGGAAAAGTCTCGATGAACTCGAACGTCAGGGCATGGTACGGCGATTCCACGGCGAAGCCCGCATCTATACGGGGGATGATATCCCCTTCCGCATGCATGTCCATTACGTGGAAAAGCAGGCGATCGCCAGCAGGGCGGCAGCCTTGGTCGAACCGGGCGATACGATACTCGTGGAAGCGGGATCGGCCATCGCCATGTTCGCCGAGCGGATAAAAGAAGTGCAAGGGCTGACGGTAATAACTACTAACCTCTTCATCGCCCGGTTGTTCCGCGGCTCGAAGGTGCGCGTGATCGTTATAGGTGGCCTCTACCAGGAGGAAAGCGAAAGTCTGGTAGGTCCAAGCGTCTGCGAGTCGATTCGATCGATCGGCTTTTCAAAGGCTTTTATCGGCGTTTCCGGATTCACGATCGCCGGTGGTTTCATGTTGAACGATATCGCTCGGGCCGAAGTGACGCGCTCAATTCTGGAACGCGGCAAGGAGTGCAAAGCCAAGGCTTGGATCCTCACCGATTTCTCGAAGTTCGGTGTCTCACATGCGGCCAAGATCTGTACCGACCTATCCCTCATAGCCGGCGTCGTGACGGACCCAGGCATCCCCGACGAATGCCGGCGCTATCTCGAGTCATCCGGGGTCGAAGTATTGACATAAGCCATGACCTCTTTGGCGAGTGACGAAGGGGCTCTATAGTGAAGCAGATTACAATCTTCATAGAAACGTATACCGAGCCGAGCTATCGAGAAAAAGGTAAAGGGATCTATTCCTATAAGCTGGATCTGGAGTCCGGCTCTCTCGTATTGCTGCAGAATTTTACCGATGTCGCCAACCCTTCATATATCGCCACTGATCCGGCACGGAATCGTCTGTATTGCGTCAACGAGCTTCAGAAATTCGAGACAAAGCCATCGGGAGCGGTCACCGCGTTTTCCGTTGACCGGGACACCGCGTTCCTGAATAAGCTAAATACCCTGTCTTCGGAAGGCATGGATCCTTGTCATATCATCGTCGGCGAATTGGGCGGCACGTGCTTGTCTCGAATTATTCGAGCGGGAGCATAGGGGTCTTGCCGATCGAACCCGATGGAAGCCTTGGGAAAGCCACCCAGGTGATCCAACACAGAGGGGCAAGCATCAATAAAGGCCGCCAGGCGGGTCCCCATGTGCATTCCATGTTCTTCGCCCCGGACCTGCGCACAGTTTTCACCTGCGACTTGGGCGTCGATCAACTGGTGGCCTACCGTTATAACAGCTTGGCACCGGAGCCTTAAAGTGCCGATGGAAGCCTCGGGCTCTCCACCAAACCCGGCGCCGGGCCGCGGCATTGCGCCTTTCATCCTTCAGGGGAATACTGCTATCTGATCAACGAGCTGGATTCTTCCATCGAAGTACTGTCGTATAGACGCGGTGATAGGCGATTCCGTGTGCTGCAGACCTTGTCCGCCCTGCCCGAAGGGAGCGAAACAGCCAACTTAAGCGCCGCAATTCGTGTTTCATCGGACGGCAAGTTCCTGTACGCCTCGAACCGCGGCCACGACAGCATCGCAATCTACCACATCGATAGTGCTACAGGCCTATTGTCCTTGGTCGGGTACCAGCCATCGGGAGGAAGGACGCCGAGCCTTTTAGCTTCTATATTTTTCCACCAACGCAACAGCCTCGGCGCAGAGCCGGGTCACTTCGTCGAAGTTGCCCGAAGCGATGAGTTCCTCCTTGACCATCCACGAACCGCCAATTGCGGCGACATAGGACAGCTTCAGGTACTGCTCGAGGTTTGAGGCATCGACCCCCCCCGTGGGCACGAAAGAAACTTCGGCGTAGGGGCCATGGAGGGCCTTGAGCATCTTTACGCCTCCCGAAGCTTCGGCGGGGAAGAATTTGAGGAGCTTGAGGCCGCGTTCCAGCCCTTGTTCGATCTGGCTGGGCGAATTGACGCCCGGGACTATGGGGATATTCCGCGAAATGCAGAAGTCGACGATTCGGGGGTTGAAGCCCGGGGTGACGATGTAGGAAGCACCCGCGGAGATGGCGGCTTCGACCTGGGCTATGGTGAGGACGGTTCCCGCTCGCGTGATGAGGTCGGGGTATGCTTTCCTCAGGGCAAGGATGGATTCGGCCG
>JAPLSO010000006.1 GCA_026398595.1 Spirochaetota bacterium | reverse complement strand
CTAAGGATAGTCTTCACACGACCGTACCGTAAACGGACACACGTAGGTGGGATGAGAAATCTAAGGCGCTCGAGATAACTCGCGTTAAGGAACTCGGCAAAATGCACACGTAACTTCGGGAGAAGTGTGGCCTTCAGTGATGAAGGTTGCAGAGAGCAGGCCCAAGCGACTGTTTACCAAAAACACAGGTCTCTGCAAACGCGCAAGCGGATGTATAGGGACTGACGCCTGCCCGGTGCTGGAAGGTTAAAGGGAGGAGTTAGCCGCAAGGCGAAGCCCTGAACTGAAGCCCCAGTAAACGGCGGCCGTAACTATAACGGTCCTAAGGTAGCGAAATTCCTTGTCGGGTAAGTTCCGACCCGCACGAATGGTGGAACGATTTGGGCACTGTCTCAACGCGAGACTCGGTGAAATTTAAGTACCGGTAAAGATGCCGGTTACCCGTGGTTAGACGGAAAGACCCCGTGAACCTTTACTGTAACTTACCATTGGGACTTGGCCTTGCATGTGTAGGATAGGTGGGAGACATTGAAGCGTGGGCGTTAGCCTGCGTGGAGTCGCCGGTGAAATACCACCCTTGCAAGGCTAGGTTTCTAACCTGTTCCGTAAATCCGGGATGGGGACAGTAGTAGGCGGGCAGTTTGACTGGGGCGGTCGCCTCCCAAATGGTAACGGAGGTGCGCGAAGGTCACCTTACTCTGGTTGGAAATCAGAGTGCAAGTGTAAAGGCATAAGGTGGCTTGACTGCGAGTCCGACAGGACGAGCAGGTACGAAAGTAGGTCTTAGTGATCTGGCGGTCGCGAGTGGAAGCGCCGTCACTTAACGGATAAAAGGTACTCTGGGGATAACAGGCTGATCTTGCCCAAGAGATCGACGGCAAGGTTTGGCACCTCGATGTCGGCTCATCGCATCCTGGGGCTGGAGCAGGTCCCAAGGGTTTGGCTGTTCGCCAATTAAAGCGGTACGTGAGCTGGGTTCAGAACGTCGTGAGACAGTTCGGTCCCTATCTGCCATGGGCGTTGGATGGTTGAGAGGAGCTGCTTTTAGTACGAGAGGACCGAAGTGGACGAACCTCTGGTGTACCAGTTATCCTGCCAAGGGTAGCCGCTGGGTAGCCAAGTTCGGAAGGGATAACCGCTGAAAGCATCTAAGTGGGAAGCCCACCTCGAGATGAACCATCCCTGAGGATTCGTCGGCAACGACGGAATCCTCTCGTCGGCAACGACGGAATCCTCCTGAAGGCACCAGGGAGACTACCTGGTTGATAGGTTGGAGATGCAAGCGCAGTAATGCGTGTTAGTCGACCAATACTAATCTGCCGTGAGGCTTGACCATATTATCCTTCACTTTTTTTAAGCAATATTTTCTCGCGATTGATTCGTGAACCTTTGCCTGGGTACACACTGCTTCCCTTAAAATTCAAGAGCGCTCGCGCTCTTGAGCATGAAAGCCTTCAAGGCTTTCATGAGCCCTCTTTCCTTTTGGTTATTTTGCCTGGTGATTATTGTGAAGGGGCCACACCCGTTCCCATTCCGAACACGGAAGTTAAGCCCTTCAACGCCGATGGTACTGCCTTTACGGTGGGAGAGTAGGTCGTCGCCAGGCTTTTTTATGCCCCTATCTCTTTACTCTACCTGCTTCCAATCCCCCGCACCCCCATCCAATCCGTCCGCTTCCTCTTTTCAGACTCTTTATATGGGACGATCCGTGTTTAGGAATCGAATGTCGTTGAATTTAAGACAATGACGTGCTATTATCCCGCGATCGAGAAAGTAAGGAATATATGAAGATACGGATCGGCCGGGACAGGATATTCCTGCTCGGGTATTTTATAGGCGCCATCCTTCTCGGCTCTTTCCTGCTTGTCCTGCCGGCTTCATGGATGGGGGGCGGCAGGCTACGCTATATTGATGCCCTCTTCACGTCCACGAGCGCGGTATGCGTTACCGGCCTTATAACCGTCGACACGGCGCTCTACACTCGTTTCGGCCAAACGGTCATCATGTGTCTGATTCAGATGGGAGGACTTGGCCTAATAACTTTCGCGACCTTGTATCTAGCCCTTCCGAGGCGGAGAATATCGATTATATCGCGCGGCCTGATAAGCGATTATTCCCTTTCGGAAGTTGAATACCAGCCTAAACGCATCATCCGATCGATACTGGGACTTACTCTGGTCATAGAAGGGATCGGAATGCTCCTCCTCAACATCAAATTAGGCAGGATGGGCTTGCCCTTCTTCGTCTCGGCTTTTCAGGCGGTTTCGGCTTTCTGCAATGCCGGTTTCTCGACCTTCTCGAACAATTTGGAGGGGTTTGTCTTCGATCCGATCGTGAATTTCACGATCATGGGCCTCATCGTTACGGGGGGTATCGGCTTCATTGTAATGCGCGACGTGGGGAAGACCCTGACGAGAGAGAGAAATCACCTGAGCTATCATTCTGTCGTCGTCCTGAGGACGACGGTCGTCCTTATCATCGCAGGAGCGGCGGCGATCTTGGCTCTGGAATATGACACGGCGCTGAAGGGAATGAGTCTGGGGCAGAAGATTATGGCTTCTCTCTTCGCATCGATAACACCCAGGACCGCAGGCTTCGACACGATCTCGCCGAATAAATTCGGCACGGGATCTGTTCTCGTCACCATGGTCCTTATGTTCATAGGAGCCTCGCCCGCGTCCACGGGCGGCGGTATCAAGACTACGACCTTCTTCATTCTGGTTATGACGGCCTTCAAGTACCGCGACGGTTCGGATTTGCTTGAATTCAGGGGACGAGCCGTAACCGGGCACACGGTGTTCAAGGCAGTTGGCGTCGTCGTCAAAGGGCTGCTCATCATATTCACAGCGGTGATTCTCGTCCAGGTCTTCGAGCGGGCGAGGGGCAATCCTTTGCCCACCATCGAAGTTCTCTACGAAGTCATTTCCGGGTTCGGCACCGTTGGCCTCTCGCTGGGGATTACCTCGAACCTCGGCGATGTCTCCAAGACAATCATCATCTTGACAATGTTTATCGGCAGGGTGGGGCTCTTCGCCATGGCTTTACCCAAGACAGGCAAAAAAATAGAAGGATATGCCAGCCTGCCAGGCGCTGATCTGATGATCGGCTAATGCCGACGGGTTCTTGGTTGAAAGCCTAATGGTTCTAGGCTGAACGGCTCGAGGCGGTTTCATGGAGAGCTGAAGGGTTTGAAGCCCAGGGAGTATTCGATGCGGCAATATGCGTTCATTGGTCTCGGTACGCTCGCGATGAGCATGCTCGAGAGGGTTGCGGAAGTTACCGACCAGATCATTGTCATTGACAAGGATCCCGCCCTTATCGACCGGGTAAAAGATCTCGTTAAGACGGCGTTCGTCGCCAACGTGCTAGACGAAGAAGCCTTCGAGAAAGTTCTCTCCGACCCGGTTGACGTCGCCGTTGTCGATCTCGCCCCCGATATCGAGGCCAGTCTCCTTGTCACGCATCGCCTCAAGAAACTGGGCGTCGAAGAAATCATCGTAAAGGCTGATTCCGACGAAAAGGCCGAGCTCCTCAGGCTACTCGGCGCAACGAAGATCGTGAATTCTGATAGAGAGGCCTCGGCAAGGATCGTTCCTCTCATGCTTTCGACTACGCTCTACAATTTCCTTCCCATAGGCGGCGAACTCGTCATGGCAGAGGCCGAGGTGCCTCACTCGCTTATCGGCAAAACCCTTGTTGAGGCCGACCTACGGCAGAAGCAGGGCGTCAACGTTGTCGCCATACGGAGCGAGAAGTCCAGTTCCTACAGGAACTTCGACAGGGAGTACCAACTGGCGAAAGACGATTGCCTTCTTCTCGTAGGTCTCGAGAAAGAGGTCTTCGCCTTTTCTGGCGTGCCGATAGCTTCGGCATCAACGAATAGAAAGCCGCCTACCTTAAAAACCATCCTGAAGACTGTCTTCAAGCCTCGCGATTGACCCTATTAAGGAATACCCGCTAAAATGCTGGAAGGTCTCGGCCGCTTTACACGACCGACTCCCTCGACCGCCGGGACTTAGCGCCCAAGGCGGCCAACATCCGCGCGGGGATAAACTCCGACGCGGCACCGGAGGTCCATCTATGGACATCTTTCAGAAGTGCTACGATTTCGATCTCGACAAGCAGGCGATGGAAAAGGGCATCTATCCCTATTTTCAGGCCCTGGACGGCATGGAAGGGACGGAAGCCACCTTCAATGGACACAGGATCATCATGATCGGCTCGAACAACTATCTTGGCCTGACCATGCATCCCAAAGTCAAAGCGGCCGCGATCAAGGCAATCGAAGATTATGGGCCTTCATGCACGGGCAGCCGTTTCCTAAACGGGACCCTCAAGCTCCATCTCGAACTTGAAAAGAGGCTTGCCGCCTTCGTCGGCAAGGAAGAGGCCCTGGTATTCTCCACGGGCATGCAGACAAACCTGGGGGCAATATCCTCGCTTGTCGGCAGGAACGATATCGTCATCACGGACAAGGACGATCACGCGTCCATCGTCGACGCATGCAGACTGGGCATGGGCGAGATCAAGCGTTTCGTCCACGGCGACCTCGAGCAGCTGGACAGGATCCTCAAGAAGATCGACGATAAAACTGGCGTGATGGTTGTCGTCGACGGTGTATTCTCGATGGGAGGCGACATCGTCGATCTCCCCAAGCTGGTAGTCGTCTGCAAGAAGCATGGCGCGCGCCTCTATGTGGACGACGCCCATTCCCTGGGAGTTCTCGGAGGCGGACGTGGCACGGCATGGCACTTCGGCCTTACCAAGGAGGTCGACCTGATAATGGGGACATTCTCCAAGAGCTTCGCCTCCCTGGGCGGCTTCGTGGCTGGCGACAAGGATATCATCAATTACATCAAGCACAACGCCAGGTCCTTTATCTTCTCGGCCTCGTTGCCCGCCCCCAACGCCATGGCGGCCTATGCCGCCCTCGAAGTCATGGAGACCGAACCGTGGCACGTGCAGAAGCTTTGGGAAAACGCCGACTTCATGATCAAGGGCTACAAGGCCCTGGGTTTCAACATCGGCGCCACTCAAACGCCCATCATCCCGATCATCATCGGCGAGGATGAGCTCTGCTTCAAGCTTTGGAAGGAGCTTTTCGACTCAGGCGTCTACTGCAACCCAGTGATCTCTCCAGCCGTGCCCCTGGGCATGGCGCTTTTAAGAACCTCCTATATGGCGACCCATTCGCGCGAACAGCTCCAGAAGGTTCTGGAAATCTTCGCCGCCGCCGGCAAGAAACTCGGCATCATTTAGGATAGGCTCCACCTGCTCATCACTCCCCCGAAAAAGGAGTGATGAGACCATGCTCGACGAAACTGTAATAGGCTGAATCGCTAAATACGAGGTGATCCAGAAGAGGAACGCCCAGGATCTCTCCCACGTCCCTCAGCCTCTTAGTGATGTCGATGTCCTCCTTCGAGGGTTCGATGTTGCCTGAAGGATGATTGTGGGCGACGATAATGGCGCAGGCTCTGTCCGTCAATGGATCGGCGAAGACTTCGCGGGGATGCACGACCGTCTTGTTGACGAGGCCCGAGGAAACTTGTCTGACGCAGATGATCTCGTGGGCCCCATTCAATGAAACACAGAGAAAGTGCTCCTGTCGGCGGTCGGCATAGTGGTTGATGAGGGGGAAGAGATCCCTCGGCATGACAATCCTCTTCTCTTTCATCGCGAAGAAACGCCTCCCGAGTTCGAGGGCCGCGGCTACAGAGCAGGCTTTGGCTGTTCCCATTCCATCGAGTTCCCTGAAGACATCGAGCTCCAAGTCGGGCTTCCCTTTGTCGATGACGGCGAGGACATCCCTCGCGAGGACATCTATCGACCTGCCATGGCAGCCTGAACCAAGAAGAGCGGCCAGAAGTTCCCTGTCGGCCAGCGACTTGGATCCGTCCCTCAGCATCCTTTCGCGGTAATCGGGGTACCGCTTTCCCTTCCTCGATCCCTGCGTCCTCTCCAGCACGTATTCCTTGTCCATCGCTCCTCTCTACCCGATAGACGCTCCCAGATCGTTCCCGCGATTCTGAAATTCCTAAAAATTAGATTTTCTTTCTGGCATATTCCCAACCCAAGGCAAGTACCATATACTAATACTGTTCAATGGGCTGGATATAACCTGAAGAAAGTGCAGATGTGGGAGGGAATCATGAAAAGCGTTAAAGGTTCCAAGACCGAAGTCAATTTGATGGCGGCCTTCGCCGGAGAATCGCAGGCGAGGAACAAGTACACGTATTTTTCATCCAAAGCCAAGGAAGAGGCCTTTATCCAGATAGCCCTGGTATTCGACGAGACTGCCAACCAGGAAAAGGAGCATGCCAAGCGCCTCTTCAAGTTCATGGAAGGCGGGACGACGACAATCACCGGGAGCTTCCCCTCAGGCATCATCGGAACGACGAGACAGAACCTCCAGGAAGCCGCCAGCGGAGAGAATTACGAGTGGAAGGAAATGTATCCCTCCTTCGCCAAGATCGCCAAGGAGGAAGGCTACGATGCGATAGCGATGGTCTTCGCGTCTATAGCTGTGGCCGAGAAGCAGCACGCCAGGCGCTACGAGGCCTTTGCCGCCAACATCGATGCTGGAAAAGTATTCAAGAAGGATAAACCCGTGGTCTGGAGGTGCATCAACTGCGGTTTCCTGTATGAAGGAACCGATGCGCCCAAGGCCTGCCCGGCTTGCGCCCATCCGCAGGCATATTTCGAAGTGCTCGGCGAGAACTGGTAAGGAACCGAGACAGGGAGGCGATTTATGATAGAGAAGAACCAGGTATACAAGTGCGGAGTCTGCGGCAACATGATCGAGGTGCTCTTCGCCGGAGGAGGTCAGCTGGTCTGCTGCGGCCAGCCCATGAATCTCCTCGTTGAGAATTCGGTCGATGCCTCGAAGGAAAAACATGTACCTGTTCTCAGCATGACCGAGGAAGGCTGGTGGGTAACGGTCGGCGCGGTGGCCCATCCCATGGAGGAAAAACACTACATCCAGTGGATAGAACTTATCGCCGACGGCATTGTCTACAGGGCGACGCTCAAGCCAGGGGACGCGCCCAAGGCCTTCTTCCCCGTGACGGCCCGGTCGGTCACTGCCCGCGAATACTGCAACCTCCACGGCCTCTGGAAGGCCTGAACCGCGACATCATCCGAATAAGGAGAATGCCATGAAGAAGTACGTGTGCGAAGTGTGTGGCTACATTTACGATCCTGCCGACGGCGACGCCGATGGGAAGATCCCAGCCGGGACTCCCTTCGAGAAGCTGCCCGAGGACTGGGTATGCCCGATGTGCGGCGCCAGCAAGGATTCTTTCTCCCCCGCTGACTAAACCAGGGGAAATCGGTATATTTACGGGGACCCGAAGGTCCCCATTTTTATTGCTCGGAGGAAGACCATGATCTCCAGGGAAGACTTTATTTTCACAATCGGCTTCGAAGGGGCTCAGGCCGTCGTCGACGGAAAGGCGAAGCGTGAATTTGGTAAGCTTTCCACCATAGAATTGGCCGAAAAGGGTCTCTACCGGGCGGCCTTCTCCTCAGCGCTCTATTCACACAGCCCCGAAGAGATGAAGGCCTTCATCGCCCTTTTCAACAAGGCAGCCGGTACCACCTACACCGAGTCAGCCGAGCTGTCCCGCCTCTTCAGTGTGTATCTGGAAGAGATAACCAAGACCGTTATCCTATAAAAAAGCGAGCAGAAGGCTTCGATCAGAGCATCTCCAGAATCCTGCACTTCAGATATCGCGATTCGTCATAGCCCGATACGATAGGATGATCGAGGTCCTGCGTCCTCTCCTCGATCGTCCTGAATCGTCTGCCGCAATCAGAAGCCGCTTCGGCAAGCACGGCGTCGAAGCGCTCATCGTCGAACCAGTGTGAACAGGAGCAGGTGACAAGGATCCCCCCCTTCGGAATGAGATGCATAGCTCGCAGGTTGATTTCCCTGTAGCCGCGGTGGGCGGGTTCGACGGCTGCCCTGCTCTTGGCGAAAGCTGGAGGATCGAGGATCACCATATCGAATGCTGCTTCCGCCCGTTCGAGGGAACGCAGATAGTCGAAGGTATTGGCCTCGACAGTCGAGAGTATCGGATTCAGTCCGTTGATATCGGCGTTCCTGCGCGCCGCCGTCAAGGCGTCGGCCGATGAATCGACGGCGATGACGGATTTCGCGCCGGCTTTTCCGCAGAGAATCCCAAAGCCTCCTTGGTTGCAAAAAGCATCAAGCACGCGCGCGCCTGGCGCGTATCGTGCCGCGGCCGCTCTATTGGCTCTCTGGTCCAGGAACCAGCCTGTCTTTTGACCGGCCGAGAGGTCGACTGAAAAAAATGCACCGCTCTCTTCCATGAGAATGGAAGAGGGGACTGTCCCGGCGAGTGTTCCCAAGGCCGGTTCGAGGCCCTCCAGGGCCCGAACCGGCGCGTCCGAGCGTTCGATGATCCCGTCGGGTGAGAAGACGCGTCCGAGTGCTTCGACGATTTCGGCTTTTCTGACCTCGACGCCGAGGCTTAAAAACTGGGTCGAAAGCCAGGCTCCCGAACCAGTTTCGGCCTTTCCCACAAAACGGTCGACGACGAGACCAGGAATAGAATCTGCTTCCCCGAATACTAGCCTCAAGCTCTGTTTCGCAGGGTCGAAAAATCGGGTTCGGAAGGCGAGGGCTGAACGGAAGGCTTCCTCGAAAAAAGCCTCGTCCGCCTCGGGCTTCGACTTTGAGAAAATCCTGACCCGGATCTTCGAAGTGGGATTGAAAAAGCCATATCCCAGAAGCTTACCCCTGGAATCGACCACCTTCGCTGCCGAGCCGGGTTCGATCCGGCCTGAGACGGAGGCGATTTCGTTGTCATAAACCCAGGGATGACCCCTGCGAATCCGAATTTCCTCGCGGGGTTTCAGGCAAACAATGAGCATTGACATAACAATACCATACATCCCGGCTTAAGGAGGCGCAATGGGAAGGCCAGAGAGACTCTCCGCGATCACCTTAGCTTGAGACGTTGGACGATCGCGGAGAGCAGGCTACTTTTTAACCTTTACTGGACGGCCTCGTTTGGGCGGTTTTTCTGCCTTGATCTCAGGCGTGACCGCAGGTTTGCTCACGGGCATTGCCTGGACGGCAGATTTTTTCGCGGCCGCGGGCTCCACGGGTTTCTTGGCGCCGGGAACCTTTTTCACGACTGCGGGTTTCTGAGCGGCAGGTGCCTTGGCCTCAGCCTTTTTAGACGCGGCTTTGGGCGCCGCGGACTTCTTGGCGGCGGGCGCCTTTTTCACGACTGCGGGTTTCTGAGCGGCAGTTACTTTAGCCTCGGCCTTTTTAAGCACGACTTTAGGAGCCGCGGGCTTCTTGGCTGCCGCGGGCTTTTTAGCAGGTGTTTCGGGGACCTCGACCAGAACAGCCTCTTCCAGGATGCCCAAGTACCTCGAGAGAATCTCGATCAGTTCGCGTCCATTCTTCGTTAACTTTTTTAAGGATGCGATTGTTTTTTTGTCCACCTTGGTTCCTCCTACAACTCATCATATCGCATTTTGGTAAAAAGACAATAGTGCAAAATGATCTCGAAATTTGCGATTTGTTCACTTTTAGTCGATCTAGCTGCATCGGGGTTCCGGTAAAAAGGCGTCGATAGAGGAATACACACAGCGAAGGAGTATTGTATTAAAAAAAGCATGACTTTCGCCGCGTTGGCCGCCGCAGCTCTTCAAATATTTTCTCTATCGAGCTGCGCCCCTTTTACCAACGTTCAAATACTCGGATTACCTCGACGAATGGGACTTCCCGAGCGTCACATCCAACGGCAACTCATTGGGTACCGTCCAACTATCGGTCATGGAAATGGAAAGCGCAGCCTTGCCCGATCTAGGTTGGAACAGCGGGGATCCTTATCATATAGGCGACGAGACCGCATGCGACAAGACGTTTACTGGGACATACTGCAATAATAACGATATACATACAAGGTATTCTTTAACGGTGATTTTCTCGGCAAGTGGCGGCAAGCTCAAAGCTGTTTTCTCGGGCAACGGAGCTATAAACGGCCTAGCGCTCGAGAACGGCGTGAAGTCGACGATCTGAGCCAAGGCTTTTTCCCTCTCGCCGCCCGCAAGCTTGAAGCAAAGGCCCCGAACCGATACGATAAGACTGTATGAGAAAACAAGGTACCCAGTACCGCTGTGCGAACTGCGGACACACCGAACCTAAATGGCTGGGCAGATGCCCCGAGTGCGGGTTCTGGAATACGTTTAAGGAGCAGAACGCGCCTGCAGGCTCCTTTAAGGCGGAGATCAAAGGTGAGTCCTACTCCCTTCCCATACTTTCGATCGATCCCGCGTCGGGGACGCGGACCTCCTCGGGGAGCGCTGAGTTCGACAGGGTCCTGGGCGGGGGCTTTATGCGGGGATCGGCCGTCCTCCTCGGCGGGGAACCCGGCATCGGAAAGAGCACTTTTCTTCTCCAGATTTGCGCAAAGATCGAAACGAAGGGCAGGGTGCTCTACGTATCGGGCGAGGAATCGCCCGCGCAGATCCGAATGAGAGCCGACCGGCTCGACGCGCTCAAGCCCAACCTCGAGGTCCTCTGTTCCTCGGATCTCGACAGAATCATGTCGGTCTTCGAATCAGTCCGGCCCGTCTTCATCGTCATCGATTCGATACAGACCGTCTACACACCCGAGGCCGGCGCGGTACCGGGGACGGCCAACCAGATCAAGTACTGTACCCAGGAGATGACCGAGTGGGCCAAGACACACGACGCGATCATCGTCTTCGTCGCCCACGTGACCAAGGAAGGCCTTATAGCCGGGCCTAAGGCAGCAGAGCATATCGTGGACGCTGTACTGGCATTCGAACAGGCTGAGGGCGACCTTCGCGCCATGAGGGCTTCGAAAAATCGGTTCGGTTCGACCGATGAACTCGGCCTTTACAGAATGGGACAGACAGGGCTCTCCGAGATCACCGATCCTTCGGGCGTCCTCCTCGTCAGGAGGGAAGGCGAGGTCCCGTCCGGCGTGGCCGTGGCCATCGTCCATGAGGGCTCGAGGGTCCTTCTCGTCGAGATCCAAGCCCTGACCGTCCCCGCCAAAGCAGGGTTCACGAGGGTCTACTCCGATAGGATCGACGCGTCCAGGGTAGCCAGGGTCGCCGCCGTCATCGAAAAGCAGACGAGCCTGCGGCTCTCAGACCAGGATCTCTATGTGAATGTGGCGGGTGGGGTGAGGCTCACCGAGCCGGGCATCGACCTGGCCCTGGCGGCCGCCCTCTATTCGGCCCGGACGGGACAGGCCCTGCCCGCTAGGGCCGCCCTCGCCGGCGAACTCTCCCTAGCGGGCGAGCTGAGGCCGGTGCGGCAGATGGGGAAGAGGGCGAGGGCGGCCCGCTCTCTGGGCCTCTCGGTTATTCTCGGGCCAGCCGAGGGCCCCTACGGCGAGGCCGAAGAAGAAAAGGCCGGGGCCGGAAGGGATCGCAGTCAGGCTTGGATAAAGACGTCGTCGCTCAAGGCGGCGATCATTGAACTTTGGAGACCCCGATGAAACCACTCAATACAAGCTCGAAATCCCTGGGTTTCGCCGTTCCCCTCCTCTCCCTGAGGACGGAGCAAGGCCCCTGCGGGGAATTCCCCGACATCGCCGCCTTGGCTGGATTGGCCAGACTCTGGAAGATGGATCTCATCCAGCTCCTCCCCGTCAATGACACAGGCTCGCAGACTTCCCCGTACAGCGCCCTTTCGGCTTTCGCCCTCAATCCCATCTACTTGAGATTGGGCGATCTGCCCGAGGCGAAAGGCTCGGCGGCCGAGGCCTCGACCTTGGGAGTCATCGCTGTCCTTTCGGCTGAATTGGGCCCCAGTTCCAGGGTCAGCTACCAGGCGATCCTGTCACGGAAGCTGAAGATCCTGTCCAGGATCTGGACCATGGCCAGAGCCGAGGGCGGGGCCTCCTTTCTGCGCGAAATCGAGGACTGGGCCGATTCCCAGCCCTGGGTGAAGCCCTACGCCTGCTTCGTGGAACTCAAGCGGAGAAATGCGGGCCTCCCCTGGTGGGAGTGGAAGGATCTGCGGGAACCGAAGGATGCCGACATCGACAGGCTCTGGAATTCCGGTGATTTTATCGACGCGACGCGATTCTGGGGCTGGATCCAGATGAGGGCTTCGCAGCAGTTTTCAGAAGCCTGCCAGGATGCCAGGAGGCTGGGCATTGACATCATGGGCGACATCCCCATCCTCATGAACGCCGATTCCGTCGACGTCTGGCACAAACGGGCCTTCTTCGACACGGGGCTTTCGGCAGGAGCCCCTCCCGATATGTACTCGCGATTAGGCCAGAATTGGGGCTTTCCCCTTTATCGCTGGGACGCCATCGAGAGAGATGATTTTTCCTTCTGGAAAGAGAGGCTTGCCACCGCCGATGCCTATTACAGCCTGTACCGCATAGACCATGTCCTGGGATTCTTCAGGATCTGGGCAATAGGGAAACAGGAGCGCGACGGTTTTCTGGGCAGGTTCGAACCCGAGTACACGATATCATATCCCGAACTTAATTCACTCGGCTTCGATGCCTTGAGGATCCACTGGCTGTCCAAGCCTCATCTGCCCGGATGGGTTATCGAAGGGGCTCTCGATCGTCTTCCCGACGCTGCCCGCGGCCCTCTTGCGGCCCGGCTCTTCGAAAGGATTGGCAATGAGGATCTCTTTCTCTTCGTGCCCTGGGTCCATGGCGGCGCTGATATAGTCAAGGCCGTGGAACAGGCCGTGGCCGAGTCATTCCCGGCGAGGTCTCCCTGGGAAGGGATTCAGGCCTGTGAGGAGGCGCTCCTCGTCTGGTGGAGAAACAGAACCCTCCTCGAGACCACTCCGGGCAAATACATTCCCAGCTGGGAATACGAGTCCACCCAAGCCTGGACCTCCCTCTCCAATCAGGAGAGGACGGCTCTCGCCGCCCTTATAGCGAGGCGGAAGGCGGAGTCCCTGGCGCTCTGGGAAAAGTCGGGGAGGCATATACTCTCTGTCCTTTCAGGCTGTGTGGACATGAAGCCCTGCGCCGAGGACTTAGGCGCCGTGCCGCCCTGCGTCCCCGCCGTCCTGGGCGAACTAGGCATACCAGGTCTGAGAGTGCTGCGCTGGCACAGGGAATGGGACAAGGAAGGCAATCCCTATGTGCCGCTCGCGGAATATCCGGAGAACTCCGTAGCCTGCACTTCGGTTCACGACTCGACGTCGCTGAGACAATGGTGGGCTGAGGAGGCCGACAGGAAGGCTGTTTGGGCATTCGTCAGGGGAGCCATCAAAGCTTCCCGAAGAGCCCCCCGCTGAATTGGATCCTTTTTCGGCCTTTGCCCTTCTCGCGGCTTTCGCGACGACGCGGTCGCGCTTCGTCGTCTATCCCCTTCAGGACATCCTCGCGGCGAGCGCCGTCTACAGGGAACTGGATCCTGCCGACGAGAGGATCAACGTGCCCGGGACATCGAACGCAAGAAACTGGCTTTACAAGGTCAAGCCAGGCCTAAAGACTCTGGGCGAGGACAAGGCATTCGCCTCCCTCGCAGCGGCCTTGAGCGGCTGGAGGGTCTGAATCCTATGCCTTGTTCTACTGATATGGCTTCTGTGGTAAAATAACAGGCCCGACAGGGCGAGAGGGAAGTTACGGAAACATCAATCAAGGCACGAATACTGAACGCTCTGGGGACGGGCGTGAAAAAAGCTGTCTCAACCGTGCTTTTCCTCCTCAAAATCATGGTGCCGACGAGTCTTGCCGTTGCCCTTCTGGGATGGAGCGGCTTGCTCGGCTACATAGCTGCCTTTCTGGCTCCCCTCATGCGCCTCATCGGCCTTCCCGGGGAGGCAGCCCTCGTTTTCATCTCGGGGGCGCTGCTCAACATCTATTCGGCCATAGCCGTCATGGGGACCTTGAGCCTCACTCTCAAGCACGCGACCATACTCGCCATCATGAGCCTCACGGCCCACAACCTCATCGTCGAGACGACGGTAATGAAATCGCTTGGATCATCGGCGCTCAAGATGACCCTCCTGAGGATACTCACCGCCATCTTCATCGCCTTCGTCTTTAACCTCATCCTGCCGGCGAGGCTGGCCGGGATCGTGTTTTCCTCGGGGATGGCCGCCCAGAAGATCGCCTTTCTGCCCATGCTGGGAAGCTGGGCCCTGTCTACCCTCAAGCTTGTGGGAAAGATCATCTTCTTCGTCCTCGTAATAATGGAAACCCAGAGTCTCTTCGAGGAATTCAGGATCATGGATTTCCTTTCGAGGTTCCTTGCCCCCTTCATGAAGATTTTCGGGCTTCCCGCGGACACGAGCTTCCTTTGGATTGTCATCAATATTGTCGGATACGCCTACGGGGCGGGAATCATCAAGTCCGAGTATGAAACGGGGAAGCTGAAAAAGCAGGATGGAGACCTATTCAACCACCACGCTGGGATCTGCCACTCCCTTCTGGAGGATACATTTCTCTACGCCGCCATCTCGGTCCCCATCTTTTGGATTACCGTTCCAAGACTGATTCTCGCGATAGCCGTGGTCTGGCTCGAGCGTTTCAGGCGAAGCTATTTCAAGAGATCTTTCAGGGTGGGGACAGTGTAGGTTTCTTCAGATACCGGTGAAGCCGAGCCAGGACGCGATGATTCCCAGGGTCGAGAAGACACCGGCTATTTCGAGAACGGCCGCGCCCGCGCAGACAGCGATGAAGATGAGCCGGGGGACGGAAAGACGCCTCCGCCGGGGGGGGAGGGCGGACGCGGCCGCGAAGGCCCCGCTGGCGATCCAGAACAGGGCTCCCAGAAAGTGTGTCAGGCTTCTATTGGTATGCGTGAATGACCTCAGCCCGTAACCAAGACGATAGGCCAAGGCCGATACCGATCCAAGGCTTCCCGCGGCCATGGCTCCTCCCAGGACGATAAGGACGATTCCCGAAACGATCCGTACCATTTTACCATGCCTCGCGAAAAAGGCGAGGAGCGGCTTGAGCCGATCGAAGAAATGCCCTGCCGCGAGAAAAGGCAGGGCGAAACCGAAGGAATAGGCGAGAAGGAGAAGCGCCGCGTGGAAAACATTTTCCTCCTTGCCCGCGTAGAGCAGGATGGAGGCGAGGATGGGCCCGATGCAGGGCGACCAGCCCGCGGCGAAGGCGAGGCCGAGGAGAAAGGCCCCGCCGGGATTGGTGGTCTTTTTCCCCGTGAACTTCGCGATGAGTCTGTTGTCCCTGTCCAGAAACTTGAGAAAATCGAAGACGAGATTCAGTCCGAGGAGCACGACAACGATGCCTCCGGCGGCTCCGATCCACACCAAGGCTTCACCTGCGAGTCTGGCCGCTCCAGAGAAGACTATCCCGAGAAGAGTGAAGGCCGCGGTGAACCCAGCGGTAAAAGCGAGGCTCGCGGTGAAGACCTTTTTCTTCGATCCTCCGGCAGACAGCTCGGCTGCGGTCGACCCCGAGATGAAGGAGAGGTAGGCGGGCACGAGGGGAAGGACGCAGGGCGAAATAAAGGAGAGAAAACCAGCCAGTGCAGCGCTGAAGAGTCCTGGAGCCGTCATTTGGCCGCCATCTCCTTGAGTAGGCTCAGGAATTCGGGCTTGGAATAAGTATACGAGCCCACCATGGAGGCTATGAATTTCCCCGATTTATCCAGAATATAGGTCGTCGGGATGCCTTGGGAGGCATAGGCTCGGGCCAGACTGTTCGTCGGATCGAGGTAGACGGGGTAACCTACCTTGTTCTCATCCACGAAGGTCTTGACCGCAAGCGGGGCCTCGCCGAGATCGACGGCGAAGACTTCGAAGGGCAGATCCTTCATGGACTGGAACAGGACTTCAATGCTGGGGATCTCCGCCTTGCAGGGCGGGCACCAGGTCGCCCAGAAGTTGAGCAGAACGATCTTGCCTTTGGACGAGGATCGTAATTTCGACGTTCCGGTGAGGGTCATGACCCTGAAATCCTTGGGCTCGGCAGGGGGATCGAAGACCTGGAAACCGAGGGCTTCCAGCTTTGGGGTGTACCAAGGTTTCAACGCGGCAGGGAAGGCGGGCAGGGCTGCCGCGAGATTCAGTGCCGCGATCAGCACGATGGTCATTGCCTTTCTTATATTCGGTCCCGTGTTTAACATATTAAGAAACTACTATACAACGAGAGGCGGGGCAAGGCTGCGCCATATCCCGCCTCAAGGCTGTTGTCTCGATCCGCCCCTCAGGAGTATCTTATCTGAACAGAATAGTTCAACAGTGGAGACAATCATGAACGATTTAAGGGTCGTCAGGGCCGATGAAGAACCCGAGAGCGAGCAGAAGAAGCCAGTCCAGAAACCCGAGGACATGCTCTCTGAACGCTTCCTTAAAACCCGTACCATACTTCTCACGGGCGAAGTCGACAAGGACCTTTCCGAGAAGGTCATCCGCCAGCTTCTTCTTCTCGAGAGTACCTCTGAGGAGCCCATCACCATACTCATCGATTCGCCGGGGGGAGATGTGTACGCCGGTTTTTCGATTTTCGACATGATCCGCTTCGTCAAGGTTCCTGTCCGGATCGTAGGCATGGGGCTCATCGCTTCCGCCGCCGCCCTCATCCTCCTGTCCGTACCCAAGGAGAGGCGATTCAGCCTGCCGAATTCCTCCTATCTCATCCACCAGCCCCTTTCGGGTATACAGGGCGTGGCGACCGACATTGAGATCCACGCCCGAGAGCTCGAGAAGACCAAGGCGAGACTGAACGCCATCGTCGCGGAGGCCACGGGCCAGAGCCTCGAAAGGGTTTCTCACGACACGGATCGCGATTATTGGATGAACTCGGACGAAGCCTTGGCTTACGGCCTCATCAGCAAGACAGTGAAGACGAGAGAGGAACTTCCCCCGCTGGTTTGAAGCGTCGGGAATCCTCCGGCGCGTCCACTATACGGAACGTGTCGGGGGAAAATGGAATCGAGGATAAGCCTTAAGGTCGTTCTCGCCGCGGCGGCAGCCCTGTCCTGCGGCTCGACCTGTTCCCTGCCCTGGAGCGAAAAGCCCAGGGAAGATCTGATCATCGTCGCGTATAACGCCCATAATCTTTTCGATGATGTAAATGGCGGAACGGAATACCCTGAATTTCGCCCCGGCTCGTCGACTTGGAACTCGACACTCTACGCCAAACGTCTCGAACTGACGGCCTACGCTGTCGAATCATTCTATCCCGATAACGCAAAAGGCCCTGATATCCTCTGCCTCACCGAGATCGAAAATGCCAAGGTTCTCGCCGACCTGGCCGTAGGGCCTTTGCGGGAGGGAGCATATACCTGGGCTTTTGTGGGCGGACCGCCCTCTTCGCCCATCCACTGCGGTATCCTGTCGCGCCTGCCCATCGTCTCGGCGCGGGCCCATGCCTTCGCTGGTTCCGATGAAAGCGGGAGAGACATCCTTGAGGCGAGCTTCGAATTGGGAGCTGGGAAATCGGAGACTCAGGAAATCCTCACGATCTTCCTCTGCCACTGGAAGTCCAGGCTGGAAGGAGCAAGGGAGACTGAGGGGGCGAGGCGATCGGCATCCATCCTTGTCGCCTCGCGGCTGGGGGAGATCCTGAAGGAGGATCCAAAGCGGCTCGTCCTCGTCTGCGGTGATTTCAACGAGTCGCCGGACGAGTTTGAAAGGGTTGGGGGGGTCTACCCTACTGCCTTCATGCCTCCGCCCGGTGCCGTGGCATCCTCGGATACCGAGCCTCCCGAAGCCTGGTTTAAGGGCGTACTGGGGGTGAGCCCTTCGAAGGGCTCAGTCTCCTCAGATGCGGGAGGGATCGTCCTCTTTTCGCCCTGGGAGGAAAGCGGCGGCTGGAGCTACCAATTCAGGGGGGACAAGGAACGCCTGGACGGTTTCCTAATATCCGAAAGCCTGCTGGACGGAAAGGGCTTCGAGTTCCTCGACTTCAGACCGGCTGATGATCCCGAACTTCTGGACGAGGATGGCCTGCCTTTCTGCTGGAACGGGGCTGCCGGCTACTCCGACCATCTCCCTATAGCCTTGAGGCTGGGCGAAGCGGGGCGCTGAAGCCGGGCCAAGACATTCCGCCCTGTACATTCCGGGCCCTTTCGTGGGAAAGTGAGGGGGATGAACAAGCTCTTCTTCATGGCCTTCGTACGCTTCGGTATGAACGCTTACCTGTCCGGAAACTACGATAAAGCCGAAGGCTGGTTTAGGAGGATCGAGGCTCAAGAGCCCGACAACTTAAGCGTGCTCCGAAACCTGGGCATCGTCCTCCGAGCGAAAGGCGACGCCGAGGGAGCCGAACGCTACCTCTTGCGCGAGGAAAAACTCTACGGCAAGTCCTTTCTCAGGCACGCGGGATTGGCCGACCTTGCCTATGAGGCGGGCAGGCGCAAGGAGGCTCGGCAGCGCTATGCACTGGCTCTAGCCGAGCCCGAGATGGGTCCGGAGGGAAGCGTATCGGCCTTGAGGCCTCTCATGGAGAAGAGGCTCGCTATCTGCGGGGACGAGAAGGCTTTCGCGAGGACGCGGCAATCGATAGAGCTTTTCAAGGAGGCCCAGGCTCTCAGAGCCCAGGGGCGCGGCGAGGATGCCATAGACAGGTACCTTGAATCGGCAAAGCTGGATGAGACGAACTGGCAGGCCCTCAACAACGCTGGCACGATCCAGCTGAACGTCCTTGGCCAGCCTGAGAAGGCGGCCAAACTCTTCGAAAAGGCCCTAAAGATCTCGAAAAGCGTCCAGGCCGCGCGGAATCTCGACTTCGCGGTGAAGAGCGCCGCCGGAGGAAAGTCAAGGAGCAGAGATGAGTCTGCATGATGACGCAAGGGAGATTTTCCTCGCGGGGGTGAGACGGGTCGACCCTGCCCTTCTTATGGACAGGGCTTTGAGGCTCCAAGGGGAATCCCTGACGGTCAGCCACGCCGGAGGGAGAATTGTCTACGAACTTGCGGAATACCGGCATATCGTCGCCGTGGGCATGGGAAAGGCTTCGGCCGCGCTTGCCTCGGAGCTCGAGCGGATCCTGGAAGGCAGAATCGACCTGGGTTTCGTAGTGACGAAGACAAAAACGGGTGTATCCTGTTCGAGAATCAGACTCGCCGAGGGCGGCCATCCGCTTCCCGATGCAAGATCGGTTCAAGCGGGGGCGGAGATTCTCGCGATTGCCGAAAAGGTGAGGGATTGGGAGGCCGCCGGTGAGCATAGCCTGATCATCGTTCTGGTATCGGGCGGGGGTTCAGCCCTGCTTTCCGCGCCTCGTCCTCTCCGACGTTGTGGGCGATGACCTCGACGCCATAGCCTCGGGGCCGACCGTGCCCGACAATTCCACCTGGGAGTCGGCCAAGGCTGTACTGACAGGCCGGGGAATATGGAAGGCCGTGCCCGAGGCGGTGAGGAGGCTGTTCGAGGAGGGGGAGGCAGGCGCCCGACCCGATACGCCAAAACCCGATTCGCCCGTTTTCCGGAACGTGAGGACGGTGATCGTGGGAAGCAACATGCTCGCCCTCGAGGGCGCCGAGGAAGAAGCCCGAAACCGAGGCTATACGAGCCTCATGCTGACATCTGGCCTCGTAGGCGAGACGCGGGAGGCGGCCAAGCTGTTCCCGGCCATCGCGGCAGATATTGCCCGATACGGAAGGCCTGTGAGCCGTCCCGCCTGCATCCTCGCGGGTGGGGAGACAACCGTCACGATCAAGGGTGCGGGCTTGGGCGGCCGGAACCAGGAGATGGCCCTCGCGGTTCTGGCTGGGCTGAGGTCCGAAGTCCCAGGGCATAGGGAACTTTTCTTCCTTTCGGCGGGAACGGACGGCAACGACGGTCCCACGGATGCCGCCGGCGCCTTCGCGTCCATGGTTCTGGCGGAAAAAGCCAAGGTACTCGGCCTTAATCCCTGGGCATATCTCTCGGCGAACGATTCATACCATTTTTTCGACAGGCTGGGTGGACTCCTGAAAACTGGTCCCACGGGCACGAATGTCTGCGACCTGCAGATACTCCTCCTACCCGGACGCCAGGGTTCCGAGCGGGTAAAAGGATAGAATGAAAGAAAACAGGATGGACAAAGCCCTCATCGTCCAGAGCGATCTCTCCGTCCTTCTCGATGTCCACAGCCCTGACTTCGAGGAGGCGAGGGAGGCTCTTGCCTCTTTCGCCATCCTCGAGCGCAGTCCCGAGCATCTTCATAGCTACAGGATCACGCCGCTTTCGCTTTGGAACGCGGCCTCGGCTGGGTTGGAATCCAAAGAAGTGTTAAGCCTGATCGATGCGCACTCGCGCTACGATATCCCCCGCGACATCCCATTCATCGTGGCGGACACGATGTCCCGGTTCGGGGCGCTTTCGCTGGCCGACGCCCCCGATAAGGACAGATCGGGTATTCCGCGCCTCCTTCTCTCCTGCACCGATCCCGACCTCGAGAGGCAGATACGGACGGACAAGGGGCTCGCTAAATGGCTGAGCCCGGCGCCTAAAGGTTTCTGGCTGAGATTGGTGGACAGGGGTACGGTCAAGGTCGAACTCTTAAAGCGGGGCTGGCCTCTGCGAGACGAGGCTTCCCTGAGCGAGGGCGAAGCTTTTCCCTTGGCCCTGCGCTTTGACGGCGGATCAGGCGCATGGACTTTAAGGCCCTACCAGGCCGAGGCGGTGACGGCATTCATCGGCGGAAACAGGCCGGGAAGCGGCTACGGCGTCATCGTCCTGCCTTGCGGTTCAGGCAAGACCATCGTGGGCATGGCCGCCATGGCGGCTGTGGGCAGGAAGACCCTCGTCATAACGACGAATATTGCCGCCGTCCACCAGTGGCGGGATGAACTTCTCGACAAGACGGATATCGACAGAAGTGCCATCGGCGAGTACACGGGCGCGGTCAAATCGTTGAAGCCCGTCACGATAGCCACCTACCAGATTCTCACCTGGAGGCCGGATAAAGTATCCGATTTTCCCCACTTCCGGCTTCTGCGCAAGGAGCCCTGGGGTCTCATTATCTGTGACGAAGTTCATCTTCTCCCTGCCCCGGTGTTCAGGGTTGTGGCTGAACTCCAGGCTGTCAGGCGGCTCGGGCTCACCGCGACGCTCGTGCGTGAGGACGGGAGGGAGGACGAGGTCTTCAGTCTCATCGGGCCCAAGCGCTACGACGTACCCTGGAAAGAGCTGGAACGCAAGGGGTTTATCGCCGAAGCCTGGTGCAAGGAGATCAGAGTGTCGATGGATGAGGCTACAAGGCTGACCTATGCCATCGCGGGTCCCCGGACGAAGATACGAACGGCCGCGGAGAATATCAGGAAAGAAGAAGTCACCAAGGCCCTGGTCGAACACCATTCGGGGGAAGGCATCCTCGTCATCGGCCAGTACATCAATCAATTGAAGCGCTACGCCGCTCTGCTTGGAGCCCCCCTCATCACCGGGGCGACCCCCGAGGCCGAAAGGGAGGCCCTCTACGGGGCGTTCCGCCGCGGCGAGATCAAGCTCCTCGTCGTGTCGAAGGTGGCCAACTTCGCCATCGATCTGCCCGACGCCTCGGTGGCCAT